>JROS01000167.1 GCA_000769715.1 Desulfobulbus sp. Tol-SR
GGGTGCAGATCCAGCGCGAACGCATCATGATCGCCGGATCGTAATCGGAGACTGAGATTCGCACGGCAGCGTGTATTGATCATGGGACTGGACGGAAATCATCTCGAGGAAAGACATCGTCCTTGCTGGAGCCGCGTTGGCAGGCAATAGCGTTGCCATGCGACGAGACAATTTGGAACTGGAAGAAGGGCTTCAGGCGATCGCCGACTTTCGGCGAGATCTGTCGAAGACTCCACCGTCGGAGGTAGATCTTGAGCGAGTCGAGGGGCTTGTTCAGGAGAGGCTGAACGCGATAGGTCGTGCCCTGATGGCGGAGGTACTGGAGCACGCCGATGTGAAGTCACCGGAGGTCACGGTCAACGGCAAGAAGTGGGGGAACCGGCGAGAGAGCCCCGGCACGTACTACTTCAAGTTCGGGGAGGTGAAGGTGGAGCGCAGCATCTATTCGCCGGCCGGAGGAGGACCGGTCGCCGTCCCGCTGGAGCTTCGTTTGGGCCTGGTGGAGGGGCGTTACAGTCCGCAGGTGGCGAGGCTCGTATGCCGCATTGCCGGAATCATGACAGCCGAGGAGGGAGCAACGCTGCTGGGGGATGCGGGGGTCGCAATGCTGAGCAGTTCGACGCTCAAGCGATTGCCGAAGGCGGTCGCAGCACGATGGGAGGCGGGCCGCGACGAGATCAATGACGAGCTTCGAAGTCAGGAGCGCGTGCCTGCCGCGGCGGTGACCGTTCAGGTGGGGCTCGACGGAGTGATGGTGCCGATGGACGGTGAGAACGCGAAGCCCCGCGGCAGGAAGACCGACTGCCCAAAAGCACCACGCCACGAGACTCGTTATGGGCCGACGAGTCTCAAGTGCGAGGCGATGGAAGACGGTCTTGACGGACGGGCCTGGCACGAAGCTTCGGTGGGAACCCTCGCATTCTACGACGAGGACGGTACTGAGCTGAGAACCGTCTATCTGGGCAGAATGCCCGAAACGAGGATGGCGACGCTTGCAGACGACCTGGAGCTTGAGTTGCACCAGGTGTTGGGACAGCGGCCGGATCTGGACATCGTCTTCGCGTCGGATGGTGACAAGCACCAGTGGGAGATTCTTGAGCAGATCGCGTTGCGGTTACCATCGGGGGCCACCGGCAAGGTGCGCTTCCTGCTCGACTTCTTCCACGCCGCTGAGCACCTTGGTGACGCGGCCGCGCTAGTGCATGGGAGCGGCGCACCCGAATGCGAGGTCGCGGCATCCGGGTGGATGAGCACCCTGAAGCACATCGACGACGGTGCGGACCGTGTGCTCAAGAAGCTCCGGTACCATCGCGACCAGCTTGCGACGCAAGCGAAGCGTGATTCAATGCAGGAGATCATCGACTACCTGGCCGGCAACAACAGCGCGGGACGCCTCTGCTACGCCGAAGCACGAGCTGCAAACAAGCCCATTGGAACGGGGGTCACCGAAGCTGCATGCAAGACGGTCGCGAACACGCGACTGAAACGTAGCGGCATGCGGTTCGAGCACCACGGGGGACAGACCGCGATGGCGTTCCGCACAGCCCATCTATCCGGACGGTTTCCTTTGCTCATGAGCATCCTTGTACAGACGTATGCCGCCAACGTTCAATCGGGCACTGCAGCCTGACACGCCTGTCGGGGCTG
>JROS01000168.1 GCA_000769715.1 Desulfobulbus sp. Tol-SR
GGTTGTGTGCGTCAAGTTGTGCAGAAGCGGGTCGTGGCATGCGTGTCTCGCTGAACCTCAGGCGGCCTGTTCGATCATGCGCATCTGCTCCTTCTTCTGCTCGGCCAGGAGCGCCATGTTGAGGTAGCGGTGCTCCTCGAGCCAGCCCTCGTGGGTCTCGACGGCCAACGCGCGGATCAAGCGCAGGCAGCTCTCCTGACTGGGGAAGATCCGCACCACCCGGGTACGACGGCGGACCTCCTCGTTGAAGCGCTCCAGCATGTTGGTGCTCTTGATGTGCCTGTGGTGCTCTCGGGGCAGCCGGTAGAAGGTCAGCGTCTCTGAGATGTTCTCCTCGACCCAGTCGCAGAGCCGCGGGTATGTCGAGCTCCATCGCTCCAGCCAGGCGGCCAGGTCGCGCTGCGCCTCGGCTGCGTTGCGACGGTCGTAGAGCCAGCGCAGCTCCTGCAGGCAGTCGTCGGTGACCTTGCGCGGCAGGTGGTCCAGGGCATTGCGCAGGAAGTGCACGTAGCAGCGCTGCCAGGCGGCTTCGGGGAGGATCTCGGCGATGCCCTTGCGCAGCCCGGGGTGGTCGTCGGAGACGACCAGCTCGACGCCAGAGAGACCGCGCTCTCGCAGGCCGACGAGGAACTCCTTCCAGCTCGTGCTGCTCTCCCGGGCGGCAAGCTCGACGCCGAGCACGCAGCGGTAGCCTTCGTGGTTGATGCCGATCGCGACGAGCACCGCCTGAGAGCGGATCACGCCGCCCTCGCGGACGCGCTCATACCTCGCGTCGCAGATCAGGTAGGGGTAGCTCTCCTCGAGGCGCCGCTGTGCGAACTCGGCGAGGCTCTCGTCGAGGGTGGCGTTGATGCGGCTGATCGCCGAGGCCGAGAAGGAGTGCCCGCAGAGCTCCTCGGTGATCGCTTTCACCTTGCGCGTCGAGACCCCCTGCACGTACATCTCCGCGAGCGCCCCGACGAGCGCCTTCTCGCTTCGTGAGTAGCGCTCGAAGAGCTGCGTCGAGAAACGGCCGTCACGGTCACGGGGCACGCGCAGCTCAAGCTTGCCGACGCGGGTGATGAGGCTGCGCTGGTAGAAGCCGGCGCGGTAGCCGAGGCGCGTCTCGCTGCGTTCTCCACGCTCGGCGCCCAGCGCCTCGGTCATCTCGACCTCGAGCACCTCGGTCACCGCCGCACGGACGATCTCGCGCATCAGGTCGGCGTCGTCGGCGAGCAGGGCTTTCCAGTCGGGCTTCTCGAGCCTAAGCTTGCTGCGGGTCATGGTGTGCTCCCTTTCGAGGGGTGACTTGGGCGTCACATGCATACCATGACCTTCCTTGCTCTTCAGAGCTTCTGCACACAACCCGGGACACTACT
>JROS01000169.1 GCA_000769715.1 Desulfobulbus sp. Tol-SR
CACGGCGAGTTGGCCTCCCGTAAGGCTGCCATCCTGGCTTCGTTCAATCTTGCCAGCACTGGCAAGAAGGATTTCTTCGAGGCCATGGACGAGACCGCCGATGTCATCGACAAGACGATCTACAACTTCAGCAAGCGCGACAAGGGCTGGTTGATGCAGAAGGACCTGATGAGGATCCCGTTCACCTTCCAGACCTACAGGATCAAGACCGCCCTGCGCCTCGGCCTGCTGTTCCGCGACTCGCTGCGGGCGTTCAAGGAAGGCGGCATGGAGAAAGGGCTGGCCGACGCCGCTACCAAGGAGTTCCTCGGTATCTTCGCCACTACTGGCGCCCTGGCCGGGACGCTCGGGGTCCCGTTCGCCGGCACCGCCATGGCCATCGTTCAGTTGCTGTTCGGTGGTGACGACGACGAACCCAAAGATAAGAAGCTCGAGTACACCAACGCTCTCACTGAGACCTTCGGTCAGACGCTGGGCGACATCCTGGCCTACGGCCTGCCGACGGTCGCTGGGGTCAACCTCTCCCGCCGGATCGGCATGGGCGACATCTATGGCGCATCCTCGCAGCCGCCCGAGCAACTGCACGGTGCAGGCCTGGCCGCCTGGTGGGCGGGGAACCTGATCGGCCCGTCGTACTCGATCGCCGAGTCGTGGGTCAAGGGCTACGATGAGATCATGAACAAGGGGAATTACATGAAGGGCTTGGAGACCGCCAGCCCTAAGCCGATCAAGGATGTCTTCAAGGCGATCAGGACGGCGACCGACGGCGTGAAGGACGGCGCCGGCAAGAAGCTGTTGGATGACAGCCAGATCGGCCCGGACGAGATCCTGATGATCGCCCTCGGCTTTGCTCCGGACGAGATCACACGGGCCCAGAACGCCGAGCGAAGTCTGCGAGGGATATCCGGACGGATCACCACACGACGGGGCAGGCTGATCAGGCAGGCGGCGGAGGGGGTTATCGACGGGGATGCCTCGGATGCACTGGCTGAGATCAGGGAGTTCAACTCGAAAATGCCAAGGTTCGCCATCGGCGGGCGGGATATAAAACCGGCCGTGCGCAAGATCCTCAAGGGAGAACTCGGCACGACCGGTAAACGACAGAGGGATGTGGCTACTCAGTTTGCGGTGCCGGTTTACATGGAGTAGCCTTTCAGGTCTTCATACGCCCGAATCATTGCTACTACATCCCCAGACATGACTGCTTTATCGGCGGCAGCCAGCGATTGTTCCATCATCATGGCTGCCAGGTTACCGGCCCCGTTCAATGCTGGGTCTCGGTACATTACAATGATTTCCCGTATTCTTGCCTGCTCTTTCGGCAATGCTTCCGCAAGACTTTCCATAATCACCCCTCCAACAAAGGAGCAAGAGCGGAAACGATAGCCTTGAACAGGTGGTCTTTCGCCTGCTGCTCTTTCGGCAGGTCCTTGTAAGGCACCATGCAGGGGTGGGTTTTCTTTACAGGATCCTTCACCCCGCCGTATACCCAGCCCTCAGCCTTTTTCTGCTTGAGCCAGGCATTATGGTTCGCACTGGCCGGGGCTTTCGGGTTGTCCAGGCAGAACTGCACGCCGGCTATGGCACTGGCCCGCTGCCACTCCTCGGCCTCCATCCACGGCCGCTGGCTGGGGTCCCGCAGGGCATTACACAGTTCGCGGTTTGCTTCGTGGCATACTGATGCGATCTCTTGGATTTTCATGGTGTTCTCCTCATTTATCTGTTGACTTACGTTGCAGGGTTTGCTACCATTTTCTTACATCCTGGATAACCCCTCTTCGATCGGGCTGGTGCAGGCCTCTGGTTGGAGAGGGGTTTTTATTTCTTCGGCTCCATCCTCAACCTCATCTCCAACTGCGCCAGCACGTTCCACGCCTTGTGAGCGTCGTGCAGCAGGCCGGAGTCCTGGTCGTACTCTTCATGCCGAGACTTCAGCAGGTGTCGCCACTCGGCGTCCTTGTATCTGGTCAGGGCATCAGGTACTGATTGCCACCCTCCGCGCGAATATTTCCTGGCGCCGTGGGTACCGACCTCGGCCACTGCCTGCAGGGCCAGGGAGAAATCACTCAGCACCCCGGCCAGGGTCTTGCCCCCGTCCAGCTTGGCCCCGGGCTCATGCGCCTCGGTGCCGGTGGGGTCGAACTCTTCTTCCTGGCACAGAAACATGCCGCATTTTGCGCAAGCAAAGCCTCCTTGCACACTCTTCGTTCTGCCGTGGTCACATTCGTCCATCACTCAATCTCCTTCTCAATAAGGGTTTGCAGTTCTTTCAGCCGCTCAATCTCGGCTTCTTTGGTCCAGATAAGGTCCTGACAGGATATCCTCGCCGGGGTCCACAGTTCCTTGCTGATAAACTCACGCAACAGGGCGCCTTGGATGCGGTGGGTGGTC
>JROS01000170.1 GCA_000769715.1 Desulfobulbus sp. Tol-SR
GGGTATTAAGCCTCTCTTGAACGTTGTAACTGCTTCTTTGAACCCTTTTAAAATTTAACCAATCAGGGAGGAGTACATTGAATCGTGATGAAAAAACAGCAATAGTCGCGGAATTGAACGATTCCTTCAGCCGTGCCAAATTTGCGGTTGTTGCAGACTATTGTGGTTTGAAAGTTTCGGAATTGCAACAGATTCGTATCGATCTGAGAAACTGCGACTCTGAAATCCGCGTGGCCAAGAATACTCTTTTAAAGAAAGCAGTTCAAAACACCGATAGTGTTTCGCTCAGTGACGATTTTTCAGGAACAACTGCTGTCGTGATTGCCTACGGTGATCCAATATTGCCTGCCAAAGTAGTGGCAAAATTTGCAGATGAACATGAAAAATTTAAAATCAGATCTGCTTCTTTTGATGGCAGTAAAATTGGTGTTGAGGAGTTGATCGCTTTATCGAAATTGCCATCGAAAGATGTGTTGCTAGGACAACTGCTTTCAGTGATGAATGCTGTACCTACGGGTCTTGTTCGTGTGCTTTCGGGCGTACCACGGACATTTCTCTACGGGCTGCAGGCGATAAAGGATCAGAAAGAGCAGGCTGCCAACTAATCGATCATGCTCGTGACTGCATGAGAATGATAGAGAATCTTTACAATTCAAGCGAGGTATAATCAAATGGCTGTTACAAAAGAAGATGTGATTGATTTTATAGCAAACATGACCGTTCTCGAGCTCTCTGTTCTGATCAAGGAGCTGGAAGAAAAATTCGGCGTTTCTGCCGCTGCTCCGGTTGCGGTTGCTGCTGCCGGTCCTGTTGTGGCCGAGGCTGCAGCAGAAGAAAAGACAGAATTTGATGTTATTTTAACATCTGTCGGTGACCAGAAGATCAAAGTAATTAAAGAAGTACGGGCTATTACCGGCCTCGGATTGAAAGAGGCGAAAGACCTGGTTGAAGGTGCTCCGCAGACAGTGAAAGAAGGTGTTTCCAAGGATGAAGCTGCGGCAATCAAGAAACAGATCGAAGAGGCTGGTGGAGCTATCGAGATCAAGTAATATATTCATTCATTGTCATCCTTTGTGGATGACAATTATTGGTAACTGACACGCTACGGGTTAATTCCCGTAGCGTGTCGCGTTTAGGAAAGCAATAAAGGTAGTTCGTAAATAGTATTATTAAATCAAATAATTGAACTGTGACTCTCTCGTGTTGGTCACTTCAATCTACCATTGAGAAAGGAACTACTATGCTTAACATAAACTGTACTCTTTCAGTGCGGGAACAGCCATTGGTTTTTCCTTTCAAGGTCGTATTTCTTCTGCATTGCACTTTCTGCCCCCTCTGATCTCCACGCTTAAGCTAGTTTAAGATCCGACTGAAAACATTTAGTTTTAAGATCTTACGGCAACCTCGAGGAAAACTATGGAACGAGTTAGAAAAAATTTTGCGACAGCGGATTGCATTATTGAACCACCACATTTGATTTCAATGCAGCGGATTTCTTATGAGAAATTCCTGCAAATGGATCGTGAGCCAGATGAACGTGAAGATTATGGTTTGCAGGCAATTCTCAAGTCTATATTTCCTATAAGAGATTTTAATGGGCAATGCTCGCTCGAGTTTGTGCGATATAAATTTGGAGAACCGAAGTATACCGTAGAAGAATGTCAGCAGCGAGGAATGAGTTATGAAATTCCGCTGAAAATAGTAGTTCGCCTGATTACCTACGATGTAGACGAGGAAACTGGTGTTCAATCCATACGTGATATCAAAGAGCAAGAGGTTTTCCTCGGCTCCTTGCCGTTGATGACAGGGGATGGAGTTTTCGTCATCAATGGAACAGAACGAGTTATTGTATCGCAACTCCAGCGGTCGCCAGGCCTGTTTTATACCCACGATAACGGCAAGAGTCACGCGAGCGGCAAGCTTCTATATTCCGCAAGGATCATTCCCGTCAGAGGTTCTTGGATCGATTTGGAGTTCGATATCAAGGATATATTGCATGTACGAATTGACAGGCGACGGAAATTCCCCGCAACTACGCTGCTCAAGGCGATAGGATATACTTCGGAAGAGTTATTGCAGGAATTCTATCCAATCAACACCATCAAACGGGATGGGGAAAATTTTTTCTGCAGTTTCGATGAGGAAACCGCAATCAACCAGAGGCTTGAATTTGATCTTGTAAATCCCCTGGATGGTGAGATTTTATCAAAAAAAGGTCGGAAAATTACTTCAAATCTCTGCAAGAAAATCAAATCAGCCGGAATTGAATACCTGAAGATCTCGAAGGAGGCTGTCGTCACGAGAATCCTCGCAAAAGGGATTTTTGATCCGACAACAGGTGAAGCTATTGCGCTATGCAATACCGAAATTACCGATACCCTGCTCGATACCTTGAAGGATGCCGGGATCTCTGAATTTTTGATCTTGATGATCGATGGAGTTAAGTATTCGGACTCCTTCAGCAAGACCTTGGCTTCCGATAAGGTCGCCGGGACTGAAGAGGCTCTGTTGGAGATTTACAGGCGTCTTCGTCCGTCCAGTCCGCCAACCGTTGAAGTTGCCCAATCCTTCTTTGATAATCTGTTTTTCAATCAGGATCTCTATGACCTGTCTGAGGTCGGTCGCTACAAGATTAATGCGAAACTTGGCCTTGATATTGACATATCCAACAGGGCCTTGACACGCGAAGATATACTCTATTCAATCCGCCATCTGGTGCGGTTGAAGGATACACAGGGCGGGGTAGATGATATCGATCATCTCGGTAACCGGAGGGTGCGTACGGTTGGTGAGCTTGTGGAAAACCAGTACCGCATGGGTCTGGTCAGGATGGAACGGGCAATCAAGGAAAGGATGACTCTGCAGGATGTTGAAACCCTCATGCCGCATGATCTCGTCAATCCGAAGCCCATATCCGCTGCAATCAAGGAGTTCTTTGGCACCAGTCAATTATCCCAGTTCATGGATCAGACCAATCCATTGTCCGAGGTCACTCACAAGAGGCGTCTCAGTGCTCTTGGACCTGGAGGCTTATCCAGGGAGCGGGCAGGGTTTGAGGTTCGGGATGTTCATCCGACTCATTACGGCAGAATCTGTCCTGTTGAGACACCTGAGGGACCGAACATTGGTTTGATCGTCTCACTTGCGACCTATGCCAGGATTAATCCCTATGGTTTTATCGAAACTCCTTACAGAAAGGTGGAAGAGAGGATTGTTCTTGACGAGGTCAAGTATCTGAGTGCGTTGCAAGAACAGAAGCATGTCATCGCTCCTGCTCTGGTCGAGATGGATGACCAAAGAAGAATCACTCTGGACAATCTTATCGTTCGCGAGGACGGAGAGGTCGTTACCTCAACGGCTGACAAGATTACGTACATGGACATTGCTCCGAATCAACTTGTCAGTGTTGCAGCGTCTCTTATTCCATTTCTTGAAAACGATGATGCAAACCGTGCTCTCATGGGATCAAACATGCAGAGACAGGCTGTCCCTTTGATGGTGACGAAGGCTCCACTCGTCGGTACAGGGATGGAACGATACGTTGCCAGAGATTCAGGCGCCTGCCTGCTCAGTGCTGGTGATGGTATTGTCGAAGAGGCTGATTCGAACAGGATTGTTGTTCGCTATGATAAACCCGGCGTTGATGGGTACGATACCGGAGTTGCGGTATATCGTTTAGGGAAATACAAAAAATCAAATCAGAACACCTGTTTCAACCAGACGCCGTTGATTGTTCCTGGAACTCGGGTTACCCAAGGAACGGTACTCGCGGATGGTCCATCCTGTGACCAGGGCGAACTCGCACTCGGCAAGAATGTGACAATCGCCTTCATGCCATGGCGCGGGTTCAACTTCGAGGATTCGATTCTCGTCAACGAGCGTCTGCTGAAGGAAGATACCTTCACTTCGGTCCATATCGAGGTGTTTGAGACGATGGCTCGTGACACCAAACTCGGCAAGGAAGAGATAACCAGAGATATTCCCAATGTCAGTGAGGAAACACTTCGAAACCTCGATGACTCCGGTATTGTCAGAATTGGTGCCGAGGTGAAGGCCGGTGATACCCTTGTCGGCAAGGTTACTCCAAAAGGTGAGACCGTTCTGTCTCCCGAGGAAAAACTTTTAAGGGCGATCTTTGGTGAAAAAGCCCAGGATGTGAAGGATTCCTCCCTGCGGGTTCCGCCCGGGGTATCCGGCATTGTTATCGATGCCAAGGTATTTTCCCGCAAAGGAGTGGATAAGGACGAGCGATCACTGATGATCGAGGATCTCGAAATTGAGAAACTCAATCAGGATAAAATCGATGAAATACGGAGCCTGAAACGAGGTGTCTGCAGAGAGATAGGCAATATTATTGAAGGCCGGACCGCTAAAGCCGATATTATTGGAATTAACGGACAAGTTGTCGTCAAGCTGGGCAAAAAGATCACGGCGGACATGGCATTGGAGATAGGGTTTCATAACCTGCGAGACATCGATTTTTCGGAAAAGTCGAAGTATGAAGACCTGATTGACGCAGCCTTTGCCCGGTATGAAAAGCAGGCCCGTTTGATATCCGAACGATATGAAGGGATTATCGATCGGATGCGGAAAGGGGACGATTTGCCTCCAGGTGTTGTAAAGATGGTGAAGGTCTATGTGGCCACGAAGAGAAAGCTGTCTGTAGGCGACAAAATGGCCGGACGGCATGGCAACAAGGGTGTTGTCTCTCGTCTGTTGCCGGAAGAAGATATGCCTTTCTTTGCCGATGGTACCTCGGTCGACATCGTGCTCAACCCATTGGGCGTTCCTTCGCGTATGAACGTCGGCCAGGTGCTTGAGGTTCACCTTGGCTTTGCGGCCAAAAAACTAGGTGAACAGCTGGCTAAGTTGGCCAACGAACATGCAGCCGATGCGATCAAGAAAAAACTGGCCCTGATCTACAGCCCTGGAGAGTACGAGGCGATCGTATCCGGCAAGGATGATGAAGCGTTGATCGCCTGGACCAGAGAGCACCAGAATGGCCTGTTTGTAGCGACCCCGGTCTTTGATGGAGCGGAGGAAGGACAGATCCGCCGACTGCTGGTTGAGGCAGGGGTTGATGAAGTCGGACAGAGCCAGCTCTATGATGGCCTGACGGGGGAACCGTTTGCCAACAAGGTAACCGTTGGCGTCATGTATATGCTGAAACTCCATCATCTTGTCGACAACAAGATACACGCCCGCTCTACTGGACCATACTCATTGGTGACCCAGCAGCCATTGGGGGGTAAGGCTCAATTCGGTGGGCAACGGTTGGGTGAGATGGAGGTCTGGGCGATGGAAGCCTATGGGGCTGCCTATACCTTGAAGGAATTTCTCACAGCTAAATCAGATGATGTCGAGGGCCGGACCACCATGTACGAGCGCATAGTCAAGGGTAATAATTTCCTGACAACTGGCCTGCCAGAATCATTCCATGTTCTTGTCAAAGAATTGCAGGGATTGTGTCTCAATATGGAACTGATTGAGTAATAGAAGCCCGGTTGTGAGATCGTCGACCGAGACTTGAGCCAATTTCAATAATATTGCCCATATAGGGGACAATCTCTTCAAGATCCGACAGCAGCTTCTGCTGTCGGATGAATCCTTTGTAAAGGGAGAGGTGATAGCGTGGAAGAGCTTTTTAATTTTTTTCAGAAACCGAAAGCCCCCGCACAATTCAGGAAGGTGAAGATCTCGCTTGCTTCACCAGAAAAGATCATGGATTGGTCGCATGGTGAGGTCAAGAAACCGGAGACCATCAATTACCGCACATTCAAACCTGAGCGGGATGGGCTTTTCTGTGCCAAGATTTTCGGACCGGTCAAGGATTTCGAATGCAACTGCGGCAAATATAAGCGCATGAAGCATCGCGGTGTGGTCTGTGAAAAATGTGGTGTCGAAGTCATCCAATCGAAGGTCAGAAGGGAGAGGCTCGGCCATATCAAACTCGCCGCCCCGGTCGCCCACATCTGGTTTCTCAAGAGCCTGCCGAGCAAGATCGGTGCGGTTCTCGACATGACACTCAAGCAGCTTGAAAAGATTCTTTATTTTGAGCAGTATGCCGTGGTCGAATCCGAGGTCGAAAGCCTGCCGCAAGGGAAACTGCTCAGCGAGGATCAGTATCGGCAGATGCGTGAGGAATTTCCCGGAAAATTTCGTGTTGGTATTGGCGCCGAAGCAATCCGCGACCTGCTGGCCAGCAAGGATCTCGTGGCGCTGTCGAAGGAATTGCGGGAGGAGATGGCGACCACTAATTCTCAGACCAAGCGGCAGAAGCTCGGGAAGCGGTTGTTTGTCATCGAGTCGTTCTGCGAGTCCGGCAATAAACCGGAGTGGATGGTGCTGGAGGTTATTCCCGTCCTGCCACCTGACCTCCGTCCTCTCGTCCCTCTGGAAGGAGGCAGGTTCGCCACTTCCGATCTCAACGATCTTTATCGACGGGTGATCAATCGCAACAATCGGCTCAAGCGGCTTCTGGAACTCGATGCCCCGGATATCATCATCCGCAACGAGAAACGGATGCTGCAGGAGGCCGTCGATGTCCTGTTCGACAATGGCCGCCGCGGCAGGGTTATCACCGGAGCGAACAAGCGGCCGTTGAAATCCCTTTCCGATATGCTGAAAGGCAAGCAGGGACGGTTCAGGCAGAATCTGCTCGGCAAGCGCGTCGACTATTCGGGACGGTCAGTCATTGTCGTCGGCCCGCATCTGCGGTTGCATCAGTGCGGCATTCCCAAAAAAATGGCACTTGAGCTGTTCAAGCCCTTTATTTACAACAAACTTGAGCGCAAAGGGTTTGTCACGACCATCAAGAGTGCGCGGAAGATGGTCGAGAAGGGTGTCAAGGAGGTGTGGGATGTCCTGGATGAAGTGGTCACCGAATACCCGGTTATCCTGAACCGTGCCCCAACTCTCCACCGCCTCGGCATGCAGGCCTTTGAGGCTGTCCTGATCGAGGGTAAGGCCATCCAACTGCACCCGTTGGTCTGCATGGCCTTCAATGCCGACTTCGATGGCGACCAGATGGCCGTCCACGTGCCCCTTTCGGTTGAGGCCCAGGTCGAGGCCAGGGTCCTGATGATGTCGACCAACAACATCCTGTCGCCGGCGAATGGCGAACCGGTCATCATCCCCTCGCAGGATATCGTGCTCGGCCTCTATTACATGACTCGTGAGAGGATCAACGTCGCCGGCGAGGGCAAGGTCTTCTCCAGCCCGGTCGAGGCGATGATCGCCTACGACTACGATCAGGTGCACCTTCAGGCCAAGATCAGGGTGCGGATGAGCGGCGAGATGATCGATACCACGATGGGGAGGATCATTCTCGGGCAACTCCTGCCGACCAGCGTTCCGTTCAAGGAAGTCAATCGGGTCCTGAGCAAGAAGGCCCTGGCGCAGCTCATTGATTTCACGTATCGCAATGCCGGGACCAAAGACACCGTCATTGTCGCCGACCGTCTCAAGGATATCGGCTATGAGTATGCGACGAAGGCGGGGATATCGATCTGTATCAATGACATGAAGATTCCGCTGAGCAAGGAAGACTTCATCGAGAAGGCCGAAAAGGACGTGCTTGATGTCGAGCAGCAGTACACCGACGGTCTGATCACTTCCGGAGAAAAATATAACAAGGTCGTTGATATCTGGTCGAAGGTCACTGAAGATGTCGCCAACGAGATGATGAACGAAATCAAGGTGGAATACTTCCGCGACAAGGACAACAAACTCGTGGAGTCGCCCAGTTTCAACTCGATCTTCATCATGGCCGACTCGGGTGCCCGTGGTTCGCGCGATCAGATCCGTCAGCTTGCAGGCATGCGCGGTCTGATGGCCAAGCCTTCCGGGGCCATTATCGAGACTCCGATCAAGGCGAACTTTCGTGAAGGTCTTGGGGTTCTGGAATATTTCATCTCCACCCACGGTGCCCGCAAGGGTCTTGCCGACACGGCACTCAAGACCGCCAACTCCGGCTACCTGACCAGGCGTCTTGTCGATGTGGCCCAGGAATCGACAATTGTCGAACGTGACTGCCAGACCCTGGATGGTATCGTTGCGGAACCGCTGCTTGATGGTGGAGAGATCATTGTACCGCTCGGTGATCGTATCCTCGGGCGGGTTGCCTTGGAAGATGTCTGCGACCCCTATAGCGACGAGGTTCTGGTCGAGGCCGGAAACGAAATCACCGAAGAGAAGGTGCGTCTGATCGAGGAGGCTGGTATTGATCGGGTCATGATCAGGTCAGTGCTCTCCTGCAGGTCGCGGAGGGGTGTCTGTGCCGCCTGCTACGGTCGCGATCTCGGCCGTGGCCATATGGTCAATATCGGTGAGGCCATCGGTGTCATTGCCGCGCAGTCGATTGGTGAACCCGGCACTCAGCTGACCATGCGTACGTTCCATATTGGCGGTACGGCTCGCCGTTCAGTTGAGCAGGCCGAGTTGAAGACCCAGCGTGGTGGCAAGGTCGGCTTCAAGAATCTCCACTTCGTTGAGAACGCTGATGGTGTTAAGATCGTCATGAACCGCAACGCCGAGATTTCGATCATGGATGAACTCGGACGCGAGCGTGAGCGGTTCAAAGTCAACTACGGTGCCCAGATAACTGTGGAAGAAGGGGCGGAGGTCGCTGCCGGAACCATACTGGCCGATTGGGATGCCTATACGATTCCGATCGTTGCCGAGGTGGGTGGAACGATCAAGTATGGTGACATTTTCGAGGGCATCACCATGCAGGAAAAGGTGGATGTCGTCACCGGAAAATCGTCGATGGTCATCATCCATTCAGCCGGTAGTTCCCAGCTCAACCCCCGTATTTCAGTAAAGGGTGATAAGGGAAAGACCCTCAAACTTCCTGATTCCGAGGCCTATGCGCGTTACAGTCTTCCTGTCGGATCGATCATATCGGTCAACGAGGGTGACGTGATCATGCCGGGAACGGTCGTCGGAAAAATTCCGCGTGAGACTTCCAAGACCAAGGATATCACCGGTGGACTGCCACGTGTCGCCGAATTGTTTGAGGTCCGCAAGCCAAAAGAGCCGGCCATTATCTCGGAGATTGACGGGCGGGTCAGTTTCGGCAAGGAATTGAAAGGGAAGAGAAGGGTTCTTATTACACCTGAGTATGGTGAGCCCCAGGAATATCTCGTACCCAAAGCCAAGCATATCATTGTGCATGAGGGTGACTACGTGCAGGCCGGCGAACCGTTGATGGAAGGTACCGTTGTCCCTAACGACATCCTCAGGGTCCTCGGGGTCAAGGAGCTTGCCAAGTTTCTGGTAAATGAGATCCAGGAAGTCTACCGGTTGCAGGGTGTCAAGATCAACGACAAGCATATCGAGGTCATCGTTCGTCAGATGCTGCGAAGGGTTCAGATCACATCGGCTGGTGATTCCAGATTCATGATCGGAGAGCAGGTGGAATGGTGGAAATTCGAGGACGAACGTGATCGACTGATCGCCGCGGGGCAGGCACCACCGGTTGCTGAACCGATGCTGTTGGGTGTGACGAAGGCCTCTCTTTCTACCGAGAGTTTCATTTCTGCAGCCTCCTTCCAGGAAACGACGAAGGTACTGACCAACGCGGCGATGGCTGGAAAGATCGACGAACTCGTTGGACTGAAAGAAAATGTTATCATGGGACGACTTATCTCTGCAGGAACTGGCCTAAGGGGTAATGGGATCGAGCAATAATTCCTCTTGGGGCGTTAGTTTTTCGTCTTGACACTTAACAGGAGTTAGAGTAATTATTTCTGCTTTCGTGCTGCAATTTGTCTATTGATCTGCATCCCGATAGTCGGACTAAGAGGAAAAAGGTAGAAAAACAGGAGCTGTAATAGCAATGCCGACAATTAATCAACTTGTAAGGCTGGGGAGGGAGAAGATTGTCAAAAAGACAAACACCCCTGCCTTGAAAGGATCTCCTCAAAAAAGAGGGGTCTGTGTACGTGTGTATACCACAACCCCTAAAAAACCGAACTCGGCTCTTCGTAAGGTTGCGAGAGTGAGGCTCACCAATGGTATAGAGGTCACATCCTATATCCCCGGTATCGGGCATAACCTTCAGGAGCATTCGGTGGTCCTGATACGTGGAGGCAGGGTCAAGGACCTTCCTGGTGTGCGCTATCATATAATTCGTGGCACTCTGGATACACTCGGTGTGACTGCACGACGACAGGGTCGTTCGAAATATGGAGCAAAACGGCCTTCTTGATGGCTGGTTGCTGAAAAAGAGAGGTAGGAATGTCGCGTAGAAAGACAGCAGAGAGACGGCCAATTGACGCAGATGAGCGTTTTGGCAGTGTGTTGGTTAGCAAATTCACCAACGGCCTGATGGAACGAGGGAAGAAAAGCATTGCCCAGCGCATTTTTTATGATGCTATGGACATTGTCACCTCCAAGGTGCAGGAGGCCGATGCGCTGACGGTATTCGAAGAGGCGATGGAAAAGGTCCGTCCCAAGGTCGAGGTGAAGTCTCGACGTGTTGGCGGTGCCACATACCAGGTCCCGATGGAGGTACGACAGACTCGTCGGAATGCGCTGGCAATACGATGGATTATCAATTACTCAAAATCGCGCTCCGGGAAATCGATGTCTGAAAAACTGGCGGCTGAGATTGTTGATGCCTACAACAACCGCGGGGCGTCTGTGAAAAAACGTGATGATACGCATCGTATGGCTGAGGCGAACAAGGCCTTTGCCCATTATCGGTGGTAGGACTATAACGTCAGTCCAAGAGGGTCGGCGTCAACGGCGCTAGATGCTATTCTGAGGAACGTCGATGGCGACCCATAGAGAACAACTGGCGAACATGCGCAATATCGGCATAATGGCCCATATTGACGCGGGAAAGACAACGACGACTGAGCGTATACTGTATTATACCGGTAAGTCGTACAAGATTGGTGAGGTCCATGAAGGTACAGCCGTCATGGACTGGATGGAGCAGGAACAGGAGAGAGGGATCACCATAACCTCGGCAGCGACCACCTGTTTTTGGAAAGATACAAAAATCAACATCATTGACACCCCCGGGCACGTCGATTTCACCGTCGAAGTGGAACGATGTCTACGAGTGCTGGACGGGGTAATAGCTGTTTTCTGTGCTGTTGGAGGGGTTGAGCCGCAGTCGGAAACGGTATGGAGGCAGGCGGACAGGTATAGGATCCCGCGGATAGCCTTCATCAACAAGATGGATCGGGTCGGTGCCGACTTCCATCGGTGTGTGACAATGATAGCGGACAGGCTCGGGGCTTGTCCCCTTCCCCTGCAGCTACCAGTGGGGAAGGAAGCCGAATTCGAGGGGGTCGTCGACCTCATTGAGGAGAAGATGCTGCTTTTTACCGAGCAGTCTCTCGGGCAGGAAATCTTAGAGAACGAAATTCCTGCGACATACATAGAAGAATTCACGGCCGCACGTATGGCACTCATCGAGAAGTTGGCCGACTTCGATGAGAGTGTCATGGAAAAATTTGTTGAAGATACACCGGTATCGAAATCAGAAATGTACGCTGCCTTGAGAAAGGCGACGCTGGCACTGCAGGTGGTGCCCGTCCTGTGCGGAAGCGCCTTTAAAAACAAAGGCGTCCAACCGTTGCTTGACGGGATCATACATTATTTGCCGTCGCCATTGGACGCTCCTCCGGTAGTTGGACTCGATCAGAATGGTAACCCTGTTAGCAGAGAAACGGATGCGGCCGGCAAATTTTGCGGCCTCGTATTCAAGCTGATGAGCGATGCTTTTGTAGAGAATCTGGCTTTTATACGGCTGTATTCGGGGCGCATCGCTGTTGGTGATAAAGTCTTCAATTCTCGTAAAGGGAAACAGGAAAAAATTGCCAAGATCTTGAAACTTCATGCCAACAAGCGAGAGGAAGTAGCACAGTTGGAGGCTGGTGATATCGGTGCCATCGTCGGACTGAAGTTTACGACCACCGGCGATACCTTGTGCGAAAAAGGTGATTTTGTCGTGCTGGAAAGCATGGATTTTCCTGAGCCTGTTATCGGGGTTGCAATCGAGCCGAAGAGCAAGGCCGAAGAAAAGAAACTTGAAGAGACGCTGAAAAAAATCGCCCTGGAAGACCCGTCATTCACCATAACCGTGAATGGTGATACCGGTCAGACGATCATCTCCGGTATGGGTGAGCTGCATCTGGAAATAATTGTTGATCGATTGGTAAACGACTTCAAAGTCTCAGCAAATATTGGCAAGCCGCAGGTAGCTTACAAGGAAAGTCTGACCTCCAAGGGAAGGGCCGAAGGGAAATTCGATCAGCTGACTGGTGCGAAAGGGCAGTACGGGCACGTTGAAATCGAGATCGAGCCATTGGGGCGAGGACAAGGATTCGAGTTTGTAATCGTGGTTGATGATCATCAGATACCATCCGTTTTCCTTGCCGCGATACGGAAGAGCGTGATTGACAGCCTTGATGCCGGTCCATTGTTGGGATATCCGCTGACCGACGTGAAAGTCAGTCTGATAGGTGGGTCGTACCACGAAGACGAGTCTACTGACATGGCGTTCGGCATTTCTACTTCGATGGCGATGCGGCGGGCTGCGATTGAAGCGAAACCGGTATTGCTTGAACCGGTTATGGATTTAGAAGTTGTAACTCCTGAAGAGTATTTGGGAGATGTAATTTCTGATCTGAACAGTAAACGAGCTAAGATCATCGGGGTAGAAACTGCAAGCCATTACCACACATTGAAGGCACATGTGCCGTTGTCGGAGATGTTTGGGTACTCGACGGCCTTGCGCTCAGCAACGCAGGGACGTGCCAATTTCACGATGCAATTTTTGGAATATGACGTTGTGCCTGCCGCAAGAGCAGAAGCGATAATTAAGAAAATCAGAGGGATATAGAATAAAAATATCGAGGGAAAATATGTCAAAGGAAAAATTTCAA
>JROS01000171.1 GCA_000769715.1 Desulfobulbus sp. Tol-SR
GGGCAAACTCACGGGGCGCGGTGGCTGTAAAGTCAAGGCGGGCGGGGTTGGTGAGCCGTAACCGGAAGATAAGGAACTCCATGGGCGACCGATTAGCTGGTGCAAGGGTAGCGAAGGCCCCCAACCCCCCCCCCCCCCCCGGTGATGAAGAACGGCGGCTAGAACCGTCGTACTTGACGCCGGGGAGGGTGGGGGGTTTGGGCGCGTTCGCTACCTTTGCACCAGATACTCGGTCGCCTACGAACTTCTTGATCTTCGGGTTCTGCTTCACCAACTCCGCCCGCATAGACTTCACAGCCCCGGCGCCCAGTGAGTTTGCTCCGGCGAATGCTGCCACTTTGCCGATCTTGGCGGTACCGTCCGGCCCAATAGAGTACGACCCCTCGCCAACCAGTTTCTTGCCGTCGTAGAGGCTGAACCCATACTGCTCAGTATCTCCTACGCGGGTTCTGAACTCAGACGTGACTCTTGGAGAAGAAGTGACCCCCTGCGGTGGGCTTGCCGGCGCCTTGGCAGAGGCGGAGGGGGTTCTCTTTTTTACACCTGTGTCGACGACAGTATTCCCAGTACCCCCTTCGGCTGTTGCGGGGGCGGCCACGCTGTCTGGCACGACGGCACTCCCAGTGCCGACCGCAGCATCATCTCCAGTGTCGAGTCGACTTGTTCCTTCAACAGCTTGGCCACTTTGGCTTCCAGTTCCGGAGGCCGCGGTGGGCCCTCCAGCGGTATTACTCTGTACACTGACTTCGTTACCTGATACATTCTCTTCCCCTTTTAATTCAGTAGTATTCTTCTGCAACCAGGCCACCTGCGACCCGGGACCCTTGCGGGCGGCGAGGGCCTCCTCGACATCGGTCTTACTCATCCCCTCCGCCGGGGCGAAAGTGCGGACCTCCCCACGGACATTATACTGCACCGTGTTAGGTTTGGCAGGGTCGTCGGGCAACCGAGTGTAGGGCTCCGCCGCCGGCTGTGACTGCACTAGGCTGGCGCGTGGGATGGTGCTGATCGTCCTCCGGCCGTCCTCGGTGTAACGAGCGATCTCCTTGCCCTTGCCGGCGAGCTCTTTCTTCTGGACGAAGTGCTCGTTACCCAGCGTGTCCTTGACCTTGACCAGATCGGCCTCGTAGCCTACGACCGGGGCTTTACTGACATCTTCTTTGACCGGCGGCTGGGTGAACCGCATGCCGAGGCCTGGGGAGGGTTGCTGCCGGGACGGCGGGACCGTAACCCCTGAGTAGTCCTCAGTCGGCAGGTTCTTCGTCTTGTTGTACAGTTCTGCCTTGCGGCCATGGATAGCTGCCTCGGTCTGTGAGAGCAGTTCCTCAGCAGGTACTTTCGTCTTGTCAGTGGCGACACTGCGCATCCCGCCCTGCGCCAGCCCCCTGATCGTCTTGTCTTCGATGGTCCCCGGGACCGTAACCCCTGAGTAGTCCTCAGTCGGCAGGTTCTTCGTCTTGTTGTAAATCTTCGCCGCCCGCTCCTGCTCGACCCACTCAAGAGCCGCGGCGATCTCGTCCGGCTTGTTGGCGGCGAGGAGCTTACTGACCTCGTCGATCGGGATATTGATCGTTGCCGTCTGGCCATCGGCGGTTGGGAAGCTGACGTTGGCCATGCTGTTCTTGGTGCCGTTGAGCACAATGCCCTCGGGCAGCAGGGTGGTCAGCAACTCGCCACTCACCCGGTCAGTTACCGGGTCAACGCTTGGGGTGTCGTCGAGGACCTCTTGGCCCCTGGGGCGCATGGCAGGCC
>JROS01000172.1 GCA_000769715.1 Desulfobulbus sp. Tol-SR
ACACGATCGCTTCAAAGATACGACGCGGGAGCATCGGCTTTCTGCCCCCGCCCGGCTTGCGCTTGTAGGTCAGGTTCGGATCGCGTTGCGGCTTTGGAATAAGCGGCTCAACTCTTTCCCAAAACGAATCGGATACTTCCCACGACTTGATTTTTGCCATATTGTCTCCGTGATAGGGGTTCGTTATGGCTACCAGCATAGCAAAAATTATGAGGAAAGTATATTTTATTTACGGATAAGCACTAAATGGTCGCCGATACCCAGCTCCCTGGCTCTGCGCTGCAAGCTTAGACGGTAAGATTCTCCTTGCTCTTTAATCACATGGGGGTGTGTTGCCCCTAAAACGATATAGACCGTTTCAGGATGGCGCGCAACGATGGCGGGAAGCGCTTCGATCATGGTTTCAATACCCTTGCCGGGTGAAAGCAGGCCGAAGGTCATCAACACCTTGCGCCCCTCGACACCGTATTGGTCCTTAAAATAATTCGGGTCCCAAAACGGAACATCGGGAATGCCATGTTGAATGTGGACGATTTTCTCTTCCGGCACACCGTACACCTCATGCAAAATTTGCATCGCACGCCGGCTCATCACCACTATGCGGTCGGAAAGTTGAGCGATGCGTTTGGTTAAGGATAATTGGCCGGCGGAGGGGGAATTAAGTACGGTGTGCAAGGTGGTGACCAGCGGCATGCGCAGGTTGCTGATCAGATCCAAGATATGGGCGCCGTTATCACCGCCGAAAATCCCGAACTCATGCTGGAGGCAGGCCACCTCCACCCGGTTCATATTTAAAAAATCCGCCGCCAAGCGATAATCCGAAAGAATCCGCTGGTTGATCTCGAACCGCACCTGACCGGGATACCGATATCCTTCAGGGACATCATTCATCGCAATGACCCAGCAATCGCCTGTCGGGTTCTCCGCCGCAAGGCTCGCCCTTAGGTCCGTCGTAAAAGTTGCGATGCCACATTGCCTGGGCAGATAGTTCCCTATCAATGCTATTTTATTCGGATAAGAAAGTTTTTGTTCAGGTTCGCCCATAATACTCCCCTTGATTGTCTCACTTTAATGCGATGAAGCTTATGATTATGGCGCGATCGTAACCGCAACGCGCGCCGGGCGGATCAGCCGCCCGTTGAGCAGGCATCCCTTCTGATGAACTTGAGCTACAACATTGACCGGAAGCTCCCTGCTTTTCAGCGTCATAACGGCCTCGTGCCGTTCCGGATCAAACGGCTGACCCTGCGGGTCGATGATCTCAACGCCGAATTCCGCAAGCACCGTCACCAAGTTGTTCAAGGTTATCTCCATACCCCGTCGCAGACCCTCTGCATCGGCTTCACTGTCGGCGGCGGACAATCCCATTTCCAGACTGTCCATGACCGGCAGCAAAGCTTCAAGCAGATTCGCGACGGCAAACTTACGGGTATCCGCTATCTCTCGGTCGACACGTTTACGCAGGTTGTCGAGATCCGCCCTTGCACGGAGCATCGACTGGAGGCGCTGTTCGGACTCCTGCCGGCAGGCCTTCAGCGCCTGCCGACATTCATCCAAGCTCAAGACATCATCCATGTCCGGTTCGCGGTCCGGCTCTCTATGCTCTTTGGACATTTCCATGCCGGTTATTCCTTTGTGTTCCCGTTTCCCGATTCCTTCTGACTGGATTCTACCGTGTCTTTTAAGTACCCTTTGATCTTGTCGAAAAAGCCGCTGCCCGATTTTCCGCCCTTGGTTTTGTCCTCAATCTGATCGAGCTGCTTGTATAGATTCTTGAAATCCTTTTTGCTGCCATAGCCGAGAGCTTGGGCGAATTCCAACTCCGTACGGGCATCTTTTAAAAGATCGGCAAGGCGCTCGTTTTCCTCTTTGCTCCGATCACCTTTTTCCGTAAGCGTTTCCGCTTCTTTGAGGTACTTCTCAGCAGTTGTAACCGGCAATGGAATAATGGTGTCGGTGACGACCAGTGTATTCAGAGCGAGCTGGAGTTCTTTTTTCGCCTCATCCATTTTCTCTTCATCGATTAATTTGGCGGCCTTCTTGATCGCGTCTGGGTAGGTCGCCAGAGGAATATTGGTCACACTGATAACGGTCTCGCTGGCCAGATTTCGAATCAACCGGCGGGCTTGCTGCACACGGCCGTCATCCAGCGCATCTTCGATCTCTTCTCGCAATGCTTTCACCGCTTCGATATCGGCCAGGATATCGTAAGTGACCACATTGACGTCGGAAGGCGCCAATGCAAGTTCGGGTTCGCGACCGAGTATGATCGTCAGCTTGCCGGATGCCCGCTCTAAAGCGGCAAGCGCCTCTTTTGCTTGCTTCTCGTCCAGAGCTTTCAGCGCATTCTTTGTTTCACGGATAGCGGTAGTGGCCTCTTCAAAAAGCGCCTTTCGCTTTTCAGCTGTCTGGTCCTGCTGAACCTTTTCCAAATCTTTGTCCGCAGCCGGCGTATCTTTTGTGTCCGATGCAAGCGATGGTGAGACAAACACCACCATCAAAGCCAGCGTCGCAGTCATCACAAGGGCTGCAACGTTCAATCGTTTCATCATTTTTTTCACCTCCCTTATTTTTCCAATTCTTTGTTGAGGCGCCGGTCGATATCGACCATCCGGGCCTCGTCCAGGGCGATCTCGAGAACCATGTCCTTGATTTCCAGTTTTTCGGTGATTTCATCCAGCCGATCCTTGGAAACTTTTTCGAACACGGCGTTCCCCAGTTCGGCCAGGCGCCGGGTCACCTGGGTTTCCAGCCGGGCTTTTTCGCGCCTTAAGCGGGTAAGCTCGATCCCTTCCCCCGCCTTTTCGGTAATCGTGTGAACCGCCGACATGGCGGCATCAAAGCCGGCTTCCATGCCCCTTTGGATTCTGTTCCAGAGTTTGATCTTGTTTTCTTCCATAATTATTACCTCCATGATTGAAAATCCATCGTCGTATGTTCGCTTCCCCGATCCTCAATGGAAAACCAAACGATGTTCAACTGTTCCTCAATGCCGGAAAGCAGTTTCTCATGTAACTAAAGGAGACCCGGTACTATTGAACCGGGTCTCCGATTGAAAGGAATTTAACCGGCCTTGACCGCTATTTGGCGCGGCACGGCTTTTTGGGCCTTGGGCAGGGTCAGTCGGAGCACCCCGTCCTCCAGTTTGGCATCGATTTTGTCCTGGTCGATGGCATCGGACAGGGTAAACTGACGGTAATATTTCCCGATTTCGAATTCCACCAGCACGTCTGTTTCTTCGGGCCCTTCCCACGGTTTGACGTCTCCGCTAATGGTCAGTAGGCCGTCCCTCAGGTCGATGGTAACTTGATCTGCCGCCACACCCGGCATGTCGGCCAGCAGAGTGATTTCCTGATCGGTCTCGAATATGTCCACCTCCGGTGTAAAGACCAGTCCCGGACGAGTTTGCTCCGCGGGCGTTGCGACCTCGTGTTTGGCTTTGGCTTGGAGCTCTTTGGATTCAGTCATTTTCCTGTTCCTCCTTTTCAATGATTAACTTGCTTTGACGATAATCTGTTTTGCCTTGGCCGAAGCCGATTTGGCAATGGCAACCGTCAGCAAGCCGTTGACCAGTTTGGCATCGACGCTGTCCGCATCCACATCGCCCGGCAGGCCGACGATCCTGGAAAACCTGCCGGCCTCGCGCTCCCTGCGATGATACCGGACGTTTTCACCTTCGGACTGGATTTTGCGTTCACCGGTTATCGCCAGGTTTCTGCCGGTCACTTCCAGCTTGATGTCCTCGGCTTTCATGCCGGGAAGCTCCGCGCGGACATAGTATTTGTCCTTGTCTTCGGTGATGTTGATCGCCGGGAATACCTTCGGCATCATGAGTCGCGCGCCCGGTCGGCCGTACATTGCATTGGTCAGCAGATCCATCTGGCGGGTCAGGTTTTCAAAATCCGCAAACGGATTGCGCCAGCCCATGGACGGTAAACCGAATACATTTCTTGTCAGCATGATTTTTTCCTCCTTTGGTTCAATATTTCGTTGTCCTTATTATTTGTTATGAAATATTAAGCGCTTTTTACCTCGATTTGTTTTACATCCGATTTCGGCAGCGCCTTTCTCGGCATGGTCACGGTCAACACGCCTTTTTTAAAGGTGGCGTTGACCTTGTCCTGATCCGCGTCCTCGGGAAGGGAAAGCACCCGCTGGAACGAACCGTAGGAGCGCTCCATCCGGTAATAGTTCTTTTCCTTCTCCTCCTTTTCCTGTTTCTTTTCGCCGCTGATGGTCAGGGTGTCGTTGATGATTTCCAGCTTGACATCCTTTTCATCCACGCCTGGTATCTCAACGGTAATGGTGTACTCCTTGTCTGTCGCGCCTAAATCCAGGGTGGGCTTCAGGGTGCCGTCAGCCAGTCGCGGAAACAGGGGCTGATCGAACCCGAATGGGGACAGCCCAAACCCGCGGAACGCCTGATCGAAAAGCCGGTCGATCTCATGATGAAACTGTTGCAGCGGATGAGCCGGCACGCCGCCTTGTTCCTTGACGTTTTCACGTTTCACCGGCACCATTTTACCGGCATCCTCTTCTTCCTTCTTGAACCAATTCCAGGGAACCCATTTTTTAATGTTCATTGCACACCTCCTATGATTAATTAAAACATTACTAAAAACCTTATAACAAAAAAATAATGTAAATTATTTCTGTGTCAAGGGGCCTGGCGAATATTTATAAACTTATAAGGTCCTGTATTATCAATATAAATAAATTATAGGCGGGAAAATGGAGGCAAAATATTGAGGTGCCAATTTCCGAAATGCAGGTGGGTCAAAGCCAATAACGGTCAGTGGTGACCAAATGGTAATGATACCGAAAGGGAGAGATTATAGACGATTGGTCAAAGCAACGGGCTTAACAAGTGTGTCGCTGCATTCACTAGCTTTGTTCCAAGCGGTAGCTGCTTAAAATCATCGGCCACAACCTCTGCGGCGTCAGCCAGCAGCTTGTCGAGCCAGGTCGTAAGATCACGGTTTAAACCGGTATCACGCACAAAAGTGCTTAACTCGAAATTGAGCCGGAAACTACGAATGTCGAGGTTCGCGCTGCCGATGAGCACGCCGTTGTCATCAAACAGCATGGCCTTGGCGTGCGACATGCCGCGGTATTCGTAAATATGCACACCGCTTTGGAGCAATTCAGGGTAAAAAGCACACGAGGCGCGCCGGACTAAAGGGTGATTGTTGCGCGCCGGCAGAACCAATCGCACATCTACACCCCTGTAAACGGCCGTGCGAAGCGCTAAAAGCAGGGCTTCATCCGGCACGAAGTAGGGCGTGGCGATCCATAGCCGTTGCCGGCACTGGGTGGTAACCGCCAGAAACACCATTTCCCGCGTCGTGTTGAATGCCTGATCCGGTCCGCTGACTATGGTTTCGCATATGGCACCTTCCTGATCAGCGGCGGGCATGCGCGGTTGGCTAAAAAAATAGCGACTGCTCGCAAGTTCTTCGCCGGTTGTGAAATACCAGTCGTCTATAAACACCTCTTGCAGCTGATTGACCCCGGGACCGCAGATGGCAATACCGAGGTCCTGCCATTCCATGAATTCCTCGCCGACATTGACGCCGCCGGTGTAGGCTTTGCGGCCGTCGGCAATAATGAGCTTGCGGTGGTTCCGGAAGTTCAGGGTCGGCGTGGCGGATGCCAGCCGCATCGGCATGAAGCGCGCCGTCTGGCCGCCACATCGAATCAGCTCCGCAAAAAAGCCCGATGGCAAACCAAGCGATCCCACGGCATCGTACATGACGCGCACCTGCACCCCTGATCGTGCCTTTTCAATCAACAGGTCGCGCAGGGTGCGGCCCACACGGTCATTGCGCCAGATATAGAAAAGCAGATGCAGATGATGCTCCGCTTCCCGAACCATCTCCATCCAGGCCTGCTGGACTTCCGCCACACCGGTTAACAGGCAGACCCGGTTGCCCGGCGTGGCGGGAAAGACGCAATCGACCATGTCCTGTGGCAGATGAGGTGCTAAAAGTGATGCGGGCCTTTGATGTGTTAAATACTCCGCTTTGGAATCCAGCATGTCACGCCGGGTTTCTGACAACGATCTCACCGTTGTCTGGGAGCTGCCCCGTCGCCTGCGGACGCGGCCGCGCAGGTGAACCCGACCGAAAAGCCACCAGGCAGCCAAGGCCAGGGCCGGCAGGGCGAACAGCGCCAGAATCCAACTAACCGCTGCGATCGGCCTTCCGGCACGTTGCAGCAGCACGCTGGGCACGGTGAGCAGGGCGCCGACCCACGACAACGTCCACAAGACCTGGAGCACATCGGATGTGTTTATTTCGGCCATGAATTGCGCCCTTTTGCCTGCATCCGGCTGTGAGGATCACATATTGGATTTCGTATTGCCGGTTTCATGAGGCTGCTGTGGTCTCCTCCTCCTTCAACTCTCATAAGTGATACCCAATTCGCCGTCATCCAGATCCACACGCAGGGTGGCGCCATCCGACACTTCCCCGGCGATCAGGGCGCGACCGATGCGGGTTTCCAGCTGCCGTTGGATAAACCGTCGCAGGGGCCTGGCGCCATACACCGGGTCGTAGCCCGTCTCGGCGATAAAATGCCGCGCGGCATCGCTGATTTCGATGTTGATCTGTCGCTCCGCCAACCGCGTGGACAGGTCCCGAGTCAGCAAGGTCACGATCTGTTCGATTTCGTCAAGGGTCAACGGCTTGAACAGCACGATATCGTCCACTCGGTTGAGGAATTCAGGGCGGAAGTGCTGACGCAGCTCGCCCATGACCTGATTTTTAACAGCCTCGCTCAACTGACCGTCCCTGTCGATTCCCTCCAGCAGATGGTGCGAACCGATATTGCTGGTCAGGATAATGACGGTATTTTTGAAATCCACGGTTCGGCCCTGGCCGTCGGTCAGCCGGCCGTCGTCAAAAATCTGGAGCAGCACATTGAACACATCGTGATGAGCCTTTTCAATTTCGTCGAACAAAATGACGGCATAAGGCTTGCGCCGCACAGCTTCAGTCAACTGCCCGCCCTCCTCAAAACCGACATAGCCGGGAGGGGCGCCGATCAGCCGGGCGACCGTGTGCTTTTCCATGTATTCGCTCATGTCGATGCGCACCATGTTTTCCTCGGAATCGAACAGCGCCTCGGCCAGCGTTTTGGCCAGCTCCGTTTTTCCGACGCCCGTGGGGCCGAGGAAAATAAAGGTGCCGATGGGCCGCCGCGGGTCCTTGATGCCGGAACGGGCCCGGATAACGGCGTCGGCCACCAGCTGTACGGCTTCGTCTTGGCCGATGACGCGCTCGTGCAACACCTCATCAAGCCGTAGTATTTTCTGGCGTTCTCCCTCCATCAGGCGGGTGACGGGAATGCCGGTCCAACGGGAAATGATCTCGGCGATCTCGTCTTCGGTGACCTCTTCGCGCAGCAGACGTTCACCGGTTTGTTTTCTGGTTAGCATCTCTTCTTCGCTCTTTAATCGCCGTTCAAGCTCGGGCAGTTTGCCGTGCCGCAATTCCGCCGCGCGATTGAGGTCATAGTCCCGTTCGGCGACTTCGATGTCATGCCGGATTCTTTCCAACTCTTCCCGGATGGCCTGCACCTTTTTAATGGCATTTTTTTCCGCCTCCCACTGGGCGCGCTTGGCGTCGGCTTCCGATCGCAGCTCGGCCAGCTCTTTTTGGAGGTTTTTCAAGCGTTCCTTGCTCGCCTTGTCTTTTTCTTTTTTCAATGCCGCCTCTTCAATCTCCAGTTGCATGATCCGGCGCGACACCTCATCAAGCTCCGTGGGCATGGAATCAATTTCAGTTCGGATCATGGCGCAGGCTTCATCGATCAGATCAATAGCCTTGTCCGGCAAAAACCGGTCGGTGACGTACCGGTTTGACAATACGGCCGCCGTGACCAGGGCGCCGTCCTGGATCTTTACACCGTGGTGAACCTCGTAGCGTTCCTTGAGCCCCCGTAAAATCGAAATGGTGTCTTCAACAGAAGGCTCGCCGACCACGACCGGTTGAAAACGGCGCTCCAGGGCCTTGTCTTTTTCAATGTACTTGCGGTATTCGTCCAAGGTGGTGGCGCCGATGCAGTGCAGCTCACCGCGGGCGAGCATGGGCTTGAGCATGTTGCCGGCATCCATGGCACCCTCGGTCTTGCCCGCGCCTACGATGGTATGCAGCTCGTCGATGAAAAGCAGGATTTTCCCGTCGGATTCCTTAACCTCCTGCAGGACCGCCTTCAGGCGCTCCTCGAACTCGCCGCGATACTTGGCGCCGGCCACCAAAGCCCCCATATCCAGGGCGAATATGGTTTTGTCTTTCAACCCTTCGGGCACGTCCTGGCGCACGATGCGGTGGGCCAGCCCTTCGACGATGGCGGTTTTACCCACGCCGGGATCACCGATCAACACCGGGTTGTTTTTGGTTTTGCGCGAAAGAATCCGGACCACGCGCCGAATCTCATTGTCGCGCCCGATGACCGGATCGAGTTTGCCGGACCGGGCCTCTTCCACCAGGTCGCGGCCGTATTTTTGCAGCGCCTCGTAGGTTCCCTCGGGGTCGGCGCTGGTCACGCGCTGATGCCCGCGGATGGCGGTGAGCGTTTGCAGCAGCAGATCGCGGGTGATGTTGAATTCACGCAGAATGCTTCCCGTCGGCGTTTGACCACCTTCATCGATAAAGGCCAGCAGGATATGCTCGACCGAGACATACTCGTCCTTGAGTTTCTTGGCTTCGGCCTGGGCCTGCACCAGCAGCTTGTTCAGCCGCTGGGTGATATACACCTTGCCCGGCTCCGTGCCCGGCCCGCTGATGCGCGGCTTTTTTTCGAGCGCTTGCACGAGTTTTTCCCTGAATGCGTCCGCCGGAACCTCCATGCGCTCCAGCAGCCTCGGCACCAATCCATCCGATTGTTCCACCAGGGCCAGCATCAAATGCTCGCCGTCCACCTCCTGGTGACCGTAATTGACGGCCTTGGTCTGGGCCTCTTGAAGGGCCTGTTGGCATTTTACGGTTAATTTATTCAAATCCATTGTGTCATTCCTCCATTATTAAAATTGTTCTATAGGGGCTTTCGTGTTGAAATCCATGACAAGGGAAATAGTTCCATTTTCATATTTTTTTTGAACGCCAGGATAGTGTTTATTAAAAACATGCAGCATGGCTTTGTTGTCGGCCAGCACGCAGGCGGTGAATCCCTGGAAACCATTGTCCTTGGCGATCGTTTCCAGTTGGTTGAGTAGAAATGAGGCAATGCCCTGACCCTGGAAATCCTCCCGCACCACAAAGGCCACCTCCGCCCGGTTCTCCTCCGATTCCATATAAGTGCCGATGGCGATGATTTCCTTGTTCCCCTTGTTGCGAACAAGGCCGATGAGCGTAATGTTTTTGCGGTAATCGAGTTCCGCCCAGTGGGCTTGCGCCATTTGGCGGGAAAAAACTTTAATCTTGCTGAAAAAGCGCAAATAAACGGTTTCTTCCTTGAGTTTGTAAAAAAAGTTGCGATAGGCGATTTCATCGGACGGCAGAAGCGGCCGGACCGAAAGGGATTGGCCGCTTTTCAGTTTAACGCGGCTTTTGTATTTTTCGATGAACAGCAAATCCACACTGGGTGGCGGCAGTTGATCCGGGAATACCAAATGGTGCTCTTTGGCGGTTTTGATGAGTCCGCTTCTGAATTTGGGATGGGCGATCTGGGTCAACTCTACGGCCCTTTGGAAAATGCTTTTGCCTCGAAGCTGTGCGATGCCGTACTCGGTTACGACGAAATCCACATCCGCTCTCAAAGTTGATGTGCCCGCGCCTTTGCTGAGATAGGGCACGATGCGCGATTGGTCCCCCCCCCTTGGCGGTCGAAGGCAGGGCGACGATTGAAAAACCGCCCTTGGACATGGCCGCGCCGCGAATGAAATTGGCCTGATCACCCGACCCGCTGTAAAACAGCTTGTCGATGGAATCCGAACAGACCTGGCCGGAAAGGTCCACCTCGAGGGCGGAGCTGATGGAGATGAAATTGTCGTTTCGCGCGATGACCAGCGGGTCGTTTACAAAATCGGCGGACCGAAAATAAAATCTGGGATTTTTGTCGATGTAATCATAAATTTTTTTTGACCCCATGCAAAGCGTGGCCACCGCCCGGCCCGGTAGAAAATTCTTGTTCTTGTTCGTGACAACCCCTTTTTCAAACAGCGGAATAAAGGCATCAGTGATCATCTGGGTATGGATGCCAAGGTCTTTCTTGACATCGAGATACTGGAGGATGAAATAGGGCAAATGTCCGAATCCGACCTGCAAGGTCGCTCCGTCATCAACCAGTTCAGATACGAAGTGGCCGATTCTTTCAACAACGGTTTCATCGGGCTTGCGGGGGAGCGATTCCACCAAGGGTTCTTCACAGGGGACCAGATAATCGATTTCATCGACATGCACAAAGCTGTCCCCCCACGTGCAGGGCATGCGGGGGTTCACCTGGGCGATGACCAGATCGGCATTGGCGATCGCCGCTTTGGTGACGTCCACGGACACCCCCAGGCTTCCAAAGCCGAACCGGTCAATGGGGCTTATTTGAATCAGGGCAACATCCAACCCGATCTGGTTGATATCGAACAAGTGGGGGATTTCAGAAAGATAGGCGGGGATATAATCCACCTTGCCCTCGAAAGCGGCCCGGCGCATCAAGTCGCTGACAAAAAAAAGTTTGAGGGAAAACCGCCTCCAAAAATCCGCATCGTTTATATGGTCCGCGAGTGAAAAGGCATACATCTGGTAGATCATGGCATCCTGGATGCGATGATTGCATGCCATGGCCCTGACCAGCCGTTGCGGTTCGCCGCAGCTTGAACCGATGAAGATGCGGCTGCCGTTCTTGATCATTTCAACCGCTGATTCGGCGGTTGTCAATTTTTCGGGACAAAGCTGTTTTAATTCCCGAATAGTTGTATCCATCGATCCTTGCATCCTTCATTCTCTCTGTGTGCAAACAGGGAAACGCTTTTCACTCGATATAATTGAATTTGAATCATGGGACCAACATCACCGGCAGCTCTGAATTTTCAGCCACCCGATGGGATACGCCCCCAAACCAGTATTCCTGGAACCAATCTTTGCCTGTTCGGCCTAAAATGATCATCGTCGCCCTGTGCTCACGGGACAGTCGGATAATTTCCGTGGCGGTATGACCAAACGAAAGGTGCGGTTCAGCGGTTAAGCCATTCTTTTTCAACGTGTCGCAGTATTTTTCCAGCCGTTTCCGACTTTCTTCCTCCAATCCGCGAATATCTGTTTTACTGCGATTTTTGGTCAGCTTGCTGTCAATATTGTGCGCAACAATTACCCTTTGGGTCACCCCTTTCATTGCCAGAAGCGCATCAAGCGCATTTTCAGACGGCTCCGACCAATCGGTTGCCAGCATCGGACAAGAGAAAACCTTATCGTTGGTGCGAGTCAAAGACTCGCCTTCCCATTCGAATTGGACCATGTATTTGCTCAGCAAAACAGGTTTTGGACTTCGACGGACAAGGTCCAGGATATGCGACCCCACATAGATTTTTTCCAACAAGGTACGCTTTTTACGTCCGGCGACAATCAGATCCACATTTTCCTGCTGGGCGATTTCGAGTATTTTATCGTTGACACTGCCAACCTCGACCCGAAAGTCTATCTCGGTGGGGTGATCCGCAACGGTTTGGCGCCATTCCTCGAACCTGATTTTGGCCAGCTCGACAAGTTCCTCTTCCTTGTCCTTCATGTAGCCGCCATACGGCACGAGGAAATCTTCCCTGGGTATAATATGGGCCAGGACAATCTTTTTAAGCCCGGCTTTTTCCAGTTCCAGGATCGACTTGAATGAATTTAGCGCCAATTCCCTGAATCTTGTGTGAAAAAGGATCTTTTCAAATTTCATATTAGAATCCTTCTCGATTTTGTCAGCTGGCATTCACCTCAAGCCTTCGTCCGCTTTGCGTTGTAAAGTATTCTATTCCCATGTTTCGAAAAGAAGTTGTTTCAAATCCGTCATGTCATACAGCCGGGTTACAGCCCCCGTTCCAACTCGCGGATACGGTTTTCCAGCATATTGATACGTTCCAACAGTTCAAGAACGACACCAACACCGGCATAGTTGACCCCCAGCTCGTTTCGCAGGCGGATGATTTTGGCGATCAACGGTACCGCCTCGTTTTCAAAAAGCCATTGTTCCGGCGTTCCGCGCGTATCGATCGGATCAACCAAGCCCAGGCGCACAAATCGATGGACCAGGCCCGGATGTGTTCGGCAGCGCACGGCCACCTCACCGATTCTCAGATAAGAGTGATCAGGTCCGATGTGTTTCACCAGAACCGGCAGATTTGCTCGTCTTTTCATGGACGTTTGTACTCCTTGGAACCTGTTTTGATTTTTTCCGATTATCCCAAAACGACACTACCTCGGATTGAAGGATGATACTTTGCTCAATTCCTCGAACAGCTGCCGTTCCTTTTTGGATAGTTTTTTCGGAACCTTGATTTTCATCACCGCGTAAAGATCGCCTCGCCGCCCCTTGGGGTTGGGCATGCCCTTGGCGCGGAGTCTTAGTTTCTGCCCGCTTTGGATGCCTGGGGGTATTTTAAGGGTGACCGTTTCATCCAGGGTCTGGACATCGATCTGCGCGCCCATGGCTGCTTCCCATGGGGTAATGGCCAGTTCGGTGTACAGATCATAACCTTCCAGACGGAACCTGGGGTGTGGCTCGATTTCAACCTTTAAATACAGGTCGCCGCTGCCGCCGCTGCCGCTTCCCTTGCCGCCCTGGCCCGAAAGACGGATTTTCTGCCCCGGCATGATTCCCGGCGGAATCTTGACATCATAGCGTTTTTCCCGGCTGGAAAGGTTTCCATCCATTCCCGGCCCGGTGGACTGCATGGTGATGGTTTTGGTGCCGCCGCGGAACGCCTCTTCCAAGGATATGCGCAACACCGCCTCGTGATCGCTGCCGCGGCGATTGATGGAAAAGGGCTGGCCGCCTTGGGCGCCCTTAACATTTTCATGGAACCGGCCGCCGAAGAGCGCTTCAAAAAAATCGCTGTACGCCCCGCCGTCCGAACTCCAGAAAAAGCTCTCCTGGGGGCCCTGTTGTCCCCGCCCGAAATCCGACCGGTATTGCCACCCCGGCGGCGGCTGGAAATTGTCTCCCTGCTGCCAGTTGCTACCGAACTGGTCGTATTTTTCCCGCTTGGCCGGGTCTTTTAGAACTTCATAGGCCTCGTTGATCTCCTTGAATTTTTCTTCGGAGCCGGCCTCCTTGTTCAAATCCGGATGAAATTTGCGCGCCAGCTTGCGGTAGGCCCGCTGGATCTCGTCCTTGGATGCGTCGCGGGAAATGCCCAGGATTTTGTAATAGTCTTTGTATTGAACGGCCATAGTTCCCTTATACACCTCGGGTTTGCTTGATGTTTGTCTCCTGTGGGCAGCCCGCCGACTGCCGCTGAGTGAAACCAATGCAGTGCGGCTACGTCTGCCTCACGATAATGCCGAGCAATAAGCTATTCCGGCCGCCCTTTAGCGAGGCAGCCGGAATAGCTTTACGATCAGCTTCGCTCGGTGAATTCGGCATCCACCACATCATCATCTCTGCCAGGACCGTCAGCCTGGCCGCCGCCTCCTGAAGGCTGGCCGGCAGCGCCGCCTTGCTGTTGATATGCCGCTGCTCCGACCATGCTCAACGCCTGTTGCAGGTCGCTGGCAATCTGGATGTGACGCTGCTTATCCGTATTTTCGTTTTTTACCGCTTCCCGGGCATCGGCGATAAGCTGTTCGCATCGTGATCTTTCGTGCACCGGCACCTTTTCTCCCAAATCAGCCAGCAACCGCTCAAGCTGGTAGGCCAGGCTGTCGGTTTTGTTCCGGGCATCAATGGTTTCACGTCGCTGCTTGTCTGAGGTGGAATGTTGCTCGGCCTCCCGGACCATACGTTCCACTTCATTTTTGTCGAGATTGGTGGATTCGGTGATGGTCACGGTCTGAGATTTACCCGTGGCTTCATCCTTTGCGGTCACATTGAGAATGCCGTTGGCGTCGATATCAAAAGATACTTTAATCTGGGCGACACCGCGCGGCGCAGGTGCGATGCCTTCCAAACGGAAACGTCCCAGCACGCGGTTGTCAGACGCCATTTCACGTTCACCTTGCAGGACGACGATATCCACTGCGGTCTGGTTGTCGTCGGCGGTGGAAAAGACCTCTTCCCGCCGGCAGGGGATGGTGGTATTGCGATCGATCAGCTTGGTCATTACGCCGCCAAGGGTCTCGACGCCAAGGGATAATGGCGTGACATCCAGCAAAACCACATCCTCCATCTCTCCCTTGATAACCGCAGCCTGTATGGCGGCACCAACGGCAACCACCTCGTCTGGGTTCACACTCATGTTGGGCTGTTTTCCGCCGGTAAGCTTCTTGACCAGCTCCTGAACAGCCGGCACGCGGGTGGACCCGCCCACCAAGATCAACTCGTCGATGTCACTGGCCGTCAGTTTAGCGTCCGCCAATGCTTGCTCGATGGGTTTCATGCATCTTTGGACCAGATCGTGAATTAAGCTTTCAAATTTAGCCCGAGTTATCTTCTGAACCAGATGCTTGGGGCCTGTTGCATCCGCCGTGATAAAAGGCAGGTTGATCTCCGTCTCTACCGCTGAGGAAAGTTCACACTTGGCCTTTTCCGCGGCCTCATACAACCGTTGAAGGGCCTGCCGGTCCTTGCGCAGGTCAATACCGCTTTCTTTTTTAAACTCGTCGGCCACCCAGTCCACAATGCGTTTGTCGAAGTCATCGCCGCCGAGATGGGTGTCGCCGGAAGTGGACCGCACCTCACATACGCCGTCGCCCACGTCTAAAATCGAAACATCGAACGTTCCGCCACCCAGATCGAATACCAGCACGGTTTCATTTTTCTTTTTTTCAAGCCCGTATGCCAAAGCTGCAGCTGTGGGCTCGTTGATGATGCGCAAAACTTTAAGACCGGCTATCTCACCAGCGGCTTTAGTGGCCTGGCGTTGGGAGTCGTTGAAATAAGCCGGGACGGTAAGGACTGCTTCGGTGACCTTCTCTCCCAAGTGGCTGGAAGCGTCATTTACAAGTTTACGCAACACCTGCGCAGAAACTTCCTCCGGGGCGATCTTTTTGCCGCGCACGTCGAATCGGACCGCATCATTGGGGCCTTTGACCACCTTGTAGGATACGATTTTGGACTCCTCATCCACCTCGCCCCATCTGCGGCCGACAAACCGCTTGGCGGAGTAAATGGTTGATTCCGGATTCATCACCGCCTGACGCTGGGCGATTTTGCCCACCAGTCGCTGGCCATCTTCGGTGTACGCCACCACCGACGGGGTGGTGCGAGCCCCCTCACTGTTGGGGATCACCGTCGCTTTGTCGCCTTCCCAAACCGCGACGACTGAATTGGTCGTTCCCAAGTCTATTCCGATTGCTTTTGCCATGATTCGTTCCCTCCTTCGGGTGGGTTGTGTTTTTATAAAAAATATGGCACTATCGATGCGTGTCAATATAAGTAACATTACTTTTTTAAAATATTAGTTATTTGTAATGACCAGGCGCTTGTTTTTCGTGCGCTTAATCCTAAAAAAGTCGCAGGCATACCAAAGGCTTATAATTTACTAAAATTTCAGTTTATTAAGTTGTATCCTGCAAATCATAAGCATAGGAATCGGATATTATTTTTTTGAAGTTGGTTGCCGCATGTAAAGCGAGCAATCTCCAAATTATCACAATATGATAGGGTGGGCCTGCCCATAACAGGATGTGAGATTGAAATTGACAATCATTGTAACAATCCATATTATTACATTACTTTTTCTGTCAATTATTTTCCTTTGAGGGGTTCAGGATGTCCGAAAGCACCAAGTCGAGAAGCCATCGTTCCTTGCTCCTGAAAGACGCTTCAGAGCTGATGGAGCAAAAATCAGTCCGTGCAACCTTTCGAATTTCGCCGGAGTTCATCGAAGCGCTCAGTATTCTTTCGGGTCGTTTGGGGCTCAAGCAGAAATCCTTGTTTGATTACCTGCTGGAAGATTCTGATTCTCTGATCGCCATTGCCCGTTCAAATCCACGAGAAAATCTCGAAAAGAAAAGTCGAATCCAAAAGACGTTTGTGATCAGCAAAAAGTCCCTGTCATCTCTTGAAAATTTATTAAGTGAGGTGGAGGCATCGAGGGATGATCTGGTCGAGTATGCCATCCAGCGCCTTTTGCCCATCCTTTTAAAGGAACGCAACCAGCAGAAAAGCCGTGAAACGGTGCTATCCGAAATTGCTCAACATTTTGAGCATTCCATTGAACTGTTGAGAAAAATTGAAAAATCGGTAGGTAAAGACGATCCTCTTTACGAATATTATTCGGCAATTATCGAGGTATACCGAGATGCATTCGATAAGATGGAAAACCTGGTGCAACAAGGGAAACGGATCTCAAAGCTGCGGATGGAAAAATTTGAACTAGAATGACAGCGTACTTAAATCGAGCCTCTGTTGACGACGGGAAAAATATTCGGATTGAGAATTCTTATATGCATGATGATTTTTACCAAATAAATACATTGAAGCACAAAATCGTCAACTGGCTGCACTCGCTGATGCTTTTGGCCGGCATGGCATTGCTGCTGGGCCTGCTGGGATGGATTTTCGCAGGTCCTTCTGGAATACGCTGGGCTGTTATTATCACCGTTATCAGCCTGATCATTAGCCCACACCTGTCACCGAAGGTCATCTTGCGTTGGTACGCCGCTAAGCCTCTGATCCCACACCAGGCGCCGGATCTGTATGCCGCGTTGCAGGAACTCGCCCAACGGGCGGGCCTACCGAGGTTCCCTGTTATTTATTACGTGCCGACAAAAATGCTCAACGCCTTTACCACCGGCAGCCCCGATAACGCCGCCATCGCCCTAACGGACGGTTTACTGAACACACTGAGCATGCGTGAGGTGAATGCCGTTATGGCTCACGAGGTCGCCCACCTTAAAAATAACGACTTATGGATCATGAATCTGTCGGACACCATCAGCCGGGTAACGTCTTTCTTTTCGATGTCCGGACAATTATTACTGTTTTTAAATCTGCCGCTTTTATTGGCATCGGGCCATCATGTCTCCTGGGTCGGCATCCTGGTGCTGATCTTTGCACCGACAATAGGCGTGTTACTTCAACTGGCGCTTTCCCGCACACGTGAATTCGATGCGGATTTGGACGCCGCCTTGCTGACAGGCGATCCGGAAGGTCTGGCCTCGGCGCTGGCCAAAATGAAACGCCATCAAGGTGGGTGGCTGGCCCGTGTTTTTTTCCCTGGGTATCACGAGAGACAACCTTCCATTTTAAGAACCCACCCCCAAACCCAGGAGCGGATTGATCGTCTTTTGGCCCTTTCACCCGGTAGATTTGAGCCTCTGGGCAAGGCGAACGCGTTTGGAGACGGCACCTTCCCATTTACTGCAACACCCATCCCGATTCGGAAAAATCCCAGATGGCGTTTTGGCGGGATTTGGTATTAAAAAGGCGGACTGATTTGTTGATCGATAGGAGATCGCAGATGAAATACAAACAGACATTCAAATGTGGACATTGTGGCAAGGACAACGAGTTGGCGCTAAATCTCATTGTGCAACCCGAGGAAAAATCCACATCAGTAGCATTCACCATTACAGGGGACGCGAAAACACCCTCTTATTTCGACTATCGAAAACAAATTTGTGCGAAAGGCTTCGGCAATGAAGCAGATATTTGGTTGGATATCTAACCTAATTTGGGACCAAAGAGATGGCTAAAGCGGTCAATTCGAAAGATAAGAAGCATAGGAAAAATGCAGAGCGTGGATTGAAAAGCGCTTCGATGGACGAAATAAACTCGTCCATGATTCGTCACGCCCAACAGGTGGCTGAGGAAATCGGAGCTAACGCTGTGCTTTTGTATGTGGATTTGATCCAATCCAGGGACAACCTGGAAACCTTGCTTCGGGAAAGCCATTGCATCCTGGCGGCCAGGGACAGGAACGTTCTTGATGAACTGGAAACGCTTGATGGCGAATGCGACAGGATCATAAAAGTTCCCTATATGAAACTCAACCGCCACAGCCAGGTTAAGGTCGCCGCCATGATCGCTTTGTCAAAAGGTCTTATTCGCCGAAACGACCGCGTCGTCTGCCTGTCCGGATCTCCGGAATACGGCATTCTGGACAATTTGGCGGTTCTTGATCTGGAGCGTGAATTTGAACTGCTGTCTTCGGGCAGCCTGGACATTGCCGGTCAAATGGCCCAGCCTGTGGTATTCGAGCGGTTGTTGACCATTGTTTTGGAGTTGGCAGTGGAAGGTAAAGAAGGCAAACCGCTTGGCACCGTTTTCGTTCTCGGCGATCATGAAAAAGTGTTGAGCATGTCGAGCCAGATGGTGATCAACCCGTTCGTTGCTGTTCCAGAAGAGGAAAGAAACATTCTTGATCCCGCCTTGAAGGAGACGCTGCGGGAGTTTTCGAGCATTGACGGAGCGTTTGTCATACGCGATGACGGTGTCGTCCTGGCGGCAGGTCGGCACCTGGCACCATCGGTGGAAACATCCGAGTTGCCGCAAGGGCTTGGCGCTCGGCATCGGAGCGCCGCCGGCATAACGGCGCTGACCAACGCCATCGCGGTGGTGATATCCGAATCCACCGGCGATGTCAGGATCTTCAGTCGCGGCAAGCTTTATATGGAGATTGAAAAGGCCCAATAGGAAGCGGGGACTGCGTTAATACTCCTTATTATAATCGATGGGTAGGAGGTGTTTACATGACCTTAGCTCAAACATTACTTATAATCCAATTGTTGCGGGGCAGGTCTGGTCAATTCGATTCATTTAGGGAACTGAACCGGCGTCCGAAAATCGGATTCGAATTTGTTGCGGTGAAACGCCAGGTATCCGGTTTTACTGCAAACCCGTTACCCTCGTCCGGTGCTGGGAAATCGGGGGAGAAAAACGCTTCCTTTGACCTGAACCGCCGCCGGATGTCGGCGAGCATTATTTCACATGTCACATCAATAGCTTACGGGGCAAGTCGCGGGTAGAGGCTGTTTTGCTGTAGGTCGG
>JROS01000173.1 GCA_000769715.1 Desulfobulbus sp. Tol-SR
CATGGGGGCCTTCGGTGACAATTCCCCCGAATGGATAAGTTCTAAATTGGTTCAAGCAACACCTCGTAGGTCTCCGCCGGGACCAGATACGCCGTCGGCCGGTTATGATTGAGGATGGCAATGGGATCACCGCCGGACTGTTCAATCAGGGCAGAAGGATTTTTCTTTAATTCCGAGATGCTTACCGAGAAATTCGCCAATATCGATTCCATCACCACTCCCATGTGTTTTATCTAGACCACAATTGTATACTTATTATAGGTTTTATTTTCGCCTGAAGCAAGGTCCAGATCGTGACCCCGCGTAACCCGAGGGAGGCCATGGACTAAGCTGCAAACATTTCCCGCAGGATGGAAAGTATGTTTTCCTGAGTCCGCTTTTGAACGTGTCCTAATTTTTTCATCAGCCGAGTTTTGTCAACGGTTCTGATTTGATCCAGGACAACCTGTCCTTTCGTATTCTGAAAGTCACAGTTCACCCTGGTAGGGTAATTACGGATCGTGGTTGTCATCGGGGCAACGATGACAGTTGAAATATGGTGATTCATTTGGTCCGGAGAGATCACCACACATGGGCGTGATTTTTTTATTTCGTGGCCTATGGTTGGGTCAAGGTTGAGCAAGAACACATCGAAACGTGTTACTTCCATTCCCATTCTTCCTCATCCCAATTGGTCGAAACCAGTGAATCTGTTTCGAACTGTTCATCATCGCCCTTTTCAGCCATTTTTTTGAATGCTTCACCCCAACCAGCGCGTGGTGTCTTTGTTGACCTGACTATGAGATCATGATCTTTGACGATCAGTTCAACCTCGCCTTCAAATCCGCACTGGTCAAGTATTGATTTTGGTATCCGCAATCCCTGTGAATTGCCGATTCGAATTATCGATGCTTTCATGTTGACCTCCCGGATCATGATCGAATGGATATTGTAATTACATTGTATGAACATCCGAGAGAAATATCAACGACTTCTTCGGCTGTCATATCCAGCCCCCCTGTCATTTCGAAACGACAGCGAGAAATCTCGTCTTTCATGGCAAGGGATCTCTCCCTGTCGGTCGAGATGACAGTGGGGGCTGGTCGAGATGACAGCGGCCCCTCCCCTTGTCCGGTCGGATCGATTGCGCTATAATAAGATAGAACCCTTATCGAAGGAGGCTGCCATGAACGAAGTCACTGTTTCTCCCAAGTTCCAGATCGTTATCCCGCGTAACCTGAGGGAGGCCATGGACATTCAACCCGGAGCCAGGATTCAGGTGCTCCGCTATGCAGACCGGATCGAACTCATCCCGCTCAAAAAACCACAGCATTTTCGCGGGTTCCTCAAGGGGATCGATACCAGCGTGGACAGGGAGTCAGACCGGGTATGAACCTCGTCGATTCCTGTGGCTGGCTCGAATACTTTGCCGATAGCCCTCTCGCCGACAGTGTCATACTGGCCACGGCGCGAGCCCACGGGGCTCTTGTCAGGACCCAGGATGCTCATTTCAAGGGCCTTGAAAACGTACGGTATATAGAGAAAACAAACCATTCTGTCTAAGGGGAAAGGCGGCCCGGATGCAGCCGGTCAATCCGGATCAGCTGCCGGCCTGCATTTTCCCTCCTGTCATTTCGTTTATTCCCTTTCCGCCTTTTCCGATGTCGATCTCGACATATGTATGTGACAGGCGTTTGTCATATTCAAGCGACAATGAGAAATCTCGTTGTTCCCGGTAGGGCACAGGCCGACACTTCCCGCCCCCGCTGTCATTTCGAAGCGCAGCGAGAAATCTTGTCTTTCCATTGAGATCCGGCCCTGAGAAGATCTCTCCCTGGCGGTCGAGATGACAGCGGGGGCAGGTCGAGATGACAGCGGGGGCAGGTCGAGATGACAGCGGGAATAGGTCGAGGGGGGACTCATCGACGAACCCGGCAAGGTGCCAGATGATGTCGCCTTCTGTGCCCGCTGACAATCTGCGTGGTGAATATGCCGGAAAATTCAGGCACACCGTGGTCAACCTCGAACTGGAGGCGGCGTCCTGTAAAGCCAGGACCGGCTCGTTCTTGTGCCGGGTCAGACAGATACGACTGGAGTGTGATATTTTATGCCGATTGAACGTGGAGTTTCAAGCCAAGAGCTTTGATCACCTTCAGAATCGTTCCGAATTCGGGGTTCCCATCCGATGAAAGCGCCTTGTACAAATTCTCCCGTGCCAGGCCGGCATCGCGTGCCAGTTGCGACATCCCGCGGGCGCGGGCAATCACTCCCAATGCATGGGCGATAAAAGCCGGGTCGTCCCCCGCTTCTTCCAGGCAGGCATCAAGATATGCCGCCATATCCGAGTCGGTTTTCAAATATTCGGCGGTATCATACCTGGTGAATTTCTCAGCCATGTCTTAATCTCTCCAGTCTTTGGCAATGATTTTCGCCTGTTCAATATCGCGTTCCTGTGAGGATTTATTGCCACCGCACAGCATTACAATAATCCGCAGGTCGCGTTGCATGCAATATAACCGATAACCCGGCCCGTAATGGATTCGCAACTCAGAGAGCCCTTCTCCAATTGGATGCACATCGCCATAATTGCCTAAAACCAGACGATCAAGCCTCGCATGGATCCGCATTCGGGCCTTTTGGTCTTTCAGATCACCCAACCATCGTGCAAATGTGGCACTTTGAATAATCTCGAATAGAGCATTAATGTAATTTATAAAATACAGTCAGTCAAGAGTATCGATCTGAGTATGTGGCAGGCGTTTGTCATATTTCGAGCCCTCCAACCCTGTCATTTCGAAGCGAAGCGAGAAATCTCATTGTTCCCCATAGGGCAAAGGTCAAGCCCCCTCCCCGCTGTCATTTCGTTTTCTCTCCTTGTCATTTCGAAGCGAAGCGAGAAATCTCATGTTGCCGAGGATGCCCATTTTTGCTTCGAGCAGCCGGCTTTCCCAGCCATCGTCTATCGTTCAGCGGGCAGCTC
>JROS01000009.1 GCA_000769715.1 Desulfobulbus sp. Tol-SR
CCCATGACCTCACCGGCAGAGAGATAGAGAGAGCTCTGTTGAAAAAGGCAAAAGAAAATCCAAACATTCAACTTATTGAGAATTCAATCTGTGTCGATCTGCTCATTGTACCGAAATCGAAGACAGGGAAGGTGAAGACCTGTGTTGGTGCATATGTTCTGCAGCATGACAGCAGTGATATTGTACCATTTCAGGCTAAAAGAACGATACTGTGCACCGGTGGTGCTGGAAAAGTGTATCTCTATACCAGCAATCCGGATATATCGACTGGTGATGGTATCGCCATGGCTTTCAGGGCTGGTGCTGAAGTTGCGAATATGGAGTTTGTGCAGTTTCATCCAACCTGCCTTTATCATCGGGATGCGAAGAATTTTCTTATTTCTGAGGCAGTTCGTGGAGAGGGAGCGATACTGGTTGATGAATCGGGCAATCGGTTCATGCATAAATATGATCCGGAACGGATGGAACTCGCTACCAGGGATACTGTAGCAAGGGCGATAGATGAAGAGATGAAGAAAACAGGAAAGGACTGTGTCTTCCTCGATATAACCCACAAGGACGCTGGTTTTCTTCGAAAGAGATTTCCGGGGATTTATGCCAAATGTAAAGAATATGGAATAGATATTACCAGAGATCGCATACCCGTTGTGCCGGCGGCCCATTATCAGTGTGGTGGTGTAGTTACCGACGAGTGGGGCAATACAACGATTGAAGGATTGATGGCCTTAGGCGAAACTGCCTGTACAGGCTTGCATGGGGCAAACCGGCTAGCGAGCAATTCATTGCTCGAGGCAGTCGTTTATGCCAATAAGGCCTTCCTCTTTTGTGAAAAAGAACTCTCGACGATTAAAGTGAACAAAAAAACGGATATCGATCTATGGAGATCTGGTAATGCTACCAGTCTGGACGAAGAAATACTAATCAACCATAACTGGGATATAATCAGAAGAACCATGTGGAACTATGTGGGAATCGTGAGAAGGGAAAAACGGTTGCTGCTGGCGCAGAAACGTATTGCTGAAATACAGCAGGAGATTGAGCAACATTATCAGGATTATCGGGTGACACCGAATATGATCGAGCTGAGAAATATCGCCCTTGTCGCCTCGCTTATCATCATGGCTTCTTTGAAGAGAAAAGAATCGAGAGGTCTCCATTATATTATCGATTATCCGGAAAAAAGAGAGAGCTGCAGAAAGTGGAATATTTTTAAAAAGGTGGTGGATGCGGACGGGCAGGAGGAGATCAAGGTGCGAAGCAAAAAAATATCGTCTTGACAGTTGTTTCAGAGAGTACAAAAGTATATGGGTGCAGTGATCAGACGTCAGGTCTAAGTTAGCTATCCGCGTTGATTCCACGGATAAAATACGAAAAACAAGGAGGCGTAATATGAAACAAATGGCTGTTGTCCTGTTCCTTTCGATTCTTGCTCTATCATCCTGTGGTGGGCAACTTACCAAGGGTCAGGCTGGTGCGGGCATCGGTGCGGCAGGTGGGGCAGTTGTGGGTCAAGCGATTGGGAAGAGTACTGAGGCGACATTGATCGGTATGGCCGTTGGAACGATGCTTGGCTACATTGTTGGCAATGAAATGGACAAATATGATCGTCAGCAACTCAACAACGTCTATGAGACTGGTGTATCCGGCCGGTCGAGTTCCTGGCACAATCCGGATACCGGCAATCGGTACACTGTTACGCCACAACCGGCGGTCCAGGGCCCTAGCGGTACCTGCAGAAGAGCGGAGATCCAGGCAGTCATCGACGGACGGCAGGAGACAACGTATTCCACGGCGTGTCGCGATGATTATGGCCATTGGGTATTACAGTAAGCCTGTGCCGATCCTATTCAAGCACCGTAGGATCAGCTATTGCTGATAAGTTCGGAGAAACAGAAAAGGCCCGTTGATTCATTGAATCAACGGGCCTTTATATTGGCGTCCCCAACCGGATTTGAACCGGTGTTGCCGGCGTGAAAGGCCGGTGTCCTGGACCTGACTAGACGATGGGGACTCGTCATTAATGGTGGGTCGTGCGCGACTTGAACGCGCGACTCTCTGCTTAAAAGGCAGATACTCTACCGACTGAGTTAACGACCCTGCAAAGTGCAATCTTATACAAAGCCATTAATCACATGTCAACAAAAAAACTATGATTGGGTTGTTTCTATCATTAGCGATCGATTTAGTCAAGTTGGATTCTTTCAGGCGTATTGGATGATTGGCATCGTCGTGGTTGAGCCCTCTCTGTTACTGTCTTTCCTGAACTAATACGTTGTCGCCTCAACAACGGTGTTATATGATTCATGTCAGCAATCGAGCGTGTCACTGGTGCATCGATTCACTTTCAATCAGAATAATTTCAGCAGAAATAGAGGATAGACTGGTAGCTCATGGGCTTTTTAAAAGGAACAGCAAGTTTTGTCCGCTTTCGAGTTGAAGGCGAATTACCCCCCTCCTTGGATTTCGTCGCTGAAAGGGTTTCCTCTTTCTCCTTTCGCGATATTGATGACAGCTATGATGAATATTCCATTGGCTGGGTGTCGGTGGCGAATATGTTTGATTCGGCATTCAACTATTCATCGCATCTTTGTGGAGACTACGTTGTCCTTTCTCTTCGGATCGACGAGCGAAAAGTCTCGTCGGCCATACTCAAGAAACTCACCCAAAAAGAGGAGGAGCGGGTAAAAAGAGAAAAGCAGATTCCGAAGATCGGCCGCTCAATGAAGGTGGAGATCCGCGAACGCATCAGGACCGAGCAGATGCGCAAGGCAATTCCGCTCCCTTCGGTGTATGACGTCTGCTGGAATCTTGCGGATTCGACGCTCTTCTTTTTTTCGACCAATAAAAAGGCACAAACGGTGCTCGAAGATTTTTTCAAGGAGAGTTTCGGTCTTCTCCTGCGCCAACAAACACCGTACACAATCGCGGAGCAGCTTCTCACCGGTCGATTGTCAGAGAAACTTCCATCTCTTTCACCAGCAATATTTTTATAGCCACCTGATGGTTGAATATTAGTCACAAGCGGGGTGTATTTTGGATTTAGTCGATCTTGTCGAAGAGAAACGTTTTATTGGCCAGGAATTTCTCACCTGGCTGTGGTGGAGAAGTGAGGAACGAGGCGGTAGTGTCGAGATCCCGGAGTATGGGGATATCATTGTGGCCTTTGAAAAACATATGCTCCTTGAATACGGCGAAGGTGAATCGGCCGAAAAATTGATCTGCAGTGGGTTGAAGGCTGAACTGCAGGAGGCGCGAACTGGATTGCAGGTAGGGAAAAAGCTGGAACAGGCGAGAATCAGGATCGTCAAGAACGATCATGAATACAATTTCACCCTGGCAGCCGGCCTCATGGAGTTTCGAAATGTCAGATTACCTAAAACCGCAGGGACGGAATCTGAAGAAAGCGGCAACCGTGAAGAAGTCGAAGGTATGATCCTGGAGAGACTATTTCTTTACGAAGATCTGGTGCAGACGGTCAATGCTTTGTTCCGTCAGTTTCTTGAGAGGCGGACCAGCGATGAATGGAGCAGTGAACTGGACAAAGTTCGTACCTGGGTTGTCGATAATCGACACATTGTTTCATAACACGCAACGGATAAACATGGAGTTTGAAACTGTCATAGGGCTTGAAATACATGCCCAATTGAAAACGGCGTCGAAGATCTTCTGTGGGTGCTCCACCGAGTTCGGGGCACCTCCGAACACCCAAACCTGTCCCGTATGCCAGGGAATGCCGGGGGTCTTGCCGGTTCTCAATAGAAAAGTGGTGGAATTCGCCATCCGGATGGGTCTGGCGACCGAGTCGAAGATCAACCGATCGAATCAGTTTGCTCGCAAGAATTATTTCTACCCGGACCTTCCCAAGGGATATCAGACCTCGCAATACGACAAACCGATTATCGAGCACGGTAAGGTGGAAATTGAGGTCAATGGCGAGACCAAGGTAATTGGGATTACCCGGATGCATATGGAAGAGGATGCAGGCAAACTCGTCCATGATGAGCGCGAACCGGTGTCCTATGTCGATCTGAACCGCACCGGGACTCCGCTTCTCGAAATCGTGTCGGAACCGGATATGCGATCGCCGCAGGAAGCCACGGCCTATCTGAAAAAAATTCATGCCATCCTGCGTTATCTCGATATCTGCGATGGCAACATGCAGGAAGGAAGTTTCCGCTGTGATGCCAATATTTCACTGCGACCGGTTGGGCAAAAGGAATATGGAACGCGGACCGAATTAAAGAATATGAACTCGTTCCGTAATGTCCAGGCGGCGCTGGAATATGAAATCCGGCGACAGCGGGATCTACTGCTCGACGGCGGCAAGGTTGTACAGCAGACACTGCTGTGGGATCCCGATACTGGAAGAACCGAGTCGATGCGGGGCAAGGAGGATGCGCATGATTACCGTTATTTCCCCTGCCCCGACCTTGTGCCTGTCGAGATCGACGAACAGTGGATTGAGGAGATCCGCACAACCTTGCCGGAACTGCCCGATGCCAGAAAAAAAAGGTTCATCGCCGAGTACGGTCTGCCACCTTATGATGCGGGTATTCTGACCGGCGAGCGTGAACTGGCTGATTATTTCGAGCTGGCTGTCAAGTCCGAGGCGGATCCGAAAAAGATCTCAAACTGGATCATGACCGAACTGATGCGTGAGTTAAAGGGGGAAGGCATTGGAACGTGCAGGATCAGCGCCCAACAACTGGCACAACTCCTGCTGCTGATCGAGAGGGGAACGATCAGCGGCAAAATTGCCAAGGGTGTGTTTCAGATCATGTTCGAGACCGGCAAGGACCCTGAAGTTATTGTGCGGGAAAAAAACCTGGTGCAGGTTACCGACGAGGGAGAAATCATGACGGTCGTGCGACAGATTGTCGAGCAGCATCCTGATCAGGCCAGGGATTTGCGTGAGGGCAAGGAAAAGTTGATTGGATTTTTTGTCGGACAGTTGATGAAACAGATGAAGGGAAAAGCCAATCCGGCAATGGCCAATGAATTGTTTCGAAAGGCGATTTTTGGTGACGAGCAACAGTAATGGAAAAGGAGTGTTGGCAGCAGAAGGGTGGAGGTCATCGGGGAAGGCTGCGGGACCGGTTCCTGGAGAAAGGGCTGGATGGCTTTACCGATGCCGAGGTTCTCGAACTTCTGTTGACCTTCGGCACGCCCCGTTCCGATTGCAAAGAACAGGCCCGGGCGCTGCTTGCATTCTTCGGCAGCCTGGCAGCGGTGCTGGAAGCCCCGGTATCGCAATTGCAGAAGGTCAAGGGCGTCGGTCCGAAGAACAGCATTGCCCTGCACTTCGTCCACGCGGTGGCCCGGCGCTATCTCCGTGAACGGCTGCGGGGCAAACGCTATCTGCACTCGTCACGTGAAGTTACCGACTATCTCCAGCATGCCCTGCGAGGCCTTAAAAAAGAGGTCTTCATGGCCATATTCCTCGATTCGTCGCACGCCATCATCGAAACGGAGGTGATCGCGGAAGGGACCATCAATGTCAACACGGTCTACCCCCGTGAGCTGATCGCGAGAGCGATGGCATTGCACGCAGCCGCCCTGATCATCGCGCACAACCACCCTTCCGGCGCACTTAAGCCCTCTCCCCAGGACCTCCATCTTACCCGAACGCTGTTTATCATCTGCTCATGGCTCCAGATTCAGTTGCTGGATCATTTGATCATCGGCGACGGCTATTTCAGTTTTGCCGATAATGGGCTGATGTCTAACATCAAGGACGAGAGCGCCATTCTCCTCACGTCGATCGCATAACGAGTCATGCCTGGGCTGTATCTCCACACCCCCTTCTGTTCGAGCAAGTGCCCCTACTGCTCCTTTGTCTCCTATCCCGGGATGGAACAGATCATGCCCCGTTACGCCAGGGCCATCCAACTGGAGTTGGCGATGCTGGCGCGACAGAAGGAGGTATTGATCGACACAGTGTTTCTAGGCGGCGGCACGCCGACGACCTTGCCGACGGAGATCCTGATCGCACTGCTGGCTGCGGTCAGGGGCAGGTTCACCCTGGCGGCAGAGGCGGAGATATCGATTGAGGCCAATCCTGGGACGGTAACCAGGCAGAGTCTTACGCGACTGCGGCACGCCGGTTTCAACAGGCTATCTTTGGGAATCCAGTCCTTCAATGACATAGAGCTCGGGACGCTCGGGCGTCGGTACCGGCAGGGTGTGGCCAGGCAGGCGGTCAAGGCGGCAAGAGCGGCGGGATTCGACAACCTCAGCTTCGATCTCATCAACGGCGTGCCGGGACAGACACCCGAAACCTGGCGACAGACCCTGGAGGAAGCCGTTTGCCATGGACCTGAACACCTGTCCTGCTACCAATTGACCATCGAGGATGGCACCCCCTTTGCGGCACTGGAAAATAGCGGGATGCTCGATCTGCCGTGCGAAGAGAATATTGAGTTGATGGATGAGATGACGGTGGAATTATGCCGCTCGGCCGGATTGCGTCACTATGAGATCTCGAATTATGCCCGGCCGGGCAGAGAATGTCGCCACAATATCAATTACTGGCGGAACGGGGAATATTATGCGGCCGGATCGGGTGCGGTCAGCTGTATCGGTGGTCGCCGACAGAAGAGGGTGGAAGATCCGGTTGCATACTGCCGCATGGTTGAAAACGGCAGCGATCCGGTGATCGAAGAGGAAAAGCTGGACCGGGAGAGCTCTTTCAGGGAAAGCGTCGTCATCGGTATGCGTATGCTGGACGGGGTCCCCCTTGCCGATCTGGTTGCCCGTTACGGCATCGATGTGAAGGACTATTATGGTGATCTTCTGGACAGACTGCAGGATGGTGGGCTTGTCGAACTGACCCCGACGCATCTCCGGCTGTCCGACTACGGCCGCAGAGTGGCCAACCGGATCCTGGCGGAACTGGTCTGAGGGAGAGAGAAGCTGGGAGTTACTTTTTATCCCAGGTGCTGTACGGGTCGATGACAAGGGAAGAGTTGCGGTAACGCGGATCGTCACTGACCTCTATGCCGACCCATGGCGGCATGACAAATTGCTGCTGCGGCTGTTCCAGTTCGATTTCGGCGATGACAAGACCGTCGTTTTCCTTTTTGAATTCGTCAATCTCCCATATCGAACCGGCGAAGTCGATCGTATAGCGGATCTTCTCGATCAGTGGGGCGCGGCACAGATTGGCGAGCATCTCCCTGGCATCGGAAACGGGGATCCGGTATTCGTATTCGGCCCGCGCCAGACCCCGGGTCGGGCCCTTGATCGTGAGAAACCCGATTTCTCCGATGGTCCGTATCCGAACCGTACTTTGTGCTCCCGAACAGATGTATCCTTGACGGTACCATTTTCCTTCGGCCAGCCCTCTCCACGTGTCGTTGGCCAGCAGAAATTTTCGTTCGATTTCGGTGCCCATATGACGCCCTTATGGTGCCTGGTCGATGTGCGGCTGGCTGTGGGTGAAATTCAAGGTGGCGTGAATGGTGAGGACGGGAAAGAATAAAGCCAGCAGAAAGATATTGAGAAAAGGTACCATACTGAGCACGGCGGGGACGAAACCGAGCCTGAAGGAGACCACTCGGTTGGCGGAAATCCAGCCGATCTTGCGGCTCAGGGTCCAGCGTCGTCTGGAGGCGGGATAGTCGATGAACATCAGGGCGGAATAATAGGTGTAGAGCAGGAAAACGACAACCTGACCTATCACCGGGATGAAGTTGACAAACAAGGCGGCGAAGGTGACCAGGACACCATACAGACCGATCTTGATCCCCTCGACAAGGTCGATCAGTGCGCCACGAACGGAAAAACCGGCCTCCGGATCGAAGTGTTCCCCCAGCTGCACTTTTTCGGTAGCGGTACTGAGCAGGACATAGCCGGGAGTCGTCAGCGAATAGGAAAAAAGAAACGAGAGATAAAAGGCGAAAATCCGGGAAATGACGAGCAGGAACCATTTGCCGGTCACCCAGCCGGAGTGCTTGATCCATCCCCAGATACCTTCGGCGACCGGTGGATTATTGAAATAGCCGCTGATAAAGGTGTCGGCATAACCTGTAGTCACCATGTAGCCGAACCAGGTCAGGGCGATGGTGACAGTGAAGAGGATTGCACTGTAGCCGAGCAACCGCTTCGATTTGAACATCAGCGAGACGGACCGCGAGAGCGGTATCCACCCCACCGGTGGGGAGAAAAGCCGTCTAGGGGAGGTTGATGGCGATGGCATTGTAGTCGGTGTGCTATTGGACAACACAGAGGAGATTGTGGATGGGAATACCGTCTTCAGAATGAAAACTCTCTACACAATAGCGCATTTATGAGTGGAGTAAAGAGCAGATAATGACTTTTGCATTGCACTGGTATACAGTTCGTCCATGACGGCAATGATAAGGAAAAAATCGTCCGGTCGCTATATCTGCCAGCAATGTGGCTACCAGAGCATCAAGTGGCTTGGCCGGTGCCCCGATTGCGGTGGGTGGGAGACCCTGGTCGAAGAAACGGCGCCACTAACGCGTGGCGGGAGCGGCGGTTCCCTGGCGGCCATTCCGCTCGCTGATGCCCCCGACAGCGATGAGGAGCGGATCGGCACCGGCATGGTCGAACTCGACCGGGTGCTGGGCGGAGGCATTGTCCCGGGATCAGTCGTTCTCATCGGCGGCGAGCCGGGAATCGGCAAATCGACCCTCATCCTCCATATCCTGGCGGCAGTTGCCGAGAACTGCAGACGCAAGGTTCTCTATGTCTCCGGAGAGGAGTCGGCCAGCCAGATCAAGATGCGGGCGCGGCGACTGCTGGCAATCCAGGAGGACGAATACCTGGCGACGGGAACCGAGGTTGAGGAGATAATTGCTCTGGCCGAAGAGATGCGGCCAGCCCTGCTCGCGGTCGATTCGATCCAGACCATGACCTGTGCGGATCTTGGCTCCGCCCCGGGATCTGTCGGCCAGGTCCGGGAGACCGCCTATCGGCTCCTCGGTATGGCTAAAAGGCAGAATATCCCTGTGATTCTGGTTGGTCATGTAACCAAGGAAGGGTCTCTGGCCGGCCCGAAGGTCCTCGAGCACATGGTGGACACGGTTCTCTCGTTCGAAGGCGATCGCAGTCACGCCTTCCGTATCCTGCGGACGGTGAAGAATCGCTTCGGCTCGACCAATGAGATTGGTGTCTTTGAAATGAAGGAGGAGGGGTTGGTCCAGGTCAGCAACCCATCCGAAATCTTTCTCGCCGAGCGTCCCCTCGATGAGCCCGGTTCGGTCGTCCTGCCGAGTGTCGAAGGGACGCGGCCGATTTTGGTCGAGGTTCAGGCCCTGGTCAGCCCGACCAATCTGGGTACGGCGAGGAGAACGGCGATCGGGGCCGATCCCCAGCGCCTTGCCCTGCTCTGTGCCGTGCTTGAGAAAAAAGCTGGTCTGGTAATGTATGGCCATGATATCTTTCTCAATATCGCCGGAGGAATTCGCATCGATGAACCGGCCCTGGACCTTGGCGTGATCTGTGCCCTGGCCTCCAGTCTGCGGGAGAGACCGTTGTCTTCCGCCACGGTGGTCTGCGGCGAGGTGGGGCTGGCCGGTGAAATCCGGGCGGTCGGCCAGATAGATATTCGTCTGCGGGAAGCGGAACGCCTGGGCTTTACCCGCTTCATCATGCCGCGGAGCAACCGGGAGCGATGTTCTCGGTCAGGACAGATCGAGACCGTTGGTGTCGCCAACCTCCATGAACTGCTGGACATCATATTCGAATAAAGAGAACGGTCATCCTGTCTCAAATGGCCGGGGAGCGGATCAATGAACTTCAGTACTCATCTTGAAACGGCCTGGCGGAGTACACTCGCTTTTATCGGTCCACTTCTGCTCCTCACCATGGTGCAGATTCTGGTGGTGCTGTTGAGTCTCGGGATACTGGCCCCGGTGACGACGGCCGGTTATATGCAGTCACTCCTGCGGGCCCTGCGGGAAGGGCGGACTCCTGAGATTCGTGATCTCTTTTCGACCATGTCGCTGTTCCTCCCCCTTCTCGGCTTTTTCCTGCTGGTAACTATCGTAACGATGATCGGTTTCATGATCCTTGTCCTGCCTGGATTTATGGTAGGATTTTGTGTCATCTTTGCCACGATGTACATGATTCCCCTGATGACCGACAAAGAGATGGGCATCATCGACGCGTTGAATCATTCCTGGGCTATGGCGACCAGGGAGCCGGTGACCGATCAGCTTGTCGTTTCGCTGATCTATCTGATCGTCATTTCGGTTGGGGCCTCGATCCCCTTTGCCATCCTGGTGGCCCAACCATTCGCCACCCTTCTTGTCCTTTCAGTCTATCGCGAACGTGTTGGCGGCTCCTCGGAGCGAGAGAGAATTTCTGAATATGACGCCGAGGGGCCACCGCAATCGCCACCACCGGTCGAGTAGTTGTGATGACCGTGTAATCAACAGATAATTCAACATAGTAGGAGGTATGGCATGAGTCATTCATCGCATAACCATCAAGAGAATCAAGCGGTCTACACCCGTGTCGCCCTCGTCCTGCTGGCGGTTCTGGCCGCAATTGTCGTCATCGGCCTGATTGGTTGATACATCTCTGTCTGGGGGTGAACGACCGGTTCGAAGAACGGTCTTTTCGGCCCAACCAGGCAATGGATGAACGGTAGCGATGACCGATCCGCGAAAGGACAGTCTGCTTTCGGGCCACGACCCGAAGAAGGAGGTCGTGATCCTGCTTACCGATATGGTGCGGTATTCGGTGCGGACATCCACCATGACACCGGAAGAGATCCGGGATTTCATGATTGGTTACCATCAGGATATACGGGACATCATCGTGATCGATGATGATCTGATTGAAATCGAACCGCTGGCAGGCGATGGTGCGCTGGTGATCTTTGACAGGCGCGCCGACGAAGGACGGGTGGAGATGTGCAACCGTGTCGTGCGGGCCGTGGAACGGATGGCGCGCGCCATCGATGCCGGGGACCTTCCCGCTACCAGGATGGGTATCCACCTTGGTGACATCATCCAGGCGAAACTCGGGGAAAAGGTTTTGAAGTTCGGTTCAAGTTTTGCCGTCGCCAGTCGGCTCGAAGACCTGTGCAGTTATTTCGGGACTTCCTACCTGATGGATAGAGAGGTTGCGCACTGTCAGGGTGCAGAAACCAGGTTCCTGGTCAATGTCGGTAGACTGACGCTGCAGGGGCTGCCCAACCCATTGAATGTCTTCACCGTCTACAAGCCGGGAATCAACGGCTGCCCGGCCGATGTCGATGAAACGCAACTGCTGGAATTCATCAGCATCAAGAACAGCGCCATGGACCGCTTCTGCGGCGACTGTTCGGGAGGGATCCTGCCGGATTTTCCCAGTGTGAGGGAGAAACTGATCGAGGCCCAGAAACTCTTCACCGAGATGACCGGGAAGAAGGACCTCGCCACGGAACGTATTCTTGAATACATCAGAGAGAACCCGACACCGGCTGGCGATTTCAGCAATCTGGGGATGAAACTGGCCAGCCGCAGGAGAGATTCTCTCGGTGTCCGTATTTTCCGCCTTTCCCAGCAGCTGCTCAGGGCCATGGATATTGAGTCCTATCATGCCCTGGTCGTCGATACCGAGTGGGAGCGATATTTCGTTCTGGAGTGGAAAAAAAAAGGCGAAATTGTCGTCAAGGTCAACGAGGAACCGGACGGCATATACTATATCGACAGCGGCGAGGCCGAGACATTTGATGACAAGGGACGTCTCCTCGCAACCCTTGGGGAAGGCGATATTTTCGGGGAAATGGCGTATTTTTCAAAAATAAGGAAACGTAACGCCACGGTCGTTGCCAAGACGGATCTGGTGGTTCGGAAAATATCGAGTGCCGATTTCAGAAAGCTGCCCGTCATCGAAAAAATCTTCCAAAGAATCGCCCAGGGACGACGGACACCGACAGCCGTCCCCGGGCGTTGAGGGCAAAATACGTCCTACCCTGATTTATTCAGCTACCAGGACCACATATTGGCTGAGGTCGCCGGAACGCACCCGCAGCAGGATCCTTTTCGGTTGGGTCGATTTTTTCAGGACAATCTGCAATTCCTTGAGGTTGGCAACTCCCACCTTGTTGACTTCCTCGATCAGGTAGCCTGCCTGCAGGCCCGCTGTTTCCGCCGGACTGCCGGGGGTGACGGCGCTGATCACCACCCCTTTCTGTTCTGCGGTATATCCAAGCTGCTGGGCGAGTTCCGGCGTCAGGTCCTGCAGATTGAGACCGAATTGTTCAAGGTTGCCCCGGGATGGCAGTCCGCCTCCCGCCTTGCCGAAACCGGACGGCTGTTCGCCGATGACGACGTCAATCACCTTCTCGCTGCCGGCCCGGACGATCGTCAGGGCCGCCTTGGTCCCCGGGGTGATGAGAGCCACCTTGTTGCGCAGGTCGGAGACGTCCTTGAGATCGACCCCGTTGAGGCGGAGAATGACGTCTCCCTGTTTCAGATCGGCCTTGGATGCCGGCGAATCCGGTTGCACCTCACTGACCAGGATTCCCTTGGCCTGCTTCAGATCGAAGGATTTTGCCAGATCTTCATTGACGTCCTGGATAGCAACGCCCAGCCAGCCACGGGTGACCTTGCCATGTTTCTGCAGCTGGTCCTCGATGGCCTTGACCATGTTGATCGGGATGGCGAAGCCAATGCCCATGTAGCCGCCGGTACGGGAGAAGAGGGCCGAGTTGATGCCGATGACCTCACCATGGGTGTTCAGCAAGGGGCCGCCGGAGTTGCCGGGATTGATCGCCGCGTCTGTCTGGATAAAGCTCTCGTACTCGTTGATCCCGACCCGGTTGCGGCCCTTGGCGCTGACCACGCCGACCGTCACCGTCTGGTTGAGGCCGAAGGGGTTGCCGATGGCGATCACCCACTCCCCGACCTCGAGGGCGTCGGAATCGCCGAGGGTCAGAGTCGGCAGATTGCCGCTGTCCTGAATCTTGATCATGGCGACGTCGGTCTGAGGATCGGTGCCCACCAGCTTGGCCTTGAATTCGCGTTCATCGGAAAGTCGGACGGTGATGGTGTCGGCACCTTCGACGACGTGATTGTTGGTCAGGATAAAGCCGTCCCGGTTGATGATGAAACCGGAACCCTGTCCCTGCTGCTGGAAGCGGTGCGGCCCACGGAACTGTGGCCCGAAAAAGTGCTCAAAGAACGGATTGTTGAACATTTCATCGCTGCCGCCAGGAAAGCCGCCTTTGTTTTCGACCGATTTTTCAACCCGGATGTTGACGACAGCCGGTTGGGCGGCCTTGACGACATTGACAAAGACTCGGGAGGATCGGTCGAGCAGGGCGATGTCATCGGCGGTTTCCGCCCGGGCGAGGCGAGGGCCGGCCGCGACGATGATCGAAAAAAGCAAGAGCAGAGCGAGCAACCCAGTGCGGGACGACAGGTGCGTACGTGACTGCATGGTATTCTCCTTGTGCATGGAAGAATGGATAAGAGCCGGCAGCCGTTTCCCGGACTCCTGAAATTTCAACACGTAAAAAGTAAATCGAAAACCAGGGGCGTCAAGAACGATTACGCAATTGTAATCTGAAGGGGGCGAAGATGGGCAATGGCAGGGAGGGGAGGAAGGATTCGGTTTCCTCCCCGTAAATCCGGTTCAGCTCCTGATCATATCGGCGATCTGGAAGGCGACTTCCAGGCTCTGCTCGGCGTTGAGGCGCGGGTCGCAGGTCGTCTGATAATTCTCGAACAGCTGGTCGTCGACGATGTTCCTGGCGCCGCCGGTGCATTCGGTCACATTTTCCCCGGTCAACTCGAAATGGACCCCGCCGGGGATCGTTCCTTCCGACCAGTGGGTCTCGAAGAAGCAGGTGATCTCGGAGAGAATGTCGTTGAAGTTTCTGGTTTTATGGCCGTCCTCGGTCGTGTAGGTGTTGGCGTGCATCGGGTCGCAACTCCATACGATGTTGAAGCCTTCCTGCTTCATGCCCCGCAGCAGGGGAGGCAGGGCCTTCTCTACATTTTTCACCCCCAGTCGGGTGATGAGGGTGATTCGACCAGATTCGTTGGCGGGATTGAGGATCTCCACCAGGCGCTTGATGTCATCGAGATTATAGGTCGGACCGATCTTGATCCCAAGCGGGTTGAGGACGCCGCGCAGGAACTCGACGTGGGCACCGTCGACCTGCCTGGTCCGTTCACCGATCCACAGCATATGGCCGGAACAGTCATACCAGCCGTTGGAGGTGGAATCGACGCGGGTCATCGCCTCCTCGTATTCAAGCAGCAGGGCCTCGTGCGAGGTAAAGAGCTCGGTCTGGTTGATCTGCGGATTATCAGTAGAAATTCCAATGGTTTCCATGAACTTGATGGCCTGCTCGATCTGTTTGGCCATGCGTTCGTAGGACCGCCCCATCGGTGACTGGATGACGAATTCCTGGTTCCAGGAATGGACCCGCTGCAACGTCGCGAATCCTCCCCGGGTGAAGGCCCTCAGCAGATTGAGGGTCGAGGCCGCCATATTGTAGCCCTTCAGCATATACTTGGGGTTGGGAATCCGCGCCTCCTCGCTCGGTTCCGGACGATTGACCATGTCGCCACGGTAGGAGGGGATCTCGACGCCATCGACCATCTCGGTGTCGGACGAGCGGGGTTTGGCGAACTGGCCGGCGATCCGTCCGACCTTGATGACCGGTTTGCCACCGGCATAGGTGAGGACGACGGCCATCTGCAGCAGCACCTTCAGCGTTTCCCTGATCTTCGGGGCGGTCACTTTGGAAAAGTCCTCGGAACAGTCGCCTCCCTGCAGCAGGAAGGCCTCGCCCTTGACCGCCTTTGCCAACTGAGACTTGAGGGACCTGATTTCGCCGGCAAAGACGAGCGGCGGGAGTTGGGAAAGATTGGCGAGAACCCGGTCGACTTCCTTCTGGTCAGGCCATTTGGGTTGCTGCAAGGCGGTGAAGTTTTTCCAGCTTGATTTTGTCCATTCTCTGTCTGTGGGTGTCATGCCGTTTCTCTTTGTGGTTGTCATTGCTTGATAGGGAGCAGATATCATTTGAATGGTCAATCCAAACCCTGGTCAGGCGCATTCTCCGATGGCTGAACGGTTCCCCCAGCCCGCGCCGTCATGCTCCCGGTTTGCTTGGAAATGGATTCAGATACAGCATCGCTCGACATCGAAGGCGTTGAGAATCCGCATTTCCTTCTCCCGTTTTTTCTCCTCCGGCGGGGGGAGAATGGGCATTTTCGCCATCATTGCCAAGGCCGTGCTTCGGTCAGGGATTGAGTGTAACCCATATTCAAGAATCTTGCCAGTTGAAGTCTCCAGCAATTCCGCCTCCCTGCCGTTCGTCACAACTGCCAGGGGGATGACTGAGGCGGGGTTGAGCACCCGGGCGGCGGCGATCGCCGCCCGTTCACGGCTGACCAGTGAACCCGGGCCATAGCGGATGACCATGATCTGCCGGTTTTCGAGGCGGACCGTCAGGTCGATCACCGATCGGACATAGCAGCGGGCGAAGAAGGTGTCGATACTGAGCCGGGGTAACAGTTCGTCCCGTTGAAATTTTTTTTCTTCCACCATCATTCGGCTGAGTTCCTGGCGGATCCGCTCGTCATCGGTGTCGGTCAGTTCTTCGCCGGTGAGGTAATCGCTGAGGGTGCCATAGATGAGGTGGTGCGATCGGTGGGCGGTCATCGAATGGTTCCGGTTGATTGTTGATCGGCGGCTGTACGGCCGGAGAGGTCGGGGGTCCATGTGAGCCATGCCGGATCCGCCGCGTCATGGAGAAGGAAATGGTGGCCGGTGGTGACCGCTTTTCCCCCCCCTTCCGGGGTGGCCAGGGCGATCCCTCCCCGGACGATTGTCTCCAGTGATTCGGTTTCCAGGTGGATGCCGGAGAACAGGCCGGCGGAAAAACTGGCGCCGCTGCTGTTCCAGAACTTGGTGTTGTCATAGATGAGATGTTGGAATTGGGGCTCGATCGCGACGGCCACATATACCTTCTGGAAGGTCGGCGAGAGGGAGAAGCCGGTGACCTTGCCGATCCGGACCTGGCGGTAGGCGACCGGGGAACCGGGGGCGAGCGAGCCGAGGTTGCGGGTCTCGAGCACGAGGTTCAGGCCTTTGCCGGTGGTTGAAAATGGCTGGGGCGGGGCCGCCAGGGCGATGAAGGTCCGGGTCAGGTCTCCCCGACCCGGCTTGAAGGTGATGTAGGGGCCGAAGACGATGGCGCCGGGGTTCTTGATGCCGGAGATCGACACCTCCGGCTCCTCGAGCCAGATCTGTGTCCCCGTCCGGAACAACGGCGTGAATTTCCGGTCCATCCGGATATCGGCCACCACCGCCTGCAGATCGGCGGAAAAGGTCAGATTGGAGACCGCGCCGATGTCGATGCCCTTGTAGCGGAGTGGGGAGCCGACCTTCAGCCGGTCGACCGGTTCGTCAAACGTCACCTGAATGACGGCATCGCCGGCGTGGAGGGCATCCTGGAGGTTGCCGTAAAGAGGAAAGATCGTCGATTTCCGGGTCGGATCGACACCGGGCATGGACAGCAGGCCGATGCCGCCGGAGACGATCGACTGCAGCGACCCGGTCCGCATCGTCACCCCGTCGAGCCCGCCCGAGATTTCGACGCCGCTGAGGTTGTAGAATCGGGTATTGCCCCTGACCATCTCGGCGTGATCGATGTCGATCAGGCAGTCGATCAAGACATCCTGGCGATCACCGTCGACCTCGAAACCGATGACCTTGCCGATGGCTATCCCCTTGAAGAGGAGGGGGGAACCGAGGCTGAGCGATCCCGGATCCTGGGTTGTGAGCCGGACCGAAACCCCGGGCTGCTGGAGGGCGGGAACCGTCTGCATGGCCTCGGCATAGTCGGCGAAAAGGCGGAAGGCATGATCTTTTTCCACCGCCTTGGCCGCCGCAGCCTTGCCGTCGGGGGTGGTGAAATTGATGCTGCCGGTGAACATCTCGGCCAGGGGCCCGGTCCTGATCCTGACCCCGGACAGGTTGGCGTCAGCCTCCACCCCGCTCTGCTGCCAGAAGATGCTGTCCCGGTTGATCAGGCGGAGGTAGGGTTCGTAGACAAAAATCGTCGTCCTGATTCCCTTGCCCCTGGGGTCGAGATCGATCGCGACGACCTCGCCGACCTGGATCTTCTTGTACAGGACCGGTGATTGCGGGGAAAAGGAGACGGGTTCGGCGGTGGTGAGAACGAAGGACGCCCCGGGGCGCAGCGGCTCATCGGCAGGCGGTTCGGGCAGGATTTCAAAACGATCGCAGAATTTCCCGTCACCCGGCTTGAAGGTGATATGTGACCCGGAAATCAGGGTCCGGAGGTTGCTGACCCCGGAGGCCGTGATCTCCGGTTTGACCAGCCAGAACGTGGTGTTCTCGCGGAGGATCAGTTCGGTCCGGGGGTCGAGCAGGATGTGGGCGGTGACGGTTTTCCGTTCGTCGTTGTTGATCCGGATCTCCTTGACGAATCCGGCCTCGATGCCGCGGTACATCACCTTGGTGTCGCCCTCGACGATGTCGACGGCGGAGGACAGGGTCAGGGTCATCGGGATGCCGTAATTGGCTTCCTCCAGGTCCTTGTACAGTCTGAACACCTGGCCGTTGCGGGCCGGCGGGCTGTTTTTCAGCTGGTCGGGGGTCTGCAGCAGGATGCCGCCCTTCAGCAGCGATGCCAGGGATTCGATCTGCATCTTGAGGTTGGGAAGCTTGCCGGAGATGGCGACCCCGCTGGCGTTGCAGAACCGGCTCTGTTCCCGGACAATCTCGCTGTAGTCCTGCTCGATGAAGAGATTGATGAGAACGCTGTCGTCGTCCTGCAGACGGTAACCCTGTACGCTGCCGATCTCGATGTTGCGGTAGTAGACTCCGGTGCCGATCTGGATCGAACCGAGGGTGGCGGCGTGGAGCGAGATGTGCAGACCGGGGGCCGTGCCGGGGACCGGCGGAGCGGTATTCAGTCCGGTGAAATTCCGGCCCTGTTTCTTGTCCACTCCGACCTGGATGCCGATATAACTGCCGGAAAAGATGGTACCCAGACCCTGGATCCTGGCGGCGGACAGCTCCGGCCGGACGATCCAGAACAGGGTGTCCTTGACGAGATAGGGCTCGCTCTCCTTGTCCATCTTGATGATGGTGCGGACCCGCTGCCGATCGATATCGGGGTGGACCTCCTGGACCAGGCCGATCGGGATGCCCTTCGACATGACCTGGGTCTTGCCGGGGGTGATGCCGTTGGCCTCGTCAAAATAAACGGTGATGAGGATACCGGCATCGCGATAGCTGGAATACAGCAGCCAGCCGCAGATGCCGAGGGCGACCAGGGGAATGATCCAGATCGATGGGATTCCTCTCCGCCTGCGAATGACGGGGGTCTCGGTGGTCATGACGCCTCCTTGGCGGTTGGGATCGGCGGGATCGCCTCGTTGGCCGCCGGTTGCCGGTTGTCCCACAGCAGCCGGGCATCGAAGGTCTTCGCGGCCAGCATCGTCGAGGTGACGACGATGCAGAAATAGGTGGCGGCCGGGGCGGCGTGGATCGAGGTGAGGAAGCCGAAGTCGACCAGCACCACGAGCAGGGCGATGACAAAGATATCCAGCATCGACCAGCGGCCGATGAAGGTGATGAACCGATAGAGCATCGTTTTGCTCCGCAGGAAGCCGGTATTGCTGGTCTGGGCGGTCAACAGCAGGATGATCAGGCCGATGATCTTGAACACCGGGACGAAGACCGAGGCGGTGAGGATGATCAGGCCGATGAGATATGACCCATCCTTGAAGAAGTACATGATCCCGTCAAGGATCGTCGAGTTCTCGGGGACGCCGAGGAACTCCACCTGCATGATCGGCAGGACGTTGGCGGGGATGAGGAGCAGGGTCGAGGTCAGCACCAGGGCCCAGGTGTGGGCGATGCTGTCGGGCTTGCGGTCGTGGATCGTCGCTCCGCACCGGCGGCAGTGGATCGGCCCGGCGACCGGGGAACGCTTCTCGAGCTGCCGGCATACATGGCAGAGGACCAGTCCGGTCTGGAGAGCGGTGCGGCCCGGGGATTCGGCGTCGGCGGCCGGGGATGGGACCGACAGCGCGGTGCCGGGGCGGGAGAGCAGGGCCCAGAGCCGCTCCCGGTCGAGGACGGTGGCGATCGCCATGGTGGTCAGGACCAGGGCGAGAAAACAGTAGAAGCCGGGATCGAAATGGATCTCGGCGGTATGGCGCATTTTCATCGTGGTGATCATGATGCCGAGCAGGAAGATCTCGATCATCGCCCATTCCTCCAGGAAGACGTACAATCGCAGCAGCCGGGTGAGGAAGGCCGGATACCGACCGCTCCTGGCGAACATGGTCACGGTGAAGACGAGGGAGAGCAGGATCAGGGGAAAAGCGACCGCCGAAACCAGGACGATGAAGGCAACGAAGTAGTACCGGTTGTCGTAAAAGCCGACGAGGGTGTCGAGGACGCTGCCGCTGTCGCTCATTCCCAGGGTTTCGAGGGTCATCAGGGGAAACAGCATTGCCGGGAGGTACAGCAGGAGGCCGGTGATGCTGAAGGCCAGCGCGGTGTCGACCGAGGTGTCGACCCTCCGGTGCACCGTGCCGCCGCAGCGGGGACAGCGGAGCGTATGGCGTGCCAGGGAGGCGGAAAAGGCGAGCAGCAGGTCGCAGTCGGGACAGGCAACGGTGTGGGTGGGCATCGATTTTCGGGCCGGGATCAGAGAAGCAGGGTGGGCCGGTGGTTCGTTGGAATCAATAGTAATTGTCCTGCGGCCATTTGTCATATGAAAACCGCAGTAGCGCTTGAAGAACGGGAAAAGAGAGTGTAGTCTCAGCTACAATCGCGTGTCAATGACCAAAATGGAGTGAATGAGGGCAGATAGGAAGGAATGAAGGACCAACACCTGCGGCTCAAACTGTCAATCTGCACCGATCCGGTGCTGGTTGATCCGATCAGTGATTTCCTGCTGGGGGTGACCGAATCGGCGGTCGAGATCGATGTCGACGACCGGGACGGTAGGCAGTGTCTCACTGCCTACCTGGCCGAGGCGGATATGGAGGAGGGACAGCGCCGCCGGGTCATCCGCCAGATCGGGGACTATCTCGCCGAATTGGCGCAGATCTTCGAGGTAGAGGAGCCGTCCCTGGCCGTCTCCGAATATGCCGAGGAGGACTGGGGCAGCAACTGGAAGAAGCATTTCGTCCCCTTCGCCATCGTCCCCGGTCTGGTTATCGCTCCGACCTGGGAGCAGTACCAGGCGGCACCGGGCGAGCGGGTCATCGTGATGGACCCCGGCATGGCCTTCGGCACCGGCCACCATGCCACGACCAGCCTGTGTCTGGCCCTGGTCCGGGAGGTGGTGGAGGGGGGCGGCGGCAGCCGGGTGCTCGACGTCGGCACCGGCACCGGTATCCTCGGCATGGCAGCGGCGTTGTTCGGTGCCGCCCGGGTGCTGGCCATCGACAACGACCCGTTGGCGGTGGCCGCCGCCGGCGAAAATGTCGCCCGCAACCACCTTGCCGCGGTCGTGGAGGTGTCAGGGGTGGTGCTGGAGCAGGTGGCCGGCGGCTACACGCTGGTCGTCGCCAACATCATTCACGACACCCTCCTCGAGATGGCCGGCACGCTGGAGCGCCTGGTCGAACCCGGTGGTGCCCTGGTGCTGTCGGGAATCCTGCAGGGAGAACAGACGGAGAACATCGCCCGCTGTTTTGCCGGGTTGGGGATTGCGCCTGTCCGGGTCGAGCGGCTGACGGAATGGTCGGCGCTGCTGCTGCGCAAGGGCCGGGGATAGATCTCGGGCCCGCGGGGACGGCGGCTGCTCGGCAATGTAGAAACGGATGGGATTGGAGATGCGGCGGTTTGTATTCGATCCTGGGATGCGGGATGGCGACAAGGTCATCCTGTCGGCGGCAGAATCCTATCATATCACCAGGGTGCTGCGTCTGCAGCCGGGGACCGGCATCGAGGTTCTGGACGGACGGGGCGGGGTGTTCGCGGCGGAGATCGTCGAGGTCGGGCCCAGTGTCGTCATCAGATTGCTCGGTCGCCGGGAAGAGGGCGATTCCGGCCGGGTGCGGCTGTGGGTCGGCCAGGGGCTGCTCAAGGGCGGGAAGATGGATGGGACGGTGCAGCAGTGCACCGAACTCGGAGTGACCCGATTGACCCCTTTTGTCAGCAGCCGCTGCCAGGGGAGCATCAATGCACAGCGCGGCCGGCATAAAGCGGAGCGTTGGCAACGGATCGTCGTCGCCGCCTGCAAGCAGTGTCGGCGCAGCACCCTGATGCGCGTCGATGAACCGATCGATTTCATGGCGATGATCACTGAGGTGGACAACGGTCCCGGCACCCTGCGGTTGATCTTCTGGGAGGAAGAACAGGACTTCCGTCTCCATCGGGACCTGCTGCGGCCGGAGACGATCGACACGGTCTGTATCCTCCTTGGCCCGGAAGGCGGCCTGGCGCCGGCCGAGATCGCCGCCGCCCGGGAATCGGGGTGGCAGACGGTCAGCCTCGGCCGCCGCATCCTGCGGGCCGAGACTGCGACGCTCACCGCCGTCTCCCTGGTCCAGTACCTGGCCGGCAATCTCTGAGGGCGGTGGCGCCGGAGGGTGGGGACGATGGGCATGTCGACGGATGCATGGAATGGCGACGGAGAGAAGGACGGGAATCAGCTGGTGACGGAGGGCGTATGCCGGACGCGGGAATTGACAGGGTCCTCATTACCGAGGGCGAAATAACACGAACGGTGCGGCGGCTGGGGCGTGAAATCACGGCCTGCTATTCCGGGATCGACCGGGAACTGGTGGTCGTCGGCCTGCTGCGGGGCTCTTTTGTCTTCATGGCCGATCTGATCAGGGTGATACCGCTGCCGCTGGTCGTCGATTTCATCTCGGTTTCGACCTATGGCGACGGCACGGTCAGCAGCGGCGAATTGAAGGTGGCGATGGACCTGGAGCAGTCGATCGAAGATCGTGATGTCCTGCTGGTCGAGGATATTGTCGATACCGGTCATACCTTCAGCCATGTGATCCGGATGATGCAATCGCGCCGGCCCCGTTCACTGAAGGTCTGCGCCTTTCTCGACAAACCGTCGCGGCGCACCTGCGCGGTGGACATCGACTTCTGCGGCATCACCATCCCCGACGCCTTCGTCTGCGGTTACGGCCTCGACTTTGCCCAGCGCTACCGCAATCTGCCCTACATCGGGGTGTTGAAGACCGACTGATGGCCGGCCGCCTCAACCGAGGACTTGAACGAGAGCCAGGCTCAGCCAGGGCAGGTAGGTGATGATCAGGAGGGTGATCAGGAGGATGGCGATGAACGGCAGTGTCGCCCGATACAGCTCGATCACCGGACGCTCGAAGCGGTAGGAGGCCATGAAGAGGTTGAGCCCGATCGGCGGGGTGCAGTAGCCGATCTGGAGGTTGGTGAGGAAGATGATGCCGAGGTGGACCGGATCGACACCGTATCCGGTGGCGATCGGCAGGATGAGAGGGACCACCAGGACCAGCGCCGAGAAGATATCGAGCATGGTGCCGACGACGAGCAGAAAGAGGTTGAGCAGCAGCAGGAAGGTGTACTTGCTGCTGATGTGTTCACGGATCGGGGCGAACAGCCGCATCGGCACTTCCTGGTCGATCAGGTAGTTGGTCGAGGCCATCGAGGCGGCGAGGATGATCAGGATGCCGCCGAAAAGGACCATCGACTTGTTTATGATCGTCACCAGTTGTGCCGGCGATATCTCGCGACGGATAACGACTTCGACGATCAGCACATAGAGGGCCGTCACTGCCGCCGCTTCGCCGGCGACAAAAAAGCCGCCGTAAATTCCCCCCAGCAGGATAACCGGAAGCGGCAGTTCCCAAGCCGCCTGCCGCAGCACCAGGGCCATTTCCCGAACCGTGTGGCGTCGGTTCCGGGCGGCGACTCTCGGGCTTTTGGTGATGGCATAGGCCGTCAGCAGCACCAGCATCAACAGGCCGGGCAGGATGCCGGCGACGAACAGATGATCGATCCGCGATTCGGAGATGACGCCGTAGAGGATCAGCGGCAGGCTGGGCGGGAAGAGCAGGCCGAGGCTGCCGGACGAGGTGATCAGGCCCATCGAGAACCGTTCCTGGTACCCGTCCCGCAGCAGTGCCGGCAGGAGCAGGCCGCCGAGGGCGAAGATGGTGACCCCCGAGGCGCCGGTAAAGGCGGTGAACAGGGCGCAGACGGCGAGCGACACCACCGCCAGACCGCCGGGCAGCCAGCCGAGAAAGGTCTGTGACAGCTGGAGGATCCGCTCCGGCGCCCGGCTCTCCGCCAGCAGGGTGCCGGCGAAGATGAAGAGGGGGAGGGAGACGAGCATCGGGGTGTCGGCCAGGCGGGACATCTCGATGATCACCGCCGACAGGTCGATGCCGGCGGTGTGGAAGGACAACAGGGCCAGGGCCGAGATGACGATGAACAGCGGCGTCCCCAGCAGGGCCAACAGGAGGGTCAGCAGTTTGAGGGCGGTCATCGCCTGTCCTTCCGGCAGTGGCGGATGACCGTGCCGAGGTCCCGATACAGGGCGATACCGTAGCGCAGCGCGATCATCGTGAAGGCCAGGGGAAAGACCAGGTTCCAGACCCAGGAAGGCAGTCCAAACAGGCCGGGGCTGCCATAGGCGATCTCGTTGGCGACAAACCGACCGGAGGCGTAGACCAGGGCTGCCGCGGTAAGGGTCGACAGCAGGTGGGTCGCCAGTAACATCCAGGGCTGGAGCCGTTTCGGCACCAGATAGGTGACGAGGTCGAGGGCGATATGTTTGCCCCGGGCGGTGGCCATCGCCGCCCCCAGCAGGCCGCTCCACAGCACCAGCTGCTGGATCAGGGGATCGGCCCACAGCAGTCCTCCCGAAAAGAGGCTGCGGAGGGCGATCTGCAGGCAGGAAAGGGTGATCATCGCAAGCAGGAGGAGACACAGGATCGTCTCCTCGATGCCGTTGAGCAGGCGAAGGATTTTTCCCGGCCTGGCGGTGGTCTCGCCGTTCATGGTCGCAGGCCTCTTAGCGGCCCGACCGGAATTCCTGCAGCAGCCGGGTCGTTTCGTCGTGGATTTCCCGGGAGAACGAGGAGCCGATCACCGCCTTGGCGGTCTGGTCCCGGAACCCCTGCAACTGGGCGGCGACCTCGGTGGGAAAGGTCGTGAACCGAACGCCGTTTTCGGCAAGGATATCCCGTGATTCCTCGTTGCTCTGCCGGGTCTTGGCGATCAGCGGCGGAAAATACTTGTCGGCGGTCGTCTGGATGATGGCGGCCTGGTCCTTCGGCAGTTTCGCCAGGGCCTTCTGGTCAAGCAGCAGGGCGCCGTAAGCGTAGCCGAAGGGGAGGTCGTTGATATATTTGGCCTTGGTGAACCACTGGAGGACGATCGAACCGTAGAGGGAGTTGAAGACGGTGTTGACCAGTCCGGTCTGCAGGGAGGACAGGACATCGGGGATCGACAGCTGAACCGGGGTGATGCCGAGCTGGGAAAGATAGGTCGAGGAGACCGGATCGCCGGTCGGGGTCCAGCAGGTGGCCTGGCGCAGGTTGTCGATGGTGACGATCGGCATGGTCGACATGGTGTAGATGAAGCCGACCTCGGTCATCGCGATCAGTTCCAGCCCCTGCTCGGCGAATTGCTGTCTGAACTTCGGCAGGAGACCTCTGGTGACGGCATCGACCTCCTGGTAGGAGGTGAAGAGGAAGGGCAGGGCCATGATCCGGAAGTCCGGGACCACCTGGGCGATGCCGGTCATCGTGAAGCCTCCGCCCTGCAGTTGCCCGATCCGTATCTTGCGGTACATCGCCTGGTCATCGCCCATGATGCCGCCGGCATAGACCCGGAACCCGACCTCTCCCCCCGTTTTCTCCTCGACTTCCCTGGCGAATTCCTGAAACTGGAGGATCCAGACCGATCCCTCCGGGGCGAGACTGCCGATCTTGAACAGGTGCCTGGGCCGGGCGTCGGCCGGGCGGACGGCCGAGACCAGGAGGATAAGACCTACGAGGAAGAGGGAAAGAACAGGACGCATGGGGTCTCCTATCGGGTGGCGGTTCAATACGCCGTTATTCGGCGAAATACTCCTCGGCGAGCAGGCGCGCCGCCTTGCGTTTGGCGATCTGGTTGGCGAGGGCGAAGTCCGGGGCCGCGGCGATGTCGAAGGCGATCACCTCGTGCAGCAGCCGGTCGTGCAGTTTTTTGTCCAGGGTCATCCTGGCCAGGGTTTCGGCATAGCTGGTCTGGACCAGCAGGAACCGGTGCCGCGACAGCTCCAGCGCCCGGTCGAAGTGATGCCGGCTGGCCTCGGGATCGCCGCCCAGCATGGCCGGTTTGGTCGCCTGGAGGGTGGCGAAGAAGAGGTGGATCGCGCCGGCCTGGAAGGTTTCATCCAGGGCCAGCAGCCGGGTCATGATTTTCTCGACGACCACCAGATCGGCCATCGCCTCCGCCGAACCTTGCTGCTGCTGGATCCACGACAGCCACGCCATCGTCCCCCAGAACAGCGGGGCAACGTCAGAGCGGCTCAGAGCGGCAAGTTCGGCATCGAGATCCACCCTGCGGTCAGGGGTGATACCGGGCAGAACCTGAGCGATCAGAGTGGTTCCATACAAGCGGGCCTTATCGGCGATGGCGCCGATCCTGTTCGGCTCGGCGCCGCACTCGCCTAGGGCGGCGAGATAGGAACCATAGGACTGGGCGCCGATCCGCAGCAGGGCGCGGTTCTGCGGCGCGGAGGCGATCATGCTGTCGATCATCAGGAGGTAGGCCGGGGCCCCCTCGCAGACCAGCTCGAGGTCGGTCTGCTTCTGCAGGTTGTCAACCGTCGGCTGGACGATGGTGCCGGTGATGACCCGGGTGCAGGAGGACAGGCCAAGGGTCAGGAGGATCAGAACGATCGCCGGGATACAACAGCTCTTCGATGTGCGTGCCATGACGGGTTCAGTATGGGGGTTGGTCTGGGGTAGAAAACACCCGGATGCCTGAATATAGCTGGCAAACGGCAAGAGAGGAAGGGGAATTCGCCGGGTGGACGACAGGACAGGCGGGGGAGACGGTATCGGAGGTGATGTCCGGATCCGTCCCGCTATCTATTGTGGCGGCGATGCTTTACAGGAAGTATTTTTAACTGTTCCCTGTACTTAGCCACTGTGCGGCGGGCGATCTGGATGTTCTGTTTGGCCAGAATTTCAGCAATGTCGTTGTCGCTCAGGGGTTTTATCCTGTCCTCTTCCTGGATCATCTTGAGGATGGTGTTCCTGATTGATTCCGAGGCCAGGGCCTCTCCGCCGTTACGCGGGATCGCGGTCGAAAAGAAATACTTCAGTTCGTAAATCCCCTGCGGGGTATGGACGTACTTGTTTGAAGTGACCCGGCTGATCGTCGATTCATGCATGTCGATGTCCTCGGCGACATCGCGGAGGATCAGCGGCTTGAGGTGCCCCGGTCCATGCTCGAAGAATTCATACTGGAATTTGAGCAGACTCTCCATGACCTTGTAGATTGTCCGCTGCCGCTGATGGATCGATTTGATGAACCATTCGGCATTCTTCAGCTTATCGTGGATATAGTGGCGGGACTCCTTCTGCAACCCCTTGTCGTTGAGCAATTCCTGGTAGTGGGACGATAGCTTCAGCTGCGGCAGGTCGTCGTCGTTGAGCCGGATGATATACTCGCCGTCGATCTTCCGGACGTAGACATCGGGGACGATGTAGTTGGTGTTTTCCTCGGCGTAGGGCAGTCCGGGGTAGGGGGTGAGCTGCTTGATGATGTATTCGATCGCCTTGGTAATCTCGGATTTCTTGTGGCCGGTGGCCCGCATCAGGGCCTTGTAGTTGCGGGTTTCGAGCAGGGGGAGATGGTCCCGGACGATCTCGGCGGCGAGAGAGTCGGCCATCCCGAGCCGCTCCAACTGCAGCAGCAGTGATTCGGTGACATTCCGGGCTGCGATCCCGGGCGGGTCGAGATCCTGGATGACCTCGAGGATATATTCGGCCTCATCGTGGGTGGATTCGGTCTGGGACATGATCTCGTCGAGATCGACCTCGAGAAAGCCATAACGGTTGAGGTTGCCGATGATGTAGAGGGCGATGTCCCATTCGTGGTCATCGAGTTCGGCATGGGCCAATTGCCAATGGAGGTAGGCGGAAAGTCCCGGTTTTGCGGAGATGAAATCGAACTGGGACGGGGCGTCGGCGGCGGGGACTTCATGGGCGAAGGAAAAATTGCTGTCGAAGTTGTTGGCGTAATCCTCCCAGTTGATCTCGGACAGGTTGTCCGAGACGGCCACCCGTTCGGTGAAGTCCTCCTCTCTTCCCGGTTCCAGGTTTTCGAGCGTCGAGGACAGGCCGTGGGTTGCCTCGGTGGTATCGATCTGTGAGAGTTCCTCCTCCAGGGCGGGGTTCTGCTCCAGTTCGGCCTGCAGGGCATTGGAGAGCTCGAGCCGGTTCAACTGCAGCAGCCGGATGGCCTGCCGCAACTGCGGCGTCATCACCAGTTTCTGGGCCAGCTTGAGCTGTTGTCGGAGTTCCAGTGCCATAGATCTCTTTACATGCTGAAATTTTCGCCGAGGTACATCTTGCGGGCCACCTCGCTCTCGATGATGTCTTCCGCCACGCCGCTGGTCAGGATCTGCCCGGCGTTCATGATGTAAGCGAAATCACAGACCTGGAGCGTCTCCCGGACGTTGTGATCGGAGATCAGGATGCCGAGGCCCTTGTCCTTCAGGCCGTGGATGATCTTCTGCAACTCGATGACGGCCAGCGGGTCGATCCCGGCGAAGGGCTCGTCGAGGAGGATGAAGCGGGGCCGGGTGGACAGCGACCGCATGATTTCGACCCGCCGCCGCTCGCCGCCGGAGAGGGCATAGCCCTTGTTGTGGCGCAGGTACTCGATGCCGAGATCGGCCATCAACTCGTTGATCCGGTTGCTGATCTCGTTTTTGCTCAGTCCCAGCGGCTCGAGGATGATGCGGACATTCTCTTCGACGGTCAGCTTCTTGAATACCGATGGCTCCTGGGCCAGGTAGGATATTCCCTTCAGCGCCCGTTTGTGTATCGGCAGATTGGTGATCGTTTCCCCGTCGAGCAGGATATGACCGCTGGTGGGACGGATAAACCCGGCGATCGAGTAGAAGGAGGTTGTCTTGCCAGCCCCGTTCGGTCCGAGCAATCCGACCACGACCCCGGTGTTGACCTGAAGGCTGACGCCGTCAACAACCGTGCGGTTGCCGTACCGCTTGACGATATTTTTTGTCTCCAGCAGGGACATGGCGATATTGTTGCCGTTCTATTTCTGGATAATGGTCATGTTGACCCGGCCCGGTTTCGATGCGCCCTTGCCGGAATCCCCGACCGTGGTTTTTGTTCTCTTTGCCCCGCCGACAACCTCTGAACGCCCTTCGTCCATGTAGTAGACAATCTTCTCGCCGCTGACCATATTCTGCCCCTGGTAGGCCTTGGCGTTGTCCATCAGGATGACCTGCCGCTCCTTGGCCAGGTAGATCATTTTCTTCGAGGTCCCGAGCCACTCTTTCTTCGAGACCTCGACATTGCCGGTGCAGATGATCTTCTCCACCTGCTGGCTGGCGGTCTTCTGTCCTTTCTTGTTCGGTTTGGCCGGTGTGTAGAAGACAGTCATCTCGTTGGCGCGGATGCGCACATCCGCCTGACGCGCATCGACGTTGCCGGTAAACAGCACGGTATTGGTCTTTTCGGTCGAGGACATCTTGTCGGCCTCGATCTGGATCGGGGCATCCGCCGCAACCGCGGGCATGACGGCGAGGCAGCAGAGGATAGCGGCAAGACAGGAGGATCTGAACATGTGGGTGAACATTCGCATCATCGTGAATCTCCGGTGAACAGGGGGAAATCTCCTTTGCAATTACCGAGCCCATCGTAGCTTAATCCCTTGGAAATGTAAAGAAGGCTGTTCCGGTCCTGTCGAAACAGTCCTTTACTAAACAGCGGCGACTCAGTACAATGCTTGCAGAATTGGGGCCTTGACCACGATCATGACATGATTTCCGGTTGATAAATTCTCTTTCGGTTCCCCCATAGAAAATTTTGGTCCACTCACGGATAGTGCAATGCAAGAAAGTATCGAGAAGGCAAAAATCCTGATTGAATCTCTGCCCTACATGCAGAAATTCAGGAACAAGGTGGTGGTCATCAAGTACGGTGGTCACGCGATGGTCGATGAGCACCTGAAGCGGCAGTTCGCCCTCGACGTCATCCTGCTCAAGCAGATCGGCATCAACCCGGTGATCGTCCACGGCGGCGGACCGCAGATCAACCGCTTCCTCGACCGCCTCGACATCAAGCCCAGCTATGTCCAGGGGATGCGGGTCACCGACGGCGAGACCATGGACGTGGTCGAGATGGTTCTGGTCGGCAAGGTCAACAAGGAGATCGTCGGCCTGATCAACCACTGCGGCGGCAAGGCGGTCGGCCTGTCCGGGCGCGACGGCGATCTGGTCTGCGCCCGGAAGCTGCAGATGAGCAGCAGGGCCAAGGGCGACGACATCAAGGACGCCCCGCCCGAACTGATCGACCTCGGCCGGGTCGGCCAGGTGACCAAAATCAATCCGGAGGTCCTGGAAAGCCTGTCCCAGGCCGATTTCATCCCGGTCATCGCCCCGGTGGGAGTCGGGGAGGATGGGCAGGCCTTCAACATCAACGCCGACCTGGTGGCCGGAGCCATTGCCGGTGAACTGGCGGCCGAGAAGTTGATGTTGCTGACCGACGTGACCGGCGTCAAGGACAAGCAGGGGATGCTCATCCCTTCACTGTCCCGCCAGGATATCGAACCGCTGATCGCCGACGGCACCCTGACCGGCGGCATGATCCCCAAGGTCCGGTGCTGCGAGGCGGCGCTGGCGCGCGGGGTGGCCAAGACATACATAATAGACGGCAGGGTCGAGCATGCGATCCTGCTCGAGATGTTCACCCGGGAAGGGGTGGGAACGGAGATTTGCTGATGATCACGAACGAGCAGTTGAAGGCCAGGGCCGACAAGGTATTTGTTGCGACGTATGCACGATTTCCGGCGGCGATGATCAAGGGGGATGGGTGTCGTCTGTGGGATGCCGACGGGCGGGAATATCTCGATTTTCTCTCGGGGATCGCGGTCTGCGCCCTCGGTCACTGCCATCCGGCGGTGACCGCGGCCATCTGCCGCCAGGCGGCCGAACTGGTCCACGTCTCCAACCTGTACTATACCGAGCCCCAGACCAGGCTGGCCGAACTCCTTGTCGCCAACTCCTTTGCCGACAAGGTCTTCCTCGCCAACAGCGGCGCCGAGGCCAACGAGGCGGCGATCAAGCTGGCCCGCATCCATGCCGGGGAGGGACGCTATCAGGTCATCTCGCTGGCCGGCTCCTTTCATGGCCGGACCCTGGCCACTGTCGCCGCCACCGGCCAGACCAGATTCCACAAGGGGTTCGACCCGCTGCCGGAAGGTTTTGTCCATGCCCCGTTCGGCGATCTCGCCGCCATCGAGGAACTGATCGGCGACCAGACCTGCGCCGTCCTCTGCGAACCGCTGCAGGGCGAGGGCGGAGTGCGGCCGCTGGAGGCCGCGTATCTGCAGGGGATCAGGGAGCTGTGCACCAGGCACGGTCTGACGCTGATCTTTGACGAGGTGCAGACCGGCATCGGCCGGACCGGAACCCTGTTCGCCTACCACCAGATGGGCATACAGCCCGACATCATGACCGTCGCCAAGGCCCTCGGCAACGGTCTGCCGATCGGGGCGATGCTGACGACCGACGCCATTGCCGCCGCCTTCACCCCCGGCACCCATGCCTCGACCTTCGGCGGCAATCCGGTGGTGGCGGCGGCCGCCGTGGCCAGCCTGGAGATCATTCTGGCCGAGGGCTTCCTTCCGGGAGTACGGCGGCGGGGGATGTATTTTCAGACGCAGCTGCAGCAGCTGGCGGCACGATTTCCCGACCTGGCGGAGGGGGTACGGGGCCTGGGCATGATTCTGGGGCTGGTGCTGACGGAGAAAGGGGTGGCCCTCGGCAGCGACATCGTCAAAAAGATGTTCGAGCGGGGCTTCCTCTGCAATTTCGCCGGCAATGTCGCCTTGCGTTTCGTGCCGCCGCTGATTGTCAGCGAGGAGGAGATCGATTGTTTCATTGCCGCGCTGGCCGATCTCCTGGCTGAGTATTGATGCCGGAAAACGGAGCGAAACCGGCCGCAGCCTGAGGATTTCCGGGAAAAATCTTTGCAAATGCCCTGCCTTTCATGTAAAAATACATCTTTTCTCCCTTGAAAATCAGCGTGAGAAGGTGCAGGGAGATGGCTGCCGGAGACCGTGGTCGGCCGGCGTGAACCTTGGGTGTCGGTTATGGCAAAGCATTTACTTTCACTGGAAGAATTCTCAAGAGACGAACTGGCGTATTTTGTCGAACGGGCGGTACAGCTCAAGCGTGAACGCAGCGAAGGGATGGCCCACCGGCAGCTGGCCGGTCGCACGATCGGCCTGATCTTCGAGAAACCCTCGACCCGGACCCGGGTCTCGTTCGAGGCGGCAATGTACGGGCTCGGCGGGCAGGTCATTTTCCTGTCCGCCCGCGACACCCAGCTGGCTCGCTCCGAGCCGTTGAAGGACATGGCCCGGGTCATGTCGCGCTATGTCGATGCGATGGTGGTGCGGACCTTCGGCCAGGACGTCGTCAATGAGCTCGCCGCCTACAGTTCCGTCCCGGTCATCAACGCCCTGACGGACCTTCACCATCCCTGTCAGATCCTCAGTGATATCATGACGATTCAGGAGAAGAAAGGTCCTCTCAGGAACCTGAAGATCGCCTGGATCGGCGACGGTAACAATATGGCCAATTCCTGGATTCAGGCCGCCGGCAAATTCGGTTTCGAGCTGGTCCTGGCCTGTCCCGAAGGGTATGAGCCCGATGCCGGGATCCTGGCCCGGAGCCGGGCCGAGGCCGCCGGCCAGATTGCCGTGATCCGCGATCCGAAGCTGGCGGTTGCCGGCGCCGACGTCGTCAATGTCGATGTCTGGGCCTCGATGGGGCAGGAGTCCGAGCAGAACGAACGTCTTAAGGTCTTCAGCAGCTATCAGGTCAACGCCGCGCTGCTGGCCAAGGCCCCGGCGGAGTCCATCGTCCTGCACTGCCTTCCCGCCCACCGCGGCGAAGAGATCACCGACGAGGTCCTCGAGTCGGCGCAGTGCGTGGCCTTTGACCAGGCGGAAAACAAGATGCATATCCACAAGGCGATTCTCGAAAAATTCATCGCCTGAGAAGAGAGTGAAACTTTGAGGAAATGTCCGCATTTCCATTTTCAATTGAGGTAAACAGATATGGATGTACAGAAGATCGTTCTGGCCTACTCCGGCGGGCTGGACACGTCGGTCATACTCAAGTGGCTGGCCGAGGAATACCAGTGTTCGGTCATCGCCTATTCGGCCGACATCGGTCAGGAGGAAGACTGGGATGCGGTGCGGGCCAAGGGCCTGGCGACCGGGGCGGAGAAGGTCATCGTCTCCGATCTGAAGACCGAGTTCGTCGAGAACTATATCTTCCCGGCCTTCCGCTCCAATGCCATCTACGAGGGATCGTATCTCCTCGGCACCTCGCTGGCGCGGCCGCTGATCGCCAAGGAACAGGTGCGGATCGCCCTGGAGGAGGGCGCCGATGCCGTCAGCCATGGCGCCACCGGCAAGGGTAACGACCAGGTCCGGTTCGAGCTGGCCTATATCGGTCTGGCGCCGAAACTGAAGATCATCGCCCCGTGGCGGCTGTGGAACCTCAATTCGCGGCAGAAGCTGGTCGAATTCGCCCGGCAGCATGCCATCCCGATCCCGGTGACCAAGGAAAAACCGTACAGCTCCGACGAGAACCTGCTGCACATCAGTTTCGAGGGCGGCATCCTCGAGGATCCGTGGAACGAACCCGACCCGGCGATGTTCAAGCTGACCGTGGCCCCCGAGCAGGCCCCCGACAAGCCGACCTATCTCGAGGTCGAGTTCCGCCACGGTGATCCGGTGGCCCTCGACGGCCGGAGGCTCGAGCCTCTGCCCCTGTTCCAGATCCTGAACAAGCTGGGCGGCGCCAACGGCATCGGCCGGCTCGATCTGGTGGAGAACCGCTTCGTCGGCATGAAATCGCACGGGGTTTACGAGACGCCGGGCGGGACCATCCTGCGCGAGGCCCACCGGGCGCTGGAGACCATCACCCTCGACCGCGAGGTCATGCGGATCCGCGATTCCCTGGTGCCCCGCTACTCCGAGTTGATCTACAATGGCTTCTGGTTCTCGCCGGAGCGGGAGCTGCTGCAGACGACGATGGACGCCTGCCAGAGAACCGTCAACGGCACCGTCAGGCTCAAACTGTACAAGGGCAACTGCACCGTCGTCGGCCGCAAGTCCGATCAATCGCTGTACCAGGAGAGTTTTGCCACCTTCGAGGAGGACACCGTCTACGACCAGGCCGATGCCACCGGTTTCATCCGCCTCAACGGGCTGCGCCTGCGGATCCAGGCCCTCCAGAACAGATGACGGTATGAGCGGACAGGACAAGATGGGTTCAGCAAAACTGTGGGGCGGCCGTTTTTCCGCCTCGACCGCCGCCTCGGTCGAGGCCTTCACCGCCTCGATCCATTATGACAGCCGGCTCTACCGCTACGATATCGCCGGCAGCAGGGCCCATGCGACGATGCTGGCCGATCGCGGCATCCTCAGCGGTGAGGAACTGGCCGACATTCTCCGCGGCCTGACCGAGATCGAGCAGGAGATCGATGCCGGGACCTTCCGGTTCCGGCGCGAGCTCGAGGATATTCACATGAATATCGAAAAGTCCCTGGTCGAACGGATCGGCCCGGCGGGGGCCAGGCTGCACAGCGCCCGCAGCCGCAACGACCAGATCGCCCTCGACCTGAAGATGTACCTGCGCGACCAGTGCGACATCATCGGCGACCTGCTGACCGGGGTCCAGAAGGCCTTCGTTGTGCTGGCCCGCCAGTATCTCGGCCACGTGATGCCGGGGTACACCCATATGCAGCGGGCCCAGCCGGTGCTCGTCTCCCACCACCTGCTGGCCTATTACGAGATGTTCGGTCGCGACCGGACGCGGCTGGCCGACTGCCGCCGGCGGATGAACCTCTCCCCGTTAGGCAGTGCCGCCATGGCCGGCAGCGGGCTGCCGATCGACCGCGAGCAGGTGGCGGCGGCCCTCGATTTCGACGGGGTCACCGCCAACTCCATGGATACCGTCGGCGACCGCGATTTCGCCATCGAGTTCGTCAGCTGCTGCACCCTGGTCCAGCTGCATCTGTCGCGGCTGTCCGAGGAACTGGTGCTGTGGTCGACCGAGGAGTTCTCCTTTGTCGACATCGCCGATGCCTTCTGCACCGGGTCGTCGATCATGCCGCAGAAGAAAAACCCGGATATTCCGGAGCTGATCCGCGGCAAAAGCGGCCGGGTGGTCGGCAGCCTGATGACCCTCATCACCCTGGTCAAAGGCCTGCCGCTGACCTACAACCGCGACCTGCAGGAAGACAAGGAACCGGTCTTCGATGCGGTCGACACCGTCGCCGCCTCGCTGTCGATCATGGCCGAGCTGCTGCGCAACCTGCGATTTAAGACGGAGAGGATGGCCGAGGCGACCCGACATGGCTGCATGACGGCCACCGATCTCGCCGATTATCTGGTGGTAAAAGGTGTTCCTTTTCGAGAGGCGCATGGTATTGTGGGCCGTGCGGTGGCATTCTGTATCGACCAGGGGTGCGAACTGGAGGACCTGACGATCGAGCAGCTGCAGCACCACTCCAGGCTTATCGAAGAAGATGTCTTTGAGGTACTGCGTGTCGAAGGTTCGGTCAACAGCCGCATCTCTACCGGAGGGACCGGGCTGCGGCGGGTGGAAGAGGCGGTCAGTCTTGCTGAAAAACAAATGGGGATTGCGTGATGAGGATATTACACAGGGCCGTTGTCGCTGGGGCAAGTCTGTTGCTGGGTGCATCCTTGCTGGTGGTCGGGGGGTGCGGATACAAAAATCATCCGGTGCCGCCGGAAACGGTCGTCCCGCAGGCGATCAAGGATCTGGGCTTTGAAACGGATGAGAAAGGAGTGACACTGGCCTGGACCTATCCGATGGAGACCGTCAGGGGAAAGGATATCGAGACTATCTCCTCCTTCGAACTGTACCGGGCGGAAATCCCCCTCAAGGATTACTGCAGCACCTGTCCGATCCCCTTTGTCGACCCGGTTGAGCAGCCGGCGGGCCTGACCACCGAGGACGGCAAGGCGAGAAAGGCCGTTTTCACCATGTCCGGACTCAAACCGGGATACAAGTATTTCTTCAAGGTCCGCTCCCGGACCAGCTGGTTTGCCGAGAGTGCCGATTCCAATATCATTACCTTTATCTGGCAGGTGCCGGCCAGGGCGCCTGAGAATCTGACCGCCAAGGTCGGCAACAGGGAGATCGTCCTGAAATGGCAGCCGGTGACCATGCTCCGCGATGGCGGCCCGGTAGGCAACCCGCTGCAGTATCAGGTACTGCGCAGCACCGGCGGCCGGGATTTCGAGAAGATCGGGGTGGTTGAGGGGACGTCCTTTGTCGATCGCCAGGTTGCGATCAAGCAGCAGTACACCTATCAAGTGCAGTCGCAGCTCCTGGTCGGCAAGGAAGTCGTTGCCGGCGGGATGAGCCGGCCGGTCTCGACCCTGGCCGCCGATCTGACCCCTCCCGCCGCGCCGACCGGTGTCTCCGCGATTGAAACGGATATGGGGATCAAGGTGCTGTGGGAAAAATCGGCCGAAGAAGACCTGGGCGGATACAGGGTCTACCGCCGCACCGCCGCCGCGAAGGGAATGTCCCTGGTTGGCGAGGTCGAACCGGCCTTTACGCTGTTCGTCGATACCAAGGCTGAACCCGGCGTACGCTACTACTATGCGGTAACGGCCATCGACCAGGGCACCCCGGCCAATGAGAGCGCGAAATCGGCCGAGGCGACGACCAGGGATTAACACGCTTGTGTAATACTGCCAGGTGAGGCCGTGCCTGGGTGGCGAACCCTCCAAGTCATCGGATATTTCCGGCTGGAGGGTTCACTTGTCTGTATCTGCGGAAAAGCGGAGAGCCGCAGCCGATTTTAACATCATAATGAGCATATTTCCGTTGGCCTTCGCCAAAATGAGCGGTGCCGGCAATGACTTCGTCATCATCGATCATCGTCGCCCACTGCTTGATCCTGCAGACCAGCCTGATTTTGCCCGCAAGATCTGCCGGCGGAAATTCTCGGTCGGCGCCGACGGCCTGATCCTGCTTGAAGACAGTGATGTGGCCGATTTCAAGTGGCAATTCTACAATGCCGACGGCTCCGTGGCCGAGATGTGCGGCAATGGCGCCAGATGCGCCGCCAGATTTGCCTATCGGCATGGAATTGCGGGAAAAACGATGCGTTTTGAGACCATTGCCGGGGCGATCGAGGCCGAAATCCTCGACGAAGACGAAACCGTCAGCGTGCTGATGACCGACCCGGTCGATCATCGGCCCGATCGCACGATCGATGTCGACGGCCGGCACCTGACCGTTGCCTCGATCAACACCGGGGTCCCGCATGCAGTTATTTTTATTGACGTGGAGACCATTCCCGTTAAAGAATGGGGAAGAGAGATCCGTTTTCATCAAGTGTTTCAGCCGGCAGGGACGAACGTCAACTTTGCCCGCCTGCTGCCGGATGGAAGACTCCATGTCCGTACCTATGAACGCGGAGTCGAGGACGAGACCATGGCCTGTGGCACCGGGGCGGTGGCCGCAGCGCTCATCGCCGGTCTGCGGCGTATGGTCCGGCCGCCCGTACAGGTCGTTACCTCCGGCGGTGAACGGCTGACAGTCGCCTTCGACCTGCCGGAGGGTCGCGGGATCGGCAACGTCCATCTGCAGGGACCGGCGCGGCTGATCTACGAAGGGCTGCTGACCGCCGAATCCCTGCTCTGAGAGCATCGGGATCGCGCAAGGAAGATAATAAAGGCAGGAATTTTTGGAGGAACGAAACATGAAGAAATTCCATGGCGCATATGTCGCGATAGTCACACCGTTTATCGATGGCCGACTGGACGAGCAGGGGTTTGTCGATCTGATCGAATTCCAGATCGCCCAGGGGACCCATGGAATCGTGCCATGTGGAACCACCGGAGAATCGGCGACCCTTGATTTCAACGAGCACAAGCGGGTGATCGAGCTGACCGTGCAGACGGTGGCCGGGCGGGTGCCGGTGGTTGCCGGGACCGGGGCCAACAACACCCTCGAGGCCATCGAACTGACGGAGAGTGCCAGGGAGAGCGGCGCCGATGCCGTGCTGTCGGTGACGCCGTACTACAACAAGCCGAATGCCGAAGGCCTCTACCAGCATTTCAAGGCCATTGCCGAGGCCGTCGACATCCCGATGTTCCTGTACAACGTGCCGGGACGGACGGCCATCAACATGCTGCCCGAGACCGTGGCCCGGCTGGCCGAGGTCAAAAATATCATCGGCATCAAGGAGGCCTGCGGCAGTATCGAACAGGTGAGCGATGTCCTCCGCCTCTGTCCCGACGACTTCATCGTCCTGTCCGGCGACGATTTCACCGCGATGCCGACCGTGCTGCTGGGCGGCAAAGGCGTCATCTCGGTCATCTCCAATGTCTATCCCAAAGGGATGGCCGAGCTGATGGAAGCGGCGCTGGCCGGCGATCTGGCCAAGGCCAATGCCCTGCATTTCCGGATGTATCCCCTGATGAAGGCCCTGTTCTGCGCCCCGAATCCGGTGCCGGCCAAAGCGGGGATGGAATTGCTGGGCAAGATCCGCAGCGGTCTGCCCCGGCTGCCGCTGGCCCCGCTGGATGCAAGCGGGATCGACAAGCTGCGGGGAGCGATGGCCGGTCTGGGGTTGATCTGAGTCGGGCATTGAGACGACGGAACAGGAAGACGGGAGGAACGACACCATGATCAAGGTGATTATCGCCGGAGCAACCGGCAGGATGGGGCGGCGGGTGGCCCATATGGTCGGCGAGCATCCCCGGCTGGAGTATGCCGCGGCCTTCGAGGCCGCCGGCAATGCGAATATCGGCAGGGATGTCGGCGAGCTGCTCACCGGGACCGGGAGCGGCGTTGTTATTCGCGAGGGGTTGGAAGCGGTGATCGATCAGGGCGATGTGATCATCGACTTCACCTTTCACAAGGCAACGATGGAATTCGTCCGCCTGGCGGCCCGACACGGCAGGGCCATGGTGATCGGGACGACCGGCCTGTCGCCGGAGAACCTTGCCGAACTGAAGGAACTCAGCCGCAATTTCCCCTGCGTCCAATCGCCGAACATGTCGATCTGCGTCAATGTCCTGTTCAAACTGGTCAAGAAGACGGCGGCGATCCTGGGCGACGATTACGATATCGAGATCATCGAGGCCCACCATAACCGCAAGAAGGATGCCCCGAGCGGCACCGCCTTGAAACTCGGGGAAATGGCGGCCGCCGGGGTCAACCGGAATCTCAAGGATGTCGCGGTTTTCGAGCGCAACGGCATCATCGGTGAACGCAAACCCCACGAGATCGGCATCCAGTCGATCAGGGCGGCGGATATCGTCGGCGAGCATACGATATTCTATGCCGGACCGGGCGAACGGCTCGAGCTGTCGCATCGCGCCCACAGCCGGGACCATTTTGCCAAGGGAGCGGCAACGGCGGCGGCCTGGGTCGTCGGACAGGAATGCGGCCTCTACAGCATGTTCGATGTCCTGGGGTTGCAGGATTTCTGAAGCCGAACGATGGCGAACAGGGTGGAGAGGGTATTCATCGGTCTGGGATCGAATCTGGGCAACGGCAAGGAGGTGCTGACCGCGGCCTGGCGGGCTATCGGCGAGGTGGCGGAAATCGTGACCGTCGCCCTCTCGCACCCCTATGTTTCGTCACCGGTGGGGATGGCCAGCGCCAATTGGTTCACCAATGCCGTCGGTGAACTGCAGACGACGCTCCCTCCGCTGCAGGTGCTGGATAAGCTCCTGCAGATCGAAGCCGCGTTCGGCAGAACGAGGAACGAGCGGGCCGAAGGCTACGAGGATCGCACCCTCGATCTGGATATGCTCTCTTATGATGATATCATGGTTGATATCCCAGGACTAGTGCTGCCCCACCCGCGCTTGCAGGAGAGGCTGTTCGTCCTGCGGCCACTGGCCGAGATCGCTCCCGAGCTGTGGAGCAAGGCCCATGGGAAAACCGCCAGGGAGATGGAAGCGGAACTTGAGGCGCAGATGTCCCGGGGGAGTATTTCATTGCAGGAGATCGCCCGCCAGAACTGGGATTGAGCAGTCTATACCACCATAATATCAGCGTATTAGTTAACCTCAGATTCGTACATTCTCTGTGCGCTGGTAATGAGAGGAAATTGTGCTTCGGTTTGTCATCCTTGCCATTTTGATATTTCTCGCGTATCGGTTGCTGGTCGGGAGCCTGAAGGGCAGGCGGGATGTCGAGAAGAAAGCGGTACCGCCAAACAGCGACGCCAAGGTCAGCGATGTGCTTGTTGAAGACCCTGTGTGCCATACCCTTGTGCCGCGCCAGCAGGCCATTCACTTACAGCACAAGGGCGAGATCATCTATTTCTGCAGCGAAAAGTGCTGCAACATTTTTATCCAACAGGGAGAAGAGAAATGAAATTCTTTATTGATACCGCTAATATAAATGAGATAAAACAAGGTGTGGAAATGGGGATGGTTGATGGGGTGACCACCAATCCATCCCTCATCGCCAAAGAAAACAAACCGTTCGAGGCGATCATCACCGAGATCTGTCAGATCGTCGATGGCCCGATCAGCGCCGAAGTGGTCAGTCTCGATACCGAAGGGATGGTCGGCGAGGCCCGGAAACTGGCGGCGATCAACGACAATATCGTCGTCAAGGTGCCGATGACCACCGAGGGGCTTAAGGCGGTCAGGCGGCTTGCCGCCGAAGGAATCAAGACCAATGTGACGCTGGTCTTCTCGACGGCGCAGGCCCTGCTCGCCGCCAAGGCCGGGGCAACCTACGTCAGTCCCTTTGTCGGGCGACTGGACGATATCGGCGTCAGCGGCATGGATCTGATCCAGGATATCATGACCGTATTCAGCAATTACGGCTACCAGAGCGAGGTGATCGTGGCCAGCATCCGCAGCCCGCAGCATGTCACCGATGCGGCCTTGATCGGGGCGGATATCGCCACCATTCCCTTCAAGGTTATCGCGCAACTGGCCAAACATCCTCTTACCGATAGCGGAATCGAGCAATTTCTGGCGGATTGGGATAAGAGAAAGAAATAGCGGTTTAAAATTCAATTTTTTCTCGAGAGGATCCGTGTGAAGAGACGATGTTCCTGGACAACGCTTGTGGTGGCAGGGTCGCTGGTCTGTCTCTTTGCAGCAGTTGAAGGTCGGGCCGACATGTTCGTCTGCGATGATGGCCGGGGGAGAACGCATTTTACCAATACCCCGACCGGGCAGAACTGCAAGCCCTTCACCCCTCGACAGAAATACATTGAAAGTCCCCGCAACACCTTCAGGGTGTACAGAGGGGATACCGCTTTTTCGTCTGCCGCTCCTTCGTCCTATGATCGGTATATCAAACAGGTCGGACGTATGTACAATATCGACCCGCACCTGATCAAGGCCGTGATACGGACTGAGTCTGGTTTCAATCACCGTGCCATTTCCCGGAAAGGCGCCCAGGGCCTGATGCAGCTGATGCCGGGAACGGCCGAGGACCTCAGGGTCGACAATCCCTTCAACCCGGGAGAAAATATTGATGGCGGAGTGCGCTACCTGCGAAGTCTTCTCGACACCTTTGACGGCAATCTGATCCTCTCCCTCGCGGCCTATAACGCCGGCCCAGGGTTGGTGAAGCGGACCGGCGGGGTCCCAAGGATTCCGGAAACCATTGATTATGTGCGTAAGGTCCTGTTCAATTACCGGATGTACAAGGCAACGGGTGGATGATACGGGAGCGGTCGACCTGAAGGCCTGTGGTCGATTCGAGGTCGAACGGGGATCAGTCGTCGATCTTGCCGAAGAGGTGACGACATCCTCCCCCCTTTCTGCTTGACTGAAGGGGAAGTGGTACGGTATAAGTTTTTCCCAGCGCCGGAGTGGTGAAACTGGTAGACGCACTGGACTCAAAATCCAGCGGAGGCAACTCCGTGTCGGTTCGATCCCGACCTCCGGCACCATTTAGTAACTAAGCGTGATTCTAAGATGTTCTTAGGGTCACGCTTTTGTTATTTCTGCTCCTGTCAGGGTGTTTCCATCCCCCGAGAGTAGTTCAAATATGTCGTTCCGATCTACTACAAATCTACCAGTAGAGAGGAACACAATGGCAACCATCACAACAAGATCACTTCAATCCGCTCGACCAAGGCCAGTTCAATATTTCATTGATGAAGATTGTCCACGTTCTGGGTGATCAGTCCCTTGAGGAAACCTTTTTTCTCGAGTTCGGCAAGTACCCTGTGTCCTTTGCTTGGCTTTTTGCCGATCAGTCCCCTGCCCATTTCGCGATACAGCTTCCAGGCTTTGTGCGGATTGCGGAGAAAGACGTCGAGGGTGGCGTATTCATCTGGCGAGAAGACGGTCCATACGCCACCTGGGCTGCGGAAGTCGGCGATGCCGCTGGCAACGGAGATGCCTGCGCCGGTGAGTGCAGCGGCGGACCGGGTCTGTCTGAATTTCGCCACCGCTTCTTCGAGGTGGGTTTCGTTTTTGCCGGGGGTGATAGTCTTCATCACAAGGATCGACAGGCCGTCGATAGAATGCTCTGCAGCCATTGGGAAATGTCGTCGATCTGGGCCGGGCAGACCGAATGTTCCATCGGATAACTCTGATAGCTCACCTGGTAGCCCTCCTTGATCAGGCGGGCCACAGCTTTACGGCCAAGATGCTCGGGAACGATCGGGTCGTGCAAGCCGTGCTGGACCTTGATCGGGATCTCCTTGTTGACAGCTTTATATTCAAGGCTATCGGCAGTGGCCAGGTAGGTGGACATGGCCAGCAGGCCGCCGAGCGGCTTGTCGTGACTGAGAACGGCCTGGTATGCCACCGCCCCGCCCTGGGAAAAACCGGCAATAATGATCCGCCGGCTGTCGATGCCCCGGTCGAGTTCCCGGTCGATAAAACCGTTGATCGCCCGGGCCGATGCCATGAGGCCCTTGCTGTCTATCCTGCGGTCGATCTGCATCTCCATGATGTCATACCAGGCAGGCATGACATAGCCGCCGTTGATAGTCACCGGTATGGCCGGCGCATGGGGAAAGATGAACCGTATGGCCGCGGTAGCGGGTAATCGCAGTTCAGGGACGATCGGCGCGAAGTCGTTGCCATCCGCCCCCAGGCCGTGCAGCCAGATCACCGTGCTGTCGGGACGGGCGTTCGTTTCTTGCTCTATGGCCGGTAAAAGTGTCATCGTTGCTCTCGTCTGGTAGGATCGGTTTGCTGTTCAGCAGAGTGTCAATAATACGCATAGATTGTATCACAGTCCTTTGCCTGCCCGCCATCCTTTCCAGATCTCCTGAGATCCTCATATATCGACACATCGGCACAGAGAGAGGTGTCGACCGGAGATCGTCCCGTATTGCAAGGGAGAGAAGGTAATAGCCCCAGCTCTGACCACCTCGTACTGTTCACTCTTCGATTGATTTCCGCCTGGTGACTGTCTGGAGCGGTCATAGTCTGTTGCCGGTTTACTGGAATGCCTGCACCTGACCTGCCGCTTTCCGCCGGTTGTCGGGTGTCTCGTTTTGCATCGGTTTCTCAGCGTAGCACATCCGGCAGCGTCTCGATACAGGTGCGAATTTCATCGCAGAGCCTAAAACATGCCCCCTATTGCCTCGCTCCCAAATCCGCTGATTGTTCATGACATGGGCACCCGCGCATCGATCAGCATCGGCACCTGCAACTGGAAATACGACACCTGAAAAGGGCCTTGCGGCGCATGCGATCGAGAAGATCGAGGCGTTGTTCTCGGCTCCGATTCTGTGATACAATGCTCTTTATCATCGCACCAGAGATTTGATTCGGACCCCCTTTATCATGCTGAGACCGACTTCGGTCGGGTTCTGTCGTGCGGGAATGCAGTGCTTCCCTTATGTGAACAGGGTGCCTGGCACAATGGCGTCGCCGTAGTGCCCGAATCTCAACTCAAGGAGAATGGCAATGAAAAAGACCGGAACTGTTCTGTTGACGTTGGCTCTTGCTGCCGGCCTGACCGTGGCATATGCCGCAGATGCTGTTCTCCCGGACCTTGTCGCGGATGGTGTAGGCATAAGTTGACCAGGTCGTTGTCGGTCAGCTCATCGGTGATGAACAGCTCGTTGAGCCGGTGGATGATCTGCGAGATCAGTTCCTCCTTCCGGTCCCTGGCCTTGGCCGAGCCCAGCCCATCCCCCGGGTTCAGCTGGTAATCAGGGCTGTTCTCCTGCAGCTTCAGGCTCTGCTGGTGGATCTTCGACAGCCGGTAGTGGCTCAGCACGATTCCCTGCAGGTCGATGCCGTCCTCGTCGAGCAGTTCCTCCCGCAGCATGGGCCGTAGGTTGCGGGCATACAGGCACAGCCTTTCCAGGTTCCTGTCGTCGTACTCGACGATCTGCGACATGAACTCATACAACCGGACAAAGCTGCCGAGGTGCTTTTTGAAGATCTCCAGCCCATCCTTCTCCTTCCGGCAGGCCTTGAAGCTGCTGTCGGCGTTGGCGATCAGGACGGCGTCACCGGTCTTCCCGGTGCGCTCGAAGATGATCCTGGCCTCCTTATAGGCCTCGATGGCCGACTTGTACCGCACTTTCCACCGGTCCACCGCCGGTTTGCAGATATTGGCGATGGCGGCGTTGCTCTTGCTCTTGATCAGATAGGCGGCACAGAACTGCTCCACCTCCTGCCACAGAAAGATGCCGCCCGCCCGCAGCTTGTCGTACAGGTCGAAGATCAGGTCGGGGTCAGAAACATCCTCCATTTCCGCCGTCTGGTAATTACCGCACCTATGGAGTGCCTGTTCTGCCTGCTGGAGACCGGGGGTCACACCAGACCCTGGGTTGTCGCATTGAGCAAGGCAGCCTGACGGAGGCCGTCGCTGATACTGGGGTACACATGGACGGTGGTGATCAAATCCACCACGGTCAGCCCGAAGCGAACCGCAAGAGTGGCTTCATGGATGATATCGGCAGCCCGCGGACAGAGCATCTGCACGCCGAGAATCCTGCCGCTCCCCTGTTCGGCGGTGAGCAGGACGCCGCCCAGCAATTCGCCCATCACATGGGCCTTGGGCACCCGGTCGAGCTGCAGGTAGGTGGTGACGGCACGGTAGCCCTGGGCTTTCGCCTGTTCATGGGTGAGGCCGACCGTGGCAAACTCCGGGTCGACGAATACCGCCATCGGTGAGAAACGGTAATCGATGGTATGATTTCCACGCGGATCAAGCATATTTCTGACGGCAATCTGCGCTTCCCGCGCCCCGTTGGGGGCGACCATGGGAGCGCCGGTGACATCGCCTGCGGCCCAGATGCCGGGAATGCTGGATCGCAGCTGGTTGTCGACCGTTATGAAACCGGCGGCGTTGGTGGCCACACCAATTTCTTCCAGGCCGATCCCTTTCGTCGCCGGCTCGGTACCGATGGCGAGCATCAATCGCTCGGCGACAAACGCCACCTCGGCACCGTTGATCCGGGCGTACAGGCAGGTTTTGTCGCCCACCTTCTCGACCCGCTTGGCCTCTATATCACAGAAAATTTCGACACCGTCCCGTTGCAGCATCTGTTTGAATTGTTCGGTGAGACGCTCGTCGAATTCGGCCAGCAGGCGCGGTCCGCGTTCGAGTATGGTGACCCTGGAACCGAACCGGGCGAACATCTGTCCCATTTCCAGGGCGATAACCCCACCGCCGAGAATCGTAATGGACTCGGGAAAGCAGGCGAGGCGCATTGCGCTGTAGCTGTTGATATGGTTGACCGTATCAAGACCAGGCAGGGCGACGGAACGTGGTCGTCCACCGGTGGCGATCAGAATCTGTGGTGCCCGGTAAAGCCGTTGTTCGACCTGGATTTCCTTCGGGCTGACAAACCGGCCGCGGCCACGGATGAGCGTGATGCCGGTGCTGACGTCCAATTCGTGTTGATAGAGGGTCATCCGGATCGCCTCCACCGCAGCCTTTTTCAAAGGCATCAACGTTCCGCAATCCGGGGCGCCTGCCTGCAGGTTCAGTCCCCATCGCATCCCCTTGCGGGCCGCATTATACATCTCTGCCTTGTGGATGAGGGTTTTGCTCGGGATGCATCCCCAATTCACACAGGTACCGCCGATATGGGATTTCTCGATCATCGCCACCTTTTTACCGGCCATCGCCGCGATTCTCGCTCCGGCAAAGGCCGTGGTGCCGGCACCAAGGATGATGATGTCGTAGTCGTGAACCATGTAGTAACTCCGAGTTGTCTGAAGAGGAAGGAGCAGGATTGAGGTCGGGCTTCAGGTAGGAACGGATCGCCATCAGAACGATGGGGACTTTGCCAATAACTCATTGAACAGTCATCAACCTCCTGGAAAGTGCAGATAGGTGGTTTCTTCGATTACCATCCGCAAGATGAGGTTTCTTACCGGTTGGCCTGAAGAATGGTATATCCGTGGCGGGCGAGTTGTCAATCCGGCCGGTTGGTGTGATTGTCAACCATGGTGTGATTGCTGAGCGCAAAGCGATGATCGACCGCACCCATGCACTTCCAACCAAACGGCAGGTCCAGTTGACCGGCATAAGCCGTGGCAGCGTCTCCTATCCGATGAAGCGCATGGGGATCGAGGTGTTGGACAGAAAACCGAACACCGGCTGGCTTTGTAATCCGAGGTTCGTCCCTCCCTTCACATATGGCGTTATGGCTTGGTATCGCTTTTATTGTCTCCCTTGAGCGCCTCATCGGGCGGGGGACCTGCACTCGAATACGTTTCTTCAGTTATCGGCAATGGTGTGCCAATGGGTGTGTTTGCGATATCCAGGAGCGCGTTGGCTGCCTCCCCGCTGACCACGCCGGCGCTGGCGCTCAGCGCCAGCGGAACCGCAGAAACCGCTGAAGCGGCCTGACCGCTGGCGATAAGGCCGGAAAAGACAGCCTGGGCGGAATGAGCCGAGGCCTGACCGGAGTGTTGCACCGACTGGGTACTGGCCTGTTCTCCCGCATGGGAGTGAACGGATATCCCTGTCAATACAAACGAGAAAATCACGTAAATATATTTTCGCATAGTTTTCTGCTCCTCCAGTGATATGGATGTTGAGGGCTCCTTGCCAGGTTTCTGCTAATTTGTCGGGGTGACAGTGAAAGACTCACTTACCGCCCCGAATTTTTGGAGGAACCTGCTGATCGATTCAAAGGTCGCGGTAACCGGCTGACCCGGATGGTCGCTGACCGTGACATCGGCGGCAAAAATTGAGCCGAAAGCGAGCTTGATCGGGTTGACATTCACCCGCTGGGCCTCAAAATATGCCTTTTCGTTTGCCTTGATCTGTTTGATATCGTCAGTATGGTAGATGGCGGCGAAAACGATATCCAGGGTATGCTCCGTGCAATTCTGATAATCGAGGGTATATGGGTTGGCTATGACCGAATAGTGGGGGTTGTGGATCTTTTTGTAGGTTTCCGAGGACATCACCTGGAGAATCCGCTTCTGCAGTTCTGGTGTCGGGATAACAATACCGGCCTCCAGCACCTCAACAGCACCGAAAAAATCCACCGGATAGTCCATGATCAGATCACTCTTATCAGGCTCTTTGCTGCGCTGGTAGAGGTTGTACATGGCATAGCCGGGAAGTTGGCGGCCATCCGCCGTTGTAATCAGAGAGTAGACGGCAATGCCGGTATGGGTCCAGGAGATGCCCTCGGGAAGTTTTTCCCGTGGGCGGCCTACTCTGGCGACCAGGGCCACTCGCGCCCCCTTGGCAGCCATGACCTTTTCCACTTTTTTTGAGAACCCGATAATCTCTTCGGGAGAAAAGTAAATTTGACCACTGCTATGACTGGCAAGTCCCAGCGATGGCAGGAGAAATATCGCACAAAGAAAAGCGCTGAAAAAACGTCCGCCATGTTTCATCGTCTCGTCTCCCGGTTCAGTTATTGTTTTGCGGACGTATCCTGCTCGTCCTGCTTGAGGGCCTGATCAGGCGGCGGGCCGGCAGTGATTGTTTCTTCAGCCACGGGCAATGGCTGGCCTGAAACCGTGTTGGCGCTGTCCGAAAGTGCTTCGGCTGCTGACGTACTTGCGGCACCGGCAGCACCGCTGGCGGCACCGCTGCCCGCTAAAGGAACGGCCGCAGCACCGGATACGACCTGTCCGCTGGCGGTGGCGCCATGAACAACTGCCCTGGATGCCTGGGATGAAGCCTCCCCGGAATGGCGAACCGCTTTACCACTTTCCGTTTCGCCGGCTAAAAGGGCGGATCCGACCCCCAGAAACATACAGGAGGCCAACAGTCCAACACAGATGGTTTTTTTCATGGGGTTCTCCTTGATCAATTGAGCTTGATATGGCTTTTTTTTCAATCAGTCTGTCTGGTGGTCCACTGAAATTCCATTCTTTCCCGGCTGTTTCATATTATATTGCTATTTATTGTCGAGTTAGTAGGATATTTCTCAGAAAGCATGCTGGTTGCTGGCAAATCACCAATATTCAATGTAATTCACAATGATTGCGCCACCATGTGCTGCAGCCGTACTAGCCCTACAATGTCTCTTATTGACATGTTGCGTTGTAGGGTTATGCAGAGATAGAAAAAAGTGATAAACACCCGAAAAGGAGGAAAGATGTCGCCATCTCCCTCCTTTTCAGGCTGGATGTCAGAAGATTCGGCGCCGGCAGACAAACGGTTCCCTGGTCATGAGACGCCCTTTCTCAGCAGGGTTCTCGGAGGAACTGCTACCTGCCCATAAAGAATCAATCACCCTCGAGGTGCTGATGAGCGGGCCACGGCCCGGATATTCAATTCGCCGAAGTGCAGCATTCATCGTTGCTGTCCGGTGGATGCAAAACCCGTCTCTGCCCTCAACCCTCGGATGGAATCGATTGTTTCGGACAGAGTCATGGTCTGATCAAAGCTGAGCCGGTTCGCATCGGACAACTTTTTCACGAATATCTCTTTGATATTGTGAGATATTTTACGCCACTCCTTTTCTGGGACAAGATACACTTCCCCTTTGTAATGAAAATGCGGGATCAGCATGCCGCCAGGAAACGGTCGAGGCCAGATCGTCCGTTCTTTATTTCCCGTCGCTGCACGCATCTCCATCGCCTCCATGTCCTGCCTGAGCGGCAGATCAACCGATTCCGCCGGAATAAGGCCATATTTCTTCATCATTTCACCTATCAGTTTCACGTGCATGGTCCAAAAATCTCGCGGTTTGCCGAAATCCAACCACTTCGGGTTGCGGATTTTTCGGGCGATGTCCGGCGGCAATTCATATAGACTTGTCATGGTGATCTCCTTCTGATTGGTTTTTTCCGTATTCAACAATCCCGGCAAAATGCCGGGTTGCGAGCAGGCCGGTCAGTAAAACCGCACTCTCTTTTCTGTGCCGGGCCCCCCTCAGCAGGAGACCGCGCCCTCCTGCCCCTGAAGAAGTCTGGCGTTGAATGAACCCGCTGCGAATTCTCCTGTGCCATGCGAGAACAGGGCCGGACCAAAATTCCGGGCCTCAAGGGATTGGATGACCGCAAAAGCCGCCTCGATCGCCGCTCGTTCCGAAGCGCACACGAAGGCCCCGGGCCGCCGATAGGATCCGGACGACATATAGTTGGAACATCCGCACCAATTCATGCAGTACTCCTTGATGCCGCACTCAGTGCATGCCAAGGGGGCTGTTTCGCGGGCGGGCAGGGTGGCAGGCAAGCCGGTCCGGCGCGATGCCGGTATCGATATGGCCGATCGAATGGCCACCCCCTCCGCCCTCGCCGATCAGGCGTTCACAGGGGTAGATGAATCCGTCGGCGCTGAATGCATACTCGCCCCTACCCATTCGGCAACGCTCGTTCGGTCCGTAGCCGCCTCGCAGAATCACCGCTATCTTCGCGTCGATCAGGCTGATGAAATGAGGATCCCCTCGGGTGAATGCACCCTCGTGAAAGGCACCGATTTCGGTAAACAGGTCGGCAAGGATGTCGGCATCGGCTTGAGTCCAGCGGGCCGAAAAATCCGGGCTGAGGTAAATGTGCCGAAGTCCGAGCTCCGAAAAATAGTCGACCACGTGGGGAAGCAGATGGAATGTCGGCGGGCCATAGACGGCATTGACCAGGGTCTCCGGCAATTCCGCCACGGCCCGCTTCAGATTTTGCTCCACCAGCTTGCCGGATTTGCGTCCGTCGGCGAAGCAGCGGGAGCTGTCGTGAATCGTCGGTGGTCCGTCGTAACTCACCCCGAAGGCAATGTTGTGGTCCCGCAGGTACCGGGCGCTCTTCTCCGAAAACAGGGTGCCGTTGCTCACCACCGTCATCTCCACCCGCTCCGGGGTGTAATCGGGGTGCCCTTCGATCAGGTCGACAATGCTGCCGATCCGCCCGAACTCAAGCAGAGGCTCTCCTCCAAAAAAGCCGATAGTGATCTTCTCGTCCGCCGGGGTGTTGCGGTAGGCAAAATCGACGATTTTCCGCGCCGCATCCGGTGACAGGGAAATATCGCGTTTGCCGATATAGCAGTAGTCGCAGCGAAGGTTGCAACGCTGAGTGACGCAGATCGTATATTTCATTATCAGCTCCTGGAAATAGACGGGAATCGGCAGGGATGGCGGACCTGCTCCGAGCCGTGATGCTCCGGCAACAGCAGATTCCGTTTCCGATTGACTATGACGTACAGCGAAAAATGTGCCAAAAGGAAGCGAACAGTCGCAGCACCCTCCTGGATATCTGTAAAGTGTATTATATTAAAGCGTTGGATGGTCATCCACTTGCCGCCTGCTGCCGATGATTACACGGAGCTGGGGAAAAAATGACCAGCGAATGGACAGTTGCAAGATGGAGATGTACAGCAAATGGACGAATTTCAGGATTGCCCCGCAAGGTCGGGGACGGGGGAGTCATCTACAAGTGGAAGCGGTGCTGCACAACTGCGGGGCGGCGTCCCGATAGGTTGTAGCGGAACAGTGTCACGAGAGTGAACAAATCCGGCACTTCAGTCTTTCCACGATATGCCGGCGAGAACCAGAATCACCGCCTGCATGCACAGGATGAACGCGACGCAGCCGACCCATCCCGCTTGCGACCAGAACAGGCCGGGCAGGATCGAGCCGAAGCCTCCGCCGCAATAATAAAACGCCACATAGAGTCCTGCCGCCGAGGAACGGGCTCTGCCGGCAGCCTTGCCGACATAGCTGGACGCGGCGGCCTGGCAGGCGAAGACGCCGGTCGAGGCCAGGGTCAGCCCGGCAATAATGACGGGCAGCGACCTGATCAAGGTGAGAAGGATGCCGGCGATGATTATTCCGACAGCAATCCGTAATGTCCGGCGGTAGCCGATACGGTCGAGGATTACGCCCGATACCGGGGTGATGACCGCGCCGATCAGATACACGGTGAAGATGGCCCCGAGGGCGGCCGGGCCGAGCAGGAAGGGTTTGTCCGCCAGATAGAAATTGATGTAGGTGAACGAGCCGACCTGGCAGAACAGGACATTGAAGCCGATGGCATAGGTTGCCAGGAGTTGCGGGTTTTTCAGGTGGAGGCGGAGAGAGGCGAGGGAGGCCGTCGTGCCGATCTGCCGGACGAATTTCATGGAGCGCGGCAGGAGCCACCACGTGGCGAGGCTGCCGGCAAGGGTGATGGCGCCGATGACGATGAAGGTGACGCGCCAGTCGTAATGGGTGGCGCAGAGGCCGGCGATAAAGCGTCCGGAAAACCCTCCGACCACGGTGCCGGTGACGTAGGTCGCCATGGTGGAGCCGACAGTTCCTCGCGGGGATTCTTCGCTGATATAGGCCATCGCCACGGCGATAATGCCAGGAATGAAGAGACCCTGGAGAAAACGCCAGAAGATCAGCTGGTGCAAATCGGTCGCCGTCGCCGCCAGAAGCGTGGGCAGAAAAAGGCCGAGCATGGCGGCAACGATCACCCGTTTTCTCCCCAGGGCGTCGGCCAGCAGGCCGACCAGCGGTGCCGCCAGGGCCACCGCCAGCACGGGAGCGCTCACCGTAAGGCTCACCATGAGTTCGGAGGCGTGAAAAATCTCGCGGAACTGGGGCAGCAGGGGCTGGGTGACATAGAGATTGACGAAGGTGGCGCAACCGGTGACGAATAAGGCGATGTGGACGCCCAGCCGGCTGCCGGCGGTGTTCTCCCCGGTCCCCGATTCGGCCGTTTCCAGTGCCGGCCGTCGTGCTTCTGAGATTCCCAACATGTTTTTCGTTCTGACAATAAGGCCTGGTCCCTTCGGAGTGTTGCAGCCTTGGTATCCGAGGGTATGGGTACGATTTCTCGCCTGTTCCGCCGAGTATGGAGGAGATTAATATTGCCGGACTAAGATGTCCAATATATTATCAGGCTGCTATTGATACTCAAAAGATATTAAAAGTCATGGAAATCAGACATCTCAGATATTTTATTGCCGTGGCCGAAGAACTGCACTTCGGCCGTGCCGCCAGACGACTGGCCATGTCGCAGCCGCCTTTGAGTCAGCAGATCAGGTTGCTGGAAGAGGAAATCGGTGTGATCCTGTTGAAGCGGACCAAGCGGCAGGTGGTCCTCACTGCGGCAGGCGTGGTTTTTCTCGACGAGGCCAGAAAGACCGTAACCCAGGCCGAATACGCAATTCGGGCAGCCCGGCGTGCCGCTCGCGGCGAGATCGGCCAGTTGGCGGTGGGGTTCGTCAGCTCGGCCGTCTACGGCAAAGTCCCCACCATATTCAGCCTGATGCGCAGCCGGTATCCGGGGATATCGCTCATCCTGCAGGACCTGACGAGCGAGGAGCAGGTGGTGGCGCTGAAGGCCGGCAGGATCGATGTCGGTCTGGTTCGCTCCCCTGTTGCCGATGCCGAATCGCTGGCCATGCGGGTCATCTGGCGGGAGGAATTAATGGTTGCGCTGCCGGAGGGCAACCCTTTGACCCAGCAGGAGGAAATCGCCATAGAGGCGCTCGCCGAGGAATCGTTTATCCAGATTCCCCGCCAGGTGGCACCCGGATTTTACGATCAGTTCATCCGGATCTGCGCCCGGGCGGGATTTTCCCCGAAGATCGCCCAGGAGGCCCGGACGACCCCGACCATCGTCAGTTTGATCGCCGGCGGAATAGGGGTATCCATCCTTCCTGCCTCATTGAAGAGCCTGCGGCGTACAGGCGTAGTCTACCGGCCGCTGAAACAGCCGGTGCCGACCTCGGACATGGCGGTGATCTGGCGTCCCGCCGACGAGTCGCCGACGCTCCGCTCGTTTCTGGAGATAGTCGGGGAGGTGGCGGAAATTGAGGAGCCTCGGGTAAAAGAGTAGGACGTGATCGCGGTCCATTCCGGAATGCATTGGGGCTTCCCCGTGACAGCCATGGGCCGTGAGATATCGCCGTCCGCTCCATGTAAATATGCGGCTCTGACAGCTGCCGATTGCCGACAGCGGTCGGAGCGGGCCTGAGTCGCATCAGAGCGTTTGCGTGCTCGAGGTGACGGTCACCTCGAGCACGCGGGTGAGGAAGGAAAACCCGGCCTTCATCATATCCCGTTCCGGACCCGAGGCGATGAATCTGGCCGTTCCTTCGAGAAGGAACCCACATCCCGGCCCATTGCGCCCAATGACCTCTTTGCTGCCGACAGTGAGTAAGACTGTATTGTTTTTCAGTGTTTTCTTCTCTGTCTTTCGCATGGCCCAGGCGGGGATCAACAGCCTGCCATCGTTCGGGTTGACGAGATAGGTGTTCCAGGTGTTGACGACGTGGGCTTCGCCATCGGCACATGAAACTATGGAAACGACGCCTTCCTTGCCGATTACTTCCAAAAATTTGTCTGTCAACATGTCTGCACTCCGTGGGTGGAATTTAATTGTGGACAAAATGTATCTATGATATCTTTTATACGGTGACGCGGTGAAAGTCAACCGATTTTTATGGACAACTGGTAACTAAATGAAATTGCAATTCATCCAAGGAGATAAAGAATGCAGTTGAGTATCGGCGTTGAATACGCGTTTCATTCGCTTTTTTACATGGTCGATCTCCCCGAACACAAATCGGTCGGAATCAGAGAGATAGCGAAATTAAACAAAATAACGGAGAGTTATCTCTCGAAGGTCTTCGCCAGGCTGCGAAAGGCCGGGATCGTGCGTTCGATTGCAGGGGTCAAAGGGGGGTATGAATTGGCGAGAAGAGCGGAGGATATCTCGTTCTGGGATATCATCGAAGCGATTGAAGGGGCCTCCTATTTTTTCCAATGCGTCGAAATTCGGAAAAAAAATATCTTTGTCGATGATCCCGGCCTCTTTACCGACAAGTGTCCCTGTCTGATCAAGGTGGTCATTCAGGAGGCAGAGGATCTGATGCGAGAGCGGTTGAAAACCCGGTCGCTCCGCTGGCTGCACGACCAGGTGGAGAAGGATTTTACCGCCGAGAAAAAGAAAACGATCGCCGCCTGGGCGAGAGATTTATTCTGACTGAGCCGGCACCGGCACCATCACCGGATGGCCGATCAGTTCCTCCAACGGCAGGACCCTGTGTTGCTCCGCCAGGTTTCTGAAGAGAACATCCAGTTCCTGCCGCCAGTCTGCCGACAATGACCGGTCGGCAGGGGAAATATCGTGCAGCAGCAGGATATCGCCCGGTCGCAGATGGCGCAGAATCCTCGCCGCGAGATGGTGAATATTCCTGTTGCCGCGATCGAAGGCCCGGCAACTGAAATTGACCACTTTCAAATCCATCCTGTCGAGCACCGGCACCAGCACCGGACTGACAATCCCGACGGGAGGTCGGAAGACGAGGGGACGGATGCCGGCCTTGGCGAGAATTTTCTGCGTCTTCTCGATGTCGCTGAACAGGCTTTCGGGTGAATGCAGCATCAGAAAATTGCTGTGTTCGTAGGAGTGATTGCCGATGCTATGGCCGCCTGCAAGTATCCCGGCGATCAATTCCGGATACGCTTCGGCCTGTTTGCCGACGACAAAGAAAGTGGCCCTGAGCCGATATCTGGCCAGAAGATCAAGCAATATCGGCGTCGACGAGGGGGACGGGCCATCGTCGAATGTCAGGGAAATCGCCTCAATGCCGGCACGGCCCCTGCTGATGGTCTCCGTATAGAAGGGAAATTGCGGAAAAAAGGGGGCCGCGACACACAGCCCGACGAACACCGTTAGCGGCACCACTGCCAAAGCAGGCTGCCACCAGGCCAGCGGCGCGGCCAGGGTCAGGGCGACAATTCCGCAGGTCTCGGCCCAACTGAGGCGGGATCTCATTCCGGATTTATTGATCTTCTTTTTCGCTGGCATATCCGACAATCCAGAACAGTTCACTATCGGCCGTGGGAGAGAGCCGGACGTTGACGAAACCGTGCTCTGCCATCCGGTCCCGAAGTTGTTCCGGGTGGCGGTAGTGGGGGACCAGACCGGTCCATCTGCACCGCCAGTCCTCGAAATGCCAGGCCGGCGACTTCCTGAGGGGAGGGGGAATGACGAACCTGATGACCAGCCTGCCTCCCGGATCGAGCAATCGGCGGCAGCGGACCAGGGTGGCCGTGAGCTGCTCCTCGTCGAGGTAATGCAGGATGTCGAGGAGGAGAATGAGGTCGAAGCTCCCGATGACCATTGGAAGATCAGGAGCCGCCCCCAGGAGTATGGTCCCTCGTTCCCGTACCGCCATCCCGGCCACCTTGACCCTTTCCGCGTCCGGATCGATTCCGGTCACCATCGAGCCGGGCAGGGCCTCGAGACACCAGCAGGCCGGCAGCCCATAGCCACAGCCGATATCGAGGATCCTGCCGATCTTCGGCTCCGGCCCCAGCATCCTGGCGAGATCCTGGAACAGCGGATCGTAACGCAGCTTGAACCGGGCGAACATCCGGTAGTAGGCCTTGAGCAATCGATAGCGGTGCAGTACCCGCGCCGCGATCGGACCGGTCGGCATGGCAGCCGCATCGTCCCGGAAGTGCGCCTTCAGCAGCGGCGGCAGGAGCAGGAAGGTCCCGATCAGGGCATAGCCGATGCCGCAGAGGGAGGTGATGCCGACGCTGCGCAGGGTGGAATGGCTGGCGAAACAGAGCACGCCGAAGCCGATCATGGTCGAGGCCGCCGCCACCAGCAGGGCGCTGCGCAACAGGACATGGGAGGGGTGGTTGATGGTCCCGTACCATTGGCAGCCGCAGACGGTGTAGATGGCATAATCCACCCCCATGCCGAAGATCACGACCGTCAGCATGAGTCCCGGGATATCGAGGGGATGGCCGATCAGGTTGAGGGTGCCGAGGGTGCAGATGAAGGCGAAGACCAGGGGCGTCAGGGTGATGAGTGTCAGACGCCAGTCGAGGAACTGGAGAAACAGCAGCAGGGTGACCATCACGGCGATGATGAGCAGCATGACGGCAAAGGTGGAAAAGAGGACGCGGCCCAGGCGGGTGGAGAAATGGGCGGCGTCGAAAATCTTGCCGTCCCGACCGTAATCCTGAAAAAATCGGTTGGGATCATAGGTGCCGCCGGGCAAGATGGTGATGAACTGGATCAACGGTCCCGACTCCTTGGCGGTTATCCCGAGCAGGGAATGGTAACGGGGTGGCGGCAGGACGGTCGTCGGCGGGGCGGAGTCGACGAGCCGGGCCATGAAAGGGGCGAAGGCCTCGGCGGTGAACCCCAGGTCGCGGCCCTCGCGGATCAATGTCCTGCCGAGTTGCTCGATTTTCTCCGGGGTCCAGAATCGGCGCCAGGCGGCGTGATTTTGTCGGCCTCGCTCCTCGCCGGGGAAAATCATCGATGGGGAAAAGGTCGATTGGAGGCGCTGCTGTTCGATATCGGTCTCCAGCCGGGCCAGCAGCCGGTCGTTGTGCCGCTGCAGCTCGGTCGGAGATCCGGCGGTGTGCATCAGGTACACCCGGTCGCCGATCTTCCCCCAGACCCCGGTAAAAAGCTCATCAGCCGCAAGGGTCGCGTCGCTGACGGTGTTCATGTCGCTGAGGCTGATGCGGAATTCCGGTTTGGCAAAGAACAGCAGAACGGCGGCGAGGAGCACCGCGGCCGCCGCCCCGACCTTGCCGGTACTGAACAGCGCTTCGGCGAGGGGGCGCAGAGGCGGGATGCGGTTGCCGGCGGAGGGCATGAGCGGGAAGATCTTCGGGAAGACGAAGTGGATAAAGAGATAGGCGAAGAGGAATCCCAGGGCGGTGAACTGACCGAGTTCGGCGAAGACCGGAAAGCCGCTGAAACTGAGGACGATGAAGGCGCCGACGGTGGTCAGCAGGGCCATGGTGCCGCCGATCGCCTGCACCTCCCGGGCCGCATGCTTGCCCCTGACGGCCTGGGGTTGATCGAGAAACAGCAGATAGGTGATGCTGTGATCGTCCATGATCGAAATCAACGCCCCGGAGAAGCCGAGGACGAGGATGGAGATCGACGAGTGAAACAGGGAATAGACCAGCAGGGCCATCGCCGTCCCGGCCAGGGCCGGTACCAGGGTGAGCAGACCGAGCAACGGCCGGGGGAAGGCGAAGAGCAGCAATAAGGCCAGACCGGCGGTGGTCATGCCCAGGGCCAGTTGGACGTCGTGGCGGATAATCTCCTCGTTGTCGAGGGCCGCCCGATAGGCCCCGACCGGGGTAATGGTGACGCCGATGCCGGCGGCGGCGTATTCGGCGGCCAGCTCGCTCGAGATAGCGGTGAACAGCTCGGCCAGTTGTCTGGCGGTGGCGGTATCGCTGCCGGTGGCCTTGGGCCTGGCGGTAATGAGCAGGTGCCGGCCGTCGCGGGACAGTGGCCGGCCCTGCACCAGAGTGGCTCCGGGGGTCGGCGCCAGCGGCAGCATCCTGGCGAGCACCGTCTCCCTCAACCCGAGCGGGTCGGCGGCCACCAAGCCGGCCTGGCCGATGCCTTCCAGCCCCCGCATCCCTTCGACGGTCTGCTGCAGCCGGGTCCGCACCGCATCTTCCGACAGCCGCGGCAGCACGGTCCGCTCCAGTTCCTCGCCGGTGAAGAGAAGGGCGAGGTTTTCGACGATATGCGTGGTCAGCGCCGGGAGCATCGCCCCGGTCTCGCCCATGCCGATCGCCGCAAACAGGCCGCTGGCCTGCATCCTCTCCTCCGCCAGGGCCGCGCAGTGCATCAGGATATCCGCATCGTCCCGGTCAATGGCGAGGTCCACCGCCACCTGATCATGGACCGGATGGTGCTCGAAGATCGCCAGGGCATCGGTGATGACCCGTTCGTCGGTGGGCAGCGACTTGAGCACATCGGTCTCGATATCCAGGCGCATCAGACCGAGGGCGGCGGCGCCGCCGATCAGGGCCAGGACAAGCAGGAGCAGGGGGAAGTTGACTCGCTGTTCGTTCATGGGCGGTGGCGCAGGGCGAGGAGGACGATGGCGATGATGGCGATCAGGAGGTGCGCGGCGAAGATCACCGCCTTGTTGTTCTGAAATAGCTCACTGCATTTCTGCAGAAACGACAGGCCGCCGCACAGGTTGCGCAGCCGGTCGAGGACCACGGTACGGTTGTCGCTGCCGGCCAGCCCCTGATAGGCGCACATCGGATGCAGGGCGTACAGTCCGTCGCGGTATCTGCACAGCAGTGTGTCATAGGGGATGCCGCGCCATTCCTCGCGGATCAGGCCCTCGGCGAAGGGGCGGTTGACGGCATAGGCATGGGCGAGGCAGCGGTACCTGATCCTGCGCACCGCCCTGGTGGCGGTCGGCGAGGAGCCGCCGGTGATGCAGCCGAGGAAGAAGGCCTGCCACCGTGCGTTGTCGTGGAGGAAGCGGCAGGCCTCCTCCAGGCGCTGCCGGTTGAAGCCGCGAAAGAAGACATCGTCCTCAAAGACCAGGATGTGACGGGCACCGGTGGCCAGGCCTTTCTGCAGACAGAGCATATGCGATTGAAATATCCCCTGCGCCTGATCGGCCATATTCTTGCGGACGACAATGAATTCGACGAGGTCCGCCAGGCCGACGGCGGCGAATTGCCGCCTGGCCTCGAACTGTCGATCGGGTCGGCTCTCGAGGGTGATGCAGTAGATCCTGTCAAAAAATGTCCAGCAGGAAGGTGGTACTGCAGGGTTTGGAGCTGTCATGTTGCTTCCCTTTCCTCGGTGGGATACAATAGATGATGCCGATCGAAACAACAGGTATCCCCATTCACTCTTTCATCCCGCCATCTGGCGGGCGCTACCGGTTTTCGTGAAACGACTATCACAACGGATCATTCTGTATGTTGCCGCCACCGATTTCGTCCGCCGGGCGATCACCGAACGGGCGGATCTCGCCGCGTTCCGGGAAAAACCGACGCCGGCCGTGATCCTCGGGGTGTTGGCCATCGGCCTCAGTTTTCTCCTGGGCTGGCCGGCGATCGCCGCCCTCGGCGTTCTCGCGGTCAAGTGGCGGCAACCCTGGCTGGTGGTGGTGGGCGGGCCGCTGACCTACGGGTTCTCGCACCTGGTCTTTCTTTTGGGCATGTACCTGTCCGGAGCCGTCTATTCCCTCATTTTCTGCCGCTGGTTGACCAGGATCACCATGGAGCGGTGTCTCGCCTGGACCGCCACCGGTCAGCGGCGCGATCCGGAGGAGTAGGCCGGCCGGGTCGGCCGCCACCGGTGCCGTTCGGTGTCAGGAGGCCTTGACCCATGCCGGCGGCCTGATCCGCCCGCCGCTCACATCCCGCATCCGCAGGGCTGTAACCGTCTCCCGCAGGCGCCCTCCCTCGTCAAGTATCGCCAGGTCATAGACCAGTTCATTGTCCGCCCGTGACCGCAGTCGGACCCGAACGGCATAGGACTCGCCACCTTCGGTCGGCCGGGCGATGACCCTGGCGGCGAACCCGACCGGGAAGGGGATGAAATCGACCAGCCGCTGGCCGTGGACGCAGGCGGCGTGCATCGCCCCGTCGAGGGGGAAGGGATTGCCGAGCGGTCCCCGAACCCCGTCCATCCGCGGCAGCTCCGGGGCCCGCACCCGGCCCCAGGCCATATCCGCCGTCAACCGCAGCCGGTCGCGAAGGGTCCGGTACGTCGGGCCGAAGGGCACCAGGTCCCGGTAGATCCGATCGACCGATATTTCCAGGGCGGAATTGGCGGCTGGCGGAGCGGGAAGGCACCTCACCTCGGTCGGTGGAGACGGTGCGGCGGCGAAAGTCAGGTCGCAGTGGCTGACCAATCTCGTCATCGCCTTCACCCTCGACCGCGACAACAGCCCGGCCCGGACAACGCCGGAACTCACCTCCGTCAGCCTGACCAGGATCTCGAGCACCGCGGCGTCGGGAGCGATTTCCACAAACCTGGTGAAAGCGGTATCGGTCATGATCTTCGGATCGACCGTGGGGCAAGCCTCGGTTGCGGTGAGGGCGAGCAGCCGCATCGACTCCACCGCCGGCAGGATGGTCCGGTCGGCGAACCGGTGGTCATGGGCCCAGGGTTGGACGGGGAGGGCAAGGGGGATCAGGAAGGTCGACATCAGCGGGGGAACTGCTGCCACAGGGCGATGGTCCGGGCATCGATCTCCACCGGGAGGCCGTTGCCGTTGACCGCGCAATGCCGGGTAAAGCCGGTGCAGACGATCTCGCCGTTATCGGCCCGGGTGATCAGATAGTCGAACTGCACCTTCACCAGTTCCATCATCGCCGGGCGGGTGTGGATCATCATCAGGTCATCGTAATACAGCGGCGAATGATAGTTGAGCTCGGTCTTGATGATCGGGTAGACGTAGCCGCTGTCCTCGATCTGCTTGTACGGATAGTTGGCGTCGCGCATCAGCGAGGTCCGGCCGAACTCGAAATAGCGCAGATAGTTGGCGTGGTAGACCACCTGGGACCGGTCGGTATCGACGTACAGGGTGCGCAGCTCGCAGCGGTGCCAGACCAGCGAGCTGTTGCGGTCGCGGACGTAGGCCGGGTTGTCGAGCGGCTCGGGGATGAAGCGTCTCGGTCGCATCACATACCTCGGAAGACGATGCAGCAGTTGGTGCCGCCGAAACCGAACGAGTTGGACAGCACGATCTCATGGGGGTAACGACGCGCGGCATTGGGGACGACATCGAGGTCGGCAAGGCCCGGATCGGGCCGGTGATTGACGGTCGGCAGGACGACCTGCCGGCGCATCGCCTCGATGGCGAGGGCGGCCTCGATCGCCGCCGAGGCCCCGAGGGAGTGGCCGACCTGGGATTTGTTGGCGGAAATAGGGATCCTCGGCAACCTTCGGCCGAAGACCGTGCGCAGGCAGTCGGCCTCGACCCCGTCCCCGGTCGGGGTCGAGGTGCCGTGGGCATTGACGGCATCGACATCCTCGACGGCGAGGGCGGCGTCGTCGATGGCATCGCGCATCGCCCGGACGACGGTGGCCGGATTGGGGCGGGTGAAATGGTGGGCGTCGGAGTTCCAGCCGATCCCCAGCACCTCGGCCCGGGGGGCCAGGCCATGGGCCTGGACCGCCTCCTCCGCCGCCAGCACCAGGATTCCCGCCCCTTCGGCGAGGACGAAGCCCTTGCGGTCGACACTGAACGGGCGGGAGGCCTGGGCGGGATCCTCGTGCGCCCGGTCCTTCGGCCCGACATTGATCGTGGCCAGCATGTTGGCAAAACCGAGGATGATCTCGGGCACCAGGCAGGTCTCGACCCCGCCGACCAGGGCGAAGTCGCAGTCGCCGTCGCGGATCATCCGGGCGCCGATGGCGATGGCGTGGTTGCCCGAGGCGCAGGCCCCCTGGGGCGAGAAGATCGGCCCGGTGAAGCCCAGCAGCATCCCGGCCTTGCCGGCCGGGAGATTGGCGCAGAGATTGGGCAGGAGGTAGGGGCTGACCTTGAGCGGTCCCAGCCGGGTATGGTTGCCCATGGCGATGCGGAAGGAATCGGTGCCGTTGAGGGCGGACCCGATCAGGCAGGCGGTCCTCGGCCCGGTGGCCGTATCCATCTCGAGGCCGGCATCGGCCAGTGCCTGGCGGCAGGTCTCCATGGTCAGAAAGACGAAACCGGCGTTCCACAGCGAGGCTTCCTTGCGGCTGACATAGCCGAAGGCCGCCGGATCCCAGTCGGGGATCTCGCCCACCACGTTGCTGCGGCTCTCGACCGCGCACCGGCTCAGGCGGCGGAACCCGGCCCGGCCGGCGACGGCCGCCTCCCAGGTCCGGCCGAAGGTGTTGCCAAGGGCGGTGGCGGCGGCGTAGCCGATAACCTGGACCCGGCGGTTGAGTGGTGCCTTCATCGTCTCCGTCCTTATCCTTCCGCCTGCGCTCAGCCGATCCGCCTGAACACCGCGCAGGCGTTGCAGCCGCCGAAGCCGAAGGCGTTTTTCAGTACATGCTCCTGGACCACCGCCCTGGCCCCCTCGGCGACGCAGTCGATCGCCATCTCCGGGTCCGGCCGGTGATTGATGGTCGGCAGCACCACCCCCTCCTCCATCCCCCGCAGGGCGAGGATGGTCTCGATCGCGCTCGATGCCCCCATCGCATGGCCGATCTGCGACTTGTTGGCGCTGACCGGCGGCAGGGCGCCGGCAAAGACCTGGGTGAGGGCGTCGTATTCGACCTGGTCGCCGACCCGGGTGGAGGTGGCGTGGGCGTTGACGGCGGCGATGTCCGCCGGCTGCAGCCCGGCATCCTGGAGGGCGTCGACCATGCACTGGCGGATGGTGTCGACGTAGGGGACGACGAAGTGATGGGCGTCGCTGGTCATCCCCCAGCCGGCCAGTTCGATGACGAACCGCAGGCCGTGGGCCATAGCGAATTCCCGGCTGGCGAGGATGATCGACCCCGCCCCCTCCGAGATGACGAAACCGCGCCGGTCCAGGGAAAAGGGCCGGCTCGCCTTCTCCGGCGGCTGCTCCTCCTCGCCCTGTCTGGGGTTGAAGACGCCGTTCATGGTATGGAAGCCGGCGACGATCGGCTCGACCAGGGCGCAGTCGACCGCCCCGCAGATGACCACATCGGCCCGGTTCAGGGCCAGCAGCATGGCGCCGGTGAGGATCGAGGTCAGGCCGGTGGCGCAGGCGGTGATCGTGGCGATGATCGGTCCCCGGGCCCCGGTCTGCATCGCGATCTTGCCGCCGATCATGTTGATGCAGGAATTGGGATTGGCGTAAGGGTGGGGGAGGCGGTTCTCTCCCTGCAGTCGCCGGTCGGCGGTCAGTACGGCGTCGATGCCGCCGACGGCCGAACTGTAGGTGACCGCCACCCGGGGAGCGATGGCCGGGGTGATCTCGATGCCGCTCCGCCCCAGGGCCCGGGCCGCCGACAGCATGCCGTACCTGAACACCGGCGAGTGCCACGCCGCCTGGTGCCGGGCGGTCAGGAAGGGGTAGGGTTCATGGTCGATATCCGGCATCTGGCCGGCGATGCGCACCGGGAAATCGTCTTTGAGCGGGAAGCGGGTCAACGGGCCGATGCCGCTCTTGCCGGCCACGGCCTGCCGCCACTGCCCATCGAGATCGCTGCCGAGCGGCGAGATCGCGTCGTAGCCGACGATGACTGCCCTTTTCGCTTTCATAACGCGCCCCCGACTCTACCAGGGGATGAAGCGGTACAGCTTGGCGAACATCTCGTAGACCTCGACCCAGTTCTGGAGGTCGACGGTGGAGTTCATGTGCGCCCGCTTGTTGACCATGACCCAGCTCATGTGGGCGGCACCGTCCTTGCAGGTGGAGCAGGCCCGCGTTTCCGAGGTGCAGCAGCGGTGCATGGTCTTCAGATCGGAGGCCCAGCGGATGAAATTGGTCAGCCGCCGGGGCCGGGATTCACGCCGGTCAAGGGCAGAGGTGACCGACGGGCATTCCATCCAGCCGAACTTCCGTCCGCCCATCTCGCCGGTGGTGATGATCCGGTGATAATATTTCGAGGAGATCATCGTCTCCGGATAGCAGTCGAGCATCGCGTCCATCTCCTCGCGGACGGCCGCCAGTTCCTCCGGCCGCCAGGAGAAGCCGTCGACCCCTTCGTCGTTGGAGAGCAACTGGACGTGGACCTTGAGGCCGACGTCTTTGATCTTGCGGATGATCGTCTCGGTCTTGCCCAGCTGTTTCGGGGTGATGGTGTAGAGGTAGTAGGCGTTCGGATCGCCGGCGTAATTGGCGCTCGAGATCCGGAAGGTATCCTTGCCCCGGAGGATCTTCTCGTCCTCGGCGTCCCCCCACAGGGAGATGCCGACCATCAGATCGGGGAAACGCTCCCGCGGCACCTTGATCTGGCCGTTGGTGGCGCAGAAGGTCGGGAGGCGGCGGTAAAACGCCTCGATCCGGTCGAGGCAGAGGGTGGGTTCGCCGCCGATCAGGATGGCGAGGTTGACCCCGCGCGCCATCTCGCTTTCGACGAAGGCGTGCCAGCGAGTGATGTCCTTTTCCTCCGCGGCGGCCTGGTGCTCGCCGGAGGAGAAGAAGAAGCAGCCCTTGCAGCGCAGGTTGCAGCGATCGGTGACATCGTAGATGGAACTGCGGATATTGAGCTTCGATATCCGCTTGTATCGTTCATACCAGTGGTCATCGAGAAGAGAACTGACTGTTTTCATGGCGGTTTGGGGAGATTCTAATGGCTGGCCGGCGGGACGACGGGATGATCGCAGAGATTCGGTCCTTTTGTATAGCCGTGCATCCATACGGCGAGATAGGTATCGACATAGTCCAGCCAGGCGGCAAAGGTCTCCGGATCGGTGGCGTGGCGGAACATCCTGGCAGTCACTACGGCGCTACCGGCGGCATAGTGGCGGCAATCGCGGCAGTCGGTGTCGGGTACGCAGCAGGCGGCGGCGCGATCCCACTGCAGGTCGGTGCGATACTGGCGGAACGATCGGCCGAGGCCGATGGCGGTCGACGGGTTCCGCCGGGGATACGGGCAGGAGAACAGGTCGTGCAGGCCCAGGGCATGGGTATGGGCGACGATGTTGTAGGCCGAGAAGAGGACGGTCCGGGGATGGTCGTGCAGCAACTCGGTCATCATCTCCGCGGTCCTGGCGAGGGACGCCGGACTGTGGCGCAGCGGCCCGGTGTAGCCGATCGGGGCCGAGAACATGTTGAAGGTGATCTGCTGGCCGTTGGCCGCCAGCAGTGCCGTCACCTCTTTCGCCTCGTCGATGTTGTGCGGAGTGAAGGTGTAGACGAAGACGGCCCGGGGATCGTCACGGTAATTGGCCATCTGCCGGACGAGCAGGTTGTCGGCCTTTCTGATCTCACTGCTGGTCCGGTCGTTGCCCCAGACCGAGATGTGGATGCGGTAGTCGATATCACGGGGCAGGGCTTTGAGGCCGTTGGTGGCGATCGCCCCGCAGGGGATGATCTCGGCGCAGATGCGGCACAGCTGCGGCACCAGCGAGGGTTCGGCCCCGGCGAGGACGGCGAAGGTGATACCCCGCTCCCGCTCCGCCTGCATCAGGGACCGCCACACCGATTCATCCGGGTGCTCCTCGGCGAACTGCTTCGCCCCGGTGAAATAATAGCATCCCTCGCAGCGGATGTTACAGCGGTTGGTCATGTCATAGGTCGATTCCCGCAGGAAGAAATAGCGGCGGACCTTCTCCCACCGCTCCCGAATCGCCGGGATGGCGGTGATCTCCGCGAAGCTGCAGGTCTTGCCATGGGGCGTCGGGGCGGCCATATTATTCGCCGCCGCTCCGTTTGTCGGCGACATATTCGGCGATGATGCGGATCGTGGTCAGTTTGGGGTAGTCGTCTTCGTCGATCCGGATGCCGAACTCGTCGCGGATGACCAGGGCGATGGTCGCCAGATCCATGCTGTCGATACCCACCTCGTCGACCAGGTCGAGATCGGGATCGAAGGTTGCAGGGCTCACGTCCTCGAGTTTCAACTCATCGATGATGATCTCGGCGATGCGGGTGATGGTCTGGTTGATATCAGCACTCATGGTTATTCTGGGCTTATCGTTTATCGGCCAGCGACATCATGCCGGAGCAGACGTCCTGATTGTCCTGGGTTATCCTGAAGCTGTACCGGTTGTCGTCGCCGGCAGTCGCGACATGGATCTGCATCGGTTCGCCGGGCCGTACCAGCTTCTTGAACTTGACCCGGTTCAGGCTGTGAATGTACAGCGACTCCTGTCTTGAGAAGGCGACAACTCCGGCCACCATATGTAGTTGGGCAATGCCGGGCAGTATGGGGTTGCCGGGGAAATGGCCGGCAAACCATGGCGAGTTGTCGGCGACGGTGACGCGGGCCACTATCGCATCCTTGTCGATCTTCTCTAGGGCGAGTAACGAATACCACATTTTACAGTTGCGTGTCCACGGGTAATATTGAGAAACCAAATCAGAACAGTCTGTTGGTCCAGTCATCGTCGAGCATTACACGACATGGCTGCGACGATTGCGGCATTGGCGCGGCGACCGGTGATCGTCACCGGGCGAGGTATTCCCACAGGGGGCCGGTGAATCCTCGTCGATGCATGGTGCGGACGGTGGCCGCGACCCTGCTCCCTCCCGAGCCGATCACCCAGTTGGCACGCGTCCGCGCCCGGTCTTCGACCATCGATTCAATGGTGGCACGGTCGATAGTGTCGGGATCGTAGAACACCGGCTCAAGCATGTTGCGACTGCCGTCGAGCTTGCCCTCGGCGAGGGCCAGGTCGAAAAGTTCGGTGCCGGGATAGATCCTGATGCCGATGAAAAAAAAGAAGACGCTCCGGTCAAGCCGCTCGATCCCGTCCAGGGTCTCGGCCACCGTTGCCGCCGACTCGCCCGGTCCGCCGAGGAGAAGGTAATGGCAGACATGGAGACCGGCCGAGCGGGCCAGCCGATGGGCGGCAAGGATGTCTTCGACCTGAAAGGGCTTGCGGTAGGCCTTGAGCGTTGCCGCGGCCAGAGATTCGGTACCGAACTCGACATGGCGGCAGCCGGCGGCGGCCATGGCGGCAAAATAGTCTGACGGCAGCCTGGTCGGGGCAAAGAAGGCCCCCCAGGGGATGGCGAGCCCGGCATGGCGCAGGGCTGCGGCCACGGCCATGCTATGGTCGATATCCGAGTTGAAGGCGGAATCGGTGATAAAGAGATACTTCGCTCCAGCCGCCTGCAGTTGCAGGGCCGTGGCGGCGACCTCCTGCGGCTCCGTCAGGCGGTGGCCCCTGCCTTCGATACGGGGATAGGAGCAGTAGATGCAGTTGAACGAACAGCCGCGCTTGGTCTGGAGGTTGAGCATCCCCCCCTGCTCCACGTAATAGCGGATATGGGCGGCATCCGGCTGGAATCGGCGGACCTGGGCGCCCGGCCAGGGCGAAGGGAGGGCGGACGATCCCCCGGCGGCGATGACCCCGTGGATGGCGGCGGGGTTGCGGTCGTGACGCAGGGCCTCGATCAGCTGGGCCAGGCGTTCGCCTTCGCCGACGATGCCGTAATCCGCTTCCAGCATTGCCAGCACCTGGTCGGGCATGATGGTGAAACCGCTGCCGCCGCAGACGATGACCGCCGGCGACCGCTGCCGCAGCCAGGCCACCAGTTGCCGATATTCGGCGAGGAAGGACAGCGGGTCGGCCCCTTCGGTATTGTCGATGTTGCGGATGGAAAGGCCGATGACCTCGGGCGCGAAGTCGTCGATGAGGGCGGACAGGCCATCCCGGCTCAGGGTCTGCATATCGGCGATCCGCACCTGGTGTTCGGCGGCGATGGCCCCGGCGACATAATCGAGGCCGATGGGATAGACCGGATACGGCACCGTCAGGGTGTTCGGTGAGATGAGCAGGACGTTCATGGCCGGATGCACTCGATGGCGGTGAGGAAACGGCCGGTACCGAGGACCACGATCCTGCTGCCCGGCCCGAGCGGGATGTCGCTGCCGCCGACCACGGCCCCCGGCAGTATGCCCCGGCCCAAACAGATCGTTGCCAGGGCCGTCGCCACGGCCGAGGCCGAAGCGAACTGGCCGAGCAGCGGCCGATACTCGCAGACCGGCAGCTGCCGGTCGCAGCGATCGATGAAACATGCCAGTTGCCGTCGGCCCCGCGCGGTCTCGGCGGCCGGGATGCCGACCAGGACGGCGGCGCAGTCGTGATCCGGTCCGGCGAGGGCCTGGACCAGCTGGTCGACAGTTGCGTCTCCCTCGTCCTGTTGATAGAAGGCCAGGCGGATCAGAGCATGGGCCTGGACGGGATCGCGGTTGACGAACAACGCCCCGCCGCCGTCGGCCAGCGAGTTGCCGGCGGCAACGGAAGGATCGAGAAGGGGCGACAGCGGATCGTGTCCTTCGTCAACACCCAACAGCAGGGCGGACTGGCCGCTGGCCTCGAGGAGGGAGTCGGCGGCGAGCAGGGCCTGTTCGAAGGAGTAGTCGCCGCCGCTGGCCGTGACATTGGCAGCGGTGGCGCCGAAATGGATCGCCACCTGACCGGCCGCCCCGTTGTGGACCGAGCTGATGAAGTCGGTCGGACTGGGGAACTGTTCGGCCGAGGTCTCGAGGCGGTCGAGAAAATCGCAGGTCTCGGTCAGCGCCCCCCAGCCGGTGCCCATGAAGACCGCCGCCGGGTTGTCTTGTCCCCCGTTGTCGGCATGGGCGGCCACCGCCAGCGCCAACGCCAGGCGGGTCAGCCGCTTTGCCCGGCGCACCAGCCGCGGCGGCAGGTGGCCGGCGATGGCCTCGGCGGTCATCATCCCGGCCACGGGCCGTCCCTCGGCCAGCAGGGCCATGGTTTCCCGGGTCGGACCGGCGCCGGTCAGGCAGGCGCAGCCGTGGACCGCCAACGGTGCCGTCACTGTCGGCCCGGCAGCTGCGACGCCGGCATCCTCCCGGCCAATGACCACACTGCCGTTATTGCCGCCGAAACCGAACGAGTTGGAGAGTACGGTCCGGACAGGACGATCGATGGGGGTGAGCTGCGGCATCAGGCCCAGGGCCGGGTCCGGTTGCCGGCAGCCGACGGTGCCGGGGACGAAACCGTGGCGGAGCGTCAGGATGGCGGCGACGGCCTCGATCGCTCCCGCCGCGGCCAGACTGTGGCCGGTGGCGCCCTTGATCGAGGACAGGGGCGGGGGCTGCGGAAAGAGCGCGGTCACCGCCCGGGCCTCGGCCAGGTCATTGTCGGGGGTGCCGGTACCGTGCAGATTGATGTAATCGATGGCAGCCGCCGGCAATCCGGCATCGGCCAGGGCGGCCTGCATCACCTTCACCGCCCCCCGCCCCTGCGGGTGCGGGGCGGTAGGGTGGTAGGCATCGCACGACAGGCCGGCGCCGAGCACCACGCCGAGCGGCCGGTCCGGCCTGAGCGTCGTCAGCAGCAGCATTGCCGCGCCTTCGGCGACCGACATCCCCTGGCGGGTCGCATCCAGCGGCCTGCACCCCTGGCGGTCGACCAGTTGCAGCGAGTGGAAGCCGAAATAGGTCAGGCGGCTGAGGGAATCGACGCCGCCCACCAGGATCCGCTTCAGCCCGCCGCGCCGCAGCATGGCGATGGCCAGGGTAATGGCCACCGCACTCGACGAACAGGCGGTGGCTATCGTCAGCGCCGGACCGCGGCAGCCGGTCAGCCCGGCAATATCCTCGGCGACGCTGGCCAGCCCGTGGTAGCGATAGGTTTGGGGGTCGGCAACCTTGTCGCGCAGCAGCCGTTCGGTCGTCAGGATGCCGCCGGTGGTGCAGCCGAGGATGATCGCCTCGGGCGGCTCCTTGGCCTCCCGCATGGCCATCCGCGCCGCCTCACGGGCCAGCAGGTGGGTCCGCGGCAGGACCGGGTCGGCGCCCAGGTCCCGGACCTGGCCGACCGGCAACGGCTCGCCCTGCAGCAGGGGGAAGGCCTCCAGCGGGGCGATGGCAGTCGTGTTGGCCCGGAGGGCCTGTGCCGTCGCCGGCATTCCCCGGCCGAGGGGACTGATGATGCCGGCGGCGGCGATATAGACCGGCGGACCGGTCAAGCGGCAGCCCCTGACCGTTGTGTTTGAATGTATTCGGCCAGGGAGGCGAGCGAGGCGAAGACCTTTTCGCCGACCTCCTGGTTGTTGATCGCCACGCCATAATCCTTCTCCACCATCACCACCATTTCGAGGACATCGATGGAGTCGATGCCGAGATCCCCTCCCACCAGGCGGGCATGCTCGTCAAAATCCGCCGCGGTTATCTCCGTCAGGTTGAGCAGGGTGATGATTTTTTCTTTCAGTTCTTCGATAAGTTCTTTCATGGATAGCTTGTCTCCATGCCGCTCCCGGCGGTTCATGCTGCAGATGAAGTCAGTCGTTTCCGGAATGAAACAGGAAGGAGATAAGGGTTCTCTGCCATTGGGGATTTGTCAACAAGTTTAGGGCCAGCGGCGATGAAATAATTCCCTTGCTCTTTTGCCCTATTTTGAGAAAAGTTACCCTTCGTTATGCGAAATGTCGAAGAGATAGCGCCCAGCCACCGACGGGACGTGTAGGGATGGCGAATAATGGTCCGGCCGGCTACGGTCTCGAGGACCTGCTCCCGCACCGCCCGCCGATGCTGATCATCGGCGGGATCGTCGAGGTCGATGCCGAACATGCGGTGACGGTGAACACCGTCGATCCGACCTGGCCGATGGCCGACAGGGAAGGGGTCCCGTCGCTCATCGCCGTCGAACTCGCCGCCCAGACCGCCGGGATCTGCAACGGCTGGGTGAGGATTCAGACGCAGGGCCCGGCCTCCGACCAGACCGGCTGGCTGGTGGCGGTAAAGAGGGCGGTGTTTTACGCCGCCCATCTGCCCTTCGGCCTGGAGCTCACGGTCAGGGCCTACAACACCCTGGCCTTCGACAAGTTTCGCGAGGTGTCGAGCCGCGTTCACGGTGACGGTCGTCTCCTCGCCGAGATCGTCCTGCAATTGTACCAACCCTGAGGAAAGGATATGCCGGCAGCAACCAGACAACAGATCGCCCTCGTGACCGGCGGCAGCGGCGGCATCGGCCGCGCCGTCTGCACCGAACTCGGCCGCTCCGGAACGTATGTGGTCGTCAATTACCGGGGCAACAGGGAAGGCGCCGAGAAGACCCTGGAGATGGTGCTTGCCGCCGGCGGCGGCGGGGAGATCCGCCGGTTCGACGTCCGCGATCGGGAAGAGGTGGAGCGGGCGGTACACGAGATCGGCGACCGGCTGGAGACCATTGACATCCTGGTCAACAATGCCGGCATCGTCGCTGACGGCCTGTTCCTGATGATGTCGCCGGAGCGGTGGCAGCAGGTGATCGATACCACCCTGCATGGTTTCTACAATGTGACCCGGCCGGTGCTGGAGAAGATGGTGCGCAACCGGGGGGGCTCGATCGTCTCCATCTCCTCGGCCGCCGCGTTGATGGCCAACCGGGGACAGGCGAACTATGCCGCGGCCAAGGCCGGGTTGAACGCCGCCAGCAGGACGCTGGCAACGGAGGTGGCCCGTCTCGGGATCCGGGTCAACGTGGTGGCGCCGGGGCTGATCGACACCGGGATGATCGACAAGGCCCCGAAGGATTACATCAAGACCCTGATCCCGATGGCCCGCATCGGCCGGCCGGAGGAAGTGGCCGGCGTCGTTGCCTTCCTCTGTTCCGAGGCCGCCTCCTATGTCACCGGCCAGGTGATTTCGGTCAATGGCGGGATGTTGTGATGATCCGGGCGCTGTTGACCCTCCTCCTCTGCCTCTCCCTGCTCCCCTTCGCCACCGCCGGCCCGGGTGCCGAGGCGGCGGCCCTGCGCTCGGTGCAGGCCGGATTCGTTCAGCAGAAACATCTCCAGATCCTCACCCGGCCTCTGGTCTCCCGCGGCACCTTCGCCTTCCAGGCCCCGCAATCGCTGCGCTGGGAATACCTGGAGCCGCTGCATTCCATCCTGATCATGCACGACGGCAGGGTGGAAAAGGCGGTCGAACGGGATGGCCGCTTCGAGCGGGATACAGGCAGCGGGCTCGACGCGATGCAGGTCATCCTCCGCGACCTCGGCAGCTGGCTCGACGGACGCTTTGCCGACAACCCGATGTTCTCCGTCAGTCGCCGTGATGCCCGGACCATCATCCTCGCCCCCCGGGACCCGGGGTTGGAGACGGTGATCAGCAGCATCAAACTCCGTCTCGGGCGGGAGCCCGGGGTGATGGAATCGGTGACCATCTTCGAGGGGCCGGACGCCTGGACCAGGCTGACCTTCACCGGCACGGTCGTCAACCGGGATATCCCGGCCGACATCTTCCGCCTGCCATGACCGCGCGCCCTGTCTTCTGGCTGGCCGCCGTGCTGCTGGCGACCTCCTGTGCCATGCCGCCGAGGGCCGTGCCGCCGGAAATTACGGCGGCGGCGGACAGTGCGGCACCGACCCCGCCCTGTGCCGCACTCTTTCCCGCCGGCCGGTGGCAGTTCGTCCACACCATCGCCTTTCGCACTGACCAGGGCGAGGGGACCGCGCTCGGGGTGGTGGTGCTGAGCCAGACCGAGATCCGCTGCGCCCTGATGACCGTCGAAGGCCTCACCCTGTTCGAGGCGCGGGCGGCAGGGGAGGCGGCCCCGGAGGTGATCCGGGCCATTCCGCCCTTCGACCGGCCCGGCTTTGCTACCGGACTGATGCGCGATATCCGCCTGATCTTCCGGCCGCCGCCGGGCAAAGCCGAAACCGGTCGGCTGGCGGATGGAGGCCCGATCTGCCGGTTCACCGAAGCCGACACCGTGACCGACATCCTGCCGCGGCAGGACGGGTGCTGGTCGATTCATGCCTACACCGATCGAACCTGGAGCAGAACCATCCAGGCCCGTGCGTGCCGGCCGATCGCCTCGGCGGCGATCCCGGGCCGTCTGGAACTGACCGCCGGCGAACCGGACGGTTATTCCCTCACCATGCAGCTGGTCAGCGCCGAGCGGCTGCCGGCCGGCGATTGAGAGCGTTGATGCGATTCAAACTGATCTATCCCCGCTGGCCCAAGCTGGCCCGCCAGACCGAATTCCACCTGCCGCCGCACGGCCCGGTGGTCTTCGCCGCCACCCTGCCGGACTATGTCAGCGTCGACTTTGTCGACGAGAACCTCGAGGCCGTCGACTTCGACGAGCCGGTCGATATCGTCGGCATCTCGATGATGCTGACGGTCCAGGTCAAGCGCGGCTGGGAGATCGCCGACACCTACCGGGCCAAGGGAATCACGGTGATTTTCGGCGGTATCGCCACCATGCTCCATGCCGAGGAGACGATGGCCCATGCCGATGCGGTGTTTCTCGGCGAGGCGGAAGGGCGGATGGAGCGGGTCCTGGACGATATCCGCCGCGGCGAGCTGCGCCGGTGCTACGACTATCTCGACGACCGGCCCGATATCGCCCTGGTTGGCCCGGCCCGCCGCGACATCCTCAACCGGCCGCTGTATAACCACAAGGGGGTGCAGATGGTCGATCTGGTCCATGCCTCGCGCGGTTGCCGGTTCAACTGCTACCCCTGCGCCGTGGCCTACCTCGGCGGCCGGGAGTTCCGGCCGCGGCCGATCGAGAAGGCGATCGCCGAGATGGCGGCGATCGACAACAACCGCCTGTTCATCGTCGACAATTCCCTGGCCCAGGACACCGCCTGGGAGACCGAGCTGTTCCGGGAGATGATCCCGCTGAAGAAGAAGTGGTGCTGCCACCCCATCGAGGACCGGCCCGATGTCCTCGATCTGGCGGCCCGGGCCGGCGCCTGGTACGTCTACCAGGCGGTCTTCGACACCTCCGACTACATCCGCGAGCGGATCCGGCGCTATCACGATCACGGCATCGGCGTCGAGGGCACGATCCTGCTGGGGCTCGACAACCACACCGAGGATTCGATCAAACGACTGATCGACTTCCTGCTCGAGATCGAGCTTGATCTGGCCGAGTTCACGGTGCTGACCCCTTTCCCCCACACCCAGGCCTATCGGGAGCTGCACAGCCAAGGGCGGATCCTTTCCTGCGACTGGGACCGCTACTCGGCCGACCAGGTCGTCTATCGGCCTCGCCACATGACCCCAGAGCGGCTGCAGGAACTGCTCGCCTACGCCTGGGACTCCTTCTACCGTGACGAATCCCAGAGCATGAAGATGGCCAGGTTGTTCCAGCAGGTGGTGAAAAAGGAGATGGCCGACAATACCTTCAGGCCGCGCAATCGGGAACTGGCCCGGCAGAGCTTCGGCCGCCAACAGGAGAGGGGATAAGCGGATGAGTACCATGGCCGATCTGGCGCGGGACGTGGCCCGCCTGATCACCGAGATGCCGGTCGCCGGGCGATCGTTTTCTGTTGGGGATGCGTCCGTCACCGAGGTGTACGCGATGGCGGCCTGGCTGCGGGCCAGGCTGGCCGGGCGGGCTGACGGCGCGGTGTGCCTGGCGGCGGAGGACCGGGCGGTCATCGCCGCGGCCCTGCTGGCGTCTCTGGCCGGCGGGCCGGTCCTGCTCCTCCCCTTCGCCTTTTCCGCCCAGGCCCTGGTTGCCATGCACAAGGCCACCGGTTTTGCCGTCGTCATCACCGACGTCCATCGCGACCTGCCGCCCGGGGTCGAGGTCGTCTGCCCCCGGCGCGGCGACTCAGGGCCGGAAATGCACCGCCAGGCCATCGCCCCGCGGGAGGAAATCCTTCGTCTATACACCGGGGGGTCGACCGGTGTGCCGCAGATCTGGCCCAAGACCGGGATCAACCTCTTTGCCGAGGCCTTGTTCCTGGCACGACATTTCGGCGTCTCGTCGACGGACCGGATCGTGGCCACGATCTCACCCTATCACATCTACGGCCTGCTTTACTCGGTGCTGTTGCCGCTGGTTTCGGGGGCGAGCGTGGCACCGGGGATGCCCTCCTATCCCGACGAAATCGTCCATGCCGTCCGGGAGCGCCAGGCCTCGATCCTGGTCAGCGTCCCGGCCCATTACCGGATCCTCCGCGACAGGTCGGCGATGGGTCCGAGCCTGCGGCTGGCCTTCTCTTCCGCCGGCATTCTTGACCCCGACGACAGCCGCGATTTCTACCGCCACAACCCCGCCGGGATCGTCGAGATCTACGGCTCCACCGAGACCGGCGGCATCGCCCTGCGCCGCCGCTCACGTGGTGAAGAGCAGTTCACTCCCTACCCGACCATCGCCTGGCGGATTGAAGCGGAACGGCTGCACATCCGTTCGCCCTACCTCTCACCTAATCTGCCGCTGCAGGCGGACGGTTATTTTGTCACCGGCGACCGGGTCGAGGCCGCGGATGGAGGCGGGTTCCATCTCCGGGGGAGGGCCGACTCGATCACCAAGGTCGCCGGCAAGCGGGTCGATCTCGAGGAGATCGCCGCCCTGATCCGCCGGCAGCCTGGCGTTACCGACTGTCTGGTCATGGCTCTGGATGACGATGGCGGCCGCGAACACCGCATCGTCGCCGTGGTCGAGGGGGGCGATGTCGAGATCGAGGCGCTGCGCCGCGAACTGGCCGGCCATCTCGAACCTTATGCCCTGCCGCGCGCGATCAGACTGGTCGATCGTCTGCCGCTGAGGGACAACGGCAAGTACGATCGGCCGGCGATTCTGCGCCTGCTGGCGCCATGAACGATCTCGACGAAGGGTTCATCGCCGGCTATGCCGGTCTGTGCGCCCGGGCCGACCTGCTCGACCGCATCAACGTCTTCCCGGTGGCCGACAGCGATACCGGCGCCAATCTGCGCATCAGCCTGGGGCCGCTGCGTGCCTGCGGTGGCGACAGGGCGGTCCTGGCGAGCCGGATCCGCCGCCTCGCCACCGGCAACTCCGGCAATATCGCCGCCGCCTTCTTCAGCGAACTGCTGCCGGCCGCCGGGATCGACGACCTGCCGCGCCGGGCGGCCCGGGGGCGGGCCAGGGCCTGGGAGGCGGTGGCCGAACCGCAGCCGGGCACCATGCTCAGCGTCTTCGACGGCCTGGATGCCGCCCTGGCGACGTCACCGCTGACCGCGGCAACCTGCCCGACGATCATCTCCGCCCTGCAACAGGCGGTGGTGCTGACGGCCTCGACCCTGGCCGATCTCCGCTCGGCCGGGGTGGTCGATGCCGGGGCGCTGGGGATGTTCGTCTTCTTCGATGGCTTCTGCCGCACCCTGACCGGTTACCGGGGACCACGGCTGCCCCTCGCCGCTCTCTTTCCCGACCTGCTGGCGATCCGCACCGACTTTCACCCGCCGGCCTCCGGGTCGTTCTGTGTCGACACGATCATCAGGCCCGGCGCCGGCCGCCGGCTCGACACGGAGGCGATGGCCGCCCTGGGCGAGAGCGTGGTGGTGGTCCCCGATGAGGATCAGGTCAAGATCCATATCCACACCCCCGATCCGCAGGACCTGCGTCGCCGGCTGGAGCTGCTCGGCGAGGTGGTCGGGTGGTCCGACGAGGCGCTGCGGCCGGGGACCGAGGCGGCGAACCACAGCCCCGTCCCGTCGGGAAGCCTTCACATCATGACCGATGCCGCCGGTTCGCTGCCGCGGGAGATGGCGAGACGGCACGGCATCACTCTGCTCGACAGTTATATCGTCGTAGGCGAGGTCGCCCGGCCGGAGAGTCTCTGCGACCCGGGGATGATATATGCCCGGATGCGGGCGGGGGAGAAGGTGACGACCGCCCAGGCCTCACTGGTCGAGCGGCACGAGCTCTACGCCGGCGTCTGCGAGGAGTACGGTTCCACCCTCTACCTCTGCGTCGGCTCGGCCTTTACCGGTAACCATGCGACGGCGGCGGCATGGAAGCGGGACAATGACCGGCAAAACCTTCTCGATATCATCGATACCGGCGCCGCCTCCGGTCGGCTCGCCGTCATCGCCCTGCTCGTCGCCCGTCACGCCCGCCGCACCGTGAAGGCGGATACGGTTCGAGCCCTGGCCGCCACCCTCGTCGACAGCTGCCGGGAATACGTCTTTATCGATACCCTGCGTTATCTCGTTGCCGGGGGCAGGGTGTCGCGGGCCGGCGGCTGGTTCGGCGAGCTGCTGCAGTTGAAACCGGTGATCAGCCCGACCCGGGAAGGGGTCCGCCGGGTCGGAGTCGTCCGCAATCGCGATGCCCAGCTCGCCTTTGCCTCGGACCGTCTGCGGCATGAGGCGGTGGGGCGAGGCGACATGCTGGTCCTGCTGCAGTACTCCGACAACCGCGGATGGGTGGAGGAGACGGTCCGGCCGCGGGTCCGGTCCATCCTGCCCGAAGCGGAGCTGCTGCTGGTGCCGCTGTCGTTGACCTCGGGGGTCCACATGGGGCCCGGCACCTGGTCGCTCGCCTTCGCTCCGGTACCCTGAGATGCGGGCCGCCGTCGTCATTCCGGTCTACAATCACCGGGAACGGGTGGCGGAGGTGGTCCGCCAGGCCATGGCGCTCGGCCTGCCGGTCCTTGTCGTCGACGACGGCTCGACCGACGGCACGGCGGCGGTGCTGGCGACGCTGGCGGGGATCACCGTCCTCCGCCATCCGGTCAACCTCGGCAAGGGTGCCGCCCTGCTTACCGGGTTTGCAGCCGCGGCCCCGAATTGCGACTGGGCCCTGACCATCGACGGCGACGGCCAGCACAACCCGGCCGACGGCACCGCCCTGCTGGCAGCCGCCGGCCGCGGTGATCGGGTGATCGTCGTCGGCCGCCGTCAGGGGATGAGCGGCCTGCATGTGCCCTGGACGAGCCGCTTCGGGCGGCTCTTCTCCAATTTCTGGGTCCGGGCCGCCGGCGGACCGCTGCTGGCCGACTCCCAGTCCGGCTTTCGCCTCTATCCCCTGCCCGAAACCCTGAATCTCGACGTTCGGGCCCGCCGCTACCAGTTCGAGGTGGAGGTCCTGGTCCGGGCCTGCCGCCGCGGCCTCGCCACGGTCGAGGTACCGGTGCAGGTGGTCTACCAGCCGAAGGGCGTACGGGTCAGCCACTTCCGGCCGTGGCTCGATTTCGGCCGCAATTCGGCCACCTTTGCCCGGCTGATCTGTTCGCGGTTGTTCCGGACGGATCGCAGGCGATGAGCATTGACGGCTACCGGATCCTGGTCCAGGCGGCGAACCGGCTCGGCCCCTGGGTGTTCAACGTCGCCGCGAGGACCATCGCCGTCGGCTATTTCCTCTTTTCCCGACGGACCAGGGAAAGCCGGCGCTTCTATGCCGCCCTCTTGCCGCGGAGCAGCCACTTGTATCACCACTGGTGCACCTTTCGGCAATACCAGAATTTCACCACCATCCATCTCGACCGGCTGCTCGCCAACCAGGGGCGGGCGGTGCAGTTCAGCGTCGAAGGGGAGGAGCGGCTGGCGGCGGCGATCGGCGGCACCGGCGCCATCCTGCTGATGTCCCACCTCGGCAACTGGGAGATGGCCGCCAGGCTGCTGATGCAGCAGAGGCGAGACTTGCGGCTGCTGCTGTACATGGGGATCAAGGAGAAGGAGGGGGTGGAACGGACCCAGAAGGAGGAACTGCGTCGGGCCGGAGTGATCATCATCGGTGTCGATCGGGGCGGTTCCTCGCCCTTCGCCGCCGTCGACGGCATCCGCCTGCTGCAGACCGGCGGCATGGTATCGATGACCGGCGATGTCGTCTGGCGATCCGACCAGCGCCGACTGCCCGTCACCTTCCTCGGCCGCAGGGCCTACGTGCCCGAGGCCCCCTTTGTGTTCGCGATGGTCTCGGGGGCACCGATCCACGTCTTCTTCGCTTTCCGCACCGGTGACCACCGCTACCGTTTCGAGTTACCGGAGGCCCTCACTGTCCGCGCCGCATCCCGAGCCGAACGCGGCACGGCAGTAGCCGAGGCCGCCCAGCGCTATGCGACGCTGCTGGAAGAGGCCCTGCGGGCCCATCCGTTCGAGTGGTACCATTTCGACAGATTCATCCATGAACCCGTCGACCGGGAATCTCCCGCCGGGTGAGGCGGGGGGCGGGGATTATTTCCTTTTCCTTTTGTCCGAAATAAGAGTACTATTTCGTCTCTTTGGCGTTCCAAAGCCCTCGCAATTTGCTACCATATTGACCTGTTATGACCAGAGATGTACTGCAAGAGAAGATCCTCGACATCCTCGTCCGGGATTTCGAGTTCCAGGATCCGCAACTCGATGACAACCTCAGGGACGATCACGGTTTCGACAGCATCGACGCCATCGAGCTGCTCGGCAAGATCGAACGCATCTTCGGTTTCTCCCTGACCCGGGAGGAGAAGGAGAAGGCGATGGACATCAGGACGATCAACGATATCCTCGATTACCTGGAGCCGATTTACCAGGGCCGCAGCAAATGAACCCTCCCCGAACCTGCCGATGAAGCGCCGCGTCGTCATTACCGCCTGTTCCGCCATCTCCCCGATCGGCTATGGCAAGAAGGCCATTACCGATGGTCTGCAGCATGGCCGGTCCGGCGTCAGGCCGTTGCGCGACGATGGCCTGCTGACCAACCACATCCATTCCCGGGTCTTCGGCACGGTCGACTATCCCATCAACTATCAATTCACCCGGTCGCAGCGCAAGACCATGGGGCCGGTGGCCTATTACGCCTGCCAGGTCGCCGGTGACGTGCTGGCGGCCTCCGGCCTTTCCGAGGAATTCATCACCTCCGGCCGCCTGGGGGTGGCATTCGGCTCGACCCACGGCAGCCCCACCGTGCAACGGGAGATCTACAAGACCTTTTTCCAGAACCTGGAAGCGGAATTCTCCTCGATCGGGGCGGTGGATTACCTCCGCTCGATGGTCCATACCACGGCCGTGAACATCACCCGCATGTTCGGCATCACCGGCCGGGTCATCGCCTCGTCCACCGCCTGCACCACGAGCAGCCAGGCCATCGGCTTCGGCTACGAGATGATCAAGTACGGCATGCAGGACGCGATGGTCTGCGGCGGGGCCGACGAATACGACACGACGACGGTGGCGGTCTTCGATAACCTGCTCGCCTGCTCGGTGGCCTATAACGCAACGCCGGAGCGGACTCCCCGCCCCTTCGACCGGAAGCGCGACGGCCTGGTGGTCGGCGAAGGGGGGGGCGCCGTTCTCCTCGAGGAGTTCGAGGCGGCGAAGAAAAGGGGGGCCCCCATCCTTGGGGAAATCATTGGTTTCTCCTGCAACAACAACGGCGGCGATCTGATTCTGCCCAACCTCGCCGGGATCACAGCGACGCTGCGCCTGGCCCTGGCTGACGCCGCCATCGAACCGGCCGCCGTCGACTACATCAGTGCCCACGCCACGGCGACCAAGATGGGCGATATCATCGAATCGCAGGCGATCGAGGCCGTCTACGGCGACCGGCCCTTCGTCTCCGGCCTGAAGAGCTACACCGGCCATACCATGGGCAGCTGTGGGGTGATCGAGCTGATCATGACCCTCTACATGATGGAAGAGGGGTTTGTCGCCCCGACCCTCAACCTCGACGAGGTCGACCCCCGGTGCGCCCCGGTGCGCCATACCCCGGGTGTCCTTCAAACCAAGACCAAGATCGCCGCGGTGCAGAACTTCGCCTTCGGCGGGGTCAACACCAGCCTGCTGGTAAAAAACGGACGCGAGGCAGGGATATAGGCCGTGGCAGCCGGCATGGCGGACCGCCTGGTCGATATCATCGTCACCCTGCTGTGCTGGCTCTACTTCACTCTCGGCTTCCTCCTCTTCTTTTCTCCCTTCTATATCGCCGGCGCCCTGTTTTCCTCCCGGCCGGAGGTGTTGTTCCAGCGTCTCAACCGGACCTTCTACCGCGGCTTTTTCCTCCTGCTGCGCTGGATCGCCCCGTGCCAGCAGTGGTTCATCGATGAACGGATCGGTGCCATCCGTTCGTCGGTGGTCGTCTGCAACCACCTCTCCTACCTCGACCCGCTGCTGCTCATCGCCCTCCTCAATCGGGCCAAGACGATCGTCAAACCGGTCTTTTTCACGATCCCGATCTTCGGCTGGGTCCTCCGCAAGGCCGGTTATTTCCCGGCCACATCCAGCGGCCCGTTCGCCGGGCTGATGGTGGCGCAGATGGAGACCATGGAGGCCTATCTTGCCGGCGGCGGTAACCTTTTCATCTTTCCGGAAGGCACCAGGAACCGCAGCGGCGAAATCGGCCCCCTCAGCGTCGGGGCCCTGAAGATCGCCCGCTACTGCCGGGCCCCGGTTTATGTCCTCTGCCTGCGGAACACCGAAAGGCTGTTTGCGCCCGGCAGGTTTTTCTTTCACAGCCGAAGGCCCAACCGGATCAGCGTCGCCATCGTCGACCGCATCGACCCGGCCCCGCATCTCCCCCCTCTGGCCCAATTGCACCGCCGCGTCCACGAAGATTTCGAGCGCTGCCTGTCGGGCAACGGCGGCGACGGAGGGGCAGCGGCAATGGCCGCCGGCACAGCTTCGGAGACCGAACGATGAAGGTGATCCTGATCTCGATGCCGGACGTGGTGCCGATCATCATCCACGAAACGGCGGTGCATATGCCCAACCACGGCATCGCCTCGATCGGCGGCAATATCGATGCCGACCATGAGGTCTACCTGATCGACCTGATTCGCAAGCGCCGTTCGATCAGGAAATACCTCACCAGGATGGTCAACCGGATCGAGCCGGACCTGATCGGGCTGTCGGCGATGGCCTGGCAATACGACACCTGCGTCAAGATCGCCCATCTGCTCAAGGAGCTCCGTCCCGGGGTGAAGATCGTCATCGGCGGCTACCATGCGACGCTGATGCACGAGGAGATCGCCGGCTCGGCGGAGGCCCGGTGGATCGACTATATTGTCCGCGGCGAGGGCGAGGAGGTCTGCCGGCGGCTGGTCAACGCCCTCGCCGGCCGCGACCGCCTGGCCGACATCCCCGGCCTGTCCTACCGGGACAATGGCGCCTTCGTCCACAACCCGCGCGGCCCCAACCTCGATCTCGCCACCCTCAAGCTGCCGATCCGCGACCAGCGCCGCCTGACCTGGGGTTACCACATCCTCTACTCGAAGATCGAGCTGGTCGAGACCTCGAGGGGTTGCACCCGCTCCTGCAATTTCTGCAGCATGAAGCACATGTATGGTCGCACCTTCCGGACCTACCCGATCAGCCGGGTGCTGGACGACCTCGACGACATCTATTACCGGCGCCGGACGCGCTGGGCGTTCATCACCGACGACAACATGGTCCTCAACCCCGACCGGGTGATGGAGCTTTGTGACGCCATCATCGCCAGGAACTACAAGGGCCTCAATATCGTTGTCCAGGCCGACTGCATCACCATGGCCGGCAACGAGCCGATGGTGGCGAAGATGGCCGAGGCCGGTTTCCGGTCCGTCTTTCTCGGGATCGAAAACGGCTCGAAGAAGAATCTGAGCGCGGCCGGCAAAGGCGATATCGTCGCCGCCTCGCGTCAGGCCATAGAAAACTGCCACAAGTACGGGATGATGGTCATCGGCGGGCTGATCTTCGGCTTTCCCGAGGACGACGAGGCGGCGATCCGGGAGAACTATGAGTTCTTCAAAAGCATCGGCGCCGACGCCTCCTACTGTCAGATCCTGACTCCGTACCCGAAGACCGGCATGCGCGACAACCTGGAGGCTGAACATCTCATCGTCAACCACAGCGATTACAAGAAATACAGCGGACTGTGGGCCAACGTCCGCACCCGGCACCTCAGCGCCGAGCAGCTGCAGTACCAGTTCTGGTACCAGCGCCAGGTCGTTCTCGGGTGGTGGAATCCGCCGGCGCCGGCGAGAAAACAGGGACGAGGCTGGACCTCGATCTGGCGATTCCTGTTCAAACCGGTCCTCAAGCTCCATTTCTGGCGAATCATGCGCCGGGAAGGATGGGAAGGACGCTACCGGCGGGAAGTCGAGCGCTGGGCGCGATTGAACCGGTTCCGCGACCTCGAGGGGTACTGACGCCATGCAGCTGTACAACCTGGAATTCAGCGATGACGAGATCCGCGAGGCGGTCGCCGCCGGGCGGCTGCTGTCGATGGAAATCGAGTTCAGCCGCGCCTGCAATTTCCGCTGTGCCTATTGTTATCTCGAGGGCAGGACCGCCGCTGCCGATGAGCTGTCGCAGGACGAGATTCAGGACGTCATCCTCCAGGCCCAGGGGCTCGGGGCGCGCAAGATCATCATCCTCGGCGGCGAACCGACCATCTACCCGCAGCTGGTGCCGATGCTGCGCTTTCTCGGGCGGCAAGGCCTGGAGATCGAGCTGTTCACCAACGGCAGCGGGGTCACCGGGGAGTTGTCCGAGGTATTGGCGGAGGAACGGGTGCGGGTGGTCGTCAAGATGAATTCGCGGCAGGCGGCAATCCAGGATCGATTGGCCGGGACCAGGGGCGCTTTCGCTCACATCCGCCAAGCCCTGGATCATCTCGGACGGGCCGGCTATCCAACGGGCGGGCGTTTTCTCGCGGTCAGTACCGTCATCTGTCGCCAGAACATCGACGAACTGCCGGGACTGTGGCAATGGTTGCGGCGGCAGGGGATCGAACCCTATTTCGAGATCCTCACTCCCCAGGCCAACGCCCGCCACAACAGCTGGCTGACCGTCGGGGGGGACGAGCTCAAGGCCCTGTTCTTCCGCCTGGCCGCCATCGACCGGGAGGAGTTCGGCCGCGTCTGGGAACCGCAGCCGCCCCTGGTCGGCAACCGCTGCATGCGGCATCTGGTATCCTGCCTGGTCACCGCCCAGGGGCAGGTTATGCCGTGCGTCGGGGTGACCATCCCTCTCGGCAATGTCCGGCAGAGGCCACTGGCCGACATCGTCCATGGCAGCGAGGTCATCGCCAATCTCAAAAATTATCGGCAGACCATCAAGGGCCCGTGCCGGACCTGTGACAAGAGCAGTGATTGCTACGGCTGTCGCGGCGCGGCCTACCAGCTGACCGGCGATTATCTCGCCTCCGACCCCACCTGCTGGTGCAATTCCCTCGATCCGGCGAACGGCGGCTGAGGACCAGTGTTCCGGTGTCTTTCCCCTTCAACCCAGCGCCGCATCCCGGAGAAAACGCCGGTCTTCAGTGGGGCGGTGCCTGGTCGGGGCTGTCGGCGGCGGCCGGCTCGGCAACCTGTTCGCGGCTGAACTGCAGCACTTCGCCATCGAATGTCAGTGCAGTCCACCCTCCCTGTGCGTCGCGGGCCTTGACTAGACAATCGATGATCGTGCCATTCGCCAGCCTGAGGCTGCAATCCTGGTCGGCCTGTCTGTAAAACAGGTCGGTGAAGGGATTTTCAGCGCCGATGGCCATAAACCTGGCTGAAGCCTCCTCAAAGGCGATGATCCGGGCGAACTCTTCCGGATCGAGATCGTTGATCTGCCGGCGCAGGCTCTCGATATCGCCTTTGCGGGCGGCGATGACTAGCAGCGTGCGTTCCATTTCCCCCTTCTGGGCCGAGGGGATGGAATAGAGGATCTGTTTCTGGATTTCGATCTCTGCTTCGAGGTAGTTGATCTTTTTCAGTATCTGCTGGATCTTGCGGTCGCTCATCGTGCCTCCTTGTTGAAGAGAAAATTCCTGGAGCCAGTCATTTATACCCGGCGCAACGGCAACTGCAACCAATTAATGCGGCATCGGATCGCCATCGGGACAGGGCGACGGCCGTTTCATGGCCGGTCGTCACCGAGGGTTTCGAGGCAGTCCTGGACGATGGGCGCTTCAAACGCTGGCGGGAGGTGGGCGGTCGGGAGGTCGGAGGGGTGAGCGGGAAGAGCAGGGAGCTTTTTTTCGTGGCACTGACCAAAAGTTGAAGGCAGCGAGGACCCGGCGGTCAATCGGCCGGGTCCTGCGTTGCATGAGGTATCGCGTAACGGTCAGCTGAAGACGGGCCGCGGCAGGACTTTGGCCTGCTCGGCGATCTGGGGCACCATATGCTCCCATTCGATCGCCATCAGGTGCACGCCGTGGACACCCTTCATCGCCTTGAATTCCTCGATCTGTTCGCAGGCGATGTTGATGCCTTCCTGGGCGACCTTGCTCTTCTCGACACCCTTCAGGCGGTTGATGATCTCTTCCGGCACGTCCATCCCCGGCACCTTGCTTGCCATATACCTGGCCATACCGATGCTTTTCATCGGCGTGACCCCGGCCAGGATATAGACTCTGTCGGTGAGGCCCTCTTCATTGGCCAAACGGATGAACTCGCGGAATTTCGGCATGTTGTAGATGCACTGCGTCTGGATGAAGTTGGCGCCTGCCTCGACCTTCTTGGCCAGGCGGTGGACCCGCCACTCGAAGGGGTCGGCGAAGGGATTGCTGGCGGCTCCGATAAACATCTTCGGCGGTTTATGAATGTCGCCGCCGCTCAGGAATCGGCCCTCATCCCGCATCTGTTTGACCAGGGCGATCAACTGGATCGAATCGATATCGAAGACCCCCTTGGCATCGGGATGATCGCCAAACTGCTGGTGATCTCCCGAAAGGCAGAGCATATTGCGGATGCCCAGCGCATAGCCGCCGAGAATATCCGCCTGCATGGCCAGACGGTTCCTGTCCCGGCAGACCATCTGGTAATTGGGTTCAAGCCCTTCTTCGATGGCAATCAGCGAGGCCGCCCAGCTGGACATCCGCACGACCGCGGTCTGGTTGTCCGTAATGTTGACGGCATCGACATTCCCTTTGAGAAAGCGCGCCTTTTCCTTCACCTCGTCGACATCGGTCCCTCTGGGCGGCCCCAGCTCACCGGTGAAGGCAAACTGGCCGGACTTAAGAACCTTTTCCAAGTTACTCCCGGAATTGTACTGAGTTTCTGTGGTCATAGAAAATCCTCTGCTTCTTGATAAGGGTAAGAGGAAAAAAGATTCGGCTGATCTGTCCTGTTATCTCGCCATCCTTTCGGGTTTCTTGTACCCGGGTTGAATCAGGTTTCTCGGCGTTTGATCATTCCAGCCGCGGGTGGTGTTGATCTTGCGGATGGCATCCAGCCGCCCTTGACCCGAGAGACGTTCATGGATCCTGAACCAGGCGCAGGGCTGGTCGGCGCTGATTTCACAGCTCCCCTTGTTGGTGCCGCCGCAGGGTCCGTTCAGCAGCCCTTTGGCGCACATGGTGATCGGGCAGATGCCGCCGGTGGTGCCGAGCACGCACTGGCTGCAGGAACGGCAGCGTTCCTCGTACCAGCCCACGGCCTGATTGACGGCGAGCCCGCTGGTGTCGACTGCCGGAAAGGTGGGAATTTTGGGATACCTCTCAGCGAGAAACTGAATGCCGACCCCGCAGGCCATCGACAGCAGGGCATCGAATTTCCCCTCTTCGATGATGGTGTCGAGCTCGGCCAGGTACTCGCGGTCGCACTGCCGTTCGATGGTGTGACCCTGGATGTCGATCGGAGCGTCATGAAGCCGTCTCGCCATCTCGAGTTCGGTATTCAACACGGCAACTTCTTTTTCTCCGCCAGTGAGGCATACCGAGACGCAGGTGCCGCAGCCGACGTTGAGGACCTTGTCATACCCTTGCAGCATGGCCATGATCTCGGCAAAGGGCTTTCTTTTGGCAACTATCATATTATCCTCCGAATCGGACCGAGACGGATCGCGTCCCGGTCCAGGCAAATGCTGGCACCCCACAAGGGGATACTGAGTTGAGTCCCCCCTTGTGGGGGATAAGTACCTTTACGAAATTCATTGTGAACAACTGGAAATGAATTTCCAAGGTTCTACAGACCGACGTTTGCTAAGTCCGGTCCGAGGTACACCCGTTCGTTTTCACCCAGCATTCCCATCGACAGGCAGATGAGGGTCCAGAGATGCAGGGTGTGCCAATGGCCTTTATAATGCTCGCACAGGTCATGGATCTGGGCGTGGCAGTTATGACACGGCGTGATGGCATAGTGGGCGCCGGTAGCCATGATCTGTTCGGCCTTCAGCCGCCCGTACTCACGGCGGGCATCGGGGAATCCCGACTGCAGGAAACCGCCGCCGCCGCCGCAGCAGTAGTTGTTGGATTTGTTGGGCGCCATGTCGATGAAGTTTTCCTCGCCGACGACCTTTTTGACGACGTAGCGCAGATCATCGGCCACCGGGTCGCCGAACGACTTCCGAACCAGCTGGCAGGGGTCCTGGACGGTGAAGGTAACCTTCAGATCCTTGTTCCAGTCGGAGCTGACCGGCAGTCTGCCTTCCCGGATCCACTTGGCGTAGTACTGAATGATGCTGGCGATCTCGAATTTGTGCTCGATATTGAATTTTTTCAGTCCGGCCCGGACTGCGAAGAGTTCGTGGCCTCATTCGGTGTTGAGCCAGACCTTGCAGCCAAGGTCGTCGACCGCCTTGGCCTTGACCTCGATGATGTGTTTCCAGCTCTCGTTGTCGGCGAGGAACAGGCAGTAGTTTTCCGCCGCCCATCCCTTGGAGCCATAGGTCCAGTCGGCTCCCACCGTGTTGAGGATCTTCCACAACGGGATCATCTCGTCCGGTTCGGTCACCGGCTCCCGCGAATTCTGGTTGAGGAAGAAATAGGCCCCCTCCTTGTCCATCGGGGCCTGCAGATTTTCAAAACCCGCCTGGTTCTGGCGGACCTCCTCGGCGACGTCTTCGACCACGAAGCGCCAGTCCTCCTCGGTGGCCCCCATGGCGCTGCAGGTATCGTTGCGCAGGGCCATGTCGCACGAGCCGAGGATGCCTTTGGGGCGCTGATCCCGCGGCCGGCTGTTCCTCAGGTTGAACACCAGCTGGGGGATATTGATTTTCATCGGGCAGACATAGATGCACCGCTCGCACATGGTACACATCCACGGCCAGTTGGAGGCCAGCAGTTCCTCGTCCATGCCCAGGGCTGCCATACGCAGCACCTTGCGGGGATCCAGTCCTTCCAGTCCGGTGGCCGGGCAGCCGGAAGTGCAGGCCCCGCAGGTCAGGCACATGTCAAGGTTGCCGCCTTCGGGCAGCAGCGCCTTGACCGTGTCCATGAACCTGCTTTTCTTTTTCCAGCCTATCTTTATCGCTTCATCGTACATATGTGACTCCTCTCGTTAGGCTTGTGCCGCCTTCTTCAACGTGTCGTCTAAAGGGTCTGGTACAGGTAAGATGCCGGTTTATGCAAGGGCGGCGGCCTTCCTGGGTTTAGCCTTCAAAGGATTGGGTCCGAGGGACATGATGTGTTCGGTCATCTCCTGCGCGTATTTTGCAAACGTCGGCCCTTCGCCCGACGACAGGTTGTACATCCTGACCCGGTCGCCTTCGATGCCGATCTCCTCCAGGAGATCATGGATGTATTCGACCCGTTCCCGGCAACGGAGATTTCCCTGGTTGTAATGACAGTTGCCCTCCATGCAGCCGACGCAGTACACCCCGTCGGCTCCCTCCTGGAAACATCTGAGCAGGTACATCACGTCGACTTTGCCGGTGCAGGGGACACGGACGATCTTGATATTGGTGGGGTAGGTCAGCCTCATCGAACCTGCCAGGTCCGCGGCGGAGTACCCTCAGTAGTCGCAACAAAACGCTATGATAGTCGGTTCGAAATCAGCCATTACATTCCTCCCGCCAGCAGGGTTTCGATCTCACAGGTGATCTGGTTGTCTTCATAGTTGTTGAGCTTGATCGTCTGTCTCGGGCAGACGCAGGCGCAGACCCCGCAGCCCTGACAGAGCGCCGGATCGATCTGGATCTCCCCCTGCTCCACGTTGAATCTCGGAACCTCGAACGGGCAGGAGCGGACACAGGTCAGACACTTGACGCAGTGATCCGGGTCCACCTGGGCCTTGATAGCCGACAGTTTGATCTGATCCTTGGAGAGGAACGTGACGGCCCGTGCTGCCGCGGCGTTGGCCTGGACGATGGCCTCCGAGATCAGTTTCGGGCCATGGGCGGTGCCGCACAGGAAAACCCCGTCGCTGCCCATATCCACCGGACGCAGCTTGACGTGCGCCTCGAGGAAATATCCCTCGGCGTTGGTGTTGAGCTTCAACTTTCGGCCCACCTCTTCCGAACCGCTCGGCAACACGCCGGCCGAAAGTGCCAGGATATCGGAACGTATTTCGATATCCCGCTGCAGGACATGGTCTCTGACAGTGACCAGGATGCCGTCATCCACCGCCTTGACCGCCGGCGGGTTGTCTTTCTGATACCGGACGAAGATGACCCCCTGCTTTCTCGCCTCGGTGTAATAATCCTCCAACAGGCCATACATCCGCATGTCGCGATAGAGGATGAACACCTGGGTGGCGGGACTGCTTTTCTTGATCGCCAGCGCATTCTTCACCGCCGATTGGCAGCAGATCCGCGAACAGTTTGGCCGCTCGTCGTTGCGGGAGCCGACGCACTGGATCATGACGACCGATTCGAGATCGGCAGCGCCTTTGTCTCCCAGCCGGTCGCTCAGCTGGGTCTGGGTGAGCACCCGGGCGTCCTCCCCGTAGAGATATTCCTTCGGGGTGTATTCCCCGGCGCCGGTGGCGACGATGATGACCCCGTGCTGGATCTCCTGCGGCTGTTCCGTACCATTGACGCGTACCGCGGTCTTGAAGTTGCCCTGGAAGCCTTCGAAGCCGACGATTTCAGCATCGGCGAGGACGGTAATCTTGCCCTCCGTTGTCACCTGGGTCGCCAGCTGCTCCACATAGGCCCTGATGTCGGCGCCCTCAATGGTATGATGCAGCTTCCGGCCCATGCCGCCGAGTTGCGCCTGTTTCTCGACCAGGGTGGATTCGAATCCCTGTCGCGCCAGATCGAGGGCGGCGTTCATGCCGGCGACGCCGCCGCCCACCACCAGGGCCCGCTTGTTGACCGGGATGACCTTGCCATGCAGCGGCTTCAACAGGACGGCACGGGATACGGCCATCCGGACCAGATCCTGCGCCTTGTCCGTGGCGAGTTCATGGTTGTAGGCGTGGACCCAGGAGTCCTGGTTCCGGATATTGGCCATCTCGAACAGGTACCGGTTCAGCCCGCAGGCCTCGAGGGTCTCCATGAACATCGGGGCATGGGTCTTCGGGCTGCAGGAGGCGACGACCACCCGGTTCAGCCGATGTTCGATGATCTTGTCCTTGATCTTGGCCTGGGTGTCCTGGCTGCAGGTGAACAGGTTGTTGTCGGTAAAGACTACGTTCGGCAGCGTCGACGCATACTCCTGCAGGCCGGGGACATCGACCACGCCGGCGATGTTGGTGCCGCAGTTGCAGATGAAGACACCGACCCGTGGTTCCTGGCCGGCGATGTCGATCTCCTCCGGTATCACCCGCACCTTGGTGTCGGTGTCCCGGGCCGCGGCGATCTGGCAGCCGGCAAGACCCGCCGCGGCGCTGGCTTCGGTCACCGAGGAGGGGATATCCTTCGGTCCCTGGAAGGTACCGCAGGCGAAAATTCCCGGCCGTGTGGTGGCCAGGGGCGAGAAGGGGTGGCTGTCGATGAAATTGTGCTTGTTGACATGGACGCCCAGCCGGTCGGCCAGCTCAAGGGTGGCCGCGGGAACCTCGAGACCGACGGAGAGCACGAGCATATCGAACTCTTCTTCCAGGATCTGACCGTTTTCATCGGCAAAACGGAGGATGAGGTTCCGGTTCTCCGGGTTCTCGATCACCGAGTGGATCCTGGCCTTGACGAACCGGATCCCTTCCCGGTTCCTGGCCCGGTCGTAGTACTCCTCGTAATCCTTGCCGAACGAGCGGATGTCCATGTAGAAGATGGCCGCATCGAGATCGCCGCCGGCGTGCTCCTTGGCGATCATCGCATCCTTGATCGCGTACATGCAGCAGACCGAGGAGCAATAGGTGTGGCCGCACTTGTTGTTGTCCCGCGAGCCGATGCACTGGAGCCACGCGACCTTCTTGGGTTCCTGATGATCCGACGGGCGGACCAGATGACCCATGGTGGGGCCGCCGGAACTGAGCATCCGCTCGAATTCCAGGCTGGTCAGGACGTTGGGGTTCTTTTTATACAGATAGATCTCGGACAGCGGGGTCGGATCGTAAGGTTTGGCGCCGGTGGCGAGCACGACGGAGCCCACCGAGAGCTCCTTGTCCTCCGCAACCTGGCTGTGATCGATGGCCTTGGCCAGGCACGCCTCGACGCACTGGTAGCATTCGGAACAGACTCCGCAGGAAAGACAACGGATCGCCTCCTGCCGGGCCTGCTCTTCATCATACCCCTGCGAAACCTCGAGGAAATTGCCGGCCCGGGCCGTGGGGTGGAGGCAGTCGATCAGCATCCGCTCCTTTATCGCCTCGCCTTCGATGTCGGGTCGGACAAACTCCCAGGTCCTCTCGCGGTTCTCCCGCAGATCCATGCCGTTGATATAACGATGGATGCTGATGGCCGCTTCCTTGCCGCAGGCCACCGCATCGACCACCGATTTCGGTCCGTAGAAGGCATCGCCGCCGGCGAAGACCCAGTCGATGGGGGTCTGCAGGGTGACGGAATCGGCCTCCAGGCCGCCCGGCCGGGAGATGGCGATGCCCTGATCCCGGATGCCGTCGAGGTTCGCGCTCTGGCCGATGGCGACAATGACCGTATCGCAGCGGAACGACTCGCAGACGTTGTCGTCGAACTGCGGGTTGAAGCGGCCGTTTTCATCGAACACCCGTTTGCAGTTGCGGAACTCGATGCCGGCTACCCGATCCTGTTCGATATGGAAACTCCGGGGCCCGAAGCTGTTGACGATCTTGATCTCGTCTTCGACCGCCTCGGCGATCTCATATTCCCAGGCGGGCATCTCATCGCGGCGTTCGAGGCAGATCAGGGTCACGTTCTCGGCCCCGAGCCGTTTGGCGGTCTGGGCGACGTCGACCGCCACGTTGCCGCCGCCGACGACGACGACCTCGCGGCCGAGCTCGACCTTTTTGCCCATGGCGGCATCGCGGAGGAAGTCGACGCCCTGCAGGACGCCCTTGATGTCTTCGTTGTCGATGCCGAGTTTGCGGCCGTTATGCAGCCCGATCGCCAGGAACAGGGCGGAATAGCCGTCCTGCTTCAGGCTGTCCAGCGTGATGTCGCGGCCGAAGGTGACGCCGCACTTGAGTTCGGCCCCCATATCCTGGACGACCTTGATCTCGCCGGCCAGGATGTCCCGCGGCAGACGATAGGCGGGGATGCCGTAGCGCATCATGCCGCCGGGCTCGTCCTGCTTTTCGAAGATGGTGACCTGATAGCCTTCCTTGAGCAGATTATAGGCAGCGGTGACGCCGGCCGGGCCGGAGCCGACGATGGCCACCTTCTCGTTGCGCCTGGCGGCATCGATTTTGGGCAGATAGAACTCGCCTTTCTCCCGTTCATAGTCGCCTAAGAACCGATGGAGTTCGCGGACGGCCAGGGGTTGGTCGACCTGGGCGCGGGTGCATTCCCCCTCGCAGGGGTGATGACAGACCCGGCCGCAGACCCCGGGGAACGGGTGCTCCTCCTTGAAGAGCTTCAGGGCCTCGTCATAGCGACCGTCACCCATCAGGGCGACAAAGCCCTGGATGCTGACATGGGCCGGACAGGTGGCCTTGCACGGGGCGGTCCCCCGTTTGGTTATGCCGAAGGCCCCGGGGATAGCTTGTGGATATTGCTTGAAAATCGCTTTACGGAAATCAAGCAGTTCGTTGTATTCGTTGGGACGGGAAACAGGACAGACCTTGGCGCACTCGCCGCAGCTCGTGCATTTGGACATGTCCACATATCGGGGTTCCTGGTGAATTCTGGCGGTGAAATTGCCGGGCTCGCCTTCGAGACCCAGAAGTTCGGTATTCGTGAGAAGCTCAATATTCAGGTGACGGCCGACCTCGACCAGTTTAGGTGAGATTACTCACATCGCGCAGTCGTTGGTCGGGAAGGTCTTATCGAGTTGCGACATAACTCCGCCGATGGCGGCGGATTTTTCAACAAGGTAAACGTAATAGCCGGACTCGGCCAGATCTAGCGATGCCTGCATGCCTGCGATGCCAGCTCCTACAACCATAACCGATCCACTTTTCTTGTTCGCGTCAAATCCCATGATGACTCCTTAAGTGCTGATGGTTAAGTCTTTTCGCATACCTATTACATGTTTTTCAGCTGCAGAGAGTTCCTACGAAACATCACCGATTTTCGAAGATAGGGCTCCTGCCGGGTGTAACCTCCTTTCCAAACTACAAATTTACTGCAATTACAATGGGGTGATAATACATTGTTGTTTCAGGTAACACCGATAAAGGGTCTACCCGACCATTGCTTTTCGATATCAACAAATGATGCTAGCTGTAATTTGTGTCCATATCAACAATTTTATATCTTCCCCACAATTACCCGACATAGATTTCGGTTGACATGGACTACTGATCAGACCAATATGTCTTGAGATTCATGAGATTTGGCGAAACTTCCGATCCAGGGAGCGAAACAAAGGGCAGAAAAAGACCAAAGTGAATTTTCGGATGCAGTTATGAGATCGGGACGCCGAGGATGGTCGGTGGCCTCTCGTCTCCCTTGACTACCCAGTCAACCGCCGATCCGCCTGGTTTCGTCGGACCCGAGAAGTCGATTTTCCAATCAATGCGAACTATTTTCGCTCATTGTTGACCGATTCCCCCGCCAGTGTGGTAAAATGGTGTTCTGTATGGGCAGACTCGTGCCGAGTCCCTGCCGGCCGAAAAAGGGATCCAGGAGCAAATCACGTGGACGAAATCAAGAGTGAAACAACCGGCGGTTGGGAGGTCTATCCGGACAGGGTGTTGATCGAGACCCCGATCATGACGGTCAAGGTCGGACCGGTGCTGTGCACCAGGAGCGGCAGGCGCAAGGAGTTCTACCGCTTCGATTGTCCTGACTGGGTCAATATCGTGGCGGTGACCCCGGAGCGGGAAATCGTGTTGATCCGGCAGTTCCGGTATGGCTCGAACCGGATCGAAATTGAGATTCCGGGCGGCACGATCGAAGCGGCGGAGGATCCGGTCGCCGCCGGACGGCGAGAGCTCCTCGAAGAGACCGGGTATGCCGGCGATAAGGCCAGAATCATCGGCCGGGTCTGCCCCAATCCGGCGATCCAGGGCAATTACTGTTATACCGTCCTGGTCGAGGACGCCCAACTGGTGGCGCCGCCGACGATGGATGAGATGGAAGATATCGTGACGGTTCCGATGGCCGAGAACGAGGTCAGGGCCTGGATGAGGGAGGGAAAGATAGAGCATGGTCTGGTGCTTAATGCCTTGATGTTTTATTTTTCCGACTGAACCTGTTGACTCGCCCGGTATGTTTTTTGGCCCGCAGCCTGCCCGACACCCCGGATATCGAGATATACCCTGGAGAACACATGAACCGACAACCAGAAAAATATCCTATGGAAGATTTTGAACCCTATCTCGCAGCCACTGCCTTTATCGATCATGATCATCCTGTGGTTGTCGATTTCGCTGAACGCATCTGCGCCGCCCACAGTAACGACAACCCGATCGACAGGGCAGTCCGTCTTTACTATGCGGTGCGTGACGGGATTCGTTATGATCCTTACAGCCTGCAGTATTCGATCGATGCCCTGACGGCGAGCTCGGTCATCACCAGGGAATACGGCTACTGTGTCGCCAAGGCGGTGGTCCTGGCAGCGGTGGCGCGGCAGCAGGGAATACCGGCCAGACTGGGTTTCGCAGACGTGCGCAATCATCTGTCCACGGCCAGATTGCGGCAGGTGATGGGCACCGATCTGTTCGTCTATCACGGCTATACCGAACTGTATCTGGAGGGGAAATGGGTCAAGGCGACGCCGGCCTTCAACCTCTCCCTGTGTCAGCGGTTCCAGGTACGGCCGCTCGAGTTCGATGGCAAAAATGATTCGGTATTCCATGAATTCAATGCCGTGGGCCAGCGCCACATGGAGTATCTCCATGACTACGGCAGCTTTGCCGACCTGCCTTTTGATGAGATGTTTGCCGCCTATCGCAGCCACTATCCATTGATGTTTGAAGTTTCCAGGGAGGGCGATCCGGCCGATTTCCATCGGGAGGCGGAGATGGAGCGGAAGAAGACATGATGCCTGTGATATGAGTACAGTGAAGGGCGGAGACTATGGACAGATGCCGGTTTATCAGGGATGTCTTGCGCTGGCCGGCGGGCGTGAGCCTGGCGATCCCCAACTTCACGATTCTCACCGAGGTCCTTGCCGCTGAACAACCACAGCCTCTGCTCGCCCTGAACAGAGATGAGGACTATCATGCTTTGGTCGGCAGGGCGCTGGCGCCGCTTGGCGGCATGGGCAAATATGTCAATCCGGGCGACCGGGTCGTCATCAAGCCCAATTTCGGCTGGGACCGGACACCGGAACAAGGGGCCAACACCCGTCCGCTGGCGATCAGGGCCGGATGTGTCGGTATATCCCGGATCTCGCCCCATCCCTGTGGCGGAAGGTCAGCCAACTGTTCTTCCTTGCTATCTTTCTCTTCCTGTTCATCGTGACCAGGATTACCGTGCATCGGACGAATTGACCTGGGCCGTCAATATCTTCTTTCGTATCGATCCGTTCCTCTCCGTCACGGCTGCTGGCCCGTCAGGCCGATCCGCTGCTGATCAGGCCGCCGGGAGCTCTACCGGAAATGGAATTCCTCGGCCGCTGCGTTCGCTGCGGCGATTGCATGAAGGCCTGTATCGGCAATCCTCTCCATTCAACCTGGATGGCGGCAGTGATGGTTATTGCCGCAGGTGAGAGCGGAGGGGGGTAGCGGAAGGATGATGTATGGTTAATGAAATGGGAATATCAGTTATTTGTCGTTTTACCCATTTTGTGTTTCAATATCATCCCTGAGTCAAAGGCTTTCGTTCATAACATTGCACGTGAAGTTGATCGAGAAGTGAACCACATGACCGAGTATCCATTATTTTACCAGTTTGAAGTTCGACCGACGGCAAGAAACAGCGAGGTGGAAATGTTGGCCGGTGCCCTTGCCACAGTCCTGGTTTTCGCCGAAACCGAAGAGGTCGGCAGGGCTCGCGGTGCCCGGTTTATCGCCCGTCAGCATTGGGAGATAATCTCGGTCAAGAGGGTAATGCGGATGTGTTCGCGGCATGTATCCGATCTCCAGCCTCATTTTCGGGAACTGTACCGGCAGGCGGAACAATATGGAATCGCTGCCCGATTCGACGGTTGGGCAAGGCATGGATTTCACGGAAGGGGGATATCCTGAATCGGGGGGGCGTCCGCGGTCTTGAGATGCAGGCTGTATTCATTGCGACGTGACCCACGACCCTGTCGTGTGGATCAAATACGGTATCGGAGCGATATACTTCTTGTCGAGCTGTTTCCGCGCTCGAAATCTGGCAATGGAATGTGAATGGCCGCTGGAATTTTCCCTGTTACAGAAGACCTGTTCAGGGCCGAGAAAAGGTGCCTGAAATTGGTGCCGCCACTGGTGATCAACCTGCATAATGGATAACTGCTTGTTTTTAAGATATTGACACTGTTTGACCGAGACGTCGAACCCAGGTGGAGTTGTGGCGCCGGCTCGGAGAGGTATCGAGAGCATACTGCAGGCGAGGGGCAACGGGATAGCTTGTCTACGACCAATATTGAGAGAATGGGAGACGTATGAAAGACGAAATCGGCCAGCGATTGGTGGAAGCACTGAAAGCGCCACAGGCCTCCGGCAGTCAGGAGAGTTTCCTGAAGGCAATGGAACTGACCAAGGCATACGCCGGATCAGGGTCAGTAACCCACTTCAGTGCGGTGGCGAGACTCTTCTATGATCTGTTTGAAATGTTTGAGACCGGCCATGATCCGAGACAGAAATGAGAATCGGTCAGATAAGTCAGCTGTGTCATGGGTAAGCGGGGGGAACGCGTCGGAGGCACCTCTTGACGCATTCCTGCTCGGCCTTGCATCTGGTGATGACTGATTCGAGGTAGCCGATATTTTTCAGGATGGCCTTGGTGTAGAGATCCTCATCGATCTGCCAGTGTTCACGGAAGTGGCTTCGCATGGAAGGGGAGACATCGGAGAAGAGCACGTTCAGCCTGTGGGAGATGGTCGTTCGATAGAAATCAGCAGTTGATTGCATGAGTTCGACGGGAGTATGGTATTTGGAACCGCTGTAACCGGCCTTCTGCTCATGGAACAGGAGAGGAAGTCTTTCGAGGTAATACCGATCCGCCATCTGCGCCAGAATGTCGGCGGAGCCTACAATATGGCCGGCGAGCCTGATCTCCTCCGGATAGGGCCGGAGACGGTCCACTCCTTTATTCAGTTCGGTACATCGGATGATTGCCGCACAGTTGTCGGCATAGGACTGGGGCAGTCCGGAGGTCTGAATATACCGCCGGACGAAGGTAATCGAACGTTCTTCATGGCCCCTGGTGTATCGTGCGCCGGTCCGGGCGCTGTCTTCGTCGGTCAGGAGCATACCGGTATCGTGAAAACAGGCGCTGAGGAACCCTTGTATCAGCGTATCGGCGGCAAAAAATCTGCCATCACACCACAGGCCATGGAAAAGTCTGACAACTGCGAGGGCGACCAGACGGGTATGCCGCAGATTGTGATAGGTTGGGTTGCTGACTCGAAAACCGGGAAATTTTCCCCTGAATATATCAGTAGTGTCATTATTGATGCGTGCGATCAGGGCGACATCGACCTGGGGGCTGATAATTCGGGCAAGGGTGAGCACCTCCTCCACAGGATCGTCCTGTCCGTTGCCATCGAGTATGTCTGTCCTGCCCTGTATTGGCTTCATGAGTATATCCTATCTGTTCAACGGCGCCATCGCAAGGCCGTCGAAATAAATGGCGCGACGAAACAACGGATATGATCTGTCCCGGGGTGCCTCGATGTATCGCATGGATGTCGCACGTATATCGCAGGATTCATGCCGCTGTGAAGGAATAGAGTAAGCGAAGGAAAACCGTACAACAGGGGCAGGGAAATATATCAATTAAGGCGGATGTTGTGAGATCGGCAGAGAAAATATCAGCGAAGGAAAGGTTTGAGAGGTTTGTTTCCCTACAATCAAATAGCGTTTTTTACAGACTCACGCTGGCCTTTTCACTTTTGTTTCTGGGATCGCTCCTCGGTTTTGGCTTTCTCGGGTTATCCTCCGGTTTCCTCGATAGCGAAGAACTGCTGTACTGCCTGTTGGGGATACTCATAGTTTCTCTGGGAGCATATGCAATTCTCAAGCAGATTGCTCACAGCATTATGAATATAGAGGCAAAATTGACCGGAAAGTCAAATTCCGAATCCATCCTGTCCTGTCGGACCGGAGAGAGTGAACTCAGCAATATCGCCCGCTTGACAGAGGAGATGATTCGGAAGCTGGAACAGATGCATACCGCCCTGTCCAGCCGGACCCTGGAAATGCAAGGAATCATGGATCTCAGTAGTTTCGATTTCCTGGATTCCGGGCCCCAGGCGTTAATTTCGATGGCGATGGAAAAGGCGATCGGCGCCACGGGAGCAATGGGGGGGGCTGTTTTGCTCTTTCCTGGAAAACACGATAAGGCTGAAGCGGTCTCCTGCATTTATCTAAGAGGCAAGGTCTTTTTACAAGATTTTCCAGGCTTGAAGGAACTTTCCCGCCGTATCGGAGAGCGCACACTTGCTAAACCACACGGACTTTTGTTTGGCAAAGAGGATCCTCTGTTCGACAAGGTCTTTTCACCGCGATGCAACAGTGTGGCAGCAGTCTCCTTCAACCTCGGGAGCGGCCAGAATGCGGTCGCAATTGTGACGGCCGGGTGCAACCAGGATTGGGACAGTGAAGTTTTGAACTTCCTCTCGGTAATGTTCCATACAATGAGCTGCAATGTCAGAATGAACGAAATACGGGCGCGGAAGCAGGAGATGAGTAGGGAGCTCAACGCGGTTCTGACCATGTTGCGGGTTATTACCTCGGATCTGCATGAAACCGAACTCTTTTCAGTCATCGCCTCATCACTTTTTGATCTCTATCCTGCCCAATGGCTGGGGCTGGCGCTTCTGGATCCGCTCACTGGCGAATTGCGGCTTGAAAATAATATTCATCGAAATACTGAAGGGATAGGACGGGTTGTCAAGCTGAACAGGGCCTCTTCGCTTTTTCAACGGGCGATAGATATGATGGGCCGACTGGATTGTGATGAGTTGGAAAGCAAACAAGGATATTTCGAGAAACAGATGTTTGCCAAGCTCGAGCTTCGGTCGTGCATGATCCATTGTCTCCATCTCAATGGTCGTATTCTTGGGGCGATTTGTCTCGGCGCCGAAAATGCATCCGCATTCGGGACACGGGATAAGAAATATTTTACGATGTCTGCCTCGGTAGCTGCGATTGCTCTTGAGCAGAACCGGCTCCTGGCAAAAGAAAAACGGAAAAGCAATGAATTGGAGATATTGAACCGGGTAGGAGTGGCATTGACATCGTCAGCCTTTGATATCAAGCGAGTGCTCCATCACATCCTCGAGATGGTGGTGAAGCTGATTGGGACCGAGGCGGGCCTGATCATGTTGCTTGACCGTGACGTTCTCACCGTTCAAGCGGCGAAGGGGGTAACAGGGGAAAATGTCGCAGGGCTGCAGGTCAACCTTGGGCAAGGTATCTGCGGATGGGTTGCGACAACCGGCGAAGTGCTGGTGAACCATGATATTCAGGCATCGCCTCATCTGCTATCTGAAATTGATGCGAGAGCAGGCGTCACAACACGGAGCACCCTCTGTATCCCGATGATCAGTAATGGGAGGGTTATCGGGGTATTGCAACTGATCAATAAAGTGGGAAAATTCAGTGATGATGATCTGCGGACGGTGAAGGCGGTATCTTCATCGACGGCGATCGCCCTTGAAAATAATCGATTATATACCGAGACGTCGCGACTGGTTGAAAAAGAGCGTTTCATCAGAACTATTTTCCAAAAATATGTGCCAAAGGAAATCGTCAATAATATTCTGGAAAAAGATGAGCATGAACAAATGGTTATAGGCGAGAGGAAAGTGATCACGGTCTTCGATATCGATATCAGAGGGTATTCCGAAATGTCGAAGAATTCGGCAACCGAGGAGGTCGTCGAAATTTTGAATTACTTCTATATGAAGATGGGGAGTATCATTCTCCGCAACAAGGGCATGGTCGATAAATATCTCGGCGATGGTTTTCTCGCTATTTTCGGGGCACCGCTAACCACCTCCAACCCGGCCCTCGACGCCGTATTCGCGGCGATCGAAATGATCAAGACCATTCATGAAGTGAGCAGGTTGTCGATTGAACGGTGCGGCATTCCGCTGAAGATCGGCATTAGCCTGAACACCGGTGAGGCCATTGTCGGCAATATTGGATTTGATCGCAAAATGGAATACACGGCGATCGGTGATGTGGTCAACGAGACTTTCAGGATACAGGAACTGACACGACAGAAATCAGACCTGATTCTGATTGGAGAATCGACATACCAGTTGGTTAAACCGTTTGTACTGGCTCATCCCTGGGGTATGCGGGAAATCGATGACAATGGCTCGGCAATGATGGTGTACGAAGTAGTGGCAAGGAAAGACATTGATCATGCCCTTGTTTCCATGGCAGTAGAACAAGAGCTGACGATTCAAAGAATTCAGTGAACCCTCATCGGATCAAGGTTGGCGATTAAAAAAAATCTGCATTGAAATCAAAATCAACGCGTTTCCGGAATGGTTCGGATAGTGCCAGGGGGGGCAAGTGAACATCCCTTCCTGCTGTTGAAAGTCATTCAATGCAGATAAGCTGGAGGCTGATTCTGTTTACTTAACGTCAAAGGGGTTTTGGAGGTTACGGATTCAATCCATTGCCAGATAGCTGTGCTGTTCCGTTATCAGTTCGTATCTTCCGTCAGTCAAAACATATGATCGATTGTATTGATCAGCGTAGGCGGTGATCAGTCGTCGCCCCTTGGGCATGTCATGAGAGGGAGGGATCATGATGAACCCTTTCCCAATTTCCCTGAATCGCAGATTTTTCTCATTGATTTTTGACGCAGGCTGCAACTTCTCCATTTCTCTTTTCATGATTTTTTCTTGTATCTGTCATTTGGCTGTTTGATTTTCCAAATACAAACCTGTCGGAGTAGAAAGGTTTATCTCGATAAAGATCCAACCGACAACCCCGCGGTGCAGAGCTGGTCCCCCCCAACTCGAGTGTGTCGCTGAACTGGTACATCACTGCAATTGCAAAGGTCAAGCATATTGTGTGCCAGTGCGCCGATTCTATCGTCATCTGCAGAAAATATTCCCTTTCTTTCGATGGGTCATGGAAAATATACATGATATAACGGGAGGATAAGTATCGTGATAGCCAAAATGCAGGAACGGCGAGGAGAGGTGACATGGTAAACTCCGAACACCATCCGTCGGGAAATATGTTAACAAAGTAGTCATTTCTGGAGGAAACTGTGTAAACGAAGTATCCGTTGCTCGCTGGTGCAGTATGCGGTAGAGTCGTTCCAGCAAAAAAGACACACAAAAGGATTGAGTGCCGGGAAGGGAATTCGGAACACATGTTCCGCAGCCATCGATGAGATGAGCTCTTTGATGGATTCACTCCAACCCCATATCGATTCAATACTGTAAAAGTGTTTCCTGCGGATACGTCCCGCCACGCCTGATGCCTTGTACACGTTAACTGAGTTTACACATGGTACCCGAACATTCTCACCCGCCCCTCGCTTCCAGGACGCATTTGTCTCTACTTCAGCAGCGATTGTCTCAAGTGGCCAACTCCTGGGCCATCGATGATTATCGCGCCTTCGTAACCTTTTATACACGGATGCTCCCGAAGCTGATGTCCGTCGAGCGTTGTACTATTTTCATCCTCGATATCGAAAGCAGGAAGATCTGTTCAATCTTCGGTACTGGTCTGACCGAGCGGCAGATTGAACCACCGATGGATGGCAGTATTGTCGGAAGTGTTATCAGCTCGGGTAGAAGCCATATCGATAATTACCTCGAACTGCATGACGGCTTTCACCTCTTCATGGCTGAACAAACAGGTTTTACCTGTCGTAATATGCTCTGCTGTCCGATACGAAGCTTAAGCGGAAACGGGGTGACCGGTGCGGTACAACTGATCAATAAAAGCGGCGGCGCGCTTTTTGATGACGAGGACCTGCGGCAGTTGGAAGAAGCCGCTCATTATCTCTCCATTTCGATCGAATCAATCATCCTCAACCAGGAGATCCTCAGGATTGCAGGCTACTTGAACTGTGAGGTGGACAGACTGGGGCGGACGTCCGTCGGTGGTGCAATGCTGATTGCCGAGAGCCCTGCCATGCGCGAGGTTCTTGAACTTGTCCGGGTGGTCAGCAGCGCCCCGATCCACGTCCTGATCCAGGGAGAAAACGGGACGGGCAAGGAACTTGTGGCCAGGATGATCCATGAAAGTGGAGAGCGACGGTCGCGATCGTTTGTCCCGGTCAACTGTGCGTGTATCCCGGAGACCTTGATAGAAAGCGAGTTTTTCGGTCATGAGAAAGGAGCGTTTTCGGGAGCTGAGGTTGCGAGGAAGGGTCGTTTTGAGGAGGCCGACGGTGGAACATTGTTTCTTGATGAAATCGCGGAGATGCCGTTACAGATCCAGCCGAAATTCCTGAGAGCAATCCAGGAAGGTGAAGGAAACAGACTGGGGAGCAACAGGATCATTTATTATGATGTGCGGCTGATCAGTGCGACCAACAAAGATCTCGCCGCCGAGGTAAAAAACGGAGCCTTCCGGGAGGACCTCTTTTTTCGTCTCTTTTCGGTCGAGATCCTCATCCCACCTCTCAGGCAACGCCGGGAGGATATCATCCCCCTCGCGTTCCATTTTCTCGAGCAGACACAAAAACGGTTCAAGAGGAAAGTGCTTGGGTTTTCAGAAGAACTCATTGATGCATTCGAACGGTACAGCTGGCCGGGAAATGTCCGGCAGCTGATGAAGGAAGTGGAGCGTCTTGTCGCCCTTACCCCCGACGGCAGCGTGATTCAACCCGGCAGCTGCTCGCGGGACCTCGTCACCTTCTGTGATAAGGTGCACAAGCAGCACGAAGTGCAGGGGGATTGTTCAGGATTGGTCCTTGATGACCAGGTCAGGAAGGTGGAGATCGGTCTGATCGAAAAGGCCCTGAAGGAGGCCGGTGGCAACAAGACAAAGGCGGCAGGGATGTTGCACATCTCGCGGCAGGGCCTGGACAAGAAGTTGAAGCGCTACAACCTGGATCGGTGGACGGGGAGAAAAAAGGTCACGGACCCTGCTGAAGGGGCTTCGTGAGATCGGGCCGCAGCAACAAGCAAAAAACATGGTGTGATCTGGACCTTAGAGGGTTTTATATGTACATATTTATCTGAGCAGTACTCAAGGGGGCAAGATAAAATCTCTACACGTCAGAATCACCGATGAATGGGAAAAAAAAGGCCGAGGTCATCCTTGTTGTTGATGACGATGACTTGGTGCGGATGACACTCAGTGTCCTGATTTCCTCGCTGGGGTACCATTGCCTGGGGGCGAGCGACGGCATTGAAGCCATGCAGATACTGAAGGCAACCGATATCGACCTCGTATTTTCCGATATTGTCATGCCGAATATGGACGGGCTGGAACTGTTGAAATATATCGTCGAAAATCACAAAGATACAGATGCGATTATGGCGACTGGCTATTCCGAAAAGGCCACGTATGCGGATGTGATCAAGGCGGGCGCCCTGGATTTCATCAAGAAGCCGATCGATCAGGCTGAACTCGAGGCCAAACTGACACGGGCTTTCCGCGAGCGATCCCTGGTTCGACGGCTGGAGCAGTTATCGTTGATTGACAGCCTGACCTCTCTGTGGAACCGAAGGGCCTTCGATGAACGTTTCCCCGAGGAGGTGGAGCGGGCCAGCAGACAGAGGTATCAGATTTTCCTGGCGATCGTCGATATTGATAATTTCAAGGAATTCAACGATACGTATGGTCACCAGGAAGGTGATGGTGTCCTGGTGGCGCTTGCCGAAATATTTAGCGAATGCACCCGCAGCAGCGTCGATATGAGCTTTCGAATCGGCGGCGATGAATTTGCGGTTATACTCCCGCAAACCAATGCCGACCAGGCGACGGAAATCATCCAGCGGATCCTGTTGAAATTCATAGAGCGCAGTCTCGGGAAAACTACCCTCTCCATCGGGGTAGTTCCCTGTGTCAGGAACAGGGAACTACCGCTTGACGTTGACGAGCGGCAGATGCGGGAGAGAGGTGATCAGACCATGTATGAGGCAAAGAAAAAAGGCAAGAACTGCGTTGTCTGCAGACTGTGACTCCTCTCCGCAGTGATCAGCATTTATTCAGTGCATCCTTGAAAAAGGAACGATTCGGAGCAACGGGGTAATTGCCGTTGAAACAGGCCAGGCAGAAATCCTTGCTGCTCATTCCGGTCGCCTCGACGAGGCCGTCGAGACTGAGGTAATGCAGCGAATTCAGCCCGAGATGGTCGGCTATTTCCTTGATGCTCCTGTTGTTTGCGATAAGTTCCGTCGGCGAGGGAAAATCGATGCCATAGTAGCAGGCATGTCGGATTGGGGGACAACTGACCGCCATATGGATCTCCTTGACCCCGGCCAGCTTCAAGGCCCGCACCCTGCTCTTGCCCGTAGTACCCCTGACAATCGAGTCCTCGACGATGATGATCCGCTTGCCTTTGAGGAAGGAGCGGACGGGATTGAGTTTGACCCGGACATTGAAATCACGCATCGACTGCGTTGGCTGGATGAAGGTGCGGCCGACGTAGTGGTTGCGGATCATCCCCATTTCGAGGGGAATGCCCGAGGCCTGGGAATAGCCGAGTGCGGCGTAGTTGCCGGAATCGGGGAAAGGCATGACGATATCGGCATCGATTCCGGCTTCTCTGGCCAGGATCTCCCCCATGCGTTTTCTCGTTTCGTAGACGTTGATGCCGAAGATATCGGAATCCGGCCGGGCGAAATACACCTGCTCGAAGATACAGAAATGGCTGTCCTGTCTGGGCCACGGGAAGAGGGAGAGAATCTCCTGGTTGGTGAAGATGAGCACCTCCCCCGGTTTGACATCACGGACATACTGGGCCTCGACCAGATCCAGGGCACAGGTTTCGGAGGCAACGATCCAACCGCCATTATTTAATTTGCCGAGACAGAGGGGACGGAAACCGTCGGGGTCGCGAACGGCGACCATCGTATCCTGTGTCATCAGGAGCAGGGAATAGGCGCCCTTGAGGGCCGAGAACGTTTCCCACAGGGCTTTTTCCAGGCCGAGATGGGCGGTTCTGGCCATCAGATGGAGGACCACCTCGCTGTCCATGGTCGTCTGGAAAATCGACCCCTGCTCCTCCAGTTTTTTCCTCAGTTCCAGAGAATTGACGAGGTTGCCGTTATGGGCGACGGCCAGTGTGGTGCCCTTGTGGGTCACCATCAACGGCTGGGCGTTGGTCAGGTTCGAGGCGCCGGTCGTGGAATAGCGGACATGGCCGATCGACATATGGCCTTCGAGTTGCTGCAGGCTGGTCTCGGTGAATATCTCGGGCACCAGGCCCATGTTCTTGTGACATTTGACCCTGGTGCCGTCGGAGGTGACAATCCCTGCACTTTCCTGTCCCCGGTGCTGCAGGGCGTACAGCCCGAAATACGCCAGCTTGGACGAATCCTGATGGCCGAAAATCCCGCAGATGCCGCATTCGTGGGTGGGCCGTCCGGGGACGATGGGATGGACAAGGGGAGGGGTATACTGTAGCATGGCGGTACCTTCAGTGAACGTCTGAGATGTACAATCGGAGGGACGGGCGGTGCTGACACACCGTGTATTCGAGAATGCATAAACAACAAAGGCACAAAGAATGTGCAATCTTTGTGCCGTCCTTTCGCAATCCAGTATAAAATGTTTATAATATGTCGCATTGAAATTCAATAAGAAAATTATCAGACCGGCATTTTTCGCTTGTTTCCCGGGTGGTGCGGAACAAACGGGAAGCGTCGTGGTTCGATAGAAGGTGGATATCGTGGTACAACTGACAAGAATGGTCAAGGCAGCGGGCTGAGCTGCCAAGCTTGGCCCAGGGGACCTGAGCCAGATACTGTGCGGGATCAATCTGCCGCGTGACGCGAATCTGATCGTGGGGGCGGAAACTTCCGATGATGCCGGGGTCTACCGGCTCACCGACGAGATCGCCTTGATCCAGACCGTCGATTTCTTCACGCCGATCGTTGACGATCCCTTTCGCTTCGGCCAGATCACCGCCGCCAATGCCCTGAGCGATGTCTACGCGATGGGCGGCAGACCATTGCTGGCGATGAACATCCTTGCCTGCCCGGTCAAAACCATGGACCGCGCGGTCTTCCGCGAGATCATCCAGGGAGGCCTGAGCAAGATCGAGGAAGCGGGGGCGCTTTTGGTCGGCGGCCATTCGATCGAGGACGCGGAACTGAAGTATGGACTGTCGGTCACCGGCCTGGTGCATCCGGACAAGGTCCTGCTCAATGCCGGCGCCCGTCCCGGCGATGTCCTGCTCCTGACCAAGCCGATCGGAACCGGCATCCTGTCGACCGCCATCAAGGGAGGGCTGGCCGGAAGCGAAATCGAGGAACGGATCACCGAGGTGATGGTCACCCTCAATAAGCTGGCGGCGGAGGTGATGGATGATATCCGTTCCCGGACGGGCATGGAGGATGCGGTACATGCCTGCACCGACATCACCGGTTTCGGCCTGCTGGGGCACCTCCATGAGATGCTGGAGGCCTCCGACGTCTCGGCGCGGCTGTTCGGCCGGCAGGTGCCGGTGCTGGATCGAACGGAGGAATTCGCCCGGATGGGGATCGTGCCTGCCGGCGCCCACTCCAACCGCAAGCACTTTGGCCAGTGGATTGCCAATCGGACCGAGGCCTCTGCTGATCTGGAGGTGCGTCTCTCCGATCCGCAGACGTCCGGTGGCCTGTTGATCGCCGTGACGCCGGGTGCGGCGGAGGCGATTATTCGCGGGTTGGTGGAACGCGGGTATATACTTCCCTGCGCCGTGATCGGCGAGATCACGGCAGGGAACAGGGGCATGATCCACCTGGCTTGACGGTCCGGCGGCGATTATTCCCCTGAATGGGTCGCCAGGGCATGAAGCAGTTCCGTCAGGCTGACCAGATCGTTGAGGTCCAGGCATTCGTCGGTGGTGTGCACCCGATTCATTCCGGTCGCCACAATTGCCGTCGGCAGACCGTAGCTGCACAGGATGTTGGCATCGCTGCCGCCGCCGGCCACGACGAATTCAAGCTCTCTGCCTATCTGTCGGCCGGCCTGGCGCACCCGCACCAGAACTGGACTGGTGTGTTCGAGGAGCATGGCTGGATACTCCTTTTCGACCTTGATATCCACCGATGGAAGGCCCTGGTGCTCGACGAAGGGGTTTTGCCAGTTCTCGACCGTCCGGCGAAACGTCGTTTCAATTTCACGGGTGTATTCAACGAGCTTGTCCGCCGAATGGCTGCGGACCTCACCCTCGAGGGTGATGAGGTCCGGCACGATATTGGTGGCCACACCTCCCCTGATCAGGCCGAAGTTGGAGGTCGACTGCTCATCGAGCCGGCCGAGCCGCAATTCGGCGATCGCCTTGGCCGCCAGGAAAAAGGCGTTGATGCCTTTTTCAGGGTTGAGGCCGGCGTGGGCGGCGATGCCGTGCACATCGATCTTGATCTTATTGGCCGCCGGGGCCCCGATGATGATCTTGTCGATCCCGGTGGAATCCAAAGCATACCCGTACCTGCTGCGCAACCAGGAATACTCCAGGTGTTTGGTGCCAAGCAGGCCGATTTCTTCGCAGGTGGTGAATACCAGCTCGATCATGCCATGCCGCGCTCCCGATCGGGTCAGGACCGTCATCAGTTCGATCAGGGCGGCAATGCCTGACTTGTCGTCGCCGCCGAGGACGGTGTCGCCGCCGCTGGTGAAGGTATCGCCGATCCTGACCACCTGCACATTATCTCCCGGTTCCACGGTATCCATATGGCAGGAGAAGAACAGGCCGTCGATCTCCGGGGCGTTGCCGGCAAAACGGATCAGCAGGTTGCCGGTGTCGGACCCGGTCTGAGCACCCGATTGGTCGAAATATATCTTGTCGGCCCCCAAACCGGTAAAACACCGGACGAGGTGGTCAGCCAGCGGCCTTTCCCGGCGGGAAGGGGTGCTGATCTGACAGAGTTCGGTAAAGGTTGAGGCCAGACGTTCTCTCTCTATGGCAGCGGTCATTTCAAGATCCTGAGGGGTTGGAGTGATTGTGCAGGAGAACGACGGCATGGCAGGCGATGCCCTCCTCCCGCCCGGTAAAGCCCATTTTCTCGGTGGTGGTCGCCTTGATGTTGACCGCCTCCGCCTCGACGGCACAACTGTGTGCCAGCCGTTCCTGCATGGCGGCGATGTGGCCGGCGAGGCGGGGGGCCTGACAGACGATGGTGATATCGGCATTGCCGAGGGTCAGACCCTTGAGGCGGACGAGGTCGATGACCCGCTCCAGCAGGGTGATCGAGTACACCCCTGAAAATCTGGGATCCGAATCGGGAAAGTGGTGGCCGATATCCCGGCCGCCGATGGCGCCGAGCAGGGCGTCGCACAGGGCATGGGTCACGACATCGGCGTCGGAGTGGCCGGCCAGTCCCATCGTATGGGGGATGGTCACCCCGCCGAGCACCAGGGGGCGGCCGGCGATAAAGCGATGGGCGTCGAAGCCGTGTCCGATCCTGAGCCGAGGCGGGGGCGTATTCAAATTCATGATAATCTCCGCCAGTCGGAGGTCCTCCGGGCGGGTGATTTTCAGGTTCGTTTCCGATCCTTCGACGATGGTGACCTCGATTCCCGCCCGTTCCAGCAGCGAGGCCTCGTCAGTCGCATCCTCGCTCCCTGCCAGGCTGTAGGCCAGCTGCAGCAATGCAGGCCGCATCGCCTGGGGGGTCTGGGCCTGCCACAGACCCTGTCGATCGACGGTCGACAGGACGACCCCGTCGGCATCGACCTTTTTCAGGGTATCCTTGACCGGGATGGCGGCGATGGCGGCGCCATGCTCCCGTGCCGCACGGCAACAGCGGGTGATGGTATTCTGGTCGACCAACGGCCGGGCGCCGTCATGGACGAGCACGATATCGATCCCGTCATCCAGGTGGGCCAGTCCGGCCCGGACCGAATCCTGTCTGCGCCTGCCGCCGGCGCAGACGGTGAGTCGCCGCGGATCCAGCCCATAGTGGTCGAGCAGCGAACGGGTTGCTTCGATCCAGGCCTCGGGAACGACGACGATGCAGCGGTGGATTTCCGGGTTGGCAAGAAAGGCCCTGACCGTGTGGATGAGCACCGGCGATCCGGCCAGCATATGAAACTGCTTGGGATGATGAAGGCCCATCCGGGTGCCGCTGCCCGCGGCGGGAATAATGGCGGCGGCTGTCGCGTGCATGATTGGCGTTTGATGATGAACCGGATGATGGAAAAGCTGACCGGGTATGCACCCTTGATGCTGTTGTTGTCAGTCGTTGTCGTGAAAAAAAAACGGAGCGGGCTGTAAGCCGAATTCTGTACCCGGTGAAGGGCCATGATCATTTCACTGGGATGCCGATCGCTCGGCATCTCTTGCAACCTACCCGGAGATATCGGACGGGCCGCCCTCAAACATCCCCCTATTTGGTCTTGCTCCGGATGGGGTTTGCCCTGCCCTCGGTGTCGCCATCGAGGCGGTGAGCTCTTACCTCGCCATTTCACCCTTACCCGGTCATCCGACCGGGCGGTTTGTTTTCTGTGGCACTTTCCCCCGGTCGCCCGGCGTTCGTGTTACGAACCATCCTGCCCTGCGGAGTTCGGACTTTCCTCTCCGGCACGAGGCCGGAGCGACCATGCACCCGCTCCAGCGTCAGTGTAGTGGGAACGCCCAAAAGATGAAAGGAAAAAAAGCTTCGGGGGATTGCGTGAAGCCCGCGGCTGACAATCAGTTTTCTTCCGGCCTGTGGTACATGATGCGTTGGCAGGTGGGGCAGTCGAACATCTGATCGCCCTTGAGCAGCTGGTTGTATCGCTGCGGCGGGATATTCATGTAGCACCCCTGGCAGACGCCCTGCAGGACATTGACAACAGCCAGGCCGTTGCGCCGTTCGCGAAGGGTCGTATACTTTTTCAGGACGCTCCCCTTGATACCCTGTGCCTGCTGCTGACGCAGGGCATCCTTATCCTTCTTGGTCTTGCTGATGGTCTCGATCGTGGTACGGACCTTCTCGGTTTCCTCGGCGACGAGTTCCTTTTCACCCTTCAGCAGATTCTTCTCTTCGTTGATCTGGGCACCAAGTTTCTCCACCTCTTCCATGAGGGCGACGATTTTCTCCTCGCCTTCCTTGGCGCTTTTTTTGCCCTCTTCGATCTCCTTCAGCAGGGCCGTCTGTTCACGGCCGGTCTGGACCTGCATCATTTTCGACTGGCGATCCCTGACGAATGCCATCTTGTCGGCAACCTCGGCTTCAAGGGAGCGCCGTTCCTTGTCGCGGGCGCTGATCTGCTCCTGAAGATCGGCGATCAGGGCTTCCTTGTCGGCAAGGGCGGCGATGCGGGCGTCGAGGGCGCCTTGATGCGTCTTCATCTCATTTTCGATCTGGTCAATTTCCAGATCGATGCTCTGGAGGTTGATGAGCTGGTCTATATGATCTTTCAAGACTGTTCTCCTGTGGGTGTGGTTTGGCAGTTAAATTCAAACTATATGTGTTAAGACGAAGGGATGGTGCTCCGTCAGTGTCTGGCGAATGATGATGTTCCAATCTTGGGACATATTCTCCGCCTGGAGAATATCGGCGAGCAGGGAGACGGCATGGCGTTCCGTACCGTAATGGGTCCCTTCAATCAGGCAGAACCCGTATTCTTCGGCCCAGCGCGCAGTATGGTGTTTGATTTCGGCGGTGATGTAGATATCGGCGCCACGCTCACGGGCAATGGCGGCGAGATCCGAGCCGCTGCCACCGCAGAGGGCGACGGTGGCTATGGTTTTCGGCAGTCGACCGACGATGAACAGCGCCGGCAACTGGAGAGCCTTGCCGAGCCTGCGGAGGAAGTCTTCGGAGGTGACGGCCACTGGGAAGCTGCCGATTCTTCCCAGGCCCTGATGCAGGTCATCGGCGGAAGATCCGGCAACGAGCGGGTGCACTGTATTCAGGCCGATGACCCTGGCCAGCGCGTCGCTGACGCCGTTGGCGGCACTGTCGAGGTTGGTGTGGCAGGCGATGACGCTGATGCGGTGGGAAAGGGCCAGCTCGATGAATCTGCCTGTCGGCTCGGCGGTATTGATCGCGGCAAGGGGTTTGAAGATCAGCGGATGATGGGTGATGATGGTGTCGGCGCCGAGGGCTATCGCCTCTTCGACCAGTGAAGCGGTCGGGTCAAGGCCGATCAGGATCGAGGTGGCCACGCGGTCCATATCACCGAGCAGAAGACCTGCGTTGTCCCATGGTTCGGCCAGCGTCAATGGGGCATGTTCATGAAGCCGTGAAATGATTTCCCTGATCGGTGTCGGCATAAGACAATAATATTAATCGGAACAATAAAAAAAGGTACATCCCGGGTGGGTGTACCTTTTTGTCCGTCCTGGCCGCCGGATGTTCCGGTGCCGGATTGTATCGCTGAGAGAAGGTGTTTTCCTCTCTCCGAATTTTCGCGCAAGGAGTGTGTTTCTCAAGGAACCTGTCGTTTCTGTTCAGATTCATCAATATTGGTGGGCGCAGTAGGATTCGAACCTACGACCGACCGGTTATGAGCCGGTGGCTCTAGCCAGCTGAGCTATGCGCCCCAATGGTAAAGAAACATATTATATAAAAAAAGTGAGTAGCAAAAGTCAATAAAAAAAGGTCAAAGATGAGGGAAAGCTGAAAATCTCCGCCGGGGGGTATGCTTTGAAGCCTGTAATTGCCTGAAAGAGATGGTAAGAAAGGAAAGTGGTCCTATTGTAACGAATGCAGGAGCACGAACGGGTTTCACATCCATCACTGCAGCATCGGTGAGAATCAAAAATTCATCCAGGGATACCTTTGATCTATACAAATTTATTGATCTTTCTGGTGGCGATTTTCCTCTTCAGCATGGATGCCGCCGCTGAAGCTCCGTTGTTGCCGGGATGGCTGGCCGCGATCGTCTGCGTCATGCTGCTTGCGGGGTATGACCGGTTATGCAGATATATCTTCGCCAGGAAGGACGCCTTCGTTTCGGCCGGTTATTTCAGGGCCGAGAGGACGCTGATGATCGGTGCCCTGTTTTTCTTCCTCGCCACCCTCTATCTCTGTGACGCCAAATACTATCTGGCGGTATTCTCGTTCGGCAACAGATTGCCGGCCATGGTCAATTTTTTTGGTCTCGCGCTCTTTCTGGCATATCTGTCGCTGATGTGGCGGATCGGCAGGATCAATTACGGCAAGGTCTTCGGCCGTCGCTACCCGGCCGCCGTGTTCATAGGTTCCAATATCAAGAGCAACCTGCCTATCGTCCTGCCGTGGGTGGTTCTGTCGCTGCTCTATGACCTCACCGCCCTCGTTCCCTCCCCGCCCCTGCATGCCCTCCTCGCCTCGCAATGGGGGGATCTCATCTTTTTTTCCGTGTTTCTGCTGTTCGTCATGTTCTTTTTCCCACCGCTCGTCAGGCGCCTCTGGGGGTGCGAAAAACTCCCGGAGGGGCCGTTGAAGGAGCATCTCACCCGCTTCTGCAGCAGGCAGCAATTTTCGGCTGAGTTGTATCTCTGGCCGCTGTTCGAAGGCCAGGCGCTGACGGCCGGCGTGATGGGCATCGTTCCCGGACTCAGGTATGTCCTGCTTACCCCCGCCATCATCGAAACCATGTCCCTGGCGGAACTCGAGGCGGTCATGGCCCATGAGATCGGCCACGTCAAAAAAGGCCATCTCCTCCTCTATGTCCTGCTGATCGGAGGTTTCAGCGTCTTAACGGCCATCCTGGCCCAACCGCTGATCTATCTGCTGCTGTCGCGGGAATTTTTCTATTCGGTGATGGCCAAAGGCCAGGTATCCCCCGATACTGTCCTGACCCTGGCCGGGGCGGTCCCGCTGCTGATCGTCATGATCATTTATTTTCGTTATATCTTTGGATATTTCATCCGTAACTTCGAGCGCCAGGCGGATCTGCATGTCTTTTCCGTGCTGGGATCGAGCCACGCCCTGATCTCGGCCTTCGAGAAGATTGCGGCCCTCAGCGGTGATATCCGGGACAAGCCGAGCTGGCACCATTTCGGCCTCGGCGAGCGCATCGCCTGTCTGGAAAAGAGTGAGAAGGATCCGGAGAATATCGGGAGGCACAACCGTAAGGTCAGGTACAGCCTGATCGGCTATGTTGTCATTCTGGCGACCCTGGTCGGACTGGTCCAGCTGATTCCCACGGCCCAGCTGGCCCGTCAGTATGAGGAGAGCTTCGCCGAGGTCGTGCTGCTCGAAAAGGCGCGCCAGGAGCCGGAAAAGGCCCTGTGGAAACGGCTGCTCGGTGACCTCATGGTCAGCCGGCAGTTGGAGGCCAAGGCCTTCGAGGCCTACGAACAGGCCCTGGCCCTGGAGCCAACCAACCCCGAGATCATGAACAACCTGGCCTGGCTGCTGCTGACCAGCGTCGATCCGTCGTTGCGGGATCCTGGACGGGCGTTGACGCTGGCCCGCAGCGCCGTGATTATCCAGCCGCGCGGGTATATCTTCGACACCCTGGCCACCGCCTATTGGGCCAATGATCTCGTTGAGGAGGCGGTTGCCAGCGAGCGTCAGGCGATCATCGCCGATCCGGGACAACGGAAATATTACCAGGCCCAGATCGAGCGGTTTATCCGTCACAACTATCAGGAGACGCTCAAGCGCCGGCCTGGTACGGACGACCGGGCTGGAGGGAACCGCTCAACCTGATCAATGGATTGCGATGTGTCTGAGGAAGCGGGTTCCATTCAATTATGCCGAACTCGACGATATGACTGAAGATGCTTGCGAAACACCCGACAAAAGTGAATAGTGGGGGATTCGCAACCCCTATGTGTTGATTGAAAAGGTAAATGCATGAATCTCTTGAACAGTGATGACCTCCTCAACATCCTTGAGCAGAGGCGGGTGCTGACGTCCGATCAGCGCCAGCTTGTCCTGCTGGGGAAAGGTAAACAGCGCCAGAAGCTCCTGCGGCAATTTACCAATGAGGGCGGGGTGGACAGGAATTATCCGGATATGGTCGACATCATTGTCTCTCTGGGTCTCACGGTCAGGGAGGAGGGCAAGATGCCGGTCGACGAGGAATTGATCATGCGGGCGGTGGCTGCCGATCGCAAGCTGCCGTTCAAGAAACTCGACCCCCTCGATCTCGATATCGAGATCGTCACCAAGAAGATCCCGCGCAATTTCGCCATCCGGCAGCTGATCCTGCCATTCAACATCCTGGACGGCGTCCTCGAGGTTGCGGTGTATCATCCCGACTGCCAGACCGTCCTGGCCGATATCGAGCAGGTCGTGCAGATGCCGGTGCGGCCATTTATCGCCACCAAGTCGGATATCAAGCGGATCCTGTCTGAATTCTTCGGTTTTCAGCGATCCATCAGTGCCGCCGAAGACCAATTCGGCGTCGCCGCCAGCGGTTCGGTCGATATCGGCAATCTCGAGCGCTACGTCAAGATCGCCTCGACCAAGGAGATCGCCTCCTCCGACCAGCACATCAAGCAGGCCGTCAACCATATCTTTCACTATGCTCTCGAGCAGCGGGCCAGTGATATCCATATCGAACCCAAACGATCGAACTGCGTGGTCCGGTTCCGTATCGACGGGGCTTTGCATACCATCTACAGGCTGCCGAAAGTGGTCCATTCGGCGATCACCTCGAGGATCAAATTTCTTGCCCGTCTCGATATCGCCGAGAAGAGGCGGCCGCAGGACGGCCGGATCAAGATCGGTGTGAGGCATGAGAAGGACGTGGAGATCCGGGTGTCGACGGTGCCGGTATCCTTCGGCGAAAAGGTGGTCCTGCGAATTCTCGATCCCGATGTGATCTTCCAGGATATCCGGCAGATCGGTTTTTCAAAGCGCGACCTGACCGTCTATCGCTCGTTCATGGAGGCGCCGCATGGTATCGTCCTGGTGACCGGACCGACCGGCAGCGGCAAATCGACCACCCTCTATTCGACCCTGAAGGAGGTTTCAACCCCTGAGCTCAATATCGTCACCGTCGAGGACCCGGTGGAGATGGTCTGCGAAGAGTTTAACCAGATCTCCGTCCAGCCCTTGATCGATATCACCTTCGCCACCATTCTCCGCAATATCCTGCGGCAGGATCCGGATATCGTCATGATCGGGGAGATCCGCGATTTGGAAACGGCGGCGCACGCCGTTCAGGCGGCGATGACCGGTCATCTCGTCTTCTCGACGCTCCACACCAACGATGCGGTTTCCTCCATCACCCGTCTGCGCGATCTTGGCCTCCAGCCGTTCATGATCGCCTCGACCCTGCTCGGGTGCATGGCCCAGCGGCTGGTGCGACGGATATGTTCGGACTGCAGCGAGAGTTTTGAGATGAAATCCGAGGCCCTGCTGAAAATGGGCTTCCCGGTATCGGAGACCGGTGTGGTCGAGTTGAAGAGAGGCAAGGGGTGCCGGGAATGCCGCGGTACCGGCTATAAGGGGCGGAGTGCGATCTTCGAGATCTTCCCGATGTCGTCGCTGCTGAAGAAGATGACGGTAGAGGGGGAGTCGTCATTGGAGATGCGCCGAGTTGCAATCCGCGAAGGAATGACTACCTTACGCGAGGACGCCTGGAGCAAGGTAAAGGCTGGGATCACGACGGTCGAAGAGGCCTTGCGGGTTACGGCGGAGACGTGAGCAATCGGGGACCGAGAGGATAGGGATAAATAGATGGCTGTGAAGGTAGTCTGCCAGAACAAGAAGGCGTATCACGATTACCACATCGAGGCGACCTACGATGCCGGCATGGTGCTCTCCGGTCCGGAGGTCAAATCGCTGCGGGCCGGCAAGGCGAACATGCGGGACGGCTATGTCCAGATCAACGATCGCGGCGAGGCCATGATGTACAACGTTCACATATCGTTTTACACCTTCGCCACCCACAACCCCAACGAGCCGCTGCGGGTACGGAAGCTGCTGCTCCACAAGCGGGAAATCAGGAAGCTGATCGGAAAATTAAAGGAGAAGGGCCTTGCTTTGATCCCCTTGAAGATATACTTTAATGAGAAGGGCAAGGCCAAGGTCGAACTGGGTCTTGCGCGCGGCAAGAAGCAGTACGACAAACGGGATGCGCTCAAGGAGAAACAGAGCGATCGTGAAGTTCAGCGGGCCATGCGCCATAATCCGAAATAAAATCGGGAGTTCTTGTTACCAACCTCTACACCCGAAGAAGGGGGCGAAACGGCTTCGACGGGGATGTGTAAGCTCTACGTTGCATGCCGAGCTTCTGTCTGCTCGTAAAACCGATGGAAAAAACTTATAATCGCCGACGATTATAACTACGCAGTAGCAGCTTAATACCCTGCTCTGCCGTTCCCCCGGTCTTCGCCCGTAAGACCGGTACGGAGCGCCGACTCAACGGGCTGGTCTGGTGACGGTTGCCTGTCTGTCACTCGATGAGATTCACAGGATAGCACCAGGAAATCTATGTTCCGACTGAGTTCCCGGCGCGAAAATTAAAGTACGGAACTAAGCATGTAGATACGGGAGGGGAGCATTTGCGGACGCGGGTTCGACTCCCGCCGCCTCCACCAAATAGATAGGCA
>JROS01000061.1 GCA_000769715.1 Desulfobulbus sp. Tol-SR
ATAGGATTGTGCAGCGGTCTCGAACAGCGGCGCATCCTCATCCAACCCCGCTTCACTGCCGCACAGGCAGCTGAGAAATAGTGGACAAGGTAACAGAAGAACAGCAAAAACTTCACTGCCGCACAGGCAGCTGAGAAATGCGAGTGGGAAGACCAGTTTCGGGTGTTGTGCTTCACTGCCGCACAGGCAGCTGAGAAAAAGGAGCTCAAACCCGACGGCGCGGAGCGCAAACTTCACTGCCGCACAGGCAGCTGAGAAATCATACACGCCGTAGGGGCACGAATCTTCAACCTTCACTGCCGCACAGGCAGCTGAGAAATGGAACTGGTCCATGGCCCGTTGCGTGGCCGCCTTCACTGCCGCACAGGCAGCTGAGAAATGGCACAGCCGTTCGGCGGTGTACGAGAGATTCTTCACTGCCGCACAGGCAGCTGAGAAAACCAGGAAAAGACCCCGGGCGGCGCGTTCTCCCTTCACTGCCGCACAGGCAGCTGAGAAAAGCCATCCGCAATATACTGAGCGTCCTCTACACTTCACTGCCGCACAGGCAGCTGAGAAACAACATTGAGCGGTTGGCCCGAGTAAGCGAGGCTTCACTGCCGCACAGGCAGCTGAGAAAGTGAGCCCGTCCCGGCGCAGGAAAAACCAGAACTTCACTGCCGCACAGGCAGCTGAGAAATTCAACGCCTGCGCTGTTTCGTCGCTTGTGGACTTCACTGCCGCACAGGCAGCTGAGAAAACGGAGACGCCCCATCCCCTGGCGTCCGCCAGCTTCACTGCCGCACAGGCAGCTGAGAAATGCAAAACCTCCCTGGCCTTGTTCAGTTTCAACTTCACTGCCGCACAGGCAGCTGAGAAAACAGCCAGAATCCCGCCGTAGGCCGTGATGCTCTTCACTGCCGCACAGGCAGCTGAGAAAAAGCTTGCGGACATCCTGAACGGGGCCACAATCTTCACTGCCGCACAGGCAGCTGAGAAAATCATGCCCGCGCACACGTCGCCAATGTCCGTCTTCACTGCCGCACAGGCAGCTGAGAAAATTGC
>JROS01000062.1:0-14359 GCA_000769715.1 Desulfobulbus sp. Tol-SR
GCCCCGCCCCCCTTGATTACCGCCGCCAGCCGCATCAGGCCGGGGATGTGGTCATCGTGGTGACAGCCGATATTGCCCGGCCCCCCCGAATATTCATCAACAGTGGCGTAGCCGACGATAATTGCCCCGGCGCCGCCTTCGGCCCGTTCGCGGTAGAAGCGGATGAGCCGGTCGCTGACCTGGAAATTCCGGCACATATTCATATGCATGGCCGGCATGAGGATGCGGTTCTTGATGGTAAGGCCGCCGATGGCGATCGGCGTGAACAGGGAATCGGACATGTGTTTCTCCTTACAGGCCGACGGCACGGCAGAAGTGCTCGGCCACGTCATCGAACAGGCCGATCGCTTCGAGCGATCCCCTCAGCTGATCCGGCTGTTCGAGAAAATCCTTCATGAATACGATTTCCGAGGCCTTGAGGTAGATATGGAGCACCTCGGTCATCGTCCCCCCGAAAAGTCGATGAATGATCTCGGCGATGTTGTCTTCACGGCGGTAGGGCCGCAGTTGCTCGACCCGCTGCAGCATCTTGACGACATAGAAGCGGATGATGGCATCGACGCTCTCGACCGTGTGCCGATGCCCCGGCAGGATCCGCTTGCCCCGGAGGTCGGCCAGCTTCAGCAGCGTTGCGCAGTAGGCCTCGTAGTTTCGGAAGCGACCGCCGGCCTGAAGATCGACGTCGAGCAGCGGCGACTGGAAGATGCCGCGCAGCAACGTATCGCCGGTGACCGCCCACTCGTCGCCGACATAGACCAGATCGCTCTGCGAATGGCCCGGACAGCTCAGGACCTGTATGCCGAGATGCTCCGGCAGATCCCGCTCGGCGATCAGATGGTTTTCGGGGAAGGGCGGGAACAGGACGCTACGCTGCAACAATTGCCGCAACGACTCGATATAATCCGCACTGAAGCCCTTTTCCATAAGCAGATCGTTCATCCGCTCCATCCGCCGCTTGTCGTGGCTGACCTTCAGGCTGTCGCGATAGGGCAGATAGATCGTCGCCTTGGTCTGTTCCGAGAGCCAGAACGACTGGCCGTAGTGATCGATGTGGCAGTGGGTGACGATGACGTGCCGCAGGCGATCGAGGTCGATATGCATCTGGAGATAGCGCCGGCCCTCCTCGGTGGGAGGGCCGGTATCAAACAGAACCAGCTCGCCACCCAGTACTGCGGTATAGCAATGGACCGGCCCGACCATATAGGGCGTGTTGATGGTGTGCTGGATGATCTGCATCGATGCCTGCTGCTGAAACTGCGGTACGAGCTGATTCCTGAAGACAGCCCGGGACCGGCGCGTGGAGGAGTAACCGGTACCCGGGCTGCTTGCAGGGGCTTGTCCCGACAAGCGGGACAAGCCCATTTTACGAAAGATGCTTGATGAATACCATGACGAGCATATTTTCAAAAACTAGAAAAGGTACTTTTCGTCCTCACAGGCGGCCTTGGCCAAGGTCCGTTTGGCGGCGAGCAGCCCGGTGGCGTCATACTTGGCAAACCGCCGGATGCCGGAGAGAACCATGGTCAGGGTGTCGCCCTCTTCGATGTAGAAGGCGCCCTTCTTCGCTGCCGTGCCCACCACTTCGGTGGCCTGGAAGGCGAAGGCCTTGACCGCCGCCTGCAGCAGCTCCTGCTTGCGGCCGGTCGATGCGGCATAAATCTTCTCGGCCCGCAGGACCGCGCTCTCGAGGGCGAAGATCTGGATCGCGATGTCGGCGGCGGCGATCAGGATCTCCTGCTCGTCGGCGATCTTGTCCATATACTTCTGGACCCCGATGCCGGACAGGATCAGGAACAGGGTTTTGAGATTGTTCAGCAGCGCCTTTTCCCGGGCGAAAAGCTGGTCCTCGTCGATCTCCTCGAAACTCGGGGTCATCAGCGACTCGAAGGCCTTCATCGCATGGGCCTGCAGCGGCAGCTCACCCTTCATCGCCTTGCGCAGGATCATGCCGGGGATCAGCAGCCGGTTGATCTCGTTGGTGCCCTCGAAGATCCGGTTGATCCGCTCGTCGCGGTAGAAGCGCTCGGCCGGGTAGTCGCTGACGAAACCATAGCCGCCGTGGATCTGCACGACCTCGTCGACGGTCTTGGCCAGGACCTCGCTGCAGAAGACCTTGGCGATGCCGCACTCGGAGGCATACTCCTCGATGCCCTTCTGGTACTCGTCGTAATAGTTCGCTCCCCCCTTCTCGATGGTCTCGAGCTTCCGGTCGAGCAGTCCGGCCAGGCGATAGACCAATGATTCGGCGGCAAAGATGTCGACGTTGAGATCGGCGATCTTCTCGGCGATGGCGCCGAAGCTGCTGATCCGGCGCTTGAACTGGGTCCGCTCGTTGGCATACTTGATGCCGACCCCAAGGGCCATCTTGGCCGCACCGGTGACTGCGGCGCCAAGTTTGAAGCGGCCGACGTTGAGGACGTTGAAGGCGATCTTATGGCCCTTGCCGATCTCGCCGAGCAGGTTTTCCACCGGCACCTGGCAGTTGTCGAGGATAATCTGGGTGGTCGACGATCCCTTGATGCCCAGCTTCTTCTCTTCCGCCCCGACGACCAGGCCGGGGAAGCTCTTCTCCACCAGGAAGGCGGTGAAGTGCTCCTTGTCGATCTTGGCGAAGATCGTGTACAGGTTGGCGAAGCCGCCGTTGGTGATGAACTGCTTGGTGCCGTTGAGGATATAATGTTTGCCGTCCGCCGACAGGACCGCGGTGGCCTGGGCGCCGAGGGCGTCGCTGCCCGAACCCGGTTCGGTCAGACAGTAGGCGGCACACCACTCGCCGCTGATAATCTTGTTCAGGTATTTTTCCTTCTGGGCCGGAGTGCCGTAGTAGATCAGCGGCAGGGTGCCGATACCGGTATGGGCTGAAAAGGCGACCGAAAACGAGCCGGCATAGGAGATTTTTTCAGCGACAAGCATGGTCGAGGCCTTATCGAGCTCGAGCCCGCCGAACTCTTCCGGCGCATCCATCATCAGCAGGCCGAGTTCGCCGCATTTTTTCATCTTCTCGACGACGAGATCGAAGTTCTGGTGCTCGATCTCATCGATGTTGGGCATGATCTCGTTGGCCACGAACTGCTCAGTCGTCTCAGCCATCGAGCGCTGCTCGTCGGTGAAATCCTCGGGGGTGAAGACCTCGGTGCAGTCCGTTTCGGCGATCAGATATTCGCCGCCTTTTGCTATATTTGCCGCCATGGTGGTAACTCCTGTAAAAATGGTTTTATAATCTCTCGAAGATTCCGGCCGCACCCATGCCGCCGCCGATACACATCGAAACTATTCCGTATTGGGCCTTGCGCCGTCCCATCTCATGCAGCAGGGTCGCCGTCAATTTGGCGCCGGTGCAGCCCAAGGGGTGACCCAAGGCGATGGCCCCGCCGTTGACGTTGGTGATCTCGGTATTGATACCCAATGTATTGATGCAGGCCAGGGCCTGGGCGGCAAAGGCCTCGTTGAGCTCGAACAGGCCGATATCCTCCAGCTTCATGCCGGCCAGCTTCAGCGCTGCCGGAATGGCGGCGATCGGGCCGATGCCCATGACTTCGGGCGGCACGCCCTTGACTGCAAAGGCGATAAAACGGGCCATCGGATCCCTGCCGATCCGTTGCAGATACTCCTCCGACACCACCAGCGTAAAGGCCGCGCCGTCGGTGGTCTGCGACGAGTTACCGGCAGTCACCGGACCGTCGATCTTGAACACCGGCCGCAGTTTGGCCAGGGTCTCGACCGTGGTGCCGGGGCGGACACCGTCGTCGACGGAGACCAGTTCCTTGACCCGCTTGATCTTCCCCCCGACCAGGGACTCTTTTTCGATCTCCACCGGGATGATCTCGTCGGTGAACCGACCCTCGGCAATGGCCGCGGCGGCCTTGCGGTGGCTGGCGGCAGCGAAGGTGTCCATCATCGCCCGGTCGATGCCATACTGTTCGGCCACCAGTTCAGCGGTCACCCCCATCGATGAATACGACTCGGGCCAATCGACCATCATCCCCGGATTGGCGGCGTATTTCAAGCCGCCCATCGGGACGCTGGACATCGATTCGGCGCCGCCGGCGATGATGCAGTCGGCAAAGCCGAGCATGACCCGCTCCGCCGCCATGGCGATGGTCTGCAGCCCGGAGGAGCAGAAGCGGTTGATGGTCTGCCCCGGCACTTCGACCGGCAGGCCGGCCTTCATCGCCGCGATCCGGCCGAGGTTCATTCCCTGCTCGGCCTCGGGGAAGGCACAACCGATGTACACATCATCCACGGTGGCCGGATCAATGCCGGTCCGGTCGACCAGCCCCTTGATTGCCAGCGCGGCGAGATCGTCAGGCCGCATGTCCTTGAATTTGCCTTTGTTGGCGCGGCAGCCAGGAGTCCTGTAACTTGCCAGAATATATGCTTTCTTCATGTTGATCCTCTCTATGGGAATGCGTTATCGGCTCAATCAGTTCCTGAGGGCCTTGCCCTTCTTCAGCATGTGCTGGATCCGTTCGACGGTCTTCTTGTTGCCGCAGAGCTTGAGGAAGCCTTCCCGTTCCAGTTGCAGCAGGTAGTCTTCTGTGATCAGGGTGCCGGCAGTGACGTCGCCGCCGCAGATGATCTGGCCGATCAGGGTTCCCATCTCCAGCTCGTATTCGGTGATGAATTTGCCCATCATCATGTTCCACAGCTGGCTCTTGATGCTGGCGGCGATGCCGCGGCCGGGGGCCGGGATATTCTCGACCGGCCGCTTTGGCCGGTAGTTGACCGCCAGGGCCAGGACCTTCTGTTTGGCGTCGGCGATCAGCTGGTCGATATCCATGGTGATGCTGTCGCCCCGCCGCAGATAGCCCATATTGAACAACTCGGGGGCCCCCATGGAGACCTTGGCCGTCGCGATCTGCTCGAAATATTTGATTATGAACGGCTGGGGGTCGGTTTTGAACTGCTGCCCCAACTCCACCGCCCGCAGACACATCTCCTTGGTGCCGCCGCCGGCCGGCAGCAGACCGACACCGATTTCGACCAGCCCCATATAGGTCTCGGCGTAGGCGTTGACGGCATCGGCATGGAGGCAGAACTCGCAGCCGCCGCCCAGGGCCATGTTGAACGGTGCCGCGACCACCGGCACCTTGGCGTACTTGACCGCCATCGTCGCCTTCTGGAAGGAGCGAATGGTCATGTTGATGTCGTCGTAGGCCCCTTCAGCAATGGCGACGGCCAGCATCATCAGGTTGGCCCCGACCGAGAAGTTGGCGCCATGGTTGGCGATGACCAGGCCGACCCCCTCCTGTTCGGCCCGTCCGATCGCCTTGTGGGTCATGGCCAGGATGTCGCCGGTGATGGCGTTCATCTTCGAGTGGAACTCGAAGCCGAAGACGCCGTCGCCGAGATCGAGGACCGAGCAGCTGGCGGTCTTCTCGACCACCCTGCCGGCCTTCCTGAGGATTTCCAGACGGATCTGGCCCGGTTTTACCGGCACCGGCAGATAGCCCTCGGCGGCAAAGTCATAGAATTCCCTGCGCCCCGATTCGCCATAGCGATAGAACGACTCGACCTTCTTCAGCTTCTCCGGGACATTGACGCCGTCGGCCTCGGCCCGCTTGACGAACGATTTGACGCCGATGGCGTCGAACATCTCGAACGGCCCGATCTCCCAGTTGAAACCCCATTTCATCGCGTTGTCGACGTTGACCACATCATCGGCGATTTCGGGAATCCGGTTGACCGCGTAGATCAGGGTGTCACGGATGCTGCGCCAGGCGAATTCGGCCCCGGTATCCCTGGCCCCGAGGACGGCTTTGATCTTCTGGCCCGGATCGTCGATCTGCTTGACCAGCGCGGCCGAGGGATACTTGGGCTTGGTGATCGGCCTGTATTCGCCGGTGGTGTAATCGAAATAGAGGATCTCCTTGCGGCCGTTGACGGTCTTCTTGGTGTAGAAGCCCTGCCTGGTCTTGTTGCCGAGCTGTTTGTTCTCGATCATCTTGGCCATGAACGGCGGCAGCTTGAAGACCTCGCGTTCCTCGTCGTCGGGCAGCAGATTGTAGGAATTGGTGCCGACATGGGCCAGGGTATCGAGTCCGACCAGGTCGGCGGTACGGAAGGCGGCGCTCTTCGGCCGGGCAGTGACCGGGCCGGCCATCGAATCAACCTCCTCGACGGTCATGCCGAGATCCATCATGTGCTCGATGCCCTTGTAAATCGCATAGACCCCGATGCGGTTGGCGATGAAGTTGACCGTATCCTTGCCGTAGACAATGCCCTTGCCGGTCCGGTTGCTGAGGAATTCGGCCATGTCCTTGACCACCTCGGGGTCGGTCTCCCGGCAGGGCACAATCTCCATCAGCCGCATATAGCGCGGCGGATTGAAGAAATGGGTGACCAGGAAACGCCGTTTGAGGTCATCGGGCAGGACCTGGGCCATCTCGTTGACCGACAGGCCGCTGGTGTTGGTGCTGAGGACCGCGGTGGCGGAGATGTGCGGGGCGATCTTCTTCAGCAGCTCGAGCTTGATCGGCATGTACTCGACCACCACCTCGACGATCCAGTCGCAGGTCGCCAACTTGGCCAGGTCATCCTCGAGGTTGCCGACCTGGATCAGGTTGATGTATTCCGGCAGGTAGAACGGCGCCGGTTTCATCTTGATCAATCCCTGGAGGCCGCCCTCGGCGATGCGGTTGCGGACCGCCGGGCTCTCCAGGGTCAGCCCTTTGGCCGCCTCCTGCTCGTTCAGTTCCCTGGGGACGATGTCGAGCATCAGGACCTCGACTCCCGCATTGGCCAGATGGGCGGCAATGGTGGCGCCCATGACGCCGGCGCCCAGCACCGCTGCTCTATTTATCTGCCTCATTGTTCTTCTCCATGTGTTGATTTCGGGTGAAAAACGAGAACATTCTCATTCTTTGCGTACAGTTCCTCAACAATGTCCGCGTATTTTTTCAAGATCTCCTTGCGCTTGAGCTTCAACGTCGGCGTCAGTTCCCCGCCTTCGATCGAGAAGTCCCGGGCGACCAGGGCGAAGTGCTTGATCGTCTTATACGGCGGATACTGCTTGTTGATCGCCTCGACCCGGGCGCTGAAGAGCTGCTTGACCTTGTCGTTGTTGACCAGTTCATCGATATCGAGATACTGGATCTTCTTCTCCTTGGCGAAATCGAGAAGCCGCTCGATATCGGGGGTCAGGACTGCCACCACATATGGCCGGCGATCGCCGAAGACGATGGCCTGGGAGATGTACTTGTCGAGCCGCAGATCGTTCTCGATCGGCTGGGGGGCGATGTTCTTGCCGCCGGCGGTGACGATCAGCTCCTTTTTGCGATCGACGATATAGACGAATCCGTCGGCGTCGATCGTGGCGATATCACCGGTTTTCAGCCAGCCGTCCTCGAAGGTTTCCTTCGTCGCCTCGTCGTTCTTGTAATAGCCCTGCATGACCATCGGCCCCTTGATCAGCAGCTCGCCGTCCTCGGCCAGTTTGAGTTCGACCTGGTGGAGCGGCTTGCCGACCGAATCGAAACGGATGTGATCCATGGAACAGAGAGTGACCGCCGGGCTGGTCTCAGTCAGGCCGTAGCCTTGAAAGATCGGCATGCCAAGGATCCACATGAATTCATTGATCGACTTGTCGAGCGGGGCCCCGCCGCTGATAAAGAACCGCAGGCGACCGCCGAACCGGTCTCGGATCTTGCTGAACACCAGACGGTCGAAAAAGCGGTACTGCAGCCCGAGAAAGCCGACCGGTTTTTTCTCGATATATCTGGTTTGGACATACCGGCTGCCGATCTTCATCGCGTAGTGGAAGAGGTTGCGTTTGAACGGACTCGCCTGGTGGACGCTGTCGTAGATGCGCGAGTGGATCTTTTCGAACAGGCGTGGGACGCTGACCATCGCCGTCGGCCGGATCTCCACCATGTTCTCCATGACCTTTTTGACGTCCTCGGCAAAGGCAATATGGTTACCGCTCAACAGGGCGGCGTAATAGCCGGCGGTCCGTTCCAGGACATGGCTGAGGGGCAGGAAGCTGAGGAAGGTCTCATTGCTGCCCAGACCACCGAGTTGGCGCATCCCGTAGTCGCAGTCACACAGAAAATTCCGTTGGGTCAGGAGAACCCCCTTCGGAACCCCGGTCGTCCCCGAGGTGTAGATGATGGTGATGATGTCGTCCTGACGGATGGCATCGATCTGCTGTTCGATCCGATCCCGCTCTGCCCGGGTCAGCGGCGCCTCGATCTCGGACAGCTGATTCTGGGTGAAGGCGGGGAAGGTGCGGTCCCCGATGTACCGCTCGTAGGAGACGATCAATTCGACGTTGGGTATCTTCTCCCGTACCGACAGCAGCTTCTCGTATTGCGCCTTGGTGGAGACGAAGACCACCTTGGCCTCGCTGTGAGTGATGACATAGGCCGCCTGCTTGCCGGTGTTGGTGGCGTAGATCGGGACGGTGATCGCCCCGGCGCTCTGGATGCCGAAATCGGAGATGGCCCAGCCGAGGCGGTTTTCCGAAAAGATCGCCACCTTGTCGCCCCGTTTCACTCCTGCCTTGCCGAGCCCGCGGGCAAGAAGCAGTACCCGTTCGTAGAACTGGGCATAGGTCAGAGAGGTGTAAACGCCATTCTTCTTGAAGGAGATGGCGGTTTTATCGCCGAATTTAACTGCGTTTTCCCTGAGAATCACGGGAATAGATTGATACGAGAGAAGGTCCATGGCTTTTCCCCATAAAGAAAATGACGCTCTGAGACTACTGCCCTCACAACAATGCCGAAGAATCCGTCCGCATTTTTTTCCCTATATCTTACCCTTACGTTTAAGTCAACTTATATTCAGATTTTCTTCCTCCAATTTTTTCTTTCCCCGATGAACCGCCAGGGACCATTAAATTCCTTATGAAAATTCTTTATCATGGAATTTGCATGTGTTAGAACGATGAAACGGTTACCACAGTCTGGATATTATCGCCACTGCTTGACCTCATCATCAAGATTTGCCCCGTAGTTCCACAAAACGTATTACGTAAACCATGACATTGCTGGAATCCCGCGCTGAAGCGGCAGGAACGGTCACGATTCAGGCCATGTCCATCGCTGCCGACCTCGTGGGTCCGGCCGGAAAATCCCTTCGCCAGACGGTGGCGACCAACCGGATAACTAGAATATTCCATTGTATATCGGTGCTATCAGCACAATCAATGTCATTTGATGCACCGACGTCAATCCCAGCCGGCGGACTTTCTCCGTCGAGGCAAACGCCGGCATCGATCAACGATTCAGACCATGGACTTTCATTGGACCACGAGGATCGGATATGCCAACCCGGAACATCCGCCATGAGATACCGGCCCGCGAATAGACCGATATCCTGCTGGCCTCCAGTATGATTTCAGACCTGTTTACGCTCTATTCGGACGCTGTCATGGTGACCGCGGATTGCTGTTCCCACCCGCCTGGCGACTTCATTAACCCAACCGCTTTTTGACCCGTTCATACACCTCGTTGAGCCGGACGAAGCGCTCGTGATCACCGCCCGCATCGGGATGCGTCTCCTTGGCCCGCTTGCGGAAGAGGCGGGCCAGTTCCCGTTTCGACATCGACCGCAGCTCCTCGAGGGTCCGGCCGAAGATGGCATTGACTTCCGTCGCATCATCCGGCTTCCACTCGGGCCAGCGGAACTGCCGGTGCCGGTTGATGAAATCCCGGGTGAAATCATATGTGAACGACCTTGGCGGATAACCGTAATCAAAGAACATCACCAGATAGCGCTGCAGGTGCGGACGAAGACTTCCCTGCCCCTCAACCTCCTCCCAGAATCCATCATCGCCATTCAACCGGCATATCTCCTCGACCAGGCGGTCGGCCATCAGCTCCTGGTCCAGGGCCTCCGGCATGTATCGGGCGAAGGACTCGCCGAAGAACCGCTGGAGGTCAAAAATGGCGAAGACATAGGTGCGGTACTCGGCAGGATGAAGGACCTTTTCCTGCTCCGCGATATAATATTCCCTTTCGTCCCGGCACTGGCCAAACAATGGACGGCACAGTTTCTTGTGCAGACGATGAATGCGGCTCTGATCCACTGCCCCGTAACGGAGATAATAGAGCCGCCGGCGATCGAACAGATGGATTTCCCGCCGCAGTCTCTCCTCGTCCTCCGGGGTGAAGGGCATCAGCTTGACAGGCTGGCGCCGGCGAGTACGGGCCAGCTGTTCCCGCTCCTCGCTGGTCAAAAATTCCCACAGCAGTTCTTCCAGCAGACCAGCCACATTGCTGTTTCCCACGGCTCGGGCGACCGCCTCTTCCAACCCTTCATCGAAGAACGGCAGCCGGTACTCGCCGTGATGGATGAAGTCCCCCGGTCGCGGACCCAGATCATAGACCTGGCGAAACAGATAGCGGCCCAGGTCCCGATCGAAGATGGACTTACGGAGCAGGTACCGCATCTCCTGTCCCTGGCGGATTTTTGCAAGATACATGCCTCCTCTCCCTCACGATGCGCTTCGTGCGGCGACGGACCGCACCGCCCTGCCGCCGGAACCAACGGCGAAAATGGCTTGGAAAACGTGCGATCCCGGCCTTCCGCCGGTTCTACCGCAACCTCCAATCGGGTATCATCATAAAAAAGTCACCATCCTCGATCAAAAATCAAGAAGACCTCGTGCCATCACGAAAGCGGCATCGCGGCCGGCTCATCTGTGAATATCCGCCGGAGCGGCATTTTATCACCCTTTATTCTATTTCTTTTTCGCATAGTCGATTTGAAACTGTATAATAAAACACTGAAATACTCCATACAGCCTCTGCCGAATGACGATGAGCAGACGAAGGCGGACGAACCCTGACGTGGCAGGAATGCATGTGGGGGAAAGGACTCGGCGCCACCGACACAGCGCAACTCCTCTTCAAGAAAGGCAAGAGCATCGCCAGGTGTGGGCTTGGACCGGTGCCGGCCGGGGATGACACCATTGTTGCCACTGCTGCGGGATAGTCATTGTTGCAGTTTGCTGCTCTTCCTGAAAGGTGGACCTGGCAATGCAACCATTCAGTGCAAATCGAAGCGGGGAATACACAGATGGGTACAAAAAAAATCGGCATCCTGATCGGTGGTTCCGGTCTTATCGGCGGCACCATCGTCAATTTCTACAAGACCAGATATTCCGATACGGTCGATATCCGCGCACCGAGCAGCAAGAAGCTGTCCATCCGCGAGGAAAAGGATATCCGCCATTACCTGACTGACGTGAATCCCGACTTCGTCATCAACGCAGCCATGGCCAGCCTCGGTTCGGACGGTCAACTGGCATACGAGGTCAACTATCTCGGTCCCGTCAACCTTGCCAGGGCGGCGAACGCGCTCAACATTCCCTACATCCATATCAGTTCCTCCGCGACCATGCCGGCCGGCGAAGACCTGCGGGAAGAGGACACCCTGCCGCTTACACCCCAGCTGAGCAACTACGCCAAATCAAAACTCATGGCCGAGTTGACTCTGCGGCGCATGGCGGCAGAGGAAGGACTGGATTACACCTGCATCCGCCTGGCGATCGTGTACGGCGCCCATGACCACAAGATCCAGGGGTTCCACCGGATGTTCTTCTCCATTGCCGACGAATCGATGCCGGTGCTGTTCACCAAAAGGCACACCTTCCATTCGTACAGCAATGCCCGGAAACTGCCGTTCTTCATCCACCATGTCCTGGCCAATCGTGCCGAGTTCAGCGGCAGGACCTACAACTTCGTCGACAAGAACCCGGTGGAACTGGCCACCCTGATCCTGACCATCAAATCGTACCTGCAACTTAACCAGCCCAGGGAGATCTATGTCCCCTACTGGCTGGCAAAAGGCGGCAAAAAAAGCCTCGATGTCCTCCTCAAGGTTCTCAGACGAATCGGCCTGAAGGCCAGCATGCCGCCGGAGCTGATGTTTCTTGACAGCTTTTACAAACCACAGACCCTGTCGAGCAGAAGACTGCAGCAATCCTCGTTTGTCGACCCGAAACCCAACGAGACCATTTTCACCCGGCTGCCGGAACTGGTCATCTATTACCTGACGCGCTGGAGTCATGAGAACCTGATCTCCACCTTTCCCGACTGCCTCGATCCGGATAAATCGATCAACCAAACCTTCTCCCACAATCCCGAACACCTTATCGAGAAGGTTCATGCCCAGGGGATCGGTCCGTTCCCCGACATGAAGAAAAAGGTGGGCCTGACACGCGATACCGCAACGACGAACTGAACCGGATGTCCGGCCCAAGCCCTGTCCCGCATGGAACATCGCGAATCCGGGCATCTCACTATGGGGAAGGGGATGCGGAACGACCGCCGCCACAACCCGAGCATCCTGACGATCCTGGCCAGCGTACACCTGTCGGCAGTTTGCTGTATCGTGCTGTTGCGGCAGGCGATGAGGGTGAAGGGCTGAGGTCAGCCATCGGTCGGTCCATGCCCGATCGTAGCCTATATCTATATGAAATACCATTATAAGCAGATTGATGAAGGACCGGCGGCGATCTAATGAAGATCGACAAAGCGATCGAAATTGACTACAGTATCAGATACCGGCATCGCAGACGACCCTTCGGAATTGCAGAAGCACCTCACATATGACACCCACCACGCATCCAGCCGCCCGCTACAGCAGGGGTGAAGAAATCGCCAACAGCATCACCCACGGTCTCGGCACGGTCCTGTCCATCGGCGGCCTTGCCTTGCTGATCGCCTTTGCCAGCCGGTACGGCAACGCCTGGCATATCGTCAGCTGTTCAATCTTCGGCACCGCCCTGATCCTCCTTTATGCCGCCTCGACGCTGTACCATGTCGTGCAGCGGCCGGCGGCCAAGTCCGTTCTGCGCATCCTCGACCACGCCGCGATCCTGGTGCTCATCGCCGGCACCTATACACCATTTACCCTGGTCAGCCTGCGCGGCCCCTGGGGATGGACGCTGTTCGGCGTCATCTGGGGCCTCGCCGTAATGGGGATCATCATCGAAATTACCCGCCTGCGGCGATTCCGTGCCGGACTGATCGCCCTCTATGTGATCATGGGGTGGGCGGTAATCGCCGCCATCAAACCGATGCTGGACAGTGTCAGCAGCGGCGGCCTCCAACTGCTGCTCGCCGGCGGGCTGGCCTATACCGGCGGCGTAGTCTTCTATCTTTGGAAACGGCTGCCTTACAATCACGCTATCTGGCATCTCTTTGTACTGACCGGCAGTATCTTTCATTTCCTCGCCATCCTGCTCTACGTCATCCCCGTTTTCGGTCCTGCAGGATAATCGGTCATATCGTGAGGGGTGCAGACCCGCACCATCTCCTCTCCGGATTCCTCCCCGCGGCAACGGCGTCCGCCACCATCCTTCGACCGGCTTCATGGGACAGGACAGCGGGAACGGCATCCGCACCGACGATGCCAGACGCCTATCGATTGACCGTCATGGCTTTGAACGCGTGCGCACACCGAATACCCGATTCGCTTCGGCAGAATCACGGTAGTACCAGTACTCGACACCACTGTTGAAATTGAACGACCACGCCGACGATGCGTCGCGTGATTCCGCCCATAACAACCACCCGCTCGTCTTGAACGCAGGAGGCATGTTGCGCTCGCCGGTATCCGGCTGATACAGGCCTTTCAATTCCTCACGGGTCGGCAGGCGCCAACCGCCGCCGGCAACGCTGGAACCGGCTACCCACTGCTCGGCCTGGGAATAGTTGGTGTCCTGGTCCGGCCCGATGACCCACTCGAGACCGGTAGTAGCATCTGCGATCACTCCTTCCGCAGAAACCGTAAACCGTGTGGCGCCGGTGGAAAGGTCCACCACCGGTATACCACCGTCGATTAAAAACGCCTCGGTGATCTTGATGGGTTCGGTCAGGAGCGCCGTCTCACCCAAAGGGGCACTATCCACCTCTGCCGCTGTCTTGCTGGTCCACTTGTCTGATTGCGGCTTGAGCACATATTTTGACGAGGGGTATAATCCGTTCAACCGGAAGGTGCCATCCGCCTTGGTCACCGTTTCAATCTGGGCGTAGCCTTTCAGAGGTTGTACCTGCGAGGCTGTGATCTTCACTCCTGCAACCGGTTTGCCATCCCAGTCTACCAGTTTCCCCTCGACCGCTGATTGATCACCACCGCAGCCGCCAAGGCCTAACACCAGAGAAATAATCAACGCCGATATTGATCCGATTTTCATGTCCCTCACCTTTATTGTATTGTCCCTGACAGCTGTACTTGAGATAGTCCCCACATCTTACAACAAGAGGGGACGAATGCCAAAATATCTCCCCGCTCTCACCAGACAATAAAAAATTCGCTGACATTGATTGACAGCGGGTTCAAGGAAATTTCGGACGTCTTCGAAAATCAATCTGCCGTCTGCCTGGCCAGGTTTTTGAAGAGCATGACGGTA
>JROS01000062.1:14372-50830 GCA_000769715.1 Desulfobulbus sp. Tol-SR
ATGCAGGTTAGAAGAAAACTGTTGGTGGGTAAAAATGCAGGAGATGCGGTGTCCTGTCATTTCGGGTTGTGGCGATGCAACTCGTACTTTGCCACTGGAGTTTCCTCATAGTGAATGAAATGACAGGAGAGGAAAGGTCGAATTGATGAGATATTCAGACGTTCGTATAGACGATAAGACTCGATTGCCTATGATTTGCCATAGTAGTTTGCCACCCGTTGCATTGTGCAGGATAAGCCCTCGATGTTGTTGACAACGTGGCGCAAGGAAAAGTCAGGTCACTGCCGATCGCGCCCGCATTAGACTGCAAAAGATTTTACGCGATGTTCGGGTTCGTAGTTGGTGGAACCCAAAATACAACGATCTCTCCCCAAATTTCAGTTGAAGAACACCGTCATGACCCTTAATTCCTCGAGAGCAATATTATGAAGGATTACATAATGCTTTGGTTGAGGCCACTCCGCCTCCTCGTTGAGGGCCGAGGATATTGTGCGCCTCAAGACTTCAGTAATAGTTAGTAAGCAGTCCTGGTTGCTTGATTTCCAACGTCGTGTTTACGAAATAAAACCGGTGATCATGAGAGAACTGATTGAAACACAAAGTACTACACTTTAGTCACGTAAGAGCATGTCGACTATAGGAACGATTTTAGACTCACCACCACAAATTTTTGAACTATACTCCTCACCCATATACGTCCACCGACCAGCATCGGTTGATGCGGATCCACTATCATCATTATTATCCAGAACAATCATAGAAATATCGTTCTTTTTAAGACAGTACGTCCCAAGCGTTTTCCATGTAACATCATTGCCTATTTGGTTAATTACTGTCGCAAATACTGGTTTAGCTGTTTTGTTTGTTGCGGCGGTGGTAGTGGTGTTAACATAAACGGCATAATCTGCGTCGGAGGTTCTGTTCTCAGTGGCGAAATAACTCGTCTCAATCTTGTAAAAGCCCGTTTTTGGAATTTGCACTCTCCAAAATGCGATACCATGGCGCAGCGGATTTACCTCCACGGATGTATAGCGATATCCAGTGTTGTTACAGGTTGGCCAGTATCTCCACTTCCAAGCACCATCATCAGAATACGAACCTAGGGCAAGATTTGTATTATCATTATGGGTTTCTGAATCTATCGTTATGATATTCCACGCATATCCAGCAGTAGCGTTCATAAAAACAGAAATGGTTACCAACGTGATGAAACTAACCGTATGAGTTATAACCCTAATAATCTTCCTTCTCAGCATTTTGATATCTCCATGGATAATAACATCAATTCAATTGGTAAATATTACATATTGAAGGCGGATTGAAAAGCAGGTATTGGCATGTTCATTGCTATCAACAAATGATAGAATAGATGAGATCTGTTCGTGGCAACCAGAAATTTACATGACGGAACCTCTATCCCAGGTCCAGTTATGCGAAATACGCAATATATCCGACAGTATATATTGTTGCAATCATCAACAAAAAATTGTGGCGGAGAAGCAGGGATTCGAACCCTGGGTGGAGTCACCCCCACAACGGTTTTCGAGACCGTCCCGTTCAACCACTCCGGCACTTCTCCGCTTGGGTCATTTAGATACCAGCAGCGCAGGTAATCTTCAACATAATTGAGCAGCTAATACCGTTTTCGACGCAATTGATATCTGCCACCAAAAATCCGATATTTATCGAATCGTATCCGCTACCCGTTCCCTCAAGGCTCTTTCCAACTCTTTCTTGACCAAATCGTTAAAACAAGCAAAGATTATCTTTCGCAGAGAAGGTGCAGTCAACAGATAAGAATACACCGTGTTCATCGCAATGGTGCAGGCTTCGGGGATCGGGAAACCATACACCCCACAGCTGATAGCGGGAAAGGCGACCGTCATCAGACCTTTTTCCTCGGCAATCTTCAAGCTTTCCCTATAGCAAGAGGCAAGCAATGCACTTTCCTGAGCCTGCCCCCCCCGCCAAATCGGCCCGACGGTATGAATGACATACTTCGCCGGCAGGTTGTAGCCTGCGGTAATCTTTGCCGATCCCGTCGCGCAGCCACCGAGTCCGGCACATTCATCCAACAAAGCCCTGCCAGCGGCGCGATGGATGGCGCCATCCACTCCGCCACCCCCCAGCAACGAAGAATTCGCGGCATTGACAATAGCATCGACGACAAGCCTTGTGATATCAACTTTCTCAATGGCAATGCGGTCTTCAATCATCATTTTGATCAGCCTGCATCAAGGATGAAATCATTCTTTGGCTGCCCGGCTGAAACTGAATTAAGATTGACTTGACCTGCAGATAACCACGATCCATATCAATGGCAAAATCGCTGTGCTAAAGATAACACAGACAATCTTTTCCGTTCTACTTGGACATCGCTCTTTCAACGGTACTACTTCACATACACAACAGTAATTAACGAACCAGCCGTATAATTTACCAAACTTACCCACACATCGTGCTGGATTGCTTTTGCTGTCAATAAGGTAGCCAAGCCCCTGTCAAGAATACTGTCATGCAAGTAGAACGTCCTGGTCGTATTCACTGCCCAATTGCCTATGGCGGCTGAAGAAGTATTTTTCAGCACTACAGCTACCTTGCTTGTCGCTGCAAATGCAGGCCCCGCAAGCACAACTTGCGCAGAACTGCAGGTGACAGTGGCATAAGCATCACTCTCACCATTAAAAATTACCAGACCGATGATTGCAAAAATGACTAATTGGATTTTTACGTTGATTTTTAGCACAATAGGCCTCCGTTATTGAATTTTTATTCAACTACAACCTCGATTAAGGTTGATCTCCTGAAATACTTTCGTTCTGTTTATGATGCAGATCTGCAAGTTCCGCATTCGTCATCCCAGTGAATGGTTCAATAGTATTTGGATTTGCCACTTCCTGTTCTATCTCGAGATTCTGGTCGCCATGTAATTTGATTATCTCATCTTCCGTTTTGCCGGTAAAAGGATCACGATCTGCAATGTCAGCTCCATCTTCAAGGATTATTGGCTCCCCTCCTTGCTCTTTTTGAGGATTTGTAATTTCGGAGCTTTCTACTCCATCGTTTTCAGGAAACGCCGTCGCATCGACTGTTTCGTTCACCAATTCATGGTTTTTTCCTTTTTTCCCTAAGGATTTTATTTGTACGATTCGTTTTTCATTATCGATCAGGACAACGAGATTATACCCTTTAAGAAGACTGGTAAAAACAGCATTGATATCTTTTTCGACAAACTCCCCCGACACCGGGATCGAAAGATCAAAAGATTGCAGAATTATTTTATAACCTATACTTTTTTCTATCGATACAATTGCCTCTTTCATTGGTATATTTTTAAACACTCCACTGACAAGTGGCGATCTTTCGATTTTGTCATTTGAAGCTGCCAATGATGCATCAGGCAAGGCTGCCGCTAGAAAAATTGCAACCATCCATCCAAATAAAAAATATTCCTTGATCAGCTTGGTAGAGATATGGCTTCGTAACTTCATCCTTGAGTTATCCTTACAAGACTTTTCTTTGATCTTCAAATCATACCATGAAGAACTTCACAATCGCCGATATTTTCGTCACTTCAAGGTGCTGCGTCTTCGAGTTCCCCAGTTGATTGCTGTTCCATCCGAACAACATCTGACCAAAGAAAAACCACCTGAGCTGATTATGCCTCAACCACTGTATTTAATGGCGCGCCCGGCACGATTCGAACGTGCGACCTACGGATTAGAAGTCCGTTGCTCTATCCAACTGAGCTACGGGCGCAATACATAAACTCAACGTGATTGGTTACGGCAAATTGCTGAAGACAAGCCATCAACGAGTTGGTGGCAGTTATCAATAACGGACACGAAAAGCTATGCCTATGCCATCTATTGGTAACAACTTCTCTCAATGATTATCAGCGACTGATAACCGGGATCGGCCTGATTCCTCGTGCGACCCATCGTTGGGCGAGCATCGGCTTCCATCATCTCCCTTTGATTTTCATCGGAGCGATATTGCCATCGTCGGCCAGAGGCACGATCAATCCCCAAAGGAGTCTCTTACTGATCAGGCCCCAAATAACGACATACCGACCCGATATTTCGTCATTCTTTCAAACATCACTGCAAGCATTGGCAGCAAATTGCATCTGGAGAAGATTGGCCGCACCACCAGACGGTGCTTCGCCAATCGTTCCCGCACGATCACGGGACATATTAACCAAACACCTCCAAAAATCAACACGATTCTGCTATTCGACCTCCGCCACCTTCTTCCAGATCGGCCCATTGACCGTGTCGATGACGATGATCCCCTTCTGTGCCAGTTCGGTCCTGGCCGCGTCGGCCGCCTGCCAGTCCTTGTCGGCCCGCGCCTGCTCCCTTTTCTGGATCAGGGCATTGACCTCGGGAACCAACTGACACCCTTTCAGGCGGAAGATCTGCAGCACCTGGTTGAGCCGGTCGAGGCTCTCGATAATGTAATTTTTCTGATCCATATCGAGATTGTTGACCTGAAGGGCGGGATGGGCCTTGGCGATGAAATTATAGATCGCCCCCATCGCCTTTGATACGTTGAGGTCATCATCCATCGCCTCGAAAAACTGCTCCTCCATTGCCGAAACGAAGGCGGTGATCTCCGGGTGCGGCTTGCCGGCCGGCAGGCAGAGAAGCCTGCAGGTAAATTCATCGAGACGGCGCAACGCCGTGCGCACGTTTTCCAGACGCTTGAACGAAAAATTGATCGGCTTCCGATAGTGCACCGAAAGCAGCATGAAACGCACCTCCCTCGCAGTGAAGCCGCGATCGAGGATATCACCCAGGGTGACGGTGTTGCCGGTATCGGTCGACATCATCTTGCCGTCGACCAGAACTAGCTCGGAATGGAGCCAATACCGGGCCAGAGGCTTGCCGGTCAGGGCCTCGGCGATGGCGATCTCGTTCTCGTGATGGGGAAAGATCAGGTTACGGCTGGCGGTATGGATATCGAGCGTTTCGCCAAGGCGCCGCGTCGCCATGGCCGGGCATTCCACATGCCAGCTGGGACGGACATTGCCCCAGTCGGTCTGGAAAAATATCCCCTTTTTCAGCTCGGACAGTGTCGATCGCTTCAACAGTGTGAAATCACGAGGGTTATCCTTCTCGTAATTATCGAGATCGACGGTCTTGCCGAGCTGGATCTTGCTCAGATCGATCCCCGAAAGGCGACCGTAATTCCTGAATTTCGAAATATCAAAGTAGATCGATCCATGCTTTTCATAGGCAAAGCCTTTGTGTATGAGTTCGTGCGTGATCTCGATCATGTCCGTCACGTGTTCCGAGGCCTTGGGGTAACCGGTTGCCCGTTTCACCCCCAGCGCATCGATATCACGCATGAAATCGTCGATGTACCCTTGCGTGAACTCCCCCAGCGGCTTTCCGGCGGCCTCGGCCCCGGCGATCGTGTTGTCGTCGAGGTCGGTGAAATTCATGTACGACTCGACCGTCATCCCCTTGGCCTCGAGATAGCGGGTGATCAGGTCGGAGACCACGAAACGCCGACAGAGCAGGAGGTTGGCAGGTTCATAAGCCGTTGGTCCGCAGGAATAGAAGGTGACCTGCCGTTCCTTCAGGGGGGCGAAAACTTCCTTCTTCTTGGTCAGCGTGTTGAAGAACTTGAGCTGGGACTTTTTCTCCTCCGCTTTTTTCGGCGGCGTGAACAGCGGCGTGCTGAGGTAGCGCTCACCGCCATCCGGGAAAATGACGACTACCATGCCGCCGGTCAGGTTCCTGGCGAAGTCGATCGCCGCCGACATCGCTGCACCGCTGCTCATTCCGACCAGTATCCCCTCCTGGCGGGCGAGACTACGCGCCGTGCGGAAGGCATCGTCATCCTTGATGTGCACCAGGTGCTGCGGAATGTTCTTGTCGAAGATGCCGGGTTTGTAGGACTCTTTCATGTTCTTCAGCCCCTGGATCTTGTGACCGAGATAGGGCTCCACCGCCACAATCTCGACATGGGGATGAAATTCCCGGAACCAGGCGCACAACCCCATGACAGTCCCGGAGGTGCCGAGGGTGGCGACGATGTGGGTGACCCGGCCCTCGGTCTGGCGCCAGATCTCCGGGGCGGTGCCGTAATAATGGGCCTTCCAGTTGGCATCGTTGTTGTACTGATCGGTTAGAAAATAGCGGTCCGGGAATTCCCTCACCATGGCATAGGACTTCTCGATCGCCCCATCGGTGGCACGTTTGGCCGGGGTCAGCAGGATCTCGGCGCCGTAGGCCTGCATGATCTTGCGCCGTTCCACCGAAGCCGATTCCGGCATGACCAGGACGCATCGGTATCCCTTGGCGGCACAGACCATGGCCAGGCCGATGCCGGTATTGCCGCTGGTCGCCTCGAGTACGATCTTGTCTTTGGTCAGTTCGCCGCTCGCCTCCCCCGCCTCGATCATGGACAAGGCGATTCTCTCCTTGATCGAGCCACCGGGGTTGCTCGACTCGATTTTGCCGTAAATGGAGACCGAATCACTCTGAAAGAGACGGTTGATGCGGACGATAGGCGTATCGCCGATTGCTTCAAGAATAGTAGAGTAAGGCATCTTCAAACCATGAAAAAAAACGATGAGAGCCGACAGACGATGGTCTTCCGGCCGGATGATTCTGATATGAACTGCTGGACTGTGCCAAGGAAGATACCGCTTTCCGGTCAGCGGTCAAGTCAATTCTGCAGCAGAAGGACGGGGCTATTTGCGGCAGCAGGCCCGGACCAGATACCAGAACCGGAACAACGCCTCCCGGCATTGCTCGTCGTCGATGAACGAGATCCGGTTCCTGAACTCGGCGACCTCGCCGACCGGCGGCGGCACGAATTGCACCGGGGTCTCCGGCGGCTTTTCGGCCTCGGCTTTCCCCTTGGGCAGGGCGTACTTGATATCGTCGATCCGCGATCTGGTCAACGTCGCATTGATCGTCTCCAGCAACTGGTACTTCTGAAATCGTAACTGCTGCAGCCAGGCCGAATTCTCCACCTCGAGCCACAGGACCCCGTTTTTGATCCTGAGCGGCCGGCAATGCACCGCCGTATCCGGATCGACGAGCGAGGCCCAGATGGCGAAGACCGAATGGAGGTCGAGCTGGATCTCCCAGCCGTGCTGTCGGACCAGGCGGGGCAGTATGTCCGCAACCGCTGGTTGGCTATTTTTCTTGATTCGCGGCATTCCACCTCCATGTCACCGGCATCCCTTTCCGTTCATTTACCGGTAAAAACGGAGATTGGCAACCCTGACCGGCCCCAAAAAGCAATGGCCCGCATATCGTCACGACATGCGGGCCACGTGCATCGGACCAGAGAAGCCTCAGAGGGTATCAGTACACCGAGAGATACTCATCGATTTCCCAATCCGTGACGGTAATCCTGAAACTGTCCCATTCCTTCTCTTTGGCGGTGATATACTTTTCATAGATATGGTCGCCAAGGGTCGGCCTGGCAATCGGATTGGCCTTGAGTTCCTCGATGGCCTCCTTCAGACTGCCGGGCATGACGGCGATATTCGCCTCATCCATCTCGGCGGCGCTCATCTTGAAGATATCCTTCTTGACCTCGGGCGGCGGGGTAAGGTGGTTTTTGACGCCCTCGAGCCCGGAGTTCAGCATCATCGCGAAGGCGAGGTAGGGGTTGCAGGTCGGATCCGGGCAGCGGATCTCGGTACGGGTCGAGAGCCCGCGGGAGGCCGGGATGCGGATCAGGGCCGAGCGGTTGGAGGCCGACCAGGCGGCATACACCGGCGCCTCGTAGCCGGGGACCAGCCGTTTGTAGGAATTGACCAGCGGGTTGGTGACAGCTGAAAAACCGCGTGCCCCCTTCAGCGCCCCGGCAATGTAGGAGTAAGCCACTTTGGAAAGCTGCAGCTGGTCACTTTCGTCAAAGAAGGCGTTGGTGCCATCGAGGTTGAACAGCGACTGGTTGGTGTGCATCCCCGAGCCGTTGATGCCGAAGATCGGTTTCGGCATGAAGGTGGCATGGAGGTTGTACTTCTGGGCGATCGACTTGACGACCCACTTGAAGGTGACGGTGTTGTCGGCGGCGGTCAGGGCATCGGCATACTTGAAGTTGATTTCATGCTGTCCCTCGGCCACCTCATGATGCGAGGCCTCGATCTCGAAACCCATCTGCTCGAGAGTCTCGATGATCTCGCGGCGGCAGTCATTGGCCTTGTCCTCCGGATCAAGGGAGAAGTACCCGGCGACATCGCTGGTCACCGTCGTCGGCAACCCGTTCTCGTCCTGCTCGAAGAGGAAGAACTCGGCCTCGGTCCCGACATTCATGGTGTACCCGAGTTCTTTGGCCTCGGCCAGCACCCGCTTGAGGTTGACCCGGGGACAGCCCTCGAAGGGGGTATTGTCATGCTTGTAGACATCGCAGATGATCCGGGCGGCGGCCACGCCGTTCCGGTTTCTCCACGGCAGCACGGAAAAGGTGTTGTAATCGGGCTTGAGGTACATGTCCGACTCGTTGATGCGGACAAAGCCGTCGATCGACGAGCCGTCGAACATGATGTTGCCGTCAAGGGCCTTGCCGATCTGGCTCTTGGGCAGGGCGACATTCTTCATGAAGCCGAAGATGTCGACGAACTGGAGGCGGAAAAAATGAATATTCTCGTCATCGATGATCTGCAGTATTTCGTCTCTGGTCATTGCATGCGTCTCCTTATCTTTGATTTGAATTGCCGGCATCAACTGAAACAGACATTGTCTGGTCGATCCCAAATTAACATTTATTACGTTTTTTGCAACAAACAATGAAATATTTATTACATGATTGTCATTTTTTATACAAAAAAAATCGCTCCACCGGCCCGGAAATGCCCGCCTGGCTTCCGACCGAAACCGCCCTAGGCCTCCTTATGCCCCAAGGCATAGAGCAGACCGTGCACCACCTCGCGCTGGAATCCGGCATCGATCATCTTCCGTCCCTTCGCGTCGAGGACATAAAAGACATCGATCAGCTGCTCGACCTCCGTGGCGATATACGCCCGGTGGATATTCATGCCGAAATCGGCAAGGGTCTGGGTGATCCGGTACAGCATGCCGGGGAGGTCCGCCGAATGGACCTCGATGACCGAGAAGACATCCGAGCTGTCGTTGTCGATGATCACCCGCGGCGAGATCCTGCCGCCGCGATCGTATCGCCGTCCATATCCGGACGACAGCTTCTTCAATAACCGCTGGCCGAGATCGAGGCGATGGGTGATCGCCGCATCGAGATCGACATTCATCGCCCGCCAGTCTTTCTCTGCAAAACCCAGACCATCGACGGGCCGCACATCGAGGACATCGACGACCGTGCCGTCATCCCAGGTAAAGATCTGGGCCTTGACCACCGCGAGATTGTTGAGGGTCACGACCCCACAGATCTTCGCCAGCAACCCCGGCCGGTCGCTCGACAGCACCAGGATCTCCCACAGATCGCCGTGATCCTGCGCCAGAACCAGCGACTTCTGCCGCAGCAGGCGATAATTGTCACGGTGAAGACGGATGTGGTCGGCGACCTTCTCCGGCGCGAAACTGAGGATGTAATCCGACGACAGGCTGGCGAGGTTGATCAGGGGGCTGGCCTCGCCGGCCAGCAGGTCCTCGACCTGGCCGCGCAGCCATTCCGCCCCCTGCTCCTCATGCCGGTCGATCTCCACCAACTCCTTGGCCTGACCGGCGGAGAAATCGAGATACGGAAAGATCCGCAGAAACATCTCCTGCATCAGGGTGGCCTTCCAGTCGCTCCAGGCCGAGGGCCCGGTGGCCCGGGAATCGGCGATCGACAGGAGATACAGCATCGCCAGCCGCTCCATGTCACCGATGGTCTCGGCGCACCGCTGAATGAAGGCGGCATCGTTGAGATCCCGGCGCAGGGCGTTTTCAGGGATGAAGAGATGGTATCGCACCAGGAAGCCGAGCAGATTGCACTCGGCCGGCGACAACCCCAGCCTCCTGCCCACGGCGACGGCAAGCCCGGCCCCTTCCAGGCTGTGATCCCTCCCGGACCCTTTGCCGATATCGTGCAGCAGCGCCGCCAGGTACAGGATGTGGGGAGAGGCGATCTGCCGGTACACCGCACCCTGTTCCCCGGCGGCGATTCGCAGCTCGGCAATGGTCTGCAGCGAATGCCGGTCGACGGTATAGATATGGTAGACGTCATGCTGCGCCAGGGTCACTATCCTTGCATATTCGGGGATATAGGTCTGCAGCATGCCGGTCTCAAGCATCGTTTCGAGCACCGGAAAGATATTCTCGGCCTCGACGAGCAGCGCCAGGAAGGCCTTCGACATCCGCGGTGAAGTCCTGATCTTGTCGGTGATCAGGGCCAGGTTGGCCATCACGGCCTTCTGGGTCCGATGGTGAAGGGGCAACCCGGTTCGCGCCGCCGCCAGAAAGAGGCGCATCAGCACATGCGGCCGCGCCTCCAACTGCTGCTGGGACAGGACCAGGTGAATAGAGCCGTGACGTAGCACCACCCCTTTCTCAATCTCTTTGTCCGGTAAAGGCAGGTGACCTTTGCCGGCAAGCCCCAGGACCTCGTCGACATGATCGAAGAAGAGGTCGGTCGTCACCGCAACAACCCGCAAGTGCCGATAGACATCCCGCATGAAGTTCTCCACCGCCAGAACTGCATCATTCCCCGTATAGCCGAAGGCCTCCGCCATCTCGACCTGCTGCTCGAGATAGAGCTGGTCGTTCTTGCGCCGGCTGACATAATGGAGCCGGTTGCGCAGGCGGATGAGCATATCCCAGGAGGCGATGAACTCCTTCTGTTCCTCAGGCGACAGCAGGCCGGCATCGAAGATGTCCTCTATGCCGGAGAGACCGAAGACCACCTTCGCCGTCCAGACCATCGCCTGGATGTCCCGCAGCCCTCCCTTGCCTTCCTTGATATGCGGCTCGAGAAGATAACTGTGATGACCGTAGCGATTTCTTCGGCGGCGGCGATGCTCCTTCATCTTCTCGACAAAGACATCCCGCCGACCTTCGATCAATTCATCCCGGAACCGCAACAGCAGGTTACCGAAGAGTCCGGCCGAACCGGTGATCAACCTGGCGTCGAGCATCGACACCTGGAAAAAGTAGTCTTCTCCAGCCTGCAGCAGTGATTCCTCGACGGTCCGCACCCCATGCCCGACCTCCATGCCGCTGTCCCACAGGGGATACAGCACGGCATCGGCAATCCCCCTGACCTCCTCCCGGAAATCCGGGCGATACAGCACCATCAGATCGATATCCGAAAACGGAAACAGTTCCCGACGGCCGTACCCGCCGAGGGCAACGAGAGCGACGGCATCGGGAGGCAGGTTTTTGGCGGCGCCGGTGAAGCAAGCGGTGATAAAATCGTCCACCAGCCGGCTATGGTGCAGGAGCAGGGACCTGCCGCTCAATCCCTGCTCCCAGAGCTTCTCGAGGGCGTCGCGCTCGGTTCGCAGATGAACGGTCATCTATCGATCAGACCGCGTCACGATTTTCCTCGCCCGTCCGGACCCTGACAACCCGCTCGACCGGCAGCACGAAGATCTTGCCGTCGCCGATCTTGTCGGTATTGGCGGCGGCCCTGATCTTGTTGACGACGAGATCCACCTGATCCGCCGGCAGTACGATTTCGATCTTGATCTTGGGGATAAAGTCAACCACATACTCGGCACCGCGGTAGATCTCGGTATGACCTTTCTGCCGGCCGTACCCCTTGACCTCCGAGATGGTCATCCCCTTGATGCCCAACTCGTTGAGGGCGTCTTTTACATCGTCCAGCTTGAATGGCTTAATGATCGCTTCAATCTTTTTCATATTCGTCCTCTCCGAAGGACTCTCCCCTGCATGGAATCGAACAGGGGAGAGGATAATTGCTGCTCCACGGCAGATTCCACCGCATCAGATGCTGTAACCTACCTCACTATGTTCGACCACATCAAGACCCTGCTGTTCACCTTCACTATCTACACGAAGACCAACTATCGCGTCTATTACTTTCAGGATGACGAAGGTCACGATCACCGAGTAGACGATCGCCGCGCCGGCACCGATCGCCTGCACCGTCAGCTGATGCGGATTGCCGTACAGCAAGCCCTTGGCGCCGACCGAGGCGAAGATCCCGGTGGCGAGCGCCCCCCACAGACCGCCGAGGCCGTGCACCGCGACGACATCGAGGGCATCATCATAGCCGATCCGGGTCTTCAGGATAACCCCGAGATAACAGAGGACCCCGGCAACCCCGCCGATGACCACCGCCCAGATGGGCGTTACAAAACCACAGCCGGGGGTAATGGCAACCAGACCGGCCACGGCACCGGAAGCAGCCCCCAGGGTGGTCGGTTTGCCCTGGATCTTCCACTCGGCCAGAACCCAGCCCAGGGCGCCGACACCAGTCGCAAGTTGGGTCGTCATCAGGGCCAGGGCGGCAATCGGTCCTGCCGTCAAGGCGCTGCCGGCATTGAACCCGAACCAGCCGAACCAGAGAATGGCGGCACCGAGTACGGTCATCGGCAGGTTGTTCGGATGGATAGCGTCCTTACCGTACCCCCTGCGCTTGCCGATGACGATCGCACACACCAGGGCCGCTGCCCCCGAATTGATATGAATGACCGTGCCGCCGGCGAAGTCGAGGGCACCCATGTCAGCCAGCCACCCGCCCCCCCAGACCCAGTGGCAGACCGGGAAGTAGACCAGGCTGACCCAGGCGGCGATAAAGAGCAGGTAGGCCGAGAATTTCATCCGTTCGGCGAACGCTCCGGTGATCAGGGCCGGAGTGATGATCGCAAACATCAGCTGAAAGGCACAGAACAGCATGTCGGGAATGGTTCTGCCGGTCCCCACCTCCCAGCTCACATTTTTCAGAAAGGCGAAATCGAGATTGCCGATAACATTGCCGACATCCGGCCCGAAAGACAATGAATAGCCGTAGACCACCCAGATAATCGACACAATCCCCAGACAGAGGAAACTCTGCATGATCGTTGCCAACACGTTTTTGCTGCGCACAAGACCACCGTAGAACAAGGCCAGACCGGGCGTCATAAACATGACAAGGGCCGTGGCGATGAGCATGAATGCGGTATCCCCAGTATTCAGTTCCATACAATTCTCCTCTGCTCTATTTTCTGTTCAATCATTTCCGGCAAGAGGTTGATCGGACGGCGGTCGGTGCACGGCAGACAATCAACTCAGTTATTATAGGCGGTTTCGGAATGCTCACTGGAATCCATTCCTTCCACCTCGGCCTCTTCCGTCAGTCGCATGCCCAACGCTGCATGAACCACCTTGAAAAGAAGCCAACTGACGATGAACGCATATACGCCGACTACCACAACCCCCAACGCCTGCTTGCCAATTTGGGCTGAACTGCCAGCCAACAGACCATCTACTCCTCCAGGATTCACCTGCGTCGAGGCAAAGATACCGAGACACAATGTCCCGACCATTCCGCCAACCCCATGAATCCCGACCACATCCAGCGAATCGTCAATACCGATTCTCCCTTTCATACTGACCGCCAGGTAACAGACAATCCCGGCGATGGCACCGATGACGATGGCCGAGTTGGGCCCGACAAATCCTGCCGCCGGGGTGATGGTCGCCAGGCCCGAGATCGCTCCCGACGCCGCACCCAGAGTTGTCGCCCTACCTCGGAAGACCCATTCCATCACGACCCATGACAGCATTCCCGTCATACCGGCGAAATGGGTGGCGACAAACGCCGTCGCCGCAATTTCATTGGCCGCCAGAGCCGAACCGCCGTTAAACCCGAACCAGCCGAACCACAGGATCCCGGTTCCCATGACTGTCATCGGCAGATTATGGGGCATGTAGCTCATCCTGCCGTATCCCCTTCTCGCCCCCAGGACCAGAACGCCGGCCAGGGCTGCCGCTCCGCATGTCACATGGACCACAAGCCCGCCGGCAAAATCCAACACCCCAAGCCGACCGAGCCATCCTCCCTTGCCCCATACCCAGTGGCATACCGGATTGTAGACCAGTATCGCCCAGAGCACCGAGAAGACCAGAAAGGGCACAAACCGTACACGTTCAGCAAATGCGCCGGTGATCAAGGCCGGAGTGATCACGGCAAACATGCACTGGTAAACCATGAACACCGTCTGCGGTATCGTTGTCGCGTAATCCGGGCTCGGGTTGCCCGTGACCCCCTTCAAACCAAACCAGGAGAGATCACCGATGACACCACCCACATCGGGACCAAACGACATCGAATACCCCAGATACACCCACTCGATCGAAATCAGGGCAATCATGAACAGACTCTGCATGATTGTCCCCAGGACATTCTTGCCACGCACCATCCCTCCGTAAAAGAGGGCCAAACCCGGTGTCATCAGCAGCACCAGCCCGGCAGAAGCCAGGATGAATGCCGTATCCGCCTTATCCATTGTGTTCTCCTTGAAAGAAATCAGAACCGGCGCCTGGCGGGCCCACCATTTCCGGCTCCAGTTGATGACAAAAATGATATATAACACATTTTTGTCATATATTTATATTTCTTTGTCGCGAAGATAACACAATTGAATTTTATTTCAATCGGATGATTTCTATATTCCAAGAGGCGTGCCAGGAAGAATTATTTAATGTAATATACCAGTATTACTAGTTTTTAATGAATCACAAAACTACCGGGCACTTAATTTCCGATTCTTTTTTGTCATATTGATATTTTTACGTTACATATTTGTATTATTTTTTCATTCTTGGATCTCTCCACTAGCCCCCGTTTTCCTCTGCCAGAGCCACTCCCTCTCCCTGCCGTAACAGCCGCATCCTTGACAGCGAGGTATATTTATGGTGTAATTTCATGTGCTAGGACTGATCGAACCGACACCATGGAGTGGGAAAGAGCTCTCCGTCAATCAAGAGGCCGCTTTCTTGCAGCAGGCTACCGGCCGGCAACGATCTCACCGGGAGACCAGCGGTACACGGCATGGCCCGGGAAACATCTTCAGGAATTCAGGAAATGACAGAAACGGAAAAGAGAAGATTCATCAGGTACGATGCACTCCACCTTCTGGATTACACCGTAATGAATGCGGACGGCAGCAAAGGCATCTACTCGATGGGTCGGACGCTGGATGTTTCAATCGACGGCATCAAAATGGAGATCAAGGACCGTTTTGAACCTGGTACCTTGCTGCTCGTCACCGTCGGCCTGGAGGACAACCTGGTCGAGTTGTTGGGGGAGATCATCCACACCACTCCGGCGGCGGGACGATTCGTGTCGGGTATACTATTCAAGAAGATGACAAAGGAAGGAAGGGCAATCTTCGCCCGTTACACAGAAGCCTTCAGGCAACGCCGGCAGCAAATGCAAAAAACGGAGCAGACAGACTGAACAGCCTCCCGATCCCTCCATCGCCGTTGCGGCACTTCATTTCGTTTTCAAGCCGGGATTGGACCATCAGGCAGCCATCCCCGGAGATGACTGTTCCGAGTCGCTGAGGCGTGGCCGATTCCAGTCCCCCGGCCAATCGCTTCACGCCTGAACAGGGGCCGGCAGACCATCATTGCTGGCGGCCGTAGACATCTTCAAAACGGACGATATCGTCTTCGCCGAGGTAACTGCCGATCTGGACCTCGATCAGCTCGAGGTCGATCACCCCGGGATTTTCCAGCCGATGCACCGTTCCTGCGGGAATGTAGGTCGATTGGTTCTCGTGCAGGAGGATGACGGAATCACCGTTAGTCACCCGGGCCGTGCCGGACACCACCACCCAGTGCTCGTAGCGGTGATGGTGCATCTGCAGGGAAAGCTTGGCCCCGGGGTTGACGGTGATCCGTTTCATCTGGTAGCGGGGCTGTTCTTCGAGGACGGTGTAGCAGCCCCAGGGCCGATATACCGTGGAATGGCTGAAAAACTCCTTGCGTTTGGTCTTCTTCAGGTATTCGACGACCTGTTTGACTTCCTGCGAGCGCGACAGCGGTGCAACCAGGAGCGCATCCGCCGTCTCGACGACCAGCATATCCTCCAAACCGACCGCGGCGACCAGCATATCCTCCGACCGGATCAGGCAATTGCGTGTTGCCTGCAGATAGACGTCGCCCTGACAGACATTGCCGTCGCCATCCTTGTCAAGCACCTGCCACAGGGCCTGCCACGAACCGACATCGCTCCAGCCGAGGTCAGCCGCCACCACCGCCGCCTTCGCGGTCTTTTCCATCAGGGCGTAGTCGATGGAATCACTCGGGCAGCGCTCCATCTGCTGCCGGTCCAGGCGGAAAAAGCAGCCGTCACGCTCTCCTTCGGCAACGGCCTGCGCCATGCTCGCCGCAATGGCCGGGGCATGCCTCTCCATCTCGGCCCGGAAGGATTCGACGGTGAAGGCGAACATGCCGCTGTTCCAGAAAAACCTGCCGCTCTCCAGATACCGTTCGGCGGTCGGCCGATCCGGTTTCTCCTTGAAGGTGACGACCTCCCCCTGTTCTCCGCGCTCGATGTACCCATAGCCGGTCTCAGGGTATTGCGGGGTGATGCCGAAGGTGACGATCGCGCCGCGGCTCGCCAGTTCCGCCGCCTCAGCCACTGCTTCCTGAAATTTATCCTGATTCCTGACGATATGGTCGGCCGGCAGGACCAGCAGGACCGTCCCGGCGGCGTTGTGCCGGCCACTGTATTCGGCGGCGGCACAGACGGCAGGGGCGGTATTGCGGCCGAGCGGCTCGAGGACAATGGTGTACTCGTCGAAGCATTTCAGTTCGTCGACCTGGGTCCGGGTGATGAACCGGTGCTCCTCGCCGACGACGATGAGCGGCGGCAGCACCGCCGGCAGTCGGCCGGCCCGCAGCAGGGTCGTCTGCAGCAGCGAGGTCTGGTCGATGAGCTGCAGCAGCTGTTTCGGGTAGAGTTCGCGGGACAGGGGCCATAATCTCGACCCGGTGCCGCCTGCCAGAATAACCGGTTGGATGGATGTCATGTTCAAACCTCTACTATGGTATCTGCGCCACCCGCACACCAACAGGATCGATCGGCGGTGACGCCGAAGGGGACGCTGGTGCCTGCTGTTTCGTTTTTTTCTCCTGTCATATCGTTCTTTACCTCTGTCATTTCTTCAATTCCCCTGTCATTTCGAGCGGCAGCGAGACATCCCGTCGTTCCCGGCAGGGCGAAGGGCACGATCCCGCCCCCTCTGTCATTTCGAAGCGAAGCGAGAAATCTTGTCCTTTCCTGCCGGTTGGGTACTCTCATTTCCGGCAATACACTACCTCGACAGTTCAATGGATCATCTGCCGCAGCTCGGCCAGGGTGCGCGCCAGCAGGGCGGCATCACCCCGGGTCTCGATGTTGAGCCGGAGCAGCGGCTCGGTGTTCGACTTGCGGATGTTGAAGCGGACATCGGCGAAGGCGATGCTGAGCCCGTCGGTCCGGTCGATGGTGCCGTGACCATACCGCTGTTCCACCGCCGCGATGACCGCATCGGGGTCGGCGACCCGGAAGTTGATCTCGCCGGACACCGGATAAGCCCGCATCCGCTCGGCCACCAGGCTCGACAGGGTGGTCCGGCGGCGGCTGAGCAGGGAGCAGATCAGCAGCCAGGGGATCATCCCCGAGTCACAGTAGCCGAAATCGCGGAAATAATGATGGGACGACATCTCGCCGCCGTAGATCGCGTCCTCGAGCCGCATCCGCTCCTTGATGAAGGCGTGGCCGGTCCGGGTCATGACCGGCACCCCGCCGGCCCCCCGCACCAGTTCCTCGGTGTTCCAGGTCAGCCGGGGGTCGTAGAGGATCTTCGCCCCCGCCTCCCGCTCCAGCATCTCGAGGGCGAGGAGACCGACGATATAGTAGCCCTCGATAAAGGTGCCGTGCTCGTCCCAAAAGAAACAGCGGTCGAAGTCGCCGTCCCAGGCGATCCCCAGGTCGGCGCCCGATTCCACCACCAGCCTGCCCGTCTCGGCCCGGCATTCAGGCAGCAGGGGGTTGGGGACGCCGTGGGGAAAGGTGCCGTCGGGATCATGGTGCAGCCGGACGAAGTCAAACGGCAGCTGCGGTGCCAACCGGTCGACCACCGCCCCGGCGCAGCCGTTGCCGCTGTTGACCACGATCTTCAGCGGCCGCAGGCCGGCGGGATCGATATACTCGAGCAGATGCCGGACATAATCAGCCTTGAGCGACCGCGCGCCATACCGCCCCTTGGTACTCGCCGGCGGCGGCAGCGTTCCCCGACAGATCTGTTCGGCCATCTGCGACAGACCAGCCTCGCCGGTCACCGGCCGCGCCCCCCGGGTGACGAATTTCATCCCGTTGTAGTCGGCGGGATTATGGCTGGCGGTGACGATGATGCCGCCATCGACGCCCTCACCCTCGAGGCTGAAGGCGGCATGGTAGATCTCTTCCGTGCCGCAGAGCCCGAGGTCGAGGACATCGGCGCCCATATCGACGAGGCCGGCGATCAGCGCCCGGGACAGCTCATGGCCTGAAAGGCGGATATCGCGGCCCACCGCCACCTTCCCGGCCTGATGGACGCTGGCGAAGGCCCGGCCGATGTCGTACGCCAGCGGCGGATTCAATTCAGCGGGCACCCGGCCCCGGATATCGTAGGCCTTGAAGCACGGCGGCGGCGACCAGTCCATTTTTTTTTTGCGTTTCCTTTTCGTTTGGGGTTCGGTATATTCCCAGACTCATCGGGCGATACTAAAAGACAAGCTCGCCTGCAGCAAGCATTTTCCACCGTTTCAGTGACGAAGAGCACCAATGAAAGGCATCATCCTCGCCGGCGGCTCCGGCACCCGGCTCTACCCCCTGACCCGGGTCATCAGCAAACAGCTGATCCCCATCTATGACAAACCAATGATCTATTACCCGCTGTCGGTGCTCATGCTCGCCGGCATCCGGGACATACTGATCATCTCGACCCCGCACGATCTCCCGAGTTTCCGCGAGCTATTCGGCGACGGAGCGCAGCTTGGGCTGGCGATCAGCTACGCCGAGCAGCCACGCCCGGAAGGCCTGGCCCAGGCCTTCATCATCGGCAAGGAATTCATCGGCCAGGATTCGGTCTGCCTGATTCTCGGCGACAATATCTTCTTCGGCCCCGGCTTCACCAAGATCCTGCGGGAAAGCTCCCAGCTGACCAGCGGCGGCCTGATCTTCGGTTACATGGTGAGCGACCCCGAGCGCTACGGGGTGGTCGAGTTCGATGCCGACAACCGGGTGGTCGGGATCGAGGAGAAACCGCTGCGGCCGAAGTCGAAATTCGCCGTCCCCGGCCTCTACTTCTACGACAACGATGTCGTCGCCATCGCCGAGCAGGTCAGACCGTCGGCCCGCGGCGAACTCGAGATCACCGACATCAACAACGAGTACCTGCGCCGCGGCACCCTGAAGGTCCAGCCGCTCGGCCGCGGCTTCTGCTGGCTCGACACCGGCACCCACGAGTCGCTGCAGCAGGCGGCCAGCTATGTCCAGGCGGTCCAGGAACGGCAGGGGCTGAAGATCGCCTGCATCGAGGAGATCGCCTACCAGCTTGGCTACATCACCCTCGATCAGCTCCTCCATCTGGCCAATGATCTGATGAAAAATCAGTATGGCCAGTATATCACCGATGTCGTCGCCGAGATGAAGAATGCACGCTGAGGGAAAGATGAAGATACTCATCATCGGCGCCCGGGGCCAGCTCGGCTCGGACTGCTGCAACATCCTGTCCGCCGACAACCAGACCCTGGGGTGCGACATCCCGCAGATCGATATCGGCGACCCGGCCAGCGTCGACCGCTACATCGATGATACCCGTCCGGAGGTCATCATCAACTGCGCCGCCTACACCGCCGTCGATACCTGCGAGACCGAGGTCGAGCTCGCCTGGAAGGTCAACGCCGAAGGCCCGAAAAACCTGGCGATCGCCGCCCGCCGGACCGACAGCCGGCTGATCCACATCTCGACCGACTATGTCTTCGACGGCACCAAACCGGCGCCGCAGGCCTACAGCGAGGACGACCCGACCAACCCGCTGTCCCAGTACGGCCGGAGCAAACTGGCGGGCGAGGAGTACATCGCCGCTCTGGGCGGCAACGCGATCATCCTGCGCACCGCCTGGCTCTATTCGGCCTATGGCAAAAATTTTCTCAAGACGATGCTCCGTCTGGCACTCGCCGATTCCAAGCGGCCGCTGAAGGTCGTGGACGACCAGTACGGCTCGCTGACCTGGTCCTACACCCTGGCGCTGCAGATCCGCAAACTGCTGCACTCGGACATGACCGGCATCATCCACGCGACCAGCGACGGCCACTCCACCTGGTACGGCGCCGCCCGCTACTTCCTCGAGGCGATGCAGGTGCCGCACAACCTGGCTCCCTGCGCCACCGCCGAATACCCGACTGCGGCCCATCGACCGGCCAACTCGATCCTCGCCAACACCCGGCTGGACAAGGCGGGCATCTCTACCTTCGGCAGCTGGCAGCGGGACGTCGACACCTTTGTCAGTCAATTCCGGGAGAACCTTATCGAAGAGGCCAAGGCGGCACTGCGGCAGGGGTGATAACCTGCCATCGCGACCTGCCCCCGCTGTCATCTCGACTTTCCCCCGCTGTCATCTCGACCTGCCACTGCTGACATCTCGACCTGCCCCTTCTGTCATCGCGACCTGCCCCCGCTGTCATCTCGACCTGCCACTTCTGTCATCTCGACCTGCCCCTTCTGTCATCACGACCTGCCCCTTCTGTCATCTCGACCGGAGGGAGAGATCTCATGCAACAGGCTCAGGCAGGTTCGTTGAAGCTGAAATCGTCAATCAGATCATGGATATATCGTGCCGTCTCAGGGTTCAGGTCGTGGATCTCGAACCCGGTGATGTAGAAATCGGGATTGACATCCTGCCGGCACCATTTACTGCTGGCGGTGAACAGCAGTTCCTCCCGGTTGGCTGATCCCGACGGCAACCGCATCCGGAGATGATATGTTGCGTCGACGGGAATCGGGTCGTCGCTGATCAGCATGGCCCCCTTGGTCGAGACATCGACCAGGTGCCCGATCACGTGGGTGCTCATCCCCTCGAATACCCGCAGATAGAAGACGAGGTGCCGGCGTTCGACCTTGCGCCTCTCCCTGCCCCGGTTGTTGCCCGCCTGTTCCTCAACCATGATATCCCCCAGCTATAATTGAACCAGTTCGACGCTTCCGACCGCCCCCATCAAATCACCGCAAATCACCACCACGCCGACAATTTCGGCAAAGCCTTGAGCGATCTCCAGCGCCAGCCGGATCCCTCCCTTGCCGCCCCCACCGCGCCCGACCTCGTTGCCCAGCCGGGTGGCGACCGCATCGGCCAGCGGCGTCGAGGCCGCCAGCACGGTGACCGAATCGGCCTCGCCGAAACTGAGCGAATGGCCGACGGTTCCCGACGAGGTGCAGACGGCCATCGGCATCTGCCGGGCGTCGATCTTGAGCCCGACCTTGCCGCTCAGAGGCGACCGGCCGGCAAAGATGGCTACGGTGCAGTCTCTCCTCCGGGACAGAAAGATATCACCGCCATTCTCCACGATCACCTCCTGCACTCCGCAATGGAGGAGCCTGCGGCCGACATGTTCGGCAATGGTTCCGGCCACCGCCGCCATCGGCCCGACCTCCGCCGCCTCTCCGGCCTGGAGCATGTCCCTGATCAGCGGCGGAGCCAGCGGATCAGGCGGCAGAGGAACCAGCGCAGGCACCCTGATCCGGTACGCATGGGGATCTTTTTTCATCCTCTCATTCCAAGGGCCCTCTATCTTCAGCAGCGAACAGACATTCAGGCGGCCCGACGCCGGTCCATCGGCAAGCACACGGCAGATTCCTTCACCTGCCGATGAAAGATCCCATGCCGGATCAAGATCATTCTTGAATTATATAGACCCGCTCTCTCCCTGCAAGGGGCGGGGTCCATTTTCTCAATGAAGACAATTGAATTCGAAGGTCCCGACCTATGGCTGCGGCAGAGGTGCGGCGGCACGGGCGGGAGCCGAAGAATCGACGGCAGCCTTATCGGCCGGGAGTTCATCCCAGAACGATGATCCCGGCGACCCGGCTTTGGCCGGACCGGATGGAGGAAAGGACGGGGGCGGATTGACCGGCGCCGGTCGGACGCTCTCCGGCGACGGCGAGGTCTGCGGCGGCACCTTGGCACTCGGGGCGATATACTCCTTGACGGTATCGACCGAGATCGCCGGCACCTGCTGCATCAGGGCCTTCCGGGCCTCTTCGTTGCGGATCAGTTCCAGGGCCAGCCCGGTCGCCGCATTCAGCTCGTCGCAGGTCTCGCAGCTGCGCAGCAGCTGGTTTTCCGGAGCCAGGACGGTGCCGAGTACCATATGCATCAGCACAACCAGCAGGATCCCCTTGGCCAATCCCAGAACTCCGCCGAGCAGCCGGTCAAACCAACCGGCCATCGACACCTTGATGACATAGTTCAGCCCTTTGCCGGCCAGCACGGCGACAATATAGGTGGCGACAAACACCAGGGCGTAAGCGGCAAAGAAAACAACCTTGGGATTTCCGGAAAGATCTCGTAAAAAGGGGAAGAGTCTGTCATGATACTGACTGGCGACGATATAGCCGAAATACAGGGCGACGAGGCCGATGATCTGCCTCAGAAAGCCCAGCCACAGGCCCCGTGCCACGAGGAGCAGCAGCAGGCCCAGGACCAGCAGATCGTAAAATGTCAGATTGGCGCCGATTTCCATACATCACCTTGATTCAGGACACTGCTCATTCATGTATTGAGACCATACATTTTGTCAGGAGAGATTGCCTCAGAAGAGGTTCCGTCAGGAGAGCCTTTTACAGAAGGAATGTCTTCCTATCCTGTCATCTCGACCTTTCGGCCCTGTCATTTCGACTTTTCGGCCCCTGTCATTTCGACCTTTCGGCCCCTGTCATTTCGACCTTTCCCCTTTGTCATCTCGACCGAAGGGAGAGATCTCCGACAGGAAAAACAAGATTTCTCGCTGTCGCTCGAAATGACAAGAAAAAAATCAAAATGACAAGAGAAAACTCGATATGCCATGAGAAAAGCTCGACTTTCAAAGAAAAAACTCGACCTGCCAAGAGAAAGCTCGACCTGCCAAAATTTTCGCCCGGAATGATGACAATATCACTCGAAATGACCGGCTACAAGGTCTCCTTCGGTTTTGCCCCCATTCAACCCTGTTATTTCGCAAGAGGCCCAATAGTTAGCAAAAACCGTTAAAACAGCAAGTTGTTTTTCATATCGTGCCGATGCCGAAATCTCCCGCCGCCACCCTGCTCCTGCTCGAAAAGACCCTGGCCGTTGTCTTCCCCGAGCACTTGGCATCGCTGTCGCTGACGGCGGTCGTCAGCCCTGAAGCGTATCTTACCCAAACGCCGGCCGCGGGAACCATCACTCTGGCCGATCCGGAGTTGGCAACGCTTGCCTCTTACACCCTGCCCAAGCGACGCGCCCAGTGGCTCACCGGCCGGATCTGCGCCAAGCAGGCGACCAGCGAATATCTCCGGAGATTTGTGCCGCAGCTGCCGCTCCCCGAGTCACGGGACATCATGATCCGCAACCTGCCCAGCGGCCGCCCCGAGATCGACAGCCCGCTCGCCGCCGTTCGCGGACTCGATCTCTCGATCTCGCACAGCGGCGGTTACGCCGCCGCCCTGGTCTCATCATCCGCCTGCGGCATCGACATCCAGGAGGACTCGGAAACGCTTCCCCGCATCAGCAACCGCTTCTGTCAGGCGCACGAGGCGGAGATCCTGCAGCGCCACCTCCCCGATCATCATCCCATACCCCGGCTCAACCTGTTGTGGACGGCCAAAGAGGCGGCCCGCAAGGCGGTCGGGAGGGAGAAGATGCCCGGATTTCTCGAACTGGTCCTGCACCGCTGCGAACCGACCTCCGATCAATATGCCATGCTGGTTCTGCGCCAGGATCCATGCCCCCCGCAGCCGCCGAGGGACCTGATCATCCTGGCGACCCGATTCGCTCATTTTTCTCTCAGCGTCGTACTCACCAACGGAGGAAACGCCCATGCCTGAACTGCCGGAAGTCGAAGTTGTCTGCCAGGGTCTCCGCCCCCATCTTGTCGGCCGGAAAATCGTCCAGATCCGCCACAGCGGCATGAACCTGCGCACCCAGATACCGATTGCCAACATGTTCCGCCATATCCTGAGCCGCACGGTGGTCGATGTGTCCAGGAGGGCCAAGTACCTGATCATCGCCGTCGACAACGGGGCCAGGATGCTGATCCATCTCGGCATGACCGGCCGGCTCGGCTTCTTCCCGTTCGAGGTCCCCGCCGTCCGCCACGATCATATCAGTTTTCTGCTCGACAACGACCTCGACCTGCGCCTGAACGACAGCAGGCGCTTCGGAGCCATTCACCTCTTCAGCGGCGAGGAGGCGTCCGATCTTGAACAGACATTTTTCAAAGCGACCGGGCCCGAACCGTTCAACGAGGACTTTTCGGCCCAGTACCTGATCGCAAAGGCGGCGGGGAAGAAACAGACGGTCAAGGTCTTCCTGATGACCACGACAATTGTCGCCGGCATCGGCAATATCTACGCCAACGAGATCCTGTTCGCAGCCCGCATCCATCCCGCCCGCAGTGCCGCATCGCTCAGTCCCGCGGCGTGGCGGCGGATCGTCCAGCAGACCCGCCTGGTGTTGAAGCAGGCCATCGACTGCGGCGGCTCGACCATCAGCGACTTCCTCAACGCCGACCGGAAAAGCGGCTATTTCCAGGTCCACTTCAGGGTCTACGACCGCCAGGGCGAACCCTGCTCAACCTGCCGGCACCTCATCGAAAAGGTCCGGATCGGCGGCCGCGCCAGCTATTTCTGCCCGAAATGCCAGAAATGAACCAGGCACCTCCGTGTTTCCGCCGCAGGACCCGCAAAGATATAAAATATTTAGTGGTCCTCATGACATATAAAAAATGATAGCTGTCGTATTGCATTACCATGCATTCTGTCGTATTAACTTATAATACAACCGAATACATTAGGATACAAAAAGGAGCGATAATTATGAGAACAACGACTATTCGATTGAGCGACGAAACACTGTCCCGCGTTGATACAATGGCCGACAGGTTGAACAGATCACGATCCTGGGTTATTAACCAAGCAGTTGACAGCTACTTGTCCCATGAGGAATGGCTTGTGAAGGAAATCCACGATGGTTTGACGGATCTGAAGCAGAACGACCTGGCTACCGATGATGACATCCGACGTCATTTGATCAAATGGGGAATCGATGCAGATTGAGTGGACAAGGAAAGCACTAATTAATTTTGAACATGCTATTCAATTCATTGCGGAGAACAACCCAACGGTCGCCAAGCGTGTAGCTCAAAAAATCTGGGATAGTGTCCGACTCCTCGGTAACCATCCGGGTATAGGCCGTCCCGATCGTGTACAGGGAACCAGGGAGCTGATAATATCCGGCCTACCTTTCATTGTTCCTTATACCGTGGAAGACGGAACCATTTTCATTCTGCGGGTTCTCCATACCTCCAGAAAATGGCCGGAAATTTTGTAATTGGGATACTCGCAGAGCCCCTCCTGACTATTTTCTTGAATCATCCCCTTTGGCCTCCCCCGGCGCGATCTTCCTGATCAGTTCCTCCGGAAGGTGGCTGGTGAACCGGACATGGACACTGTAATCGTCGTACAGGTGCGACGACACCCGGACGACCCTGCCGACCACCCGGAAGGAAACCGGATTGTCTTTGGAGCCGCAGGCAAATGACAGGTGCAGGTGCCTGGCCAGCAGCGCCCGGGCCGAGGCCTTTTTGCTGATTCTCGTGGCAAAGCAGGCGCCGGCCATCGAGATATTGGCGAGATCGCCGCGAAAAACGGCATCCGTCTTCTGCCCCTCATTGGTCAGGACGATCGCCGACACGACGCCCTCCGCCAGATACCTGACTAATTCCCGCTTTTCCATCCTCTTGTTGCGGACGATCTCGTCGACCCGGCCGTTGGTGGTGCAGAAATCGATGAGCTTGTCGAACAGCCCGGGAAATTTGTCGTCCAATTCTCCGATTGCTCCACCCTCCAGGCACATCAGGTGGACCTCCGAGTGGGTAACGGCCGAGGCCGGGCACAGCGAGATGGTGGTGAAGGTGCAGCCGCCGAGGATGTCGCCGCGTCCCATCTGGGCCAGGATGATATTCCGGCCATCCTTGGGAAAAAAGATCGTCACCTGGCCCCGTTCGATCAGAAAGAGGCGATCGCTCTTCGTACCATGCGAAAAAAGCAGCTTCTTCGGCGGCACAACCATCTTTTTCATGCTGTAGAACAGGCCGTTGCGCTCCTCCTCGCTGAGGTTGTCGTACAGCTTGTTCCAGATCGCGAGGTGGTCGCGGTCGAAGGCCGCCGTCTTTGCCTCCTCGATCAGGCCATTGACCTTGATGATCTCGCCAAGGGCCATCGGATCGACGGCGATGAGCTTGTTGCGCAGGATGTCGGCACGGAGAAAGTCACTGACCTTCAGGGCGGACTCGACCTCGGCGACGAGTTTGCCGACCAGGCAGCGTTTTTCATCAGCGGAGAGCGGGGCGGGATTGGCGGGAGTCTCGGACATGGCCTGACCTTCTCGATGGAATGGGAGCGATGAATAAGCAATCATTCAAGGTGATCTGATACTGGTTACACCACCATAGTAGATAATTTCTCCTGAAATATCAAATCAAGGAAAATTCCATAGCGGGAAAACGCAAATAGTCAGATTTGTTCCATTGCATATGTTTACCTGTGTACTCGACCTTATCGCAGGCCAGCCGTTCCTTTACGTGTTGCATAATTTTCTGTTACAATTGGGATCGAAATCCGAGAAAGCTCAATTTCTCGATAACTGCAAACCGACACACCCATCCGGGGCACTTATGAGCACCATTGAAGAAGGTCTTCGAATCATCCTTCAGTCACGAGCAGAAGAAATCAGGACCCGGTTTCATGTGCGTTCGCTCTCTGTTTTTGGCTCTGCCGTAAAGGGTTTAGCCACAGCAGAAAGCGATATCGACATTCTCGTGCACTTCTCCCAGACTCCGGGAATATTCGAATTTCTCAGGCTGAAACAATATCTGGAAGATCTTCTGGGCAAACCTGTTGACCTTGTCACCGAAGGCGCACTGAAGAAACAGCTGCGGGAAGGAATATTGCGGGAGGCCGTCCGTGTCTCCTAGGGACTGGAATTTCCGCCTTGAAGACATGGTGGAAGCTATAGACCTCATCGAAGAATATGTCAAAAACATGGACCGGCAATCCTGGTCTCAAGACAGGAAAACGATCGACGCCGTCATACGGAACCTTGAAGGGTTGAGAGACTCACCACAAAGCATGAGACGTTCCATGTGCCTTGCCCTTTCTCCATCTCATTCCCGCGCAGGCAGGAGTCCCAGAACATAAAACTTCCTCGCCCCACGATCCGCCTTTTTTGTCGACAAACCGACCTTCCCCCGCTGTCATCTCGACCTTCATCGCCGCTGTCTTTCGACCTCCCCCCTGTCATGGAGCGGCCTCGTAAAAACCTGCTGAGGGAAAGAATACAGAAGACGGAATCCTTGCCGGGATCAAAACATGGCTTCCTTTTTAAATTAAATATTGTATAATACCATTGTATTTTTAAATCAATGATTCAAAAGGAAGGCCATGAAACGTTTCATAGAGAGCGATCTCATCAAATGGAAAGAGAGTAAACGTCGGAAACCTCTCCTCCTCCGAGGAGCCAGACAGGTCGGCAAAACCTATTCTCTCAAGTCGTTCGGCAAGAGCCATTTTGATGCGGTGGCTCTCGTTGATCTCGAACGCAATCCAACACTTCACCGAATTTTTCAGGGCGATCTCAGCGCGAAAAGAATCTGCGCCGATCTCGAGGTCTTTCTCGGACAGAAATTGCACGCGGGCAACACACTCCTGATCCTCGATGAGATCCAGGCCTGCCCGAGGGCCATTACCGCCCTCCGCTATTTTTACGAAGAAATGCCCGAATTGCATGTGGCAGCCGCCGGTTCGCTGCTCGAATTCGCCTTGAGGGATATTTCCTTTCCCGTCGGCAGGATTCAATTCCTGCATCTCCATCCCCTTAGTTTTGCGGAATACCTTGCCGCAATCGGCAAACAGGAAGCTGCCGCCACCATCCTTCAGGCCGCCGACGCTGTCTCCCCTGCAGTGCACGAACTGCTCTGCGATGAACTGAAGAGGTATTTTTTCGTTGGCGGCATGCCGTCCTGCGTTCTCGCCTATAGCGAAGACAATTCACTGTACGATGCCTTTGCAGTACAGGGCGAAATAGTCGAATCGTACCGGATGGACTTCGCCAAATACACCCCGCAGGTGGACCGGCACTGCCTTGACGCAGTGTTTACCGCCGTCAGCCGTTCCATTGGCCAACAGATCAAATATGCCCGTTTAGGAGAAGGCTTCACCAACCCTACCCTGAAAAAGGCCTTCGAATCTCTCTGCCTTGCCGGCACCATTCGCAGGATCCCCGCTGTTGATCCGTCAGGCTTACCGCTCGGAGCTACTGCTTCAGCCAGGGTTTTCAAGGCCTCGATGCTCGATATCGGATTGATGCGCTATCTTTCCGGAATGCCCACGGACATCGAGTACGCAAAGACCGACCTGCATGCACTCTATCGTGGAGCAATGGCGGAACAATTCGTCGGCCAGGAAATGGCGATCTCCCAAAATGGAGCCGTATATTACTGGTCCAGACGAGCAAAAGGCAGCGCTGCGGAAGTGGACTATCTGGCAAAAGTCAACGGCACAATCCATCCGGTGGAGGTGAAAAGCGGTACCGCAGGCAGTCTGAAAAGCCTCCATCTCCTGCTGAAAACCTATCCGAACTGCGGCAGGGCGCTGGTTTTTTCAATGCGTCCGTTTGCCGAGCTACCGGAACATGGGATTACATTCATGCCGCTCTACAGCGTTTATGCCGCTACCGGAGGCACAGGCCGACTCTCGTGAAAAAACATTCTCCTTGAAAACGGTAGCAAGCAAGCCGGACCACCTGTCTCAACCCCGAAACAGCCGTGCCACCTCCGGCGACCAGGCGAGATGGACCTCAACCTCGCTATCTGCAGGATACACCTCCTGCCCCGGAGGAAAGAGGACAAAGCACGACGGCGTCTCCAGCCGCCCTGCCAGGCGGACCGCCAGTCCCCTCGCCGCCATGCTCAACACGCCGGGCTTGACATGCAGCACCTCGGCGCGCCGCAACTCCACCCGATCCGTAAGCCTGGCCCGCACCGCCACCGGCTGATACTCCCGCACCCCCTGCAACTGCAGCAGCGCCGGTCCGACCAGTTCGTTCATCAGGGTCCGGACGGCGCCGGGCGGACCGGGCAGGCCGAAAAACACCGCCCGCCCCAGCCTGCCGATCAGCGTCGAGGCCCCCGGCCGCATCGCCAGCGAGTGTGATACAACCTCGCCGCCGGCCCGTTGGAAGGCGTCCTCCAGCAGATCGTATTTGCCCGGCCCCATGCCACCGGTGCTGATCACCGCATCGAGGGAGGCGGTTGTGATCTTCGCCAGGAGCCGATCCAGATCCCCGGCCTGGTCCGGGACGATCCCAAGATATTGCGGCTCGGCCAGAAACTGGCGGATCAGTCCCTCGAGCAGGTACCTGTTGGACGAGAGCTTCAGACCAGGGACCACCTGATCGGCCGTCTCGACCAGTTCGCTACCGGTACAGAAGAAACCGACCCGCGGCCGACGATAGACCTCGATCTCAGTATGACCGCAGGAAGCCAGCAGGGCCGGATGCTCCGGCAGCAGGATGGTTCCCTTTTCCACCAGCAGATCGCCCTCGGTGACCAGGCTCCCCTGCCTGTCGATAAAAGTTTTCTTTCGTGCCAGACCGCGGGCGGACACCAAGACCATGCCGTCTTCGACCACACAGTCTTCCTGCGGCACCACCCGCTTCGCCCCGTCCGGGACCATGCCGCCGGTCATGATCCGGCAGGCCTGACCGGCAGCTACGACTCGCCGCTGCGTGTCCCCGGCGGGCGCCTCGCCGAAGATGCGGAACTCCCCGCCATCCGCAACGCTGTCCCCGCCGGCGCCGACCGCAAAGCCGTCACGGGTCGCCTGATCATACCCCGGCTGCGGAACCCTGGCCAGCAGCGGCTGCGAAGCAACCCGACCGGAGGATGCGACAACAGGGCAGATCTCCCCCGACAGCGGAGGGACAGTTTCAGCTATGAGTTCATCAACATGAGGAAAAAGGGTCACGGCATCTCGCAAGAGTGGTCTTGCCGCCAGGAAGCGGCAGCGATTGATGGATTGCGGCGTCGGCAGGTCCGCCCGTAGTGTTGTCGAGAAACAACACCGCAAGAAACAAGAAAATCACATGTTTTTTTCATATCGTCTCGTATTTGCATAACATGTCATCTTATTTCTCGGAATTTAGCCCTCTTTTTCTCGGATTATGTCTTCATAATACTCGGATTTTCCTTATCGACCGAGCCTCCTCCAGATGGAACGCCTACCTACCCTGTCATTCCAACCTTACAACCCCTGTCACTTCACACTTTCCAGCCCTTCACTTCGACCTTTCCACTGTCCTCTCGACCTTACCCCGCTGTGTTTGCAAAACGTCAGGGGCCGCAGTTATCATACAAGCGCAACTGTCCCTACCTGCAGCACGATACATTCAAATAGATATACGCTTGACGTACAACATAAAACACCTTACAGTGAACTATGATAAAATCTTTCCGCTGCAGGGATACCGAGGCTTTTTTTGAAGGAAAGCGAGTCAGGAAATTTGAGTCCTGTGCTGCCCAGGCAGAAAGAAGGCTCCAAATTTTGGACAATGCCAAGACCATCCACGATTTGATGGCCTTGCCGAGCAACCGCTTCGAGGCATTGGCCGGTTACCGTGGCGGGCAATACAGCATTCGAGTCAACCACCAATGGCGCGTATGTTTCGAGTGGCAAGACGCTGATGCCTACAACGTTGAAATCGTTGATTACCACTGAAGGAAATGAACATGGCCAATAAGATGCGCGCAATCCATCCCGGCGAGATCCTGAAAGGTGAACTGGAAGAGCTGAATCTGTCTGCCAACGCCCTTTCAAAAGCGTTGAACGTCCCCGCCAACCGGATCACCGCAATCCTGAGTGAGCGACGGGGCATCACTGCCGATACAGCCTTGCGGCTGGCTCGATTTTTTGGCACCTCGCCCGATTTCTGGATGAGCCTGCAAAGCAGTTACGATGTAAAGGTAGCAGAGGCGGCGGTGGGCGAAGAGATCGAGAAGACTGTCAAGCCCAGGGACCTTCCGGCTGCCTAATCGAGGTTATGCCCCATCCAACCCTTGGAAAATACCTACCTTCACGCTTCCTTCAGTTTCTGATTGTTTCTTTCAAGGAGCTGTGATTATGAAATGCCCATCCTGTGGAGCTGCTGAATTGATCCACGACACCCGGGGCGTACCGTACACGTACAAGGGTGAGACTACCACAATTCCGGAAGTGACCGGCGACTTCTGCCAGGCCTGCGGTGAAATCATCCTGGATCGGTTGCAAGGTGATCGCTATAGCGAAATGATCGGGGCCTTTCGGCGGGAAATTAACGCTGCTTATGTGGATCCTAAGTACATCGCGAAGGTGCGCAAAAAACTTGATTTGGACCAGCGGGAAGCGGCCGAGATCTTCGGCGGTGGTTTGAATGCATTCTCACGTTACGAAAACGGGAAGACAAAGCCGCCTTTGGCTCTGGTGAAACTGCTTAAGGTACTTGACCGGCACTCTGATTTACTCGAAGAAGTCAGAACAGCTTAATTTTTTTACCTATCCTGCTGCTGACTTGCAACTCACCCCGGGGAAATGCTGCTGAAGCAAATCCTTCTTCCCTCCACCGTCCGGCCGCAACGATTGCCTTCACGATCCGGGGGCGGTTCTGCCGTCCCACAACTCCGCCAGGGCGAAGGCCAAGATACCCATCCCCGCTGTCATCTCGACCAAAGGGAGAGATCTCAAACCGACCTGGGAACATCCACCGCAAGGAAAAGTGAGATTTCTCGCTGGCGCTCAATGAGGCAACACATTCATCCCCTTATCTCGATCCTCATCGCCTCTGCCAATACGTCGGCCTACGATGCTGATGGGCTACCGCGATAATGAAAACATGATTCTTTTCTATAGAATAAAGGAGCTTATAGGGAAACATGTGGAGCAAACCTTTTCGAATTTCACCTCGTTCAATCGACCACGCCGTGGGAAATTCCGCGATCCGTCTGGCGGCTTTTCCGACTTCATCCTTGAACTTTGAACCAAGTCCAGGAACTTGGAGGTCATAGAAACTACAGGCATCATCCAGTTCCAACTTGGCAAGTTCAGAAAAAATGACCTTCATTTCAGTGGATTGAAGATTTGTTCCATTGGGATACCTTTGAGTTTCCCATCTCTATAGGCTTCCAATCTCCTTTCGGCTTCGTCCGCCCATATCTTATCCAATTCAGAGTCAGGTTCATCCAGGCTTTTCAGTAAACCTTCAACGACAATAAACTTTTCCGCCGGCTCAAGGTTTAAGGCCTCTTTCAGTATGTCTTTGCCACGCATGACCTCCTCCCTCCCGTTATTCTATGATTTGTCCATCAATCCCTCGGAATTGAAATCATATCATAAAGTGTGATGCCTGGTGAATACTATTATCTCTCGAGGTGGGGCGTCAAGTGAATCTCGACCTTCCCCCGCCTCGTCGCCCTTTCCCCCGCTGTCATCTCGACCTTCCCCCGCTGTCATCTCGACCGAAGGGAGAGATCTCATGCAGCCATCATCCGCTCCGAGAAAGGCATCCTCGGCAACACGAGATTTCTCGCTTCGCTTCGAAATGACGGCGGGGAAGGCTTAAATGACAGCGGGGGAGGCGAGGACGGCGGTGTTTTGCCTGCCGCGCGTTGCATTAACCGATATAGTTAATTTAAATTTGTCAAAATTAACTGGAAACGTTAATATATGTTTATGGAAAAGAGAAAACCACACTACAAACTGACTGACATTAAAGCGATAGTTGCCAAAATCGGCAAACTTGCATTTACCCATACGGCGCAGATTAACAGCGCTGCTATGGGTCTTACCGGTGATGAGCCTATCGATGTCATCTTTTCTCTTTCTCGAAGCATGTTTTACAAATCGATGACCACGATCCACGACGCCACTCTGTGGCAGGACGTGTATCATGCCCTGCCCGAACGGCAAAACTGCCTACATCAAGGTCACCCTGCGCGAAGGTGCGGTGGTTATTCAGTTTAAGGAGAAATAAGCAATGGAAACTATAGAAAAAAGACAGTGCGGTTCTTGTGGCGGTCGTAATATGGTGATGGATACTCGAGACAAGGAGATCCCATACAAAGGCGAAATCATCACAATCATGTCCTTCCCCGGCTGGTATTGTCCTGATTGTGGCGAAAGCGAATCCATTTGTGGTGAGGATGCGGAAAGCTTCTCCAAAAAAATTGAAGCGGCCATGAAAGAAATCGACACCAGACAGGCGCTGGAATTGCGAGCCATCCGCAAACGTCTTGGCCTCAATCAATCGGAAGCGGCCGATATTTTCGGCGGCGGGGTCAATGCCTTTTCCGAATACGAACGCGGCGTCAGGCAACCGGCCAAATCGACCGTCCTGCTGCTGAAGTTGCTCGATCAGCATCCCGACCTCCTCCCGGAGGTGCTGACGGCGGGCAGGACGAAAAAAATCCACCGCTCGACGAGACAGCGCAAAACTCGGCCGGCCGGAGAATGATTTCACCACTGTCATCGCGACCTTCCCCCGCTGTCATCTCGAACGCAGTGAGAGATCTCATGCAGCCATCAACCGCCACAAGAAAGGCATCCTCGGCAACACGAGATTTCTCGCTTCGCTTCGAAATGACAGCAGGGGCATCACGCCTTTCGCCCTGCCGGGAATGACGAGATTTCGGCCTTCCTGCACTGTCATCGCGACCAATGCCCTGCCTTTACGCCCTTTCATGCTCTGTCATCTCGACCTTCCCCCGCTGTCATCTCGAACGCAGTGAGAGATCTCATGCAGCCATCAACCGCCACAAGAAAGGCATCCTCGGAAACACGAGATTTCTCGCTTCGCTTCGAAATGACTGCGGGGGGCGGCATCTCGACCATCGCCCTATCGGGAACGACGAGATTTATCGCTACCGCTCGAAACAGGGATCCACTCGAAAACAAGCATGGAACATAAGAACAACGAAACTCCAATTACGATATCAACAAGCTGAATACCGAAATTGAGCTTGGTACGACGAAACACCCCCTCTCCTTCCTTCTGAACTATCCCCCCAACCCCCTCCCAATTCATCATTTTCATCGCCACATTAGCTTTTCTTTACCATCCAACAATCTAATTATACATACTTTTCACAAGATCGTGCAAATCGGGCCGTCAATTAATCCACACAGGTATGGAATTTGCTAGAGATCGTTACTGATACTCATAAACATCCGGAAAATCGGGCAATACGATGTCCACTCCAGATCCTATTGAATAATTGCCTGCACGTCCGGTCCCGTCTTTCAGGATGGGATAACATCACCTCCAAGCAAACGAACCTATCATGACAAATACGGCACAAGTTGACACAACATGCAAGACCGAGCGAAGATTCGGATTCTTCAACGCGGCAATCACCATCGCCTTCTGTATCGCGATGGCCTGCCTCTTCGCAACTACCGATACGTTTGCCAAGGATTATTCGTTCACCTGGTCCGCCAATCCCGAGCCAGTCGAAGGCTACAAGCTCTACTACAAGAAAGGCGGGGAACCGGTGGCCCCCTTTGACGGAACAGGCGCAATCCAGGGTCCTTCACCGATTACCATTGGAAAACAAACCACCTTCACGATCAGTGGCCTGGACGAAAACACGACCTATTACTTCGCCCTGACTGCCGTCAATGGCACTGAAGAAAGCGGCTATTCCGACATCGTCGCCGTGAATGTGACAAGCACCGATACCACCTCGCCAACACCGGTTCCGCTGACTGCGGTTATCTCCCCAATCAATCAGACCGGCGTGGCGCCAATCCAACTCGTCTTTGATGGTTCCCAGTCCACCGGCTACATCAGCAGCTACGAATGGGCCTTCGGGGATGGTGGAACAGCGACAGCTTCTACCGTTTCCCATACCTACCAGGCTGCAGGTTCATACACTGCGATCTTGACCGTAAAAGATGGAAGTGGATCGACACATCAGAGCAGCATATCGATTACCGTCACCGCCCCCGATCCGATATCGCCGACCGTTCCCGATGTCCAACCGACTCCCACCGACAACGACAGCCTGGTCGACCAAACAACCACCGATGGGACCATCAGCGCACCAACAACCGACGTGGAGACGCAAATACCGGCGGATAATCCAACGGTTGCCGATGACGAAGGCGCGACGGCGGTTATCAATTTTGAGCTGCAGGAAGTGCAGGCCGATTACAAATGGAAAACAGTGACCTTCAGTCAACCATTTGTCGATCCAGTGGTTGTTGCCGGACCACCGAGTTTTAACGATGCCAAGCCGGCTACTTTAAGGATACGCAACGTCACCTCGACAGGCTGCGAGATTCGTGTCGATGAATATGAGTATCTGAGAGACAGGCATGCCACCGAGACGTTCGGTATTATCATCATGGAAAAAGGCGTATACGAACTGGACAACGGCGCCAAACTCGAGGCAGGCACTTTCACAGGCTCAACATCATTCCAGAAGGTAGTTTTCCAACAGACCTACAACGTTGTCCCGGTCGTACTTACCCAGGTACTGACGTATAATGAAGCCTCGGCAGTCACCGGCAGAGTCCGCAACAGCGGCGTGGGTTCATTTGATTATGCACTACAGGAAATGGAAAAAAACAAAGTTTTCCATAAGGCGGAGACTGTCGGCTATATTGCATGGGAACCTGGCACGGGTACATACGCGGGACTGCTCTACGAAGTTGGGGTTACAGCACAAGATGTTACCGATAACTGGTCCGAAATCACCTTCCAAAATGAATTCCCCAGCATGCCACTCTTTATCGCCGGCATGCAGACTACCGCCGAAGCCGACACCGCTGCGGTTCGCAGGCAGAGTGTCTCCACCACCACAGCACAGATAAAAATTGAAGAGGAAACCTCAAAAGATGCGGAAACCAGCCATGCTCCCGAGGTAGTGGGGTACATCACCATCGGTTCAATGCCGTAAGTAATGACATCTCCGAAATAACCGTAACGGCATCTGGCAGACGGTACCCCTTTTGTGAAAATCGAGCACTACTCAAAACATCAGCCCATTCAGGCCACACCAGAATGGGCTGATGTTTTTTTGTTTCGCAAATTGCAGGCCCACAGGCCCGAATGAACGGCAGCCGACCTATTACCTCCTTGAGATCGACGAGACCGTAAACACTACCCATGCCGCAACCGGCGCCCAATCCTTGACCACCCACCCCCAATCGCCGCATTAATAAATTTGTATATAACCGAACTATTGTTATACTAGGCAAATTCAGTAATGTCCGGTTAGAAA
>JROS01000063.1 GCA_000769715.1 Desulfobulbus sp. Tol-SR
GCGGATCAGGCGAATGCCCCGCCCCATCGACGTAACGCACCACCAGGATCGAAACCGATTATCGGGAAACGCCCATGTCACAATCGAAAACAACAGCACCGAATGCCCCCCCGGCTCAACCGATGCTCCAGGCCATGGTCTGGTATCGGGAAGAACACTGGGAGACCTTGAAGAAACTCTTCACCGACGCCGATCGCCTGCCGAAGACATACGGCGATTGGCTGCAGAGAGCGGAAGAGATGAAGACTCAGGTTCAGGCGGCCGGGGATATCGTCATCAAGGTGTATATCGATCCGGAGACCTTCCCGGCCTGGTGCCGGCACAAGGGACTGGCGATGGATGCCGAAGCCCGGTCGCAGCTGGCCATCGAGGTCGCCCAGAGCCAGTCGTTCAGCCTCTGAACCGCCCGAGCGCCCGCCCCCGGGCCGCCCTAGCGGCCGTACCCCCTGTCGGGGGGAAGATTGTGTCCCCTCGCGGTCGAGGTGGCGAGGACATCGCAGCGTTCGTTACGGCTGTTGCCGGCATGGCCTTTCACCCAGACGAAACGTACCGCCATCGCCTCCGCAAGCCTGAGAAGCTCCGCCCACAGATCGGCGTTGAGGGCCGGATGACCGTCCGACCGGCGCCAGCCCCTGTTTCTCCAGCTGCGCGCCCAGCCCTTTTCGATGCCGTTGACGACATAGCTCGAATCCGAGTGGACGACCACCGGCCGGCCTGACCCCTCGAGCTGCTGCAGGGCAACGATGCAGGCCATCAGCTCCATGCGGTTGTTGGTCGTCAGGCTGAAGCCGCCGCAGTATTCCTGTTCCTCGGCGCCATCGACGATGATGACGCCATACCCGCCCGGGCCGGGGTTGTTGATGCAGCCGCCATCGGTGAAGACGATCACCGTATCGGCAGCGGCAGCAGCGTTCTCTGCCGCGGCAGCCACAGGTCGCGGTGTTCGCGCCGACCGCGGCGCATACAGGGGCGCCTCCAGCCAGGCCTCGGCCTCGGCGCGCGAGGCGAACCCCTTGAATTTCGCGCCTGGAAAGCCCTTCACCTGCCGCTCGGCCTCCGGCCACTGGCTATAGACGCCCGGCTCCCGCCCGGCCGCCACCGCATAAAATTTCTTTCCCATTCCGTCCTGAACTCTCCTTCGTTTCCTGTTCCGTCATCCGCCCTGCCCCTATCTGGCGACAACTCCGACAACCTCGTTTCCCCGCTCATTGAAGACCAGCGAGTCGAAACAGAGCGTGTTGGCCATGGCGATCCCGCGGCCATGGTTGTCGGTTGCCCGGGCCGGATCGAATTCCAGGTACCGCCGCCAGTCGAACCCCTCCCCGTCGTCGGTGATCCGGATTGAGCAGGCATCCTCCCGGCGCTCAAACACGACCTCGACCTTGCGACCGCTGTAGCGCGGATCGGAGAGACGCCTGGCTATCTCGTCATCCCAGGCATTCTCCCTGATCAAGCTGCCCTTGACCTCGTAATCTATGGCGAGATTGCCGTGTTCGACGGCATTGATCAGCATTTCCGATATGCCGGTGAGGGCCCGCTCCGGCACGGGAAAAAAATTGGCCAGCAGGGCCGCCAGGCTCTCCCCCTCTTCGATCGTCCGGAACGTGCAGTTGAGGGCCTGAACGAGTCCGAAGCCGACCTTCCACTGGTTCATTTCGCTCCGCAGTTGCCTGAAGAGCTTCACCCGTTTGGCGGCGGCCCCGACGACCGACAGCAGGGTATCGTTGTCCAGCGGTTTGGTCAGGTAGTAAAATACCCCCGCCCGTATGCCCTCGACGATCTCTTCCGGCCGGTCCGCCGCCGTCTGCATGATGACCGGGATGTAGTGCAGCCGCTCATCGGCCTTCATCGCGGCGCAGACGGCGAGACCATCCATCTCCGGCATCATCCGGTCGAGCAGGACGATGTCGATCGAGCCGGGCTCACTGTGCAGTTGATCGAGCGCGTCCCTGCCGTTGACCGCCGTCCGGACCACGTACGCATCATGGCGACCGAGCAGGTTCTCGAGCAGCAGCAGCGAGACGGGATTGTCATCGACGGCCAGGATCTTGATCCGTTCCCCGCCATAATGCTCAATTTTCATCTCAGCCTCCTTGGCCATCTCCGCCTGATGGTGAACCAAAGGGAACGGAATCGGCACGATATCGATCCCCACCGCCGGAGAAACCGACCGCAGCCCCGGTCAACGGAGCGAGTGGTTCTGTATCGTCCATATTCAAGCGACACAGAGGGACAGCCAACAAAAAGGCTGCATCGCCCGGTTGGACGTGCAGCCTCGTCATTGCTCCTGCACACTGCAGGCACTCAGCATCCCTTGATGCCTCAGCCGCCGATTTTCTTGGCCTCGCTCTTGTCGGACTCCGGGACACCTTCCTTGGTCAGCGCCCCGGCGATGGCGTCACGGGAAACCTTGATCTCCACGCCTTTCGCCACCTCGAGGGTCACGACCTTGTCCGTCAGGCCGGTGATCTCGCCATGAATTCCGCCCTTGGTGACGATCTTGTAGCCTTTTTTCAGATCACTCAGAAACGCCTGGTGCTGTTTTGCCTGTTTCTGCTGCGGCCGGATAAGCAGAAAATAGAAGACGACAAAGATGAGAATCAACGGGATGAACTGGCCGAATGCGCCCAAGCCCCCGCCTGCGGCAGCCCCGGCAACGGGATCGGCCGCAAAAGCAACTCCTGTCATGGTATTTCCTCCGAAGATTGAAATGAAATGCGGACGTGACCAGCAATATCGCCGCAACAGACCGAAAATCTATTGTCCTGGTGGTCGGGCAATGATAATCACTGATCGGTCAGCCTGCTATAAAAATCTTTCCTGAACCGGCCATAACAGTCGGCCTCAATCGCCTTGCGGATCCGGTCCATGAGGTCGATGTAGTAATGGAGGTTGTGGATGGTGTTGAGATGGTAGCTGAGGATCTCCCGGCTGACGAACAGGTGCCGGAGGTAGGCCCGCGAATAGTTCCTGCAGGTATAGCAGGTGCAGGACGGATCGAGCGGCGCCGGGTCGTCCCGGTAGCGTGAATTCTTGATCACGACCTTGCCGTGGGAGGTGAACAGGGTGCCGTTCCTGGCGTTCCGGGTCGGCATCACGCAGTCGAACATGTCGATGCCGCGCCACACCCCCTCCACCAGATCGGCCGGGGTCCCCACACCCATCAGGTACACCGGATGGTCGGCGGGCAGGGCCGGGACCGTCGCCTCGGTCATCTCGTACATCAACGTCTTCGATTCGCCGACGCTGAGCCCGCCGATGGCATAGCCGTCGAAACCGATATCGACGAGGGCCGCCGCCGCCGACTGCCGCATGTCGGCATACATCCCGCCCTGGACGATGCCGAACAGCAACTGGTCCCTCCTGCTGTGCGCCTGGCGGCAACGCCGGGCCCAGCGGGTGGTCAGGTCGGTGGACACCCGGGCCTGCTGCCGGTCGGCGGGATAGGGGATGCAGGTGTCGAGGCACATCATGATGTCGGAACCGAGACTCTCCTGCACCTGCACCGCCCCTTCCGGGCTGAGGAACAGCTTCGAGCCGTCGAGGTGCGAACGGAAGGCCGCCCCTTCCTCGGTGATCGTCGCCAGATCCTTGAGGCTGAAGATCTGGAAGCCGCCGCTGTCGGTCAGGATCGATCCGGGCCAGTTCATGAAGCCGTGGAGACCGCCGAAGCGCTCGATCAGTTGATGGCCGGGCCGGATGAAGAGATGGTAGGTGTTGCCGAGGATGATTTGGGCCCCCATCTCCAGCAGATTCTCCGGGGTCACCGCCTTGACGGTGGCCTGGGTGCCGACCGGCATGAAGACCGGCGTCTGGAAGATGCCGTGCCTGGTCCGGACCTCGCCGCGCCTGGCGGCACATTCGCTGGATCGGGAATGAAGGGTGAATGGGTTCATGGAGTTCCTGGTATTCTGGCGGACAGCGATCGGCGTCAGGGCCACTCGGCAGAAGAGGGCTAAGCCTGGCGCCGGCTGATCGGTTGTTCATGGTTATCGGCCGGAATGGCCGATCTTACCTGACAGGCGGCCGGCCGTAAACTTTTTTCCAGCCAGGGTCGAAATTCAGCCGGCCGAGCGCCCTTCAGTCTTTTGTTTTGCCTTTGCGCCGTGTATTAAGCATACTCTGTCGATCCAGATCAACCTCAAAACGGAATACCTGCCGGCCATGAAGACCATAGTCCTGATTGAAAACGATATTGTCGAGCTGGAATCACTCGTGGCCATCTTCAAGAAGTGGCAGAAGGAAATCAATGTCCTGACTGCCCGTGAAGAAGAGGCGGCGATCAACATCATTTCCTCCCAGCAGGTCGATCTCGTCATCTGCAATCTGTCCCTGCCCGGGAAAAATGAACTCCAGGACATCTCCCGCCTCACCGCCTCCTTTCCCTTTGTCCCCTGCATCGCCATCGCCAGCAAGGGCAAGGACACTTCCAGCCAGGCGGTGAAGATGGGGGCCAGCCGCTGCCTGGAGAGCCCCATCGAAACGGAACGGCTGCTGGACCAGGTGACCGAGTTGCTTGAGCTCAGTTCCAGCGGCACCGTCAAGGGCATCCCGATCCACAGTTTCCTGCAGATGCTGGAGAGTGAACGCAAGACCTGCACCCTGCCGATCCACAGCAAAAAGGAGACCGGCATCCTCTACATCCGGGACGGTGAGCTGATCGGCGCCGAGCCCCCGACCCTGCGAAACGAAGAGGCCGCCCTCGCGATCATGAACTGGGACGAGGCGGTGATCGAGATCAAATACCTCAACGATCTCAGGGAGAACATCGATCGCTACCTGTTCTCGATCGAGAATATATCCACCTGACGGCCGGCCCCGGTTATCTCCCGGCAAAAATCCGGCGTATCGTCTCCTCCTGGCTGACGATGCTGTGCATCAGGGCGAACTGGGTCACGGCCCGCTCCAGGTTTTCCCCCCGCCGGCGGACCCGGAAATAGGTGTCGCCGCGCAGATGGTCGGTGAAAAAGCGCAGCCCCAGCTCGAAGGTGATCAGGGTGATCGCCGGGCCGGCCAGGTCGCGATCGTGCCGGCCCAGCAGTCCGCCCATCTCGGCCGAGTAGCCTTCGAACCACGCCCGGCAGGTACCGACATCGAAGCCGACGGCCGCGGCTGCACCGCCCTCCCCGCCCCGGTTGCAGCACGATCGCAGACAATCGCCGAGATCGTGGTGCAGCAGGCCGGACCCGACGGTATCGAGATCGATGAGGCTGACGACCTCGCCGTGGTCGTCGAACAGAAAATTTTCCACCTTGGGGTCGCCGTGGACGATACGGGCGGATAACCGCCCGTCGGCGCAGGCCTCCTGCAACAGCGCGGCCTGCGGCCGCATGATCTCCACCTCCATCATGCACCGGCGTTCCAGGGCGGCGGGGCGGTCGTCCCGGCCGGCCACCACCCGGTCGTATTCCGCCAGGTAGCCGGGCAGGACGTGGAAACCGGGCAAGGCGATCTCGAGGCCGTCGCTGCGCAGGTCGGCGGTGAAGCGGTGGAACCAGCCGAGACAGCGGCCGATCGCCGCCGCCTGAGAAGGTCGGGCAAGGCGGCTGACCGCCCGGCCGTCGATCCAGGTCTGGGCCCGCCACACCCCGCCGGACGCATCGGTCCACCAGTCGTGTCCGGCCCGCGTCTTAATGAGAGTGGGAAATCGGAAGGGGCCGCCGGCCTGCCCGGATTTCTCGGCCAGGCATTCGGTAACCAGGGAAAAATTACGGACCACGGCGCGGGGATCGGCGAAGACCGCCGGATTGATGCGCTGGAGGACGAAGGGGGTGCCGGTCGTTGCCACCAGATAGGTGCAATTGATGTTTCCCCGGCCAAGTTCCCGCACCTCCACCATATCCCCGGCAAACTGCACGGCAACGGCGGCCGCTTCGAGCATCGCCGCCTGCCCCTTGCCCGTCAGGTCCGCGGCTGGCCTGCTGCCGCTCGTCGCCAATCAGGCCGTCCGGGTGCCGGCGAGCGCTGCCCGGCCGTAATGGACCGCCCCGAGCAATGCGGCGTTGCCCCTGGTAATGAGCCGGACGGGGATGGCCGTCATCAGCTCCTCCATCTTGTCCTTGCGGCGGAACGCCTCGAGCAGGCCGGCGAACGAAACGTGCCCGGCCAGGCGGGGGACGATGCCGCCGCCGATATAGAGACCGCCCCGGGCATAGGTTTTGAGCGCCAGGTTGCCGGCCTCGCTGCCGAGAATGGAGAGAAACAGCTCGATGGTGCGGCGGCAGAGCGGGCATGGCGCCTGGGCCAGGGCGGCATCGGCAACGACCGGGGTCCGGTCGACAGCCCCGGCAAGCGCTTCGGCCACGGCGTCGCTCTCCTGCCCGCGCCCCGTCTCCTTGAGAAAATCATAGAGGCGGGCGATACCCGGACCGGCGATCAGGTCCTCGTAACTCACCGGCCCTCCCCGCCGCATCATCCAGCGCAGCAGGTCGAGTTGCTCGGCGTCGACCGGGGCAAAATCGGCGTGGCCGCCTTCGCTGCCCCGGGGCATAAACGCCGTGTCTGTCCGGACGAGCAGCCCTTCGCCGAGCCCGGTGCCGGGGGCGATGACCGCGATCATCTCCCCGCCTTGACCGTCCCCCGGCTGCAGTTCGATCCAATCCTCATCCCCGAGAATGGGGATCGAGGCACAGACGGCGGTCAGGTCGTTGAGCAGGACCACGCCGGCAAAGCCGAAGGCAGCCTCCAGCCGCTTCGCCTCGATGATCCACGGCAGGTTGGTGACGGTCGCCTTGTCCTTCCCGGTCACCCCGGCGACGGCAAGACAGGCGAATCGGGGCCGGAGACCGCACTCCCCCAGGAACCGGGCGATGATCTCCTCGATCCCGGCATGGTCGCGGCTGGGATAGCGCCGGCCGGCCAGGGGTCGGCAGTCATCGCCCGCCAGGGCGAACACCGCCAGTTCGCATTTGGTGCCGCCGATATCGGCAGCGAGAAGCGTCGTCATATGCTGGGGCCTGTCTCCATGCCGGGAGTCCCGCGACGGAATGCTGCCGATTCCGCCGTCAACCGTCCAGGGCGCGGATATCCCAGGCCTCGGTCCGGCTGTTGTTGTCGGGGTTTTTGACGATGGTGAACTCGAAGATCTGCGAGGTGTCGAGAAACATGGCGTCATTGACATCGGCGGCCTTCGAGCAGTGGAAGAACACCGATTCCGGGATCAACCCTTCCGGCCGCAGGCGGTAATAGCGCATGAAGCCGAAGCCCCGATCGGGGTTGTAGTTGATCGGGATGCCGCGCTGGCGGTTCTCCCCCGGCGGCGCCTGAATGGGCAGCAGGCCCGGGATCAGATAGCCGGAAAGATAGCTGTCGGCGGCCTCCTTCAGCTCGGAGCTGACATACTTGAAACCGATGACCTCCACCCGGCAGCCCATGTTCTGCAGGGCCAACACCAGGCGGATGAAATCGCCGTCGCCGGTCAGCAGGATGACCCGATCGAGGTTGCGGGCCTGATGCAGGGCATCGATGGCCAGATCCATGTCGGCGTTGGCCTTGGTGGTGAGGATGCCCTCGTCGTCGACGAAATGCTTGACATATTTCTTGATCACCCGGAACCCGCACTGGCGCAGGACCTCGTGGTAGCGGTAGAGCTTCTGCCGGTACTCTGCGTCCTCCTTGGTCCGGGCCCGGTCTTCGGCCAGATAGGAGTTGGCCCGCAGCAGCACCGATTTGCCGACGCCGGCCAACTCCACCAGGACGTCGTAGCGCATCCCATAGCCGCCGCACAGCCGGATGTTCTCGGCATCGACATAGATTCCAGTCTTCAGCATCGGGTTCTATCCGCTCCGCCTTCGGTTATTCCCATTCGATCGTCGCCGGAGGCTTCGAGGAGATGTCGTAGACGACCCGGTTCACCCCCCGCACCTCATTGATGATCCGGCTCGAGATCGTCCCCAGCAGTTCGTAGGGGAGTTTCGACCAGTCGGCGGTCATCGCGTCCCGCGAGTCGACGGCGCGCAGGGCGATGACGTTCTCGTAGGTCCGGCCGTCACCCATGACCCCGACCGTCTGGATCGGCAGCAGGACCGCGAACGACTGCCAGACCTGGCGGTACCAGCCGCTCTTCTTCATCTCCTCGAGGACGATGACATCCGCCTGGCGCAGGACCCGCAGCCGCTCGGCCGTGACCTGGGCCAGGTAACGGACATCACCGATCTTGTGGGCCTCGTCCTCGAAGATTTTGATAAAGCCGAGACCGATCCGCTTGCGCTTGATCTCCGGGTCGACCACCCCCTGCAGTTCGCCGAGAAAGTAGTCGGTGGCATCGACATCGATGACGTTGAGTTTGCTCTTCTCCTTGAAGAAGCGCAGGATCGTCTCCGATTCGCCGGTCCGCATCAGGCCGTTGTTGACATGGATGCAGGTCAACTGATCGCCGATGGCCCGGTGGACGATGGCGGCCACCACCGACGAATCGACACCGCCGGACAGGGCGCAGAGGACCCGGTCGCCGCCGACCCGATCCTTGATCGCCGCCACCGTCAACTCGATGAAGGAATGCATGGTCCACGACGGGCTGCAGTTGCAGATGCCGAAGATGAAGTTGCGGAGGACGTCGTTGCCGATCAGGGTATGGGCCACCTCCGGGTGGAACTGCACGGCGACGAAGGGTTTGGTCCGATGCCTGAGAGCGGCGTAGGGCGAATGGGCGCTGGTGGCGGTGACGGTGAAATCATCGGGCAGCAGCTCGATGCGATCACCATGGCTCATCCACACCTGGTAATGGATCTCTTCGGATTCAAGGCCGGCGAACAGGCCATCCGTCTGGTGGATCACCAGGTCGGCCTTGCCGAACTCGCGCTTTTCCGCCCTCTCGACCCGGCCGCCCATCTGCTGCATCATCAGCTGGGCCCCGTAGCAGATCCCGAGGATGGGAATCCCCAGATCGAACAGCGCGGGATCCGAATGCGGGGCGTCGGTATCGTAGACCGAGCAGGGACCGCCGGAGAGGACAATCCCCGACGGCTTGAGGGCCTTGATCTTCTCCAGCGGGATCGAGAAGGGGTGAATCTCGCTGTAGACCTTCTGCTCCCTGATCCGTCGGGCGATCAGCTGGGTGGTCTGCGACCCGAAATCGAGGATGAGTATCTTTTCGCTGTGGATATCCATGGTTCTCACATTTCCCATGTGGGAGAGGCGACAGCCGGCGTTGGACGACGGCGGCACCGCTCCCGCGGTTGATGAAGATCAGGCTGTCCGGTAGTTCGGCGCCTCTTTGGTGATGATGACATCGTGGACATGCGACTCGCGCAGGCCGGCGGCGGAGATGCGGACGAACTTGGCCTTCTGCTGCAGGTCGGCGATCGTCGCCGCGCCGACATAGCCCATGCCCGAACGCAGACCGCCCAGCAATTGGTAGATGACGGAGATGATCGAACCGCGGTACGGCACCTTGCCCTCGATGCCTTCGGGCACCAGTTTCGAGGTCGAGGTGATCTCCGACTGGAAATAGCGGTCGGAGGAACCCTGGCTCATCGCCCCGAGCGACCCCATGCCGCGGTAACTCTTGTAGGTCCGGCCCTGGTAGAGGAAGGTCTCGCCCGGGGTCTCGTCGGTGCCGGCCAGCAGGCTGCCGATCATCACCGAATGGGCGCCGGCGCCGATGGCCTTGGTCAATTCCCCGGAATGCTTGATTCCGCCGTCGGCGATAATCGGGATGCCATGCTTGATCGCCTCGCGGACGCAGCGCTGGATCGCTGTCATCTGCGGGACGCCGACGCCGGCGACGATCCGGGTGGTGCAGATCGAACCGGGGCCGACCCCCACCTTGACCGCATTGGCGCCGGCCTTGATCAGGTCGGCGGTCGCCTCGCCGGTGGCGACGTTGCCGGCGATGATCGACAGGTGCGGGAAGGCCGCCCGCACCATCTCGACCGCCCGCAGCACGCCGGCGGAATGGCCGTGGGCCGAGTCGATGGCGACGACATCGACGCCGGCTTTGACCAGCCGCTCCGCATGCTCCTCGATCGTCGGCCCGACCCCGAGGGCCGCCCCGACGATCAGCCGGCCGTACGTATCCTTGGCCGCCAGCGGGTATTTCTTGATCTTCTCCAGGTCCTTGATCGTGATCAACCCCTTGAGCTGGCCCTCGTCATCGACCACCAGCAGCTTTTCGATGCGGTGCTCATGCAGCAGGGCCTTGGAGTGTTCGAGATCGATGCCGACCTTGGCCGTCACCAGGTTCTTGCTGGTCATGACATCGGAGACCCGCAGGTCGTTATCGGAGACGAAGCGCAGGTCGCGGTTGGTGACGATCCCCACCAGCCGCCCCTCGTGCAGCACGGGCAGACCGGAGATCTTGTAGGTGCTCATGATCTCCTGCACCTCGGCCACCGACTGGTCCTGGCGGACGGTGATCGGGTCGATGATCATCCCGGATTCCGACTTCTTGACCTTCTCGACCTCGAGGACCTGCTGATCGATGCTCATGTTCTTGTGGATAATGCCGATCCCGCCCTCCCTGGCCATGGCGATCGCGGTCCGATGCTCGGTCACCGTGTCCATCGCCGAACTGACGAGCGGGGTGTTGAGGGCGATGCTGTCGGTGAGCATCGTCGCCAGCGACACCTCGGTCGGCAGGACGTCGGAGGCATCCGGCAGCAGCAGCAGATCATCGAAAGTGAGTGCCATCTCAACTGTATCTGGTAACATAGTCCCTCCTTTTGCGGGATTACCGGCTCAGGTCTGCGGCATCCGGCGGCGTCTTTCTCTGCCGTCCGCTTCGACCTTCCGCCTTCGATAAGGCTTTTTGAAGTAAAGCATACTTCAACGAAATCTCAAACCCCCGGTGCAATCATCCGTATTCAAGGGGCCAGGGAGTGAGTATAATTGTACTAGCAACCGTCCGGAATCTTCCGTGCCCTACAGGACATCATATGCTTTTGGAAATAAATCCAGAAAACCCGCAGCTCCGGCTGATCCAGCAGGTCGTGGAAAAGCTGCACAACGGAGCGGTCATCGTGTCGCCGACCGACACCGGCTACGGCATCGGCTGCGATATCTTCAATCCGAAGGCGATCAGGCGGGTCCAGCAGATCACCGGGCGGCCGGAAAACAAGCCGTTCTCCTTCATGTGTTCCGATCTCCGGCATATCAGCGAATACGCCCACGTCTCGAACACCGCCTATCGTCTGCTGAAAAAATGCCTCCCCGGCCCCTACACCTTCGTCCTGCCGGGGACCAAGCTGGTCCCCAAGATCATGCTCACCAAGCAGAAGACCGTCGGCATCAGGGTGCCCGGCCATCCCATCAGCCGTCTCCTCATCGCGACGCTCGGCCATCCGCTGCTCAACGCCAGCGTCCCGACCGCCGACGACCAGCCGGCCCCCGGCGAACCCTTCCTGATCGACGAACTCATCGGCAACCGGGTTGACCTGATTATAGATGGGGGCCAGATCATTCCCGACCCCTCCTCGGTGGTCGACCTGACCCATGATACCCCGGAGATTCTCCGGGTCGGCAAGGGCGATATCAGTCTTTTTCGCTGATCAGCCGTTCTTTCAGCGACTTGCTCATGGTAAAGTGGAGCGTCCGCCGCTCCGGAATATCCATTACTACGCCGGTTCGGGGATTCTTGGTATTGCGCGGCCTTCGTTCCCTGGTGGAAAATGACCCGAACCCCCGCAGTTCGATCCGTCGTCCCTCCTTGAGGGCCTCGGCCATGGTCTCGAGGATAATGTCAACCGCCAGCCCGACATCCTGTTTCTGCTGGCCGAGTTCCACGCTCACCTTGTCGACGATATCTTTTTTCAACATTTCAGTCTCTCTCTCTCGTCATCCTTCCAACATCCCGCAACGCCCCGTCCAGGTATAAAAAAAGGTTGTTCCACCATTCTCTCTCCGGTGGAACAACCTTTTACCGACGGTTGCCTGCAGCCCGCAAATTGCGGTTATTCTCCTTCCGACTGATTGCCGCTTTCCGCGGCAGCCTTCAACAGGTCGCCGAAGGTCGAGGGCGAGCTGTCCGTCTGATCCTTTTCGTGCTGTTTATAGCTTCCCACCGCCAGCGCTTCGCCATCTCCCTCGAGGGTCTTGACGGAGAGGCCGATCTTGCGGTCCTTCGCCGAGACGTTAATGACGATGGCCTTCAGCGTGTCGCCGACCTGGTACATGCCGACCGGGGTCTTGACCTTGTCCTTGCTGATCTCGGAGACATGGACCAGCCCCTCGATGCCTTCTTCGAGTTTGACGAAAATCCCGAAGTCGGTGACATTGGTGATCGTTCCCTCGACCACCGTTCCCGACGGATACTTATTATAGGCAGCCTGCCACGGATCGGGGACCATCTGCTTGATACCCAGCGAGAAGCGCTCGTTTTCCTTGTCGATCTTCAGCACGACGGCCTGGATGGTCTCGCCTTTGGTGTATTTTTCGGAAGGATGCTTGATGCGCTCGGTCCAGGACAGGTCGGAGACATGGATAAGGCCGTCGATCCCCTCCTCGATGCCGATGAAGACGCCGAAGTCGGTGATGTTCTTGATCTTGCCCTCGATGATCGAGCCGACCGGATAGTTCTCGGTGACCAGATCCCACGGGTTCGGCTGGAGCTGTTTCATGCCGAGCGAAATGCGTTTGGTCTCGGTCTCGATATTGAGCACCATGACTTCGACCTCGTCGCCGACCGCAACCATCTTGGAGGGATGACGGGGCTTTTTCGACCAGGTCATCTCGGAGACATGGATCAGGCCCTCGACACCCTCTTCCAGTTCGACGAAAACACCGTAGTCGGTGATCGATACCACTCTGCCGGTGGTCTTCTGGCCGACCGGATAGCGGGAGATCACCGTCTCCCACGGGTCCTCGCGCAGCTGTTTGACGCCCAGCGATACCCGGTCGTGCTCCTTGTCATATTTCAGAACCTTGACCTCGAGCTCCTGGCCGACCTTGTACAGCTTCGACGGATGCGAGACGCGCCCCCAGGACAGGTCGGTGATATGACAGAGACCGTCCATGCCGCCCATGTCGATGAACAGACCGTAATCGGTGATATTGGTGACGGCGCCCTTGATGATCTGACCCTCCTGGAGCCTGGACCGCATCTTCTCGCGCAGCTTGTTGCGCTCCTCCTCAAGGATGGCGCGGCGGGAGATGACGACGTTGTTGCGCTTGCGGTTGAACTTGAGGATCTTGAACTCGAAACTCTGACCGATCAGGCCATCGAGGTCCTTGACCGGGCGGAGGTCGATCTGCGAATAGGGCAGAAATGCCGGAACGCCGATGTCGACGGACATGCCGCCCTTGACCCTGCTTTCCACCTTGCCCTCGATCGTCCCATCATTTTCCTGGATCTTGGCGATATCCTCCCAGACCTTGATGGCGATCGCCTTTTCACGTGACAGCAGCAGACCGCCCTCTTCCTTGCGCCGCTCGACGAATACCTCGAAAGCATCTCCTATCTTGATCTCGGATTCACCATCCAGGCGGAATTCGGATTTGGCGATATAGCTCTCCGCCTTGTCACCGACATCCACAAGGAAAAAGTCGTCGACACTGCCAATGATGGTTCCTAACGCCACATCACCGACAGCGATCACCTTGTTGTTCTCTTCCATCTCGAAAAGCTCGGCAAAGCTCAGCTCTTCACTGCCATTATCCAGGGTTGATTGGTTCAGATCTGTCATGGATTCGCTCGTTTTTCGGCCAACTGGGCCAATGCGTTGAGGTTGCGACACACCCTGTCCCAGACAGGATGCATCAAACAAAGAGAGGTCGCGCTCCGGAAAGAAGGCAACCTCCGCTCTACAGTGGAACACTATTTTATACCAAAAAAAACATCGGCAGACAAGTACTACTTGCCCAATCCCTCATCTATTGCCGAGGCCTGGTTTCGAGGAACCGTTATGCCGAACTGCTGCCGGACGCGCCACCCTGCGAACCCGGCCGTCTTCTTCTCCGGCCCGATGGCTGCCGGCGCGGTGCCTGTTCCCCCCGCTCCTGACGAGGGGCCGCGGCGCCTTTGGGCGGCGGCTGGAGAAGCCACTCGTCGGGCATCACGCACTCCAGCTTCCTGCCGATATACTCTTCGATGGCCGGAAGATAGAACGCCCCTTCCTCACAGGCAAAACTGACTGCGGTGCCGACCGCCCCGGCCCTCCCCGTCCGGCCGATGCGGTGGACATAATCTTCCGGCTCATACGGCAGGGTATAGTTGACGACGTAGGTGATCCCCTCGATATGAATGCCGCGACCGGCAACATCGGTCGCCACCAGGACATTGGTCCGACCGGTCCGGAAGTTTTCCAGACGGCTGGTCCGCTTGACCTGCGGCACCTCGCCGGACAACAGCAGACATTCGACGCCATTGCGCTGCAGGCGGTCGCTGAGCCGCTTGGCCTCGTTCTTCATATTGGTAAAGACGATGATGCGTTCGTCCCGATGCCTGGCTATGAGGTTGTACAGCACGGTATATTTTTCATCGGCCGTAACCAGGTAAACGATCTGCTCGACCGTGGCGACGACGACCTGCTCGACCTCTGCCTCGACCGTTCGCGGATGGACGCACCACTGTGATGCCAGGTGCTTTACGTCTTCGGACACCGTGGCCGAGAAGAGCAGGGTCTGGCGCTCCTCCTTTTTCGGCATGCGGCCCATGATCCGGCGGACATCGGGGATGAAGCCCATGTCGAGCATGCGGTCGGCCTCATCGATGACCATGATCCCGCAGCCGTCGAGGGAGAGAATGCCCTTGCCGAGGAAATCGAGGAGCCGGCCGGGGGTCGCGACGACGATATCGGTTCTCCCCCGCGTCAGGTCGTTCATCTGGGCCTGGTAGTCCGTCCCGCCAAAAACCGCGGTGACCCGGAGTCCCGTATACTTTGCCAATGCCGCCCCGTCCTTGGCGATCTGCAGCACCAGCTCGCGGGTCGGCGCGATCACCAGCGCCCGCGGCCGCTTCCCCTCGCCCGCATGGCCGTCCCGCAGCAGGCGGGCAAGAATGGCCACGAGAAACACCGCACTCTTGCCGGTGCCGGTGTTGGCCTTGCCGATCAGGTCATGTCCGGCCAGCACATCGGGCAGGGATTTCTCCTGGATCGGCGTGCAGTAACGAAAATCGAGCTCGGCGATCCCGTGCATGACTTCGAGGGGGATATCGAAATCATGGAACCGGCTCTGCCCGGCGATCGGCTCGACTGCAAACTGGTCGATGGTCCAGGCGACCGCCGTCTCGGCGGCCACAGGCAGTTGATCGGCCCGTCTTTTCCTTCTCCGGCCCGGCCGACCCTGCCTCTCGATCTGCTGATTGTCCAGGTCGACCTGCCCGGCCGGAACCGTCAGGGTCGACAGATCTTCAGCCGGTCTCTCGACAGACTGCCGGCGACCAAACAGTCGCTTTGATTGCAGGCGGCCAGCCCGCGCCAGATTCCGTATTTTTCTCCCCGCAGAGAGAATGATTTTTTTTATCATATCGGGTGATTATTACCAAAAAATGAAATTCGGGCGACACACCCTGGGGCCATCCCCCTTTGCTCCGGCCTTACCAGCCCGAGCCAGGAAAGACAGTTCGGCAATCAATGAGCAACGGCCGAAGTCGTCAGGCTCATTCGCCTCAGATCGACTCCAGCCGTGGAAAAAAACGCAATTGAGACTGCTATCTCCCGGCCAGGCGCAACTCCTCCATCAGTGGGCCGAAAAGTGTCTCATATTCCGGGATCGTCTTTCGCAGCAGCAGGGAAAAGCGCTGGATGTCCTTGTCGTTGACCACGAGGTTGGCCGAACAGGCCAGTGCCTGCAGATTATACATGGTGTTGAACTCGCTGCCGATCAGAACATAGAAGATATACCTCCTCTTCGCCATGTTCATCGTTCTCATATAACTATGGAACGTCCCCTCGAGTCCGGATTTTTCAAACTGTGAATGGAGTACCACCGAGGCGTAATTGACGAACTGCATCCTGGTCATCCCACCCTCGGCCGATTCCCCCAGTTCCACCTTGTAGCCGAGTTTTTCGAGATCGGCGACGACAATATCACGTGCCGGCACGCCGGCCATCAGCACCAGGGCCCGCGGCACCTCCTCGACCGTTTCGGTCTCTTCATAATCGCCTTCCTTGAGCCAGGAGATATCCGGTGGATCAGGAGGTCGGATGGCGGTTTTTTTCTGACTGACCGGAACCGAAGCCCCCGCCATCGACGCATCGATACCGAACGGTTGCGCGCATTGGATGCACTTGACTCGCAGTTGCTGACCCGGCGCCAGGGCCTCGAGGCCGCTCTGGATCTTGCCGCCGAGTTTCATCTGTTTTCCGCAGTGCGGACAGTTCACATTCATATCGCCCTCTCCTCCGGCCCCTTGTGGACTTCATCCTCGTTTACCATAAGCTGCTCAACCCCATCTACCTTCGAAACCTGCCGGCCTGCTGTTCTTCCTCCTCCATCGCCAGACCGGTCAGCGACGTGGTCGCCTCGCCGCGTTCCGCCTTCACCCGGTCGAGGCCGCGATTCATCTCGTTGCGATGCGAACAGTAGGTGATCGCGGTCTGCTCGGTCACCAGGTTCCGGCTGTACAACTCGAGGATGTGCTGGTCAAAGGTGCGCATGTCGAGGGCCGAACCTTCCCTGACGATGTTGTAGAACGTCTTTTCTTCAGTCTCGCCGTTGACGATGAGGTCTTTAACCCGCAGACTGGTGCAGAGGATCTCCATCGCCGCCACCCGGCCGCCGCCGACCTTCGGCAGCAGGCGCTGACTGACGATCCAGCGGATGGTATCGACCAGGCGGTTGCGGATCTGCGGCTGTTCCTCCTGCTGGAACATGCTGAGGATACGGTTGATCGTCTGGCCGGCATCGATGGTATGCAGGGTCGAGAGGACCAGATGGCCGGTCTCCGCCGCGGTCATCGCTATCTCCATGGTCTCGCGGTCACGCATCTCGCCGACCAGGATGACCTTCGGCGCCTGGCGCAGGGCGGCGCGCAGACCGACGGCGAAGGCGCTGAAGTCGCTGCCCAGCTCGCGCTGGTTGAAGGTCGCCTTGCGCTGGGGATGGACGTACTCGATCGGATCCTCGAGGGTCACCACGTGCACGGCCCGCTCCTGGTTGATCCGGTCGAGCAGCGCCGCCAGCGACGTCGTCTTGCCGGTGCCGGTGGCGCCGGTGAACAGGATCAGGCCGTTGATCTCCCGCGCCATCTTGTCGAATGCCGGCGGGAAATTCATGTTCTCGATGGTCGGGATCTCGGATTCGAGCTTGCGCAGGACGGTGGTGTAGTAGCCCTTCTGGCTGAAGATGTTGACCCGGAAGCGCGCCTTGTTGCCCAGCGCATACGGCAGGTCGCACGACCCGTGCTCCACCAGGTCGGTCAGCAGCCGTTTGTTGTTGCCGATCAGGTTGAGGGCAAAGGTCTCGGTCTGGAACGGGGTGAGTTCGCGCACCGGCGGCTCGACCGCCACCGGGACCAGTTGGCCCGCCGACTCGACCTGCAGGGTTTTTCCCACCGTGATGTTGAGGTCGGACACGTTGCCGTGGGACTCGAGCATCGCGGTAATCCAGTAATCGATTTCTGTCTTTTTCATCGCCGCCTCCTGAAAAAATGTGCAATACCACTAATTTTCATAGTATATTGCGGACAAAGAAACAAGAAATATACCGCATGTTCATTTATTTTCTGCTGTTTCCGGCCGAAATCACGACCGGATCGGCAGACCGCACAGGGAGTCCAGCATGGCAATTCCACTCCGCAGCGCCACCACCACCCAGGGCCGGAGGATGGCCGGCGCCCGCAGTCTGTGGCGGGCCAACGGCATGACCGAGGACCAGATCGGCCAACCGGTCATCGCCATCGTCAATTCCTTCACCCAGTTCGTCCCGGGTCACGTTCACCTGCATGACATCGGCCAGGAGCTGAAGAAGATCGTCGCCCAACACGGCTGTTTCGCCGCCGAATTCAACACCATCGCCATCGACGACGGCATCGCCATGGGCCATGACGGGATGCTCTATTCCCTGCCGTCGCGCGAGCTGATCGCCGACAGCGTCGAGTACATGTGCAACGCCCACACCGTCGACGCGATGATCTGCATCAGCAACTGCGACAAGATCACCCCCGGGATGCTGATGGCGGCGATGCGCCTCGACATCCCGGCCATCTTCGTCTCCGGCGGGCCGATGGAGGCCGGCGTCGACGGCGACAAGCGCTACGACCTGATCGATGCGATGGTCATGGCCGCCGACCGCAACATCGACGACGCGACGGTCGAGCGGGTCGAGCGTTGCGCCTGTCCGACCTGCGGCTGCTGCTCGGGGATGTTCACCGCCAACTCGATGAACTGCCTCAACGAGGCCCTGGGCCTGGCCCTGCCGGGCAACGGGACGGTGCTGGCGACCCACGCCGACCGCCGCCGCCTGTTCCGCACGGCCGCCGGACGCATCGTCGAGATGGCCCGGGCCTGGTACGACGACGAGGACGCCTCGGTCCTGCCGCGGACCATCGCCAGCCGCGCCGCCTTCCTCAACGCCATGGCGCTCGACATCGCCATGGGGGGGTCGTCGAACACCGTCCTCCACCTGCTGGCGATCGCCCAGGAGGCCGGCGTCGATTTCACCATGCAGGACATCGACCAGCTGTCGCGGCGGGTGCCCAACCTCTGCAAGGTCGCCCCGACCTCTCACTTCCACATGGAGGACGTCAACCGGGCCGGCGGCATCATGGCCATCCTCGGCGAACTCGACCGGGCCGGACTCCTCGACACGAACGTGTCCCGGGTCGACAGCCCGACACTGGCGGCCACCCTGAACACCTGGGACATCATGCGGCCCTCGCACAGCGAGGCGGCGGACACCCTCTACCGCGGCGCCCCCGGCGGCCGGATCAACCTGACTCTCGGTTCCCAGGACAACCGCTACCCCGAGGCCGATCGCGATCGCGAAGGCGGCTGCATCCGCGACCTTCCCCACTGCTACAGCCGGGACGGCGGCCTGGCGGTGCTGTTCGGCAACATCGCCGAGCGCGGCTGCATCGTCAAGACCGCCGGGGTCGACCCCTCGATCTTCGTCTTCAGCGGCACGGCCCGGGTCTTCGACTCCCAGGAGGCCGCCTGCGACGCCATTCTCGGCGGCGGCATCACCGCCGGCGATGTGGTGATCATCCGCTACGAGGGACCGAAGGGCGGACCGGGGATGCAGGAGATGCTCTACCCGACCTCCTACCTCAAATCGGTCCATCTCGGCAAAGCCTGCGCCCTGGTCACCGACGGCCGTTTCTCGGGCGGTACCTCCGGCCTGTCGATCGGCCACGTGTCGCCGGAAGCGGCGGCGGGAGGGGCGATCGCCCTGGTGCAGGACGGCGACCTCATCGACATCGACATCCCGCAACGGACGATCAACGTCAGGGTCGCAGCGGATGTTCTCGTCGCCCGCCGGCAGGAAGAAGAACAGAAAGATCGCCGGGCCTACACCCCGGCCGACCGCAACCGTACGATCTCCAAGGCCCTGATGGCCTATGCCCTGTTCGCGGCGTCGGCGGACAAGGGGGCGGTCCGTATTTTACCAGAGAATTGAACCATGAAGATTATCGATTGCCGGGGCCTGAACTGCCCCGAACCGGTCCTGCAGACCAGGAAGGCCATGGAGGCCGGGGCGCCGGAGGGGCTGGCGGTCATCATCGACAACGAGGGCTCGAAAGACAACGTCGAGCGCTTCGCCCGCAGCCAGGGCTGCACCACCGCCGTCACGGTCCTTCCCGACGGCCAGTTCCGGGTCGAGATCAGCGGTGTCGGAACCGGAACGACCTCCGCCGAGGTCGACCCCGCCGCCTTCACCTGCACCCCGGCCGCCGTCGGCCCGGTGTGCATCATCCCGGCCGATTCGATGGGCCGGGGCAGCGAGGAACTGGGTTGGGCCCTGCTCCAGAACTACGTCAAGACCCTCGGGGAGCTGTCGCCGCTGCCGAGCAAAATCTTCTTCTACAACGGCGGAGTGAAGATCGTCGCCACCGACAACAAGGCGGTCGAGGCGGTGATCGAGATGGAGAAACGCGGGGTCGAAATCTGGGCCTGCGGTACCTGCCTCGAGTACTTCCACCTGGAAAAGGAGCTGAAGGTCGGGAGAATCACCAATATGTTCGACATCGTCAACACCATGGCCACCGCCGGCCGGATCATGAGCCCGTATTGAGCAGGTCCCGGAAGACGTCCTCGCCAAGTCCCGCCCGACCTGGCCGGTTGAGCAGCCATTCCAGCCAGGTCATGGTCCGGTCGTACCCTCCCCGGTCAAAATTCACCGACAGCCGGTTCATATACCCGTGCCGCCAGGGAACGGCGGCACAGTGCACCCCCGGTCTGCCCTGCAGCCGGCTGATCAGCCCCGGCACCGAGAAATGCGGCTCATCCTCCGGGAAGATCAGCAGACAAGGGCAGCGGGGAGCGGCCGTCACGGCATGCCGGATCTGGCCGCCGTAAAAGCCGACGGCGAGTGGCACGGCCTCGCCGGCAGCGGCAACCACCTGCCACAGGGCCGCGGCCCCGGCGCTGAAACCGATGCAGACGGGCATGTCCGCCCGCCCTTCCAGGTGCCCCCGCACCTTGTCGGCATAGGCGGCAACGCCGCCCTGGCCCAGGAAGAACCCATAGGCCCGTCCCTCATCGTCAAACCAGGCGGCATCGGCATACGGATCGATGATCTCCGCTTGATGTCCCCACTCGTTGCATTGAGCGGCGATCGTCCTCAGGGGCTCGGTCGTGCCGAAGATATCGGCCGCTACCAGGATGCGCATCGTATTTTCCTTTATCGGGCATGATGCCGTCCCGCCATATCCTGGATTGGCCGACGGAGGATTGACAGACACATTTTGTTTATACTACCATTAACCTCGACTCGTCTCCACACTGCCGGCGGCATGAACCGCCATCCTCCCAAGCCCCAAATTCCTTGAGGTATTCCGGCTGCAAATCGAATACAATATCCCATGCTCAGTACAGACCGCCTCTCGTTCTCCAGTGAAGGGATGACCCTGTGAAACCGACAAAAACTGAAAACCCGGAATATTTCCATCACGTTATCGACTGCCAATATGCCTGTCCGGCCCACACCCAGGTGCCCGAGTATATCCGCCTGATCACCGAAGGCCGCTACGATGACGCCTATATGGTCAACTGGATTTCCAACGTCTTTCCCGGCATCCTCGGGCGGATCTGCGACCGCCCCTGCGAGCCGGCCTGCCGTCGCGGCCGGGTGGAAAAGGAACCGGTGGCCATCTGCCGCCTCAAGCGGGTGGCGGCCGACTACAAGGAATCGATCAAGGCCCGCCTGCCGGTCGCCCCGGCGGCGAAGAACGGCCGCCGGATCGCCCTGATCGGCGGCGGCCCGGCATCGCTGACGGTCGCCCGCGACCTGCTGCCGCTCGGCTACCAGGTCGACCTCTTCGACAACCAGAGCGCCGCCGGCGGCTTCATCCGCACCCAGGTCCCCTCCTTCCGGCTCCCCAAGGAGGTTCTCGACGAGGAGGTCAACCAGATCCTCGACATGGGCGTCACCTGTCATTTCGATCACTACGTCGGCAGCATGAAGAAGATGCTCGGCCAGGGCTACGACGCGATCTTCGTCGGCACCGGCGCCCCCCGCGGCCGCGACCTGGCCGACCTGCCCGGCCGCCGGGAGGGGGACCCCTTCATCCACATCGGCATCGACTGGCTGGCGGCGGTGCTCTACCGCCATGTCCACCGGATCGGCACACGGGTCCTGGTCATCGGCGGCGGCAACACCGCCATGGACTGCTGCCGCACCGCCCGGCGACTGGGCGGCGAGAAGGTCAAGGTCGTGGTCCGCAGCCCGCGGGCCGAGATGAAGGCCTCGCCGTGGGAGATCGAGGACGCCCTGCACGAAGACATCCCGATCCACGACCAGCTCTCCCCCCTGGAGTTCGTCATCAAGGACGGCCGCCTGGCCGGCATGCTGTTCGAGCGGGTCGAGGGCCGGGTGGACGATCAGGGCCGGCGCCGGCTGCTCCCCACCGGCGAGGCCCCGGTCTTTCTGCCCTGCGACGAGGTCCTGCTGGCGGTCGGCCAGCAGAACGCCTTTCCATGGATCGAGCGGGACATCGGCATCGCCTTCGGCCGCAACGGTCTGCCGGTGCTCGACGAGATCACCCACCAATCGACACTGCCCCGGGTCTTCTTCGGCGGCGACGCCGCCTTCGGCCCCAAAAACGTCATTACCGCCGTCGCCCAGGGACACCGGGCGGCGATCTCGATCCACCTTTTGTGCGAAGGCCGCGACCTCCATCAGCGGCCGCACCCGCGGGTCAACCTGACCGGCCAGAAGATGGGATACCACGATTGGATCTACGACAGCCATGTCACCGACGACGAGCGCCAGATCGTCCCGACCGTCGAAAAGGTCAAGTCCCTGAAGGACCGGCTGCTCGAGGTGGAACTGGGATTCGACCGGGATCGGGGCCAACTGGAATCGAGGCGCTGCCTCAACTGCGATGTGCAGACGATCTTCATCGCCCAGACCTGTATCGAGTGCGACGCCTGCACCGACATCTGTCCGGTGACCTGCATCAACTTCATCGCAGGCGGCGACGAGGACGATCTCCGCCGCCGCCTCCAGATCCCCGCCGACAACCGCGAGCAGACCCTCTACGTCTCGCCGGTGCTGCCCACCGGCCGGGTCATGGTCAAGGACGAAAACGTCTGCCTGCACTGCGGCCTGTGCGCCGAACGCTGCCCGACCGCGTCATGGGAGATGTCGAAATTCACCTATCACGAGGCCCAGGCGGAGGATGTATGAGCAGGATTGAAAAAATCAACGATTTCGTCGTCCGTTTCGCCAACGTCAACGGCACGGGTTCGGCCAGCGCCAACAACCTCTTCGCCATGGCGATCTACCGGATGGGCGTGCCGGTCACCCCGAAGAACATCTTCCCCTCGAATATCCAGGGACTGCCGACCTGGTACGAGGTCCGGGTCAGCGGCCGCGGCTGGCTCGCCCGCCGCGGCGGCATCGACCTGACGGTGGCCGTCAACGGCCAGACCCTGGTCCAGGACTATAACGAAGTCCTGCCGGGAGGTTATTTCCTCTACGATTCGACCAAGCGGCTGCCCGACGACTGCCGGCGCGACGATCTCACCATCATCGCCATCCCGCTGACCCAGCTCTGCAACGATGCCTTCACCGATCCCCGGCTGCGCCAGTTGCTGAAAAACATCATCTACATCGGCGCCCTGGCCCGCCTGCTCGCCATCGACCATGCAGTGCTGACCGCGGCGATCAGCAGCCAGTTCGCCAAGAAACCGCAGCTGGCCGAATCGAACCTGCTGGCCCTGGAGATCGGCTCCACCTACGTCCGCGACCACTTCGACGGCGCCTGCGGCCTGCGGGTCGAACCGCTGCCGGCGCGCGGCGAGACGATCCTGATGGACGGCAACAGCGCCCTCGCCCTCGGTGCCATCTACGCCGGGGCGACGGTGGCCGGCTGGTATCCGATCACCCCCTCGACCACCATCGTCGAGGCCTTCGAGCGCTACGCCAACCGTTATCGGATCGAACCGGAGACCGGCCGCAAACGCTTCGCCGTCATCCAGGCCGAGGACGAACTGGCGGCGATCGGCATCGCCATCGGCGCCTCGTGGAACGGGGCGCGGGGCTTCACCGCCACCTCCGGTCCGGGACTGTCACTGATGGCCGAGTTCCTGGGGCTCGCCTACTACGCCGAGATCCCGGTGGTGCTGATGGATGTCCAGCGCGCCGGCCCGAGCACCGGGATGCCGACCCGCACCCAGCAGTCCGATATTCTCGACGCCGCCTACGCCTCGCATGGCGACACCAGACACGTCCTGCTCTTTCCCGGCGACCCGAAAGAATGCTTCGAGATGGCCGTCGACGCCTTCGACCTCGCCGACCGGCTGCAGACCCCGATCATCGTCATGAGCGATCTCGATCTCGGCATGAACGATCATCTCAGCGCCCCGCTGGTCTGGGACGACAACCGCCGCTACGATCGTGGCAAGGTCCTCGACGCCGCCGCCCTCGATGCCCTGAAAACGCAGTGGGGCCGCTATCTCGATGTCGACGGCGACGCCATCTGCTACCGCACGTATCCCGGCACCCATCCGGGCAAGGGGGCCTATTTCACCCGCGGCACCTCGCATAACGAGTATTCGGCCTACACCGAGGACAACACCATCTACCGCCGGGGCATGGAGCGACTGGCACGCAAGTGGGAAACGGCCAAGCGCCTGATGCCGGCCGCGCAGGCAACGATCCGCGACGCCGCCGCCGCGATCGGCGCCGTATTCTACGGCACCACTACCCCCGCCGCCGCCGAGGCGATCGATATTCTTGCCGCCGAGGGTCTGGCGATCAACATGCTGCGCCTCAAGGCCTTCCCCTTCGGGCCGGAGGTGGCGGTGTTCATCGACCGTCACGAGCGGATTCTGGTCATCGAGCAGAACCGCGACGGCCAGATGCGCCTGCTGCTGCTCAACGAGGGCAATTTCCCGCCCGCCAAGCTGCAGTCGGTCGTCAATTTCGACGGCCTGCCGATCACCGCCGCCACCATCGTCAACCAGATCAGGTCCCTGCTGTCGAGACCGGCGACGGCCGGTGACGGCAACGCCAACCGAGGAGAGAGACCATGACCTTTGTCCGCCCCAGTTTCCGCCACCCCAGCCAGCCGACCAACGCCCTCGGCTATACCAGAAAGGACTACGAGGGGGCGATCTCCACCCTCTGCGCCGGCTGCGGCCACGATTCGATCAGCAACGCCATCATCCAGGCCTGCTTCGAGATCCCGCTCGAACCGCACAAGGTAGTCAAGATGTCCGGCATCGGCTGCTCGTCGAAGACCCCGGCCTATTATCTCGGCCGCTCGCACGGGTTCAACTCGGTGCACGGGCGGATGCCGTCGATCGCCACCGGCGCCAACATGGCCAACCGCGACCTCGTCTACCTCGGGGTCTCGGGCGACGGCGACACCGCCTCGATCGGCATGGGCCAGTTCATTCACGTCCTGCGGCGCGATCTCAACCTGACCTACGTGGTGATGAACAACGGCTGCTACGGCCTGACCAAGGGCCAGGACTCGGCCACCGCCGACCGTGGTTCCAAGAGCAAGAAGGGGATCCCCAACCCCTTCGAATCGATCGACCTGTGCGAGATGGCGATCCAGCTCGGCGCCGGCTTCGTCGCCAGGGGCTTTTCCGGCGACAAGCAGCAGCTGGTGCCGCTGCTGAAAGCGGCCCTGCTGCACCAGGGCATCGCCCTGATCGATGTCATCTCCCCCTGCGTCACCTTCAACAACACCTCTGGGTCGACCAAGAGCTACCAGTACGTCCGCGATCATATCGAGGCCACCGGCACCTTCGACTTCATTCCGCTGCGCCAGGAGATCGTCGTCGAATACGACGAGGGCGCCACCCAGGCCGTCACCATGCACGACGGCAGCGTCATCACCCTGCACAAGAGCGTCAGCGGTATCGATGTCACCAGCCGCCGCCATGCCCTCGACCTGCTCGAGGCCGAGCGGGAGCAGGGCCGGTTGCTGACCGGCATCCTCTTCCTCGACCCGGAGAGCGAGGACACCCACGCCATCCTCAAGACCTCGCTGACCCCGCTCAACCAACTGTCCCGGGAGGACCTCTGCCCCGGCGCCGCCGCCCTCGACGAGGTCAACGGTCATTTTCGCTGAGGATCTTCCCAGTAACCAATCCATACCATTACATAAACCGCTCTGCATGTCTCTTCTCACCCTCATCGGCATCGCCGTCGCCCTGGCGATGGACGCCTTCGCCGTCGCCATCGCCGTCGGCATCAGCCTCAAATCGATCCACTATCGTCAGGTCTTCCGCCTCGCCTGGCACTTCGGTCTGTTTCAGGCGATGATGCCGGTGATCGGCTGGGCCGCCGGAACGACGGTCCGGTCCCACATCCAGGACTACGACCACTGGATCGCCTTCGCCCTGCTGACACTCGTCGGCGGCAATATGCTGCGGGAGGCCTTTTTCGGCGACGAAGAGGAGAACGGGGCCGGGAAGGATGCCACCCGCGGCCTGACCCTGGTGGTCCTGTCGGTGGCGACCAGCATCGATGCCCTGGCGGTCGGTTTTTCCATGTCGCTCCTCAACCTGGCGATTGCCACCCCGGCGCTGGTCATCGGTCTGGTGGCCGCCGTCTTCACCGTCAGCGGTCTCTACCTCGGCAACCGGGTGGCCAATTTCAAACGGTTGAGCAGCTACGCCGAAATCCTCGGCGGCCTGGTCCTGCTCGCCATCGGCGTCAATATCCTCCACGACCACGGGGTGTTCTGAACCCGCCCGGCGACAACGGCACACCGATCCGTAATGCAATCGGGGCCCGAATCCGGTACACTGTGTCCTGCAGCAATTCGGCGCGGCAAATATGCCGCCGCCGGCCTCGTACCTCTCCGAACACCGACGACGGCACCACGTGAACATATTCCCGGCCTTCCGCCTCCTTCTGCTCTGCATTATCGTCCTGCCGACCTCGACCGCAGACGTGGAAGCGGCAGCGATCAAGGATACCGTCTCTACCACGACCCTCGAGATGTACGCCAAGCTCCCCGGCGCCGGGACCCTGCCGGCCGCCGAGGATGAACGCCTCATCCGGGCCCTGTCCTACACAGGGATGCGGGCCTTCCGGGCCATCTGTTCCCTGCCGGCGATGACCAGGGACCAGGCGGCCGCTGCCCTGCGCCGGCTGCCGACCCGGAAAATCCGCTATGACCACATGCCGCTGCTCGAGAAGTTGGTCACGATTGACGGGGTGACCGTCGACGACTGCTGGCGGCTGATCGAGCGGCTGGCTCCGGTCGATTTCGTCACCGCCAGGGCCCTCGCCGGCCTGGCCCACGTTGCCGCGATGTCGGTCGACGACCTGTTCCGGCTGATCGACCGAGTCGAGCGCCTCGACGAACCCGGCCGCTGGGCGGCGGGCGGGCTGTTTGCGGTGACCGCGATCACCGCCGCCGAGACCGAACGGGGGCTCGAGCTGATCGACGAGTTGCGGGAGCGGCAGCGCTGGGCCGCCGAGCAGCAGTGCCGGATCAAAGGGATCACCGCGCCGGAGGCGCTGGCCGGGCTGGCACGGCTCCGGTTCCTGAGCGAGAGCGAGGCCTGGAACGCTCGCGCCCTGTTCATGCAGCCGGACATGACCGCCGCCCTCGCCGCCGCCTGGCTGCGGGGATATTTCACCATCCCCCGGCAGGAGCGGGAACGGGCCTTCCTCCAGATGTCGCCCGCCGACCGGACGACCCTCCTCCGGATCTTCGCCGCTGCCGCCGATTATCCGCTGTGGCGGATCAACAACCTGCACGACATCACCGACGACCGCGGCCGGGAGATCGGCAGCGGGATGCTGGCCGGCTCTTCCGGCGACCGCCTCCTCGGCCTGCTGCACCGGCTGCAGCCGGCGGTGCAGCAGCAGTACGGGGCCGGGATGCGCCGGTTGCTTGCGGCCGGCAGCCGCGGCGAGGCGATCGCCGTCCTCCGCCGGGCGACGGCGGCGGCGAGAAAGCAGGCGGCCGTCGACCTCACCAGCGCCAATATCTATGTCCTCCTCGCCCATGGCAGCGACCTCTACGACTCCTCCTTCCGTGACATCCTGGTCCCGGTGCTGAAAGAGCGGATCGTCGCCGGCTTCGGCGGTGACCTGCTGGCGTTTCTCGTCGCCACCGACCCCGAGAGCGTCTTCGCCTCCGACTGCATCGCCAGCCTGGCCCAGAAGGGCAAACTGACCGTCTTTCTCCCGGCGAACCCGGTGAAGCAGAAGCAGGTCCTCGACCTGGTCGCCCGCTCGGCGCTGCACAACGAGTTCAGCCTGATCCTGTTCTCGGCGACCTTCGGCCATATCCTCGAAACGATCGCCCCGCCCGCCCGGTCCTACCTCATCGACCTGCTGCTCGACGCCGCCAACAGCACCAACGGCCTCTTCTCCCGCCAGGTGCGGATCATCCTCCAGTACTATCTCCACGAATACCCGGCCCTGCTGTCGCCGGCCGACAGGACCGGAATCGGGGCGATGGTCGCGACCCTCGGGCCGATCGATCTCGCCCCCTACACCCGCCCGCCCTTCGCCGAGTGGATCGCCGACGGCCGCCTCCAGAGCCTGTCGGTGTTCCAGGACGATGATGACGGCCGCTCCTCCTACCTCTCCAACAGCCGGACCCTCGCCGCCGGCGGTTACCGGCCGCGCCTGTCGGTCACCTACTCCCTGCCCGGCCTGTCGGCCCCCGCCGCCGCCGCGGCCCATTCGGCCATAGCGGCGGTCGCCACCGGCGGCGCGGGACTGGGCCGGCTGCTGCAGCTCGCCGCCGCCCACCCCGTGGTCATCGACTGGACCAGGTCGATGAACGGGGTCGCGATCAGCCATTCGGTCTTCGTCTACCAGGGCGAGGCGACCCAGCGGCACCTGCTCGCCCGGTTCCTCAAGAGCGGCAGCGAGATGTTCGCCCAGCGCGGCCACAGCTACTGGCGCCGGGAACAGCTGCTCGATCCGATCCAGGATCTCCTTGCCGCCGGCACCGTCACCGCCGCCGACCTCCGGGCCAAGCAGCGTTTCCTCAGCATCGGCTCCTGCGGCGGCATCCTCGCCTATTCCGAGCTCAACCGGATGTTCCATAACCATGTCGACATCCTGGCCACCATCGGCACCGGCAAGACAACCATCAACAACCCCTACAACCGCCAGTTGTTCGAGGTCATCGCCCGCCACCGGGGCCGACTGAGCTGGGAGGAACTGGCCCGGCAATCGGCCGCCATCATCAGCGCCAATCTCGGCGACGACTACCTGCAGCCGGGTTCGCTGCCGGCGATCCTTCATAAAATCATGGACCGGAAACCGCAAACCGATGCCCCTGATCAAACGCGCCGAACTGCCGCCACTGCTCGCTGACCTGCAGGGCCAGGAGCCGCCCCGGGTCTGCCTCTGCCTCGGCGAACGCTACCTCGCCCGCGAGGCGGCCGACCTGCTGCAGCAGGCGATCGTCGCCGCCGCGCCGGCGACGGTGCACAGCATCGACGGCGACGTCGAGGATCCGGCGGTGACCCTGATCAAGCTCACCAGCTTCTCGCTGCTGCCGGGGCGGCAGATCTTCCGGGTCGGCGACAGCCGGATCTTCCAGTCGAAGACCACGGCCGCGGCGGTCTGGAACCGGGCCGTCCAGGCGAAAGAGAGCGGCCATCCCGAATCGGCCGTCCGGCCGCTGCTCTCCCTGCTGCAGATCGGCGGCATCGACCGTGAATCGGCCACCCCGATCACCGATATCGACGCCGGCCAGTGGCAGACCGCCTTCGGTTTCGCCCGGCCGGTCGGCGACCTGAGCTGGGCCGACGGCCTGGCGGCCGGGGCCGAGCGCGGCGCTGGAGCCGGCGGCAGGGAGGCCGGCATCGCCGAGCGGTACATCGCCGCGATCGAAAAGGGCCTGCCGCCGGCGAATATCCTGATCCTCACGGTCGAGGAGGCCGACCGGCGCCAGAAACTCTTCACCACGATCAAGAAACACGGACTGGTGGTCGATTGCGCCGTCGCCACGGGCTCGGGGGCCGCTGCCCAGGGGGAGCAGAAGGATGTCCTGCGCCGGCTGGTGCAGCAGACTGTCGCTGAATTCGGCAAGAAGATCGAACCGCGGGCCCTCGAGCTCCTGTTCGAACGGGTCGGCTTCCAGCCGGTGGCGGTGGTCATGGAGACCGAAAAACTGGCCCTTTACGCCGAGGATCGCCCGCTCATCACCGTTGCCGACCTCGACGCGATGGTCGGCAGGAGCCGGGAAGACGCCCTCTACGAACTGACCGACGCCTTCGGCAAAGGCCAGGCGGGACGGACGCTGGAGATCTTGAACCGCCTCCAGGACAGCGGCACCCATGGTCTGGCGATCCTCGCCACGATGCGCAACTACCTCCGCCGCCTGCTGATCTTCCGCTCCCTGCAGCTGCGGACCGAGCCTCGCTGGCACCACGGCATGAACCCCCGCCAGTTCCAGAACGACTACCTCCCGGCGCTGAAGGAGACGGGGCAATGGCCGGAGCTGTTCAAGGGCCACCCCTACGCCCTCTTCATGGCCTTCACCACCGCCGCCGGTTTCTCCTGCCAAGTCCTCCGGGATATTCTGGAGATGCTGCTGGCGGCGGAGTACCGCCTCAAGGGGTCGCCGCTGCCGCCGCGTCTGGTCCTCGAGGAACTGTTCCTCGCCATGCTGCGGGCGAAAGAGCACGGCAGGGAGAGAGGCTGAAGGCGGGACCGGAGGTCTGCGCCCTCTTTCGATGTTGAAAATGTCTTTTTCGTTATTATGATAGAAAAAGACTGGACGGATTTACCGGCAACCACGCCTATTCGACAACAGACCACTATCGATGTCAGGAAAGAAAGAAGCGCTGCAGGGCTCGGTCGCGACCAAGGACCGGACGGAGATCACCGAACCGCCGCTGTACAATGTGCTGCTGCACAACGATGACTACACGTCGATGGAATTTGTCGTGTCGATCTTGATCGGGATATTTCATAAATCCCCGGCCGAGGCGACGAGGATCATGCTCAATGTCCATGAACAGGGGATTGGCATCGCCGGAATATATACCCAGGAGATCTGCGAAACGAAGATAGATAAGGTACACAGCCTGGCGCGGCTGAAGGAATTCCCGCTGCGCTGCTCGATGGAGAGGGCCTGAGCGTACAAGATAAACCGCAGCACAGACGGTATGCATATGCTGAGTAAAACATTGGAAAAGGCCCTCATACGGGCGATCAGGGAAGCCAAGAACCACAATCACGAGTACGTCACCGTCGAGCACCTGCTCTACGGCCTGCTCCATGACGAGCTGACGTCGTTTATCATCAGCGAATGCGGCGGCTCGACCGACACCCTCAAGGAAAAGCTCGAGCAGTATTTCGCCGCCGAGATCCCGAAGCTGTCGTCGACCGGGTCGGCCGAACCGGCCCAGACCATCGCCTTCAACCGCGTCCTGCAACGGGCCGTCGCCCACGTCCAGAGCTGCGGCAAGCAGGAGGTCGACAGCGGCGATGTCCTCGTCTCGATCTTCGCCGAGACCGAATCGCACGCCGTCTATTTCCTCAGTTCGGTCGGCGTCGGACGGATGGCGGTGGTCAACTTCATCTCCCACGAACTGCCCGAGGGGCTGCAGAAGGAGCCCCTGCCGCGGCCGCCGGAAGGGCCGGACACCAGGGAACAGGTGGCGGCGGAGAAATCGCTCAAGGACTTCACCGTCAACCTGGCCCAGCTGGCCGCCGAAGGCCGGCTCGATCCGCTGATCGGCCGCGAACTGGAGATCGGCCGGATCATGCAGGTGCTGTGCCGGCGCAAGAAGAACAACCCGCTCCTGGTCGGCGAACCGGGAGTCGGCAAGACGGCGATGGCCGAAGGGCTGGCCCTGCGCATCCATGAGGACAAGATCGCCCGGGCCGAGGGCCGCAGGGCCACCGTCCCCGACCTGCTGCAGGATGTCGAGATCCACCTCCTCGACATGGGGGGACTGGTGGCCGGCACCAAGTACCGGGGCGATTTCGAAAAGCGGCTGAAGGGTGTCATCCAGGCCATCGAGAACAAGGACAACGCCATCCTCTTCATCGACGAAATCCACACCATCGTCGGCGCCGGGGCGACCAGCGGCGGTTCGATGGACGCCTCGAACCTGCTCAAGCCGGCCCTGCAGTCGGGCCTCCTGCGCTGCATCGGCTCGACCACCTACGAGGAGTACAAAAACCAGATCGAAAAGGACCGGGCCCTGTCCCGCCGTTTCCAGAAGATCGATATCGAGGAGCCCTCGGTCGATGACACCTGCCTGATCCTCAAGGGACTGCGGGGAAAATATGAAAAGCACCACCAGGTCCGCTACTCGAAGGGCGCGGTCCGGGCCATGGCCGAGTTGGCCGACCGCTATATCAACGAACGCTTCCTGCCCGACAAGGCCATCGACGTCATGGACGAGGTCGGGTCGATGTTCCGTCTCGAGGGCCGCAAAGGGGCGATGGTCAGGGTCGTCGATGTCGAAAAGGTGGTATCGAAGATCGCCCGGATCCCGGCCAAGACCACCACCACCTCGGACATCGGCTCGCTGAAGGAGCTCGGCACGGGACTGCGCCAGGTCGTCTTCGGCCAGGACGAGGCCATCGATGCGGTGGTCGCCGCCGTCAAGCGGTCGCGGGCGGGCTTGGGCAACCCCGATTCGCCGACCGGCAGCTTCATCTTCGCCGGCCCCACCGGCGTCGGCAAGACCGAGGTCGCCCGCCAGCTGGCCCGGGTGCTGAATGTCCACTTCGAGCGTTTCGACATGAGCGAGTACATGGAGAAGCACGCGGTCTCCCGCCTCATCGGCTCGCCCCCCGGCTATGTCGGTTTCGACCAGGGCGGTCTGCTGACCGAGGCGATCCGCAAGCACCCGCACACCGTGCTGCTGCTCGACGAGATCGAAAAGGCCCACCCGGACATCTACTCGATCCTGCTGCAGGTCATGGACCATTCGACCCTGACCGACAACTCGGGACGCAAGGCCGATTTCCGCAATGTCATCCTGATCATGACCACCAATGCCGGAGCGCGGGAACTGACGACCCGGAGCATCGGCTTCGTCACCGGCAAAAAGGGCCGCGACCAGTCGGCGATCAACCGCGTCTTCGCCCCCGAGTTCCGCAACCGGCTCGACGCCATCGTCACCTTCCGGGCCCTGAATCACGAGGCGATGGAGAATGTGGTCGACAAGCTGATCCGGGAACTGGAAGGCCAGCTGGCCGAGAAACGGGTCAGCATCAAGCTGTCGGCAGCGGCCAAGTCCTGGCTCGCCGAGAAGGGCTACGACCCGGATTTCGGCGCCCGGCCGCTGCGCCGCCTGATCATGGCCGAGATCGGCGATGTCCTGACCGAGCAGATCCTGTTCGGCGAACTGACCCGGGGCGGCGAGGCCCGGGTCGACCTGGACGATGGGCGCCTGCACTTCATCTATACGCATTGACGCAAGACAACGCCACAGGGCCGTCCCCCCGGACGGCCCTTTCCTTTTCCCCCGCCAGGAGCACGCCCATGACCGACTGTCTCTTCTGCAAAATCGCCGCCGGCCAGATTCCGGCCGAGATCGTTTACGAGGACGACGATCTGGTGGCCTTCCGGGATATCGCCCCGGTGGCCCCGCAGCACATCCTGCTCATCCCCAGGAAACATATCGTCGGACCGTCATCGATCGCCGAAGAGGACGACCAGCTGATCGGCAGGATGATGCGGATTGCCGGCAAGGTGGCGGCGGACAACGGCATCGGCAACGCCTTCCGGCTGGTACTGAGCAACGGGGCGGATGCCGGGCAGCTCGTCTTCCACATCCACATGCATATCATCGGCGGCCGGCCGCTGCACTGGCCGCCGGGTTGATGAGCCGCCCGACCCGGGCTCAGGTCTCGGATTCGGACCGATCCCGGCGATAGCCGACGATATCCTCGATCGTCAGGACACTCATCCGATGCCGCCGGGCAAAATCGACGATCTGCGGCAGGCGCGCCATGGTCCCGTCCGGGCTGGTGAGTTCACACAATACCCCGGCAGGACCGAGACCGGCCAACTGCATCAGGTCGACGGTTCCCTCGGTATGACCGCGCCGGGCCAGCACCCCGCCGTTTTTCGCCCGCAACGGGAAGACGTGGCCGGGTCGGCTGAGATCGGTGGGCCGGCTGTCTTCGGCGGCGGCGACCTTGATCGTCCGCACCCGGTCCCGGGCCGAAACCCCGGTGGTCACCCCGGTTTTCGCCTCGATCGAGACGGTGAAGGCAGTCCCATGACGGCTCTCATTGGCAACAACCATCGGCGGCAGGTCGAGGCTGTCGGCCTTTTCCTCGGTCAGGCAGAGGCAGACGATGCCGCTGCACTCGCGGATCAGCATCGCCATCTGTTCCTCGGTCAGATGTCTGGCCGAAAAGATCAGATCCCCTTCGTTTTCACGGTCCTCGTCATCGACGAGCAGTATCCCCCGACCCGCCTGCAGAGCGGCCAGGGCTTGATCCACCCGCTGTCGCGGGTCACCGAATTGACTCAATAACGACTGATTCATGGTAGATTGCTCCTTCTTTGTTACCTGAACCAGGGCATACCAGGAAGGCGGCCGATGCGGACGCACGGCCGTACAGTGAAGCGGAACGCGACTGCGCCCCACCGTGTCATTCTCTTCCATCCGGACTGTCACCGTCGGCTCTGGCCTTGCACCAGATCTGCTTGACCCTGTCTTTCGCAACAGGCGCTCGCGGGCTCTCCGGACCAGCCGGAATACCGCCGGTGGGGAATCGCACCCCGCCCTGAGAATTGCAGTATCTGCAGCCAATGGCCCCTGGTCTTCCAACCTGCCCGGGCTCATCGGATGCGTGGATGTTGTTCGATCGTCAAATCATGTCATTTTCCCATAGGCAGTTCCCCCCGCAGATCAATTTTTTGTTCAGACGTCGTGCAGATCACCACGCCGTTGGGCACCTCCCAGCATAAAGACATTCGCCGCAAAGTCAAGAGCCACAAAGTATCCCCGACGGGCCTGCCCCGGCGTTTCCGCCGGAAGACGCCGAACTGGCTGTTGCCCATTCCGCCGCTGGCGGGTATACATTGCCCATGCAGACTCAATCGACCGCACCTTCCCTCATCGATCTCCTCACCCCGCTGCTCCCGGACGTCCCGCTGCCGCTGCTCCTGCTCCTCCTCACGGCTGCCCTGGTCCTCCTCCTGGCACTGCTCGCGGCGATGCTGTTCCGCCATCGCCGCCTGCAGCGGCGCCATCAGGCCCTGGCAGAAGACCTGGCGGCGCTGCAGTCCACGGCCGGCGACGCGGAACGGCGGATCGTCGAGCAGAAGCTGCGGATCGTCGAACTGGAGACCCGACTCGCCGGCGAGCGGCAAAACGCCGGCGACAAGCTGAGCCTGCTGGAAGAGGCGCGGGAGGAACTCCGCCTGCAGTTCGAATCGCTCGCCCACCGGATCTTCGAGGAAAAAAGCGAAAAATTCGGCAGCCAGAGCCGGGAGCGCCTCGAGGCGATCCTCCAGCCCTTTCACCATCAGCTGACCGCGTTCAAGAAGGAGATCGGCGACATCTACGCCAACGACACCCGGGAGCGGACCTCGCTGAAGGACGAGATCCTCCGTCTCCGCGACCTCAACCGGCAGATCAGCACCGAGGCGGTCAACCTCACCCGCGCCCTCAAGGGCGACAAGAAGATCCAGGGCAACTGGGGGGAGATGGTGCTGGAGAGGGTGCTCGAGCAATCCGGCCTCCGCCGCGGCCAGGAATACGACTGCCAGGAGAGTCTGCGCGACCGGGACAGCCGCCTTTTCCGCCCCGATGTCGTCGTCCACCTGCCGGAGGGCCGGGACATCGTCATCGACTCGAAGGTGTCGCTGGTGAGTTGGGAACGGTACGTCGGCGCCGAAGAGGAGCCGGCCCGCCAGCGGGCCCTGAGCGAGCTGGCCGCCGCGGTCCGCGACCACCTGACCTCCCTCGGCGGCAAGAATTACAGCGACCTGGAGGGGATCAGGTCACTCGATTTCGTCATCATGTTCATGCCGATCGAGGCCGCCTTCGTCGCCGCCATGCAGCAGGACGAACGGCTCTTTGACGAGGCCTTCCGCCGGGGGATCATCGTCACCACCCCGACCACCCTGCTGGCCACCCTGCGCACGGTCGAAAACATCTGGCGCTACGAGCACCAGAGCCGCAACGCCCAGGAGATCGCCAGGCGGGCGGGGCTGATCCATGACAAGCTGTGCAGCTTCGTCGAGGATATGGAAAAGATCGGCCGCCAGCTCGGCAGCTGCCACCACACCTACGAGGCGGCGATGGCCAAGTTGAGCCAGGGGCGGGGCAATCTGATCGCCCAGGCCGGCCAGCTGACCGAACTCGGGGTCAAGGCGCGAAAGGAGCTCTCGCGCGCCGTCATCGACAGGACCGATCTCGAGTTGAAAAACTGACCCTCCCGCCGAAAACGCCATCCATCCTCAGTCGATGGCATGGGCCATCAGCCGCAGGTACTCGTCGCGCAGCCCGTCCCGGTCGGAGAGCAGCCGGTTCTTGGCGAAGCCGCAGAGGTTCTCGCGGCAGTACTGTCCCTGGGACAGATAGTCGAGGATGATCTTCGGCACATCGTAATGGTGGATGGTGGCATGGGTCTTGACCTTGCCGTCCTCGATGAACAGGATGCGGTTGAGATGGAGGCTGTCCTTGCGGTTGTCGAGATACCGCAGCTTCTTGTAGGTCGTCAGCCCCTGCAGCGGCGGCACGTGATCGCTGACGAGGATGATCAGGCTGTGGGGATCGATCTTCACCAGCCGTTTGACATAGGCGGCGACCGCCTGTGACCGGTAGTAGAACAGGTTGGCCACCCGTTCGAGGGTGGGATCGCGATAGCGGGAGAGCAGCTTCAGCAGGTAGGGCCGCTTGTCCTGGTTCAGCACATACGGCAGGTGACCGAACATCGTCAGCACGTAGTTGAACAGCGGCGGCGCGTCCTTATCGCTCAGGGCCTCCTCGACGAACTGCAGGTTCTGGCGGAACAGCTCGCCGTCGAACATGTAGATCTCGCCGGTGGTATCGCCGGTCGACAGGTAGGTGGTGGCGTCGTCGACATACTCCCTGGGGAAGTACATCTCGCCGAACCCTATCCCCTCGTAGGCGCTGACGGCGTTGAAAAAGGTCGGTTTGAAGGAGTTGGTCGCCACCGTCCGATAGCCGGCCAGTTGCAGGGTTCCCGGCAGGCAGTAGGCGGGAACGCCGGTGAAGGAATTGAACTCGACTCCGGCCAGCTCCTGGAAGGCCGGCACCCCGCACAGCACCTCGAACTCGGCCTGGGACGTCTTGCCGCCGAAGACCGGGGACACCGAGAAACCCATGCGATCGCCGAACAGCCGGCGGAAATCGGGGTGGACCGGGTCCCTGGTATAGATCGCCCCCTTGAACAGGGTCGGATCGACAAAGCTCTCCATCACCACCAGATGGACATTCCGCTTCGATCCCGTTTTTTTCAGCCACTCCGCCCGCTTTCTGGCCTCCAGTTCGTAAGCGGGCCGATCCTGGAAGGTGGCGGTCCGGTTCAGTGAGATCCGCCGTTCCGCCTCGCGGTAGACCAGCATGACGAAGCGGCCGTTCAGTTCGACCGGCATCTCGTCGGACCAATTGACCACCCACAGTCGCATCAACCTGTAGCTGCGGACGACCTTTTCAGGTGAATACTGGGTCGCGGCGACGACTAGGACCAGCGGCAGCAGACCAAGGACAATGGCCTTCGGCCGCCGATAGTTGATGCACCAGAGCATGCCGCAGAACGGGATAACGGCGGCGAGGACGATCAGGGCCAGGAAGGTGGTCGAGGTGACGTTGAGCAGTTCCTTGACCTCGGTCAACTCGACAAACCGGAACACCTTGCCGAGCAGCAGGTAGTAGATGTCCTGGCCGATATAGGCGAGCAGAATCGGGGCGGCGGCCAGGAAGGCCTGCCAGCGGGACGGGCGGACGACGGCATTGAGATACCAGTAAATATAGAAGAGCAGAGCGATCTCGAAATACTGGTGGCTGAGAAAGGTCCAGCCGCCGTTTAACCCCCCGAGCTGCTCGACCAGCGCCGTATACAGGGTGAGGAAAAGCAGAAAGAGGGTGTAACGGTTGACGAGCAGGGTCCGCAGGATCCCGACTATCGTCCGTTGTCCCCGGAAGGAAGACGAGGGTGGGGCTGAATTCAACATACAGGCTGATTTCTCCGGGAAACATCGGGTGCAATCACGATCGGAACGTCGCCGCCGGTCGCCGTCGGCGCCGTCGGGCGGCAGCTGGATATCATCCAGGCTACTGTATTCTCCCTGTCTCAAGGCGACAAGGGAAATTCCCCTCGAAATCCGAGAGGGCGCCGATTTCAAGCAGGACCAGAGACACCGGCATGGTCATCGAGGTGATTTTACGCATGGACATGGTTCCGACGGGTGAAGGTTGGTGTTGATTTCCCTGGCGTGCGACTGCGTACGTCACAAGATAAGGAGGAACCATTCCCATGGCAAAAGAAATTGTGCCCCGCCGTCCGGATTCCCGACCGATGCCCATCGCGGTCGTTTTCGAAGCCGCTCCCGCCCCGCCCTCCGGGCCTCCGGAAGTGCGGCGACTTGAAGTTGCCAAAGCATTTGAAACATGGTACTTGGATTTTTCAGCGTCAAGGGGTAGGGGAACGCCGCATCAAGGCCGTTGGCGGATTCAGCGTTGACCCGAGGCCAGGAAGAACAGGAGGAGACCATAGTGCTCTTACATCACCGTTTCATCGAGGTCGCCAAGAGGCTGTACAAGAAGACCGGGATCCGTGATTTCTCCACCGGCAAGGATTTGACCTACGGCCGCGCCCTGCTCGCCAGCATTCTCCTGTCGCGGATTTTCCGCAAGCTCGAAAAGGGCTTCATCGGTGTCATGATCCCGACCTCGGCCGGCTGCATCCTCGTCAAGTGCGGGATCCTGATGAGCGGCCGGACGCCGGTGATGATCAACTACTCTACCGGCGCCGAGCACAACGCCCGCTATGCCCGGAACAAATGCGCCTTCAGGACCATCATCACCTCCAAGGCCCTGCTGGAAAAGATCGACTGTCCCTATGTCGAGGGGATGATCTACATCGAGGACATCATGGCCGGGCTGACCGGCCTGCAGAAGGCCGTCGCCGCCCTGATCTCGAAACTGCCGGCGGCGCTGATCAAGAAACTGGTCCATGGCGGCAATCCGAACGACACCGCCGTGATCCTCTTCACCAGCGGCAGCGAAAAAGACCCGAAGGCGGTCCAGCTGACCCACAGGAACATCCTCGCCAATATCGAGTCGGTCACCCCGACCTTCGAATTCAGGGAAGACGACATCTTCATGTGCACCCTGCCGTTCTTCCATGTCTTCGGGCTGACCACCAACCTGTGGCTGCCGATCTACCACGGCATGACCCTGCTCACCTACGCCAACCCTCTCGATTTCAAGAAGATCTGCACCATCGTGCGGGAGGAGCAGGCCACGTTTCTGATCGGCACCCCGGCCTTCTTCTGGGGCTACCTGCGCAAATCGGAGGAAGGGGATTTCGCCAGCCTGCGGATCGCCCTGGCCGGGGCCGACAAGTGTCCCGACGCCCTGCGCGATGGGTTCAAGACCAAGCATGGCGTCACGCTGCTGGAAGGCTACGGCGCCACCGAGTGCTCGCCGGTCATCTCCACCAACACCCCGGAGTTCAACCGCCCCGGCAGTGTCGGCAGGCCGATCCCCGGAGTCGAGGGCCGCATCGAGAACTACCAGACCGGCGAGACCTGCGGCCCGGGCGAGGACGGTCGCATCCTGATCAAGGGCGACAACGTGATGAAGGGCTACTTCGACGATTTCGAAGAGACCTTCATGCATATCCGCGGCGGCTGGTACGACACCGGCGACATGGGCAATATCGACGCCGACGGCTACCTCTGGCATGTCGGCCGGCTCAAGCGCTTCGTCAAGATCGGCGGCGAGATGGTATCGCTGGTGAAAATCGAGGATGTCCTGGAAAAGACTCTGCCCGAGGATGTCGAGTGCTGTGTGGTCGAGGTCCCCGACTCCATCAAGGGGGCCAGGATCGTCGCCGTGGTCACCGCGAAGCTCGACGAAAAGGCCACCCTGAAGAAGATGGCCGAGCACCTGCCGCCGATCGCCCTGCCGAGGACCTTCCTGGTCTACGAAACCCTGCCGAAGATGGGCAGCGGCAAGATCGACTTCCGCACCATCACCGAACTCGCCCGGGAGAAGCTGGCCGCCTGACGGCCTCGGCCGTCACTCTCCTCCTACAGCGAGGCGATGCAGTCGGCGAGTTCGTCATGAAACTCGTCGACCGTATCATAGATCACCGATGTCCCGACAGAAAAATGCATCAGGATGTCGTTGAGCCGCTCCGGGATATAGGGATAGATCTTCTGCAGGTTGAAGACCCGGTCCCGGGCGAGCAGCGACATATCCTCCATCCGCAGCGAAGAGAAGACTTTCTCGCCCAACTCCGGGTCCTCCAGGACATCCTGGCCACGGAAATTGCGGCGGCCGACGATGTAGAGCAGGCAGTTGCCGAGGCCGAACAGGTCCATCGCATACGGCCGTTCCGGCAGGTAGAAGTCGTAGTCGAAATCGATCCACGAGAAGTGGCCGCTATCCCAGTCGACGAAGATGTGGTCGCGGCGGATGTCGCCGTGCTTGAGGCCATGGCCGTGGAGATAGGCGATCGCCTGGACCGAGACGAGGAAACGCTGCAGGACGCCGACCAGGTGGTCGCGGAAATATTCCTCATGGCTCTCGCCCAGGCGCTGGAGATACTTGTCCATCCGCTTTCCCTGCACCACATCGAGGATCCGCACCAGGTTGTCGGCATCGTCGAGGGCTGAATAGCCCTGCATGAAGGCCGGGTTGCCCCGCACCAGCTCGAGGACCCGCGCCTCCTTCTCCGGGTTGCGGTAACAGGTGACCGTGAGATCGCCGAACTTGATCGAGTAGGTCTCATGGAAGACCAGTTTGAGGATGTTCGACTCGCCGGTCTCCAGGTCATTGACCTTCGGCACCCACTGCTTCGGTTGCTCGTCGATGCCGAAACGCCCCTCGCGCATGTAGCCGACGACCAGGAACCAGCGGTTGTCGACGAGGATGATGTCGCCGTAGTCGATGCTGCTGAAATCACTGGTGTCCCGCCAGATCCTCGGCTGGCGGCGGAGGCTCCTGACGGCCGGATGGTCCTTGAGCCGCGGCAGGATCCGCAACGGGAAATAGCTCAGGTCGATCATCGGCTACCCCACGATCCAGGCGGTGAAGTCCCGGGCATGCCGGGCCAGGGCGTTGGAGATCGAGCCGAAGAGGAACTCCTCGGCCTTCGACACCCCGCGCTTGCCGGTCACCACCGTGCCGAATTCCCCCTCCTTGCGGATGTCCAGGACGGTCTGGCTGATCGTCTTGCCCTCGGCCATGCAGATCTGCTGGCTGATATCCCTGCCGTTGATCCCCATCCCCTCGAGGATGATCGATGCATCCTGGAGAAAAAGACCGGCCCGTTCGTCCTTCAGCATCTGGTAGCGGTCCAGCTGCCCCCCCTTGATATAGAAATCAGGCGGCGGTTCCGGGTAGACGTGGAGGAGATGGATGTGCTTCGTCGCCAGTCCGCGGGCCATATTGCCGACATAGCGTACGGCGCGCCGCGACGTCTCCGACTTGTCCATTGCGATCAGAAATCTCTGCCAGTCATCCATGTCTTCCTCTTAAGGAAAAGGTAGTCACCCCCGCACCGCCACCGGACGGTCACAGCTGTTCGAGCCCCGGCCGCCACTTCTCGAGCAGCTTGATCAACTCGAAAATGGTCTGGTGGGTGGGGGCCGCGATCCCGTGCTCTTCGGCGTAGCGGCAGATCGCCCCATTCTGGGCGTCGATCTCGGTGCTGCGCTCGTTGAGGATGTCCTGCAGCATCGACGAAAGATTGTTGGTGCTGCGCCGGCAGGCCTCAAAGAGCTGTTCATAGAGATCGCTGCCGGCCAGATCGATATTGCAGGCCTCGGCCACCCGGCGGCCCTCGTCGAGCAACCTTTTCATCAGGGTGATGGACTCCATCCGGTCGATCAGGCAGCCGTTCGGGACCTTGAGCAGCGAGGACAGCGGATTGATGGCGGCATAGACGATGACCTTGCACCACAGGCGGCCGATCACCCGCCTCGACATCCGGGTATCGATCCCGCAGTCGTTGAATATCTTTTTGATCGCCTCAACCCGCGGTGACAGCCGACCGTCGAGTTCTCCGATATAGGTCGTGCCGCTGCCGCCGTACCGTACCGTGGCCCCGCCGAGCGAGGTCCCCGACATGAAGGTCATGCCGGCCAGGATGTGGTCGGTCGGGACAATCCGACCGGCCGCCTCGATGTTGCCGAGCCCGGTCTGGATCGCCAGCAGCGGGCAGTTGTCCGAAACCAGGTGGGCGATGCTCTCGACGGCGACCCGGGTGGAATAGGACTTGACCATCAACAGGACCAGGTCGCATTCCTTGATCGAGGACCCGTCGCTGATCGCCTTCACCGGCACCATGGTCGCCGCCTCGGGGTCCTCCTCGTCACAGGCCAGGACGCCGATGCCATGATCCTGCATCGCCCCGACGATCTCGCGGTCGATATCGACCAGCGTCACCTCGTTGTTCCCCTTCGCCAGAAAAGAACCGAAAAGCCGGCCGATCGCCCCGCCACCCACAATCACAATCTTCATATGCCCTCTCCCGCGTCGAATTGCCCGCCGCCGGCCATCGCCATGATCTCTCCACCGTTGCGGCCTTTGTTCATTGTATAGTGACCGGCGCCGAAAAGTAAATAGCCGTTTCGACCGAGGCCGAACCATCGCTCCGCGCCCCTGCGCCCCATGATCAGCCCGGTTTTTTTGGCGGCAACGGCTAAAAGAACCTGGCAATTTGGCGGCGAAGCAGGTAGTCTTTAATGATATTGATTATCATAATGAATCCGCAGCCCGTCTCTACGCCGATGAACCTTCCATTCCCCGCCGCCCTGCGTCGCCTGTCCCGCTCGCCGATGATCGACGTCTTCATGCTCCTGGCGCTGGGGGCCGGGATCGGCACGGTATTCGTCTCGGGGTCGCAGGGCATCGGCTACAACTGGCAGTGGTACCGGATCCCCCGCTACCTGTGGACCATCGATGCCGGCGATCTCATCGCCGGACCGCTGGTCCACGGACTGCTCGTCACCCTGCAGCTGTCGGCGTACAGTCTCGTTCTGGCCCTGGCGATCGGCCTGACCGCCGCCGTTCTGCGGCTTTCGCATTCCCCTCTGGCGTCGCTGCTGGCCAGGATCTATGTCGAGCTGATGCGGAATACCCCACTGCTGATCCAGATCTTCTTCATCTATTTCGTCCTCGGTCCGCTGCTCGGACTCGACCGGCTGCCGGCGGCACTCCTCTCCCTCAGCCTCTTCGAGGGGGCCTATATCGCCGAGATCCTGCGCTCGGGCATTCTGTCCGTCCCGCACCAGCAGGTCGAGGCGAGCTACAGCCTCGGGCTCGGGACCTACGCCACCTACCGCAAGGTCATCCTGCCCCAGGCATTTCGCACCGCCCTGCCGCCGCTGGCCAGCCAGACGATCTCGCTGGTCAAGGATTCGGCCCTGGTCAGCACCATCGCCATCTACGACCTGACGATGCACGCCCAGGCGATCATCGCCGAGACCTTCCTGACCTTCGAGATCTGGCTGACGGTCGCCGCCCTCTACCTGATGATCACCATCTTCCTGTCGCTGGCGGCCGGGGCCCTGGAACAACGACTGAAACTGCCTTGACATGAAGCCGATCACCTTCCGGTCCCGGCATTCACCCCATTCAATCAACCACAGGAGATGACGATGAAGAGAACACTGATCCTTACCCTGGTCCTGCTGGTCGTGGCGATGACCGGCACGACCTTCGCCGCAACGGCCCGGCAGCAGCTCACTGCCGAGAGCACCATCGAGCGGGTCATGCAGAAAGGGGTCCTGCGCGTCGGCATGGACACCTTCCAGCCCTGGGCGATGAAGGACAAGAACGGCCGGCTGATCGGCTTCGAGATCGATGTCGCGACCCGCCTGGCCAAGGATCTCGGGGTCAAGGTCGAATTCGTCCCCACCGCCTGGTCCGGCATCATCCCCGCCCTCCTCACCGGCAAGTTCGATGTCATCATCGGCGGCATGGGCATCACCCCCGAGCGGTCGCTGAAGGTCAACTTCACGCTCCCCTACGACTACTCCGGCATGTCGCTCGTCGCTCACCGCCACAAGGCCGCCGGCTTCACCCAACTGGCGGACTTCAACAAGCCGGAGGTGCAGATCGCCGTCAAGTTGGGCACCACCGCCGCCGCCGCCGCCAAGAAATACCTGCCCAAGGCCACCCTGCGGATGTTCGACAACGAGACCCAGCTGTACCAGGAACTGCGCAACGGCCAGGTCCATGCGGTGGTCGAGAGCGCCCCCCGGCCGGCCTTCGAGGCCGCCGACTACAAGGAGACGCTGTTTCTGCCCTTCACCGGGACCTTCACCAGGGAACCGATCGCCTTCGCGCTGCCCAAGGGTGATCCCGACACCCTGGCCTGCTTCAACAGCTGGATCACCCTGGTCCAGCTCGAAGGCTGGCTGCAGGAACGGCACGACTACTGGTTCGGCGCCAAGGACTGGGCCAGCCAGGTCCAGTAGATCGTTCATCACCTTGCCCGGAGGGAGGGGATCCGAACGTCGCCCCCTCCCTTTTCAGCTTCAACGCCAACGCCCCCATGCCACGACTGCAACGACAGCTCGGCCGTCTCGATTGGTTCGTCCTCGCCGGGCTGATCGGTGCTGCGGTCTTCCTCCTCTACCGGATGTTCTTCAACCTGAACTACAACTGGAACTGGGGGATCATCCCGACGTACCTGGTCCGCTACGACGACGAGCAGCAGCGGTGGGTGGCCAACGCCCTGCTCGAAGGCCTGGTCACGACGATCCGGTTGAGCGTCTGGGGAATGCTCCTCGCCCTGGCGCTCGGCGTCATCCTCGGGGTGATGCGAGTCGCGACCCGGCTCGCGCCGCGGCTGCTCAGCCGCGTCTACATCGAATTTATCCGCAACACCCCGGCCCTGGTCCTGGTGTTTCTGTTCTACTACTTCGTCAACGACCGCCTCCTCTCCCACTTCGAGATCGACGCCCTGATCCGCCACAGCCCGGCCGCCGTCCGCCGGGTCCTGACCCTGGCCGCCGGCGACCCGACCCTGATCTCGCCCTTCATCTCCGGGGCGATGACGATCGGCCTGTTCCAGGCCGCCTACATCGCCGAGATCGTCAGGGCCGGCATCCAATCGATCCCGGCCGGCCAGTGGGAGGCGTCGCGCTCCCTCGGCCTGCCGAAGTTCCTGGTGCTGCGGCTGGTGATCCTGCCCCAGGCCATCCGCGTCATGCTGCCGCCGCTGGCCGGCGAATTCATCAATACCATCAAGTATTCGTCGATCGTCTCGATCATCTCGATCCAGGAACTGACCTTCCAGGGGATGCAGGTCATGGCCTCGACCCAGGCGACAATCGAGATCTGGATCACCATCACCGCGATGTACCTCGTCCTCTGTCTCGGTCTGTCGCTGGCGGTGCATCGGCTCGAACGGAAGTACCGCCGGACCCTGCACTGACGGGCGGCAGCGAAATCTATGCAGCCGTTCCCCGCCCCCCACACCCCGGAGCCGCCGATGTTGAAATCACCGTCCCCTTTTTCCATCGCCAACATCAGGCTGTTCATCCTGTTCCGGATCCTGTTCAATTCCCGCTTCTACTATCCGGTCTTCACCATCCTGTTCCTCGATTACGGCCTGACCATCGAGCAGTTTTCCCTCCTCAATACGGTCTGGGCGATCACCATCTTCTGCGCCGAGGTCCCCACCGGGGCCCTGGCCGACATCATCGGCCGCAAGCGGCTGGTGGTCACCACCTCGTTTCTGATGGTCGCCGAAATGGCCCTGATCTGCTTCGTGCCGCTGGGCAACGGCACCCTGATCTTTTCGGTCTTCCTCGTCAACCGGATTTTGAGCGGTCTGGCCGAGGCCCTGGCCTCGGGGGCCGACGAGGCCATCGCCTACGACTCGCTTGCCGCCGAAGGCGATACCAGGGACTGGCCCCGGGTCCTCAGCGTCCAGATGCGTCTGCGCTCGGTCGCCGCGGTCGTGTCGATGGCGGTGGGGGCCCTGATCTACGACCCGGTGATGGTCAACCGGCTGCTGTCCTGGATCGGCGCCGATCTCCAGGTCGACCAGCAGACCACCATGCGCTACCCCATCTTCCTGACCCTGCTGCTGGCCATCGGCGCCTGCGGCGTCACGCTGCGCATCCGCGAGGCGGCCGCCGGTCCGGGACAACGCTTTCGCCCGGGGGATATCCTCCGCACCATGACCGAGACCGGGCGGATGACCCTGGCCGCCGGACGGTGGATCGCCCGGACCCCCTTCGCCCTCGCCGTCATCTTCTTCGGCATGGTCTACGACCACATCCTGCGTCTGGTCGTCACCCTGACCAGCCAGTATTTCCGCCTCATCGCCCTGCCCGAGGCGAGCTTCGGCCTGATCGGGGCGGGGATGTCGCTGCTCGGCATCGTCTCGCCCAAGGTCGCGGAACGGATGGTCGAGCGATTCTCACCGGCCGCCAACGTCCTGTGGTTGACCGGCCTGACCCTGGTTGCCCTGAGCGCCACCGCCGCCTTCTTCCCCTACCTCGGCCTGCTGCCGATCGCGCTGATCTTCTTCCTGATGATGCTGGAGTCGTTTTTCAGCAGCCACTACCTCAACCGGATCACTCCCTCGCACCAGCGGGCGACCGTCCTCAGCTTCAAGGGCATGGCCTTCAACCTGGCCTACGGCCTGATCGGCATCCTCTTCGCGGTGCTCGTCGGCGAGCTCCGGCGCCGCGGCGCCGGCAGCTCGCCCCTGCCGCCCGCCGATGCCGCCTTCATCGGGGCGATAGGGTGGCTGCCGTGGTACGCCCTCGCCATCCTCGTTCCGATCATCGCCGTCTTCAGCCTGCGCCTCGGAAAATCCGCCGAGATCAGCCGAAGAGGCTGAGCCGGACCGCCGGATCGTCGATTTGCCGCCCCCGGCCGCAACCATTTGCAGTTTTGCCGAAAACCACGCTATAGTTACAGCACAATGATCGCCTGACGTTTCCGCCAGGCGGTGGGCACGATGAGAGCTTGATTCCCAGCGAATCTTCACCGACAAGGGACACACAGAACATGCTGAAACGATTTTCGATCTCGCTCGAGGAAAATCTGCTCGAAATTTTTGATAATCACATCCGGGCCCGGAGCTACACCAACCGCTCCGAGGCCATCCGCGACCTCATCCGCAAGGCCTTCGTCAAAAAGGAGTGGCAGGCCGACAAGGAGGTCATGGGCGTCATCAGCCTGGTGTACGACCATCACCAGCACAAGCTGCAGGACAAGGTGACCGAGGTCCAGCATGGCTATCACCATCACATCGTCTCCACCACCCATGTCCATATGGACCATGACAACTGTCTGGAGGTCATCATCGTTCGCGGCAAGGCCAAAGAGATCCAGGAATTGTCGGACAAGCTGGTCGCCCTGCGCGGCATCCGTGACGGCCATCTGGCGATGAGCAGCACCGGCCGGTTCCTGCACTGACGCCGAACCGCCGCCCCCGGCGAACAGCCCCCGGCAACGAGCCGGAAGGTGATCAGGAGATGGCCAGCAGCAGCGCGCAGAACCCGGTGACGAGGCCGAGCGCCGCCCAGTCGCCGGTCCCGGTCCGCCACTGATGGCCGGTGCGCTCCATCCCGTAGCAGCGGGCCTCCATCGCCGACGCCAGCCGGTCGGCGGTGACGAAGGTCCGGCGCAGCAGGGGCATGCCGAGATGGGTGATGCGGCGCAGCGGGTTGCGGCGCTGTTCGATGGCGCGGGCGCGCAGGGCGTCGTCGAGTTCCGCCGACTGGGCGAGGATGACCGGGATGAAGCGCACCAGCAGGCCGATCATCGTGGCGACCTGCTGCTGCGGAATGAAGGGGATCGGGCGGAGATACCACTCGACCGCCGCCCGGATATGCGACGGCCGGGTGGTGACGGTGACCAGCAGGCCGAAGAGGGCGATGACGAGCAGGCGCCCGGCCAGCACCAGACCGGCCTCGAGACCCTGTCGAGTGCCAGGAAGCCAGGGGTGAGCGACCACCGGTTCGCCCGGCGTCGTCACCGCCCGCGCCGCGACGATGCAGCCCAGCAGGACCAGGTACCATTTCAGGCCGCGCAGACAGTGCAGCGGCGAACAGCGGGCGGCGGCCAGCAGCACCAGGGCGGCGGCCAGGGCCAGGCCGAGGCCCGGGAAGCCGGTCCGGAGGCTGACCAGGCTGAACAGCGCCAAGGCCGCCAGCTTGATCCGGGCATCGACCCGGTGGACCACGGTGCGCCCGGAGTGGAAGCCGATGATCATCGCAGCCACGACTCCACCATCCCGCCCAGCCTGATCGCGGCCGGCAGCCGGATGCCGTAGGTCTCGGCCGCAAGCACCACCGTCTCCGGCGGGCCGTCGACGGCGATCCGGCCCCGCTGCAGGATGATCAGCCGCTGGGCATGGGCCAGCACCTTTTCCAGGTCGTGGACACAGACGATGATGGTCCGGCCGCTCGCATGCAGGGCGACGATACGGGCGAGGACCTGGCGGACGCCGTCATAGTCGAGATTGGCGAAGGGCTCGTCGAGGACGATGACCTCCGGCTCCATCGCCAGGACCCCGGCGATCGCCAGGCGGCGCTTTTCCCCACCGGACAGCAGATGCGGGCTGCGGTCGCGCAGCGCCCCGAGGCCGACCAGCTCCAGCGCCGAGTCGACGGATTCCCGGATCCTGGCGGCCGGCCAGTTGAGATTTTCCGGGCCGAAGGCGGCATCGTCGGACACCGTTTCGCCGACGATCTGGCTGTCGGCGTCCTGGAACACCATCCCGACCGTCCGCCGGGCGTGGAGCAGGTCCTGCTCGACAGGGACGCCGGCGATGCGCACCGTCCCCTCCTGGGGCCGCAGCAGGCCGTTGAGATGCTTGAGCAGGGTGCTTTTGCCGGCGCCGTTGGCCCCGGCAAGGACGACGAAGGAACCGCGGGCGATCGTCAGGTCGATCCCCTCCAGGCTGGGGCGGCCGTCCGGATAGCGGTGGTACAGACCTGAAATCTTTATGATATCCATCACCATCCGGCGGTGTTATTCCGCCGGCTCGGCCTGCGACCGGCCATGATCCGGCCGGCGGCCAGAGTGCAGCAGCGGCCGGACGCCCTTGACGATGGCATAGGCGGCGGCGATCTTGACGATGTCGCCGGGGATGAAGGGGTACATGCCGACCGCCAGGGCCTTGCCCAGGCCGAGGCCGAACATCATCTGCAGCCAGGGCACGCCGATGGCGTAAATGATCAGGCTGCCGACGACCATCCCGATAATCTCCGCCACCGGCCGCTGCCGGAACGTCTCCGAGATCCGGCCGACGACCCAGGCGGCGATCAGAAAACCGAAGAGGTAGCCGCCGCGGGGGCCGAACAGATGGCCCAGGCCGCCGCCGCCACCGGCGAATACCGGCAGGCCGCAGGCCCCCGCCAGCAGATACACGGCGACGCTGGCCGCCGCCCAGCGGCTGCCCAGCAGCAGCGCCGCGACCAGGACAAACAGATTCTGCAGGACAATGGGGACCGGGCCGATCGGGATGACGATGTAGCCGCCGACGGCGATCAGCGCCGCCAGCAGCGAGGCGAGGACCAGGCGGTGCAGGTCCAGCGGTTGATTGGGCATGGCATTCCTCATAAGGGGAGAATGGTGTGCTGGTGCTTGAAACGAGACGGTCCGGCGTCCCGCCTGCTCCTTGCCTACGTGTGAAAACAATCGCCGTAAAAGACGGTACGGCGGGCGCCGTCGGCCATTTCCAGGATCAGCCCGCCCTCGTCATCGATATCGACCGCCAGCCCTTCGCAGCTGTCCCGCAGGGTGGTGATCGCCACTCTCCGGCCAAGGGTGATGGTGCGCTCCCGCCACTGCTGCAGGACATCAGCGCGGGAAAAGGCCGCCATCCGCGCCTCGAACCGATGAAGAAAATCCGCCAGGACCTCGGCCCGATTGCTCCGCCGGCCGGTCAGCTGCAGCGCCGAGACCGCCGGTTTGTCGGCAATCTCCGGCCGGTTGTTGAGGTTGAGGCCGATGCCGACATTGATGAAGGCGACCTGATCGGCCTCGACCTCCATCTGCGACAGGATGCCGGCGATCTTGCGCCCGTCGACCAGGACATCGTTCGGCCACTTGACCCGGGCGGCGATGCCGCAGCAGCGGGCCAGGGTTGCCACCAGATCGAGGGCCACCGCCAGATTGATCACCGGGCACACCCTGGGGAGCAGGGTGGGTCGCAGCACCATGGAAAAATACAGGCCGCCTTCCTCCGACTGCCACTGGCGCTGCATCCGGCCGCGCCCCTGAAGCTGGCGATCGGCGACAACCACGGTATAGGGGGGACAGCCGGCGCGAGCCAGGTCCATGGCCCGGTTCATCGTCGAATCGAGTTCGGGATGATAATGGATCAGCGCCGAGCGGGGACCGAACAGCCACGGGAAGGGGGTATCGGGGATGGTCAGGAGGCGGTAGCCCCTGGCAGTGGATTCGATCGCCAGGCCGCTCTGCTTCAGTTGACTGATATGCTTCCACACCGCCACCCGCGAGACCTCCAGCCTCCGGCTGATCTCCTGTCCCGACAGCGGTTGGGAAGTTTCACGCAGCATTTCCAGTATGCGTTTTTTCATCGTCTCGCCGATAAATGGTTAACCAGTAATATGCAGATGGTTAACCATTTGTTCCGGTCGATGTCAAGCGTCGCGTGAGGGGCGTTTCCTCCGCGCCAGAGACGCCGGACCCTGATCGGTCGACAGCCGGCGGTCATTATGAATGAACGTCGCGCTCTTCATATTGAGCTTTCAAGAGTCGAAGGACAGTGTTACAATCCGGGCCTCGATATTCCGGGCCTGC
>JROS01000174.1 GCA_000769715.1 Desulfobulbus sp. Tol-SR
CGTCAGAAGGTCACTCTGCCACAAGTCGTTGGGAAAGGCGGCTTCGAACCGGTCGAGGTCCTGGGTGTCAGGCACACGCGCTGCGCGAGCGCTGATCCCCTGCTCCTGCAGGACGCGGTGCACCGTGCTTCGCTTCAGCACGCCGGGGGCAACCAGCGCCAACTCCTCGGCGATCGTGATGATGCGGTCCAGGGAGCGTTCCGGGACGTCTCGCTTGAGCGTGCAGATGAGCTCACGCTGCTGATCGTCCAGCACCCCCACGCCGGACTTGGTCCGCGGCTTGTCCATCAGGCCCGGCAGTCCCTCGGCGCGGTACCGACGGATCCAGACCCGCAGCGTCTCGGCGCTGACCTCGATGGGGTCGCCCCCGACCCAGGGCCAGGGTTTGGCTGCCAGCTGCTCGAGAACCTGGCGGCGCTGACCTCGCGGTGGGTCGAGCGCGAGGTAGCGTCCGATGATCTCGTAGCGCGCCAGCGCCAGAGCCAGCTGCGCCTCCTCGTGGTCGTCGCTCGTCATGCTTGACTCCCGCCCGAGCGTGAACGTGCCGGGCTTTCACGAGCATGCGCGAGACCACCCCGCCGGACGACGCCACCCTCTGTGGGATCGGGTCACGCCGATTGCTGGCGGAGGCGAGGGCAGTCTGGTAGCTTCCGCTCCCAGGAGGACATGCATGGGAGCTCAGAACGGAAAGCTGTCGTCTTGTGCGTGCCACCTCCTTCGAGCCTCGGCCAGTAGGGTCGCTACGGTGACGCCAAGCTCCTTCGCGCCTACGAAGAGCATGGCAAAAGCACGCCAGAGACACTGATGCAGCGTTGGCGATTGCCATCGCCGACCAGTCACCGCCGATGGGGGTGACAAGCCTCCTCGAAACCAATCCTCCTCTGGCCGAGGCTCGCTTCTTCTCAGCTCGAGAATCGCTGCGCGGATCGCCTGCTGTGTCTCCAGCGCCCGGCCCATCGCTCTGGCGGTCCAGCGCTGCACCGTGCGTTTCGATCCAAAGCCCTCCAGGTCCGGTTGCTTGCAGAGCCCGACCGCGGAGTTGATGAAGGACCAGACCCGCAGAACCACGATGAGCGTGCAGAACCGGATGAACGCCGGGTCATCCGGGGGGCGGCTGTGGCAGGTCGTCGTGGTGCCCGGCAGCAGCCACCGATGCTTGTGCAGCACGACCTTGCGTGGCTTGCCGCCCGTGAGCACCACGAGGGACTTCCTCGTCCAGCCGTGACCGTGCCAGCCTCCGGCGGGGCGGGTCCCCATGAACTGGAAGCTCCCATCGGAGCGGCGCACGTACACGCCAGCCAGGACCGCCAGGCTATCGCGAACGAGGTCGTCGGTCCCCTCGGATGGGTCGAGTCCCTCGAACGTCTCACGCATCCCTCCCAATAACGGAACGTGGGATGCGGGGACCACTTCTGGGACGAAGGGTCATCCTGGGGGGATTGATCGTGGGGATGGGACA
>JROS01000064.1:0-22003 GCA_000769715.1 Desulfobulbus sp. Tol-SR
ATAAACATCTTGAAATCACTAGAGATTAAAGTGCCACCGCAGGTCATTCAGCTGACAGAGACAGCCTGATCTTGTAGACACACACCGAATTTGCATGTTCCGCCAAAAGCCCCACCACGCCTTGGTTTCAGCAGATGTGTCAACTTACCGGGCGCAAACCCAAGTCTATGATGAACTCAAGACGGAAAGAGGCATCGAATTGTCGCTTGATCAGATGGATGACATCATCGAGAAGGTGTTGCAGGTGGCAAAGCACAGGAGTTACAAATAATGGAGGCGTTAATCCATTACAACCAACTCTCGGTTGTTTACGGGAGGAAGACCATCGATTTCAGTTTATTGTACTGTGACAGAAAAACGATGGAAATTGCCGTGCTTCCTGACAGCACGGTTATTGTCAAAGCGCCTGTACAGTCAGATATCGCATTGATAGAAAAGAAAATAAGAAAGCAAGCTCGTTGGATTCTCAGGCAACTGAATTATTTTAAACAATTTAATCCAAAGACTCCTGATCGCTGTTATGTGAACGGCGAGACCCACCTGTATCTTGGAAAGCAATACCGCTTGAAGTTAGTCGAAGGACCGGAAAACTCCGTTAAAATTATCTCGCGGCTTTTTTCATATCACTTGCCGGAGCGAACCGACTCCAACTGCTGCCGAGAAACTTTTAAAGCAATGGTATTCGGAAAAGGCACAGCTTCAATTTGTGGAAAGCATGGATCGCTGCTGGCAGAAATTCAAGGGTCTGGATATTGGCCAGCCTATCCATTATGCGAATGCAAAAAAGATGGGGCAGCCTTTCAGACAAGGGCACAGTTACCCTTAATACTGACCTGATCAGAGCGCCTAAAGAATGCATTGACTATGTCGTTACGCATGAGTTGTGTCACCTGAAATATCATGACCATAGCCCAGAATTTTATAAGCTCCTCGACTCTGTCATCCCTGGCTGGGAAAAGATAAAACACAAATTAGAACTCAGCATGGTTTAGGAGAACATGAGAAATGAACGAACGATTTTATCTGCTGAAAATACAGCTTCTTGACATCGAACCATCAATCTGGCGGCGTTTTGTAGTGCCCGCCAGCATCACGCTGGACCGGCTGCACGACGCCATCCAGATTGTCATGGGTTGGACCGACAGCCACCTTCACGAGTTCACCATCGGGAACAAACAATACACGGAATATCCGGAATCAAAGGAAGACGGGCTGGCATGTGGCAGGTATCGTCTCGGGGATCTGATCAAACAGAAAGGGCGCACTTTCCGCTATCTGTATGATTTCGGAGACGTCTGGGAGCATGAGCTTGTTCTCGACGAAAGTCGCTATTTCAATCCTGAACTGAACTCGGAGCTGGCCTGTCTTGATGGTCTACGAGGCTGCCCGCCAGAAGATGCGGGCGGCGTGCCCGGTTACATTGAATTTTAAATGCGCTGAAAGACCAGAATCACGAGGAATACGAAAGCCATACGGAATGGTCCGGTGGTAGCTTTGACAGAGAGCGATTTGATCCCGAATCGATCAACTGGGAGCTGATGAAATACCTTGGCTGGTCCCGGGACAGGTATCAAAGCTGGGGAGGAGTTGAATGAAGAAAGATAAGGCCAAAGAGATACAGAAACCTCATAAGAAAGAGACGGCCATGGTTCGTTCCTCAGCGGCGGAATATCTGATCTTTGTCGCGGCTGGAGGCGGTTCGAAAGCCAGCGTGGAAATGCGCTACGAGGACGAAAACATCTGGCTGACCCAGAAGATGATGGCCACCCTCTACGAAGTCTCGGTGCCTGCCATCAATCAGCACCTGAAGCGCATTTTCGCCGACAACGAGCTCGAAGAAGAGGCAGTTATTAAGCAGTACTTAACAACTGCCGCCGACGGCAAGAACTACCGGGTCAAGCACTACAACCTACAGGCCATCATCGCCGTCGGTTTCAAGATCGAGAATGAGCGGGCGGTGCAGTTTCGCAAATGGGCCAACCAGATCGTCAAGGATTACACAATCCAGGGCTGGACCATGGATGTGGAACGCCTCAAACGCGGTGGTAACCTGACGGATGAGTTCTTCGAGCGCCAACTAGAAAAGATCCGGGAGATCCGACTTTCCGAGCGCAAGTTCTACCAGAAGATCACCGACATCTACGCTACCGCGTTGGACTACGACCCGACCGCCACGGCCACCAAACGGTTTTTCGCCGCCGTGCAGAACAAGATGCACTACGCCATCCACGGCCAGACAGCGGCGGAGGTCATTGTAGACCGAGCCGATCACCGTAAGGAAAACATGGGGCTGACCCATTGGGAAGGTGCGCCCCATGGGAAAATCCATCGATACGATGTCGCCATCGCCAAGAACTATCTCTCCGAGTTCGAATTACCGCAGATGCAGCGCATCGTCTCCGCCTATCTCGATATGGCCGAGCTTCAGGCCATGCGCAAAATCCCTATGACCATGGAAGACTGGGAAAAACGGTTGGCGGGATTCCTGAAACTCTGGGACCGGGAGATTCTGCAGGACGCGGGAAAGGTATCGGCAGAGCTGGCCAAAACCCATGCCGAAAGCGAATACGAAAAATACCGCATCGTGCAGGACCGGTTGTTTGAAAGCGATTTCGACCGGATGGTGAAGCAGATCGAATCAGTCGGTGATGATAAGCCGGGTGAAGAATAGTCCGGCCGACTTGGGGGCTGACTTGAGGGGTGACTTTGGGGGGGCTTGCGACAAACTTACGACACGACTTACGACATGCCCCGCCTCACCGATCAAAGTGCCGACTAACCCTACAACGGCACTTATGAACATGTGTACCACATGCTGTAGGTCGCTTCGGAGTACGAATACTGCATATTGTGTCTATATTGACATGTTGCGTTGTAGGGCTAAGCCGTCGTCAAACAATAACCGTTACACAGAAATACCTTTCCGGCATAAGGGGCCGTAACGAAATGGTGAAAAATGTAACGGTTATTTCGTAACGGCCCCTAAGTAACCGATCAAGTAGCTTTACGGCTCCATCTCCAGCAGAAACCGCCAGACCGGCACCACCTGGATGGAGCCAAAACCCACGGGGATGGTTTCATCAGTACGCCAGGTGACGATGGTCCCCTCCGTCACTGCCAGTTCAACCATGGCTTCGGAGAGGGAGCGGACCTCGCTCTGCTTGACGCGGGGATCAGCCAGCGAGGCGCAGACCTGGACCAGCCTTACGGCTCGTTCTTGACCCGGCACTGACGGTAACAACGCGACAAGGTCCACCTCCCGATTTGTCTTGGTTTTGTAGTAGAAAATCTCCTGGGTCACCCGGCGCAGTGCGGTGAACACCAGATTTTCCAGCAGGCTGTCGCGGTTGGTGAGAATGCCAGAGCTGACCGAGGCCGCCAGGGCGTGGTCGATGCAGTAGACCTTGCGGGGATTGACGCTGATCCGGGTCAGCGAGTTGGAAAAGATATTCACGCTGAACAGCAGCCCGGCATCCTCGAACGCGGCGAGCCAATCGACCACTGAGCCTTTGCGCACGCGGCGGCCGATGGATTTCTGGTAGTCGGTCAGGTGACTGACGGCGTCGAGATTTACGAGGCGGTGGCCAGGGGGCTCGACCCACAGCGGATTGTTGCCACAATTCCTCAGAGCAAAGATATCTTTCTCCAAAGTCTGAATGGAAAAGCGCTGAACGTAGATATCGCCCAGATCGAAGCGGCATGCACATTCATCAGCAATTACCGGAAGCCGTTGTCGCTGAACATGAAACTGTCAACGGGGGAGCAGGCTTGTACCGTTACATCGGCGACCCCATTCTTGCTGACGCGGCAACAACCAGGAAGCAGGCGGAGGCGGCTCTGGCGGCGGTCAAGGTTGAGGGCCCCACTGCCGGTGATCGACAGCCTGGCGGCGTCCCTGGGCGAATCGGCGGTTTCGGTCCACGAGGACTTGGCGAATCTTTGCCTTGAGCAACCGCAGATTGAGGGCGAAGCCGGGTTGGCTCCGGAGGACGCCGCAGCGGTGATCGGCGCCCGGTCCACAACCCGGATCAACCACCAGGCCCCGCCCCAAGGATTTCCTCGATGTTTCGTCCCACACCCTTTTCCAGCAGAGACTGCAGAACAAGGGCGTTGTCGAGGCGGCTCCGGATGTCCCTGGATGCCTCCCGATCCTGCGCGTTTATCTTGAGCCTTTCGGCAAAGCGTTCCTGTACCGAAACCCGCAAGGTCCCACGGATCAGTTTGTCGGCGAGGCAGACCACTTCTTTTTCCCCGAGCCGTCCTGAAACCGGCGGCCGGGCATCGCGGTGCACGGCGACAATCTCCGCGAGTTTGTCAAGACCCAGCCGAGCGAGCAGTTCCGCGCCCCAGGTCTCGTGTTGCGGTCGGCCCTTGCCGATATCGTGGAGAAGTGCGGCGTTGTGCAGGAGCTCCAGGTCCAGCTGGTAACCATGGCAATTGAGCGCCTGCCCCAGCACCTCGGCAATTCGGGCCACGGCCAGGCCGTGCGCCACCCCCGTTTCAGGCATGGCGAGCCTGGCCAGGACCAGGGCTTCGGCCGCATCACCGATCGCCAGCCGAGTCACTCGCTGGGTGAGCACGGCAAAATCTTCCGGGGTGTCGGCATCCATCAGGATACCGTTATCCCAGACCGCAATGTCCAGCTGCTCCTGTTGTGCCAGCAGGAACTTCAACCCGCCCCGGCCGTCATGGGCGAGAATCGCCGGAACGAGGTGCGCGGGGATGAGCGGGGGATGGCCGCGCAATCCAGCAAAACAGGGATAGACCACGGCCCGGCCGGTAAAGGCGGCAGACAATGCGGTGATCGTGGCTGGTCGGATGAGCGGGATGTCGACCGGCAGCATGAAAAAACCATCGACCGCAGCGAGATGGGCGGCGGCCGTGCACACCGAGGAGTACATCCCGCTGTCGTAGTCCGGGTTGTGGATGCAGGGCAGGTCGAGCTTTGCCGCCTCGGCCTCGACCTCCCCATGACGGTAGCCGGTAATGAGCACGATGTCGTCGATGCCTGCCCGGCGAAAGAGACCGGCACAGCGCCCGATCAGACTTTGTCCGCCGAGATCCAGCAACGGCTTGAATCCCCCCATCCGCGAGGAATATCCGGCTCCAAGAATGACTGCGGCAATATTCATCCGTTCTTTCCCGCCCGGACCTGGACCAGTTCGGCCATAATGCTGAGGGCGAGCTCCTCCGGGGTGTCGGCGCCGATGGCAAGACCGATGGGGCAATGGACCCGGGCCAGATCCGCGTCGGTAAAGCCGTCTTGGCGCAATGAATCGTAGACGGCGGCGCGCTTTCTCCGGCTGCCGATCATGCCGATGTACCCGGCATCGGTGCGCAGGGCCTGGGCCAGCACTTCCCGGTCATGGATGTGGCCGCGGGTGACGATGATCACATAATCGTCCGGGCCGAGATCCTTGATGCAATCGGCAAAGGAATCCAGCACCCGCACCCTGCTGGCCTCGGGATAGCGTTCGCTGTTGGCGAATTCCTGCCGATCGTCCATGACCACCACCTCGAATCCCACGAAGGCGGCGATCCTGGCGGTGGCCAAGGCAACGTGTCCGGCGCCGGCAAGGTGGACGCGGCCCGGATGGACCAGCGGTTCGACGAACACCTCCCGGCCCTGATGGAGGGCGATAAACGGTGCCCTCCGGTTTTTGCGGAGAATCTCCGTCCGCAGGTCCGCCGGCACCTCGTCGTTGCCTTCGGAACCGAGGAGGACCAGGCGGGGCGGCAGGTCTCCCTGGGGCAGCAGGGTGAGGAGCATCGGCCGTTTACCCTGGAGATAGTCACTCCGCATCGTTCGCAGCAGGGTCAGCATCTCGGGATCCACCCGCTGCAGCAGGATCGATACCGAGCCGCCGCAGATCATCCCGGCCTCGGCGGCGGAGGCGGCATTCATTTCAAAATTCAGTACGGCAAAGGCAGCCGCGCCGTGCAGAAGTTCTCTGGCCTTCGCCTGGCAGGCGCCTTCCACGGCACCGCCGCCGACACTGCCGAGGGTGGTGCCGTCGGCCAGGACCAGCATCCGTGTCCCCGAGGTCCTGGGCGCCGATCCGAGGTTGCGGACAATGGCGCAGAGCACCGGCGATTGTCCTTGTTCCAGGGTGGTGACGAGGCGATCAAGTAGGTGCTGCATTTTCTTCTCCTGTCGGGCGTTGATCGAGGATGGTTTGTCAGACTGTATGGCTTGCGGCACAACCCGCAACCTGCTGGATCATCATGATGAGAAGTTCATTCTTGGCAAGACTATCATAAATCGCCGGAACCTGCAGGAGCAACCGGCGGATTTCCTCTTCGATGCCGGCCAACGCTGGAGTGACGACGAAATCGACGGGAAGCCGGTCCGTCCCAATCCGGTCGAGGGTTATCCGGGGATCAGGCAGACCGGGGATCAGGAACAACAGGTTGCCGATTGCCCGGTCGGGCAGCGGAGTGCCATCTCGAGAGAATCCGAGGGCGAGGTTACGGAGTAATGCGCAGACTCAAGGGGAAGGTGACGCGCCGGCAACCGTGCCGCCTGCCAGCAGGCGGCACGGTGTTTGCGGGAATCAGATGCCGAGATAGGCCTTTTTGATATGGGGGTCGTCGATCAGCACATCCGCTTTCCCTTCCATCACCACCCGGCCGTGCTCGAGGACATAGCCGCGGTCGGAGAGGGACAGCGAATGGCGGACGTCCTGCTCGACCATCAGCACGGTGATGCCGTGGTCGGCGATCTGGCGGACGGTCTTGAAGATGTCCCTGATGAGGATCGGGGCGAGGCCGAGCGACGGTTCGTCGAGCATCAGCAGTTGCGGCTTGGCCATCAGGCCCCGGCCGATGGCCACCATCTGCTGCTCGCCGCCGGACAGTGTCATCGCCAGCTGGTTCTCCCGCTCGGCCAGGCGCGGCAGCAGTTCGTAGACCTCGGCCAGCGTCTTGTCGGTCTCGCCCCGGGCGCGGGAGTTGTAGGCGCCGACCAGCAGGTTGTCCTTGACCGACATCAGTGGGAACAGCCGCCGCCCCTCCGGGACGTGGACCACGCCGTGGGTGACGATGTTCTCCGGCGGCTCGGTGTGGATGGCGCGGCCCTCGAAGGTGATCCGCCCGGCACTCGGCTTCATCAGCCCGGAGATGACCCGTAACAGCGACGACTTGCCGGCGCCGTTGCCGCCGATGATGCTCACCACCTCTTTCTTTTCGACCTTCAGCGACAGCTCGAAGATGACCTGGACGTCGCCGTAGGACGCGTCGATTTTCTCAATTTCCAGCAGCGACATAATCCTCTCCCAGATAGGCCTTGATGACCGCTTCGTTGTTGGCGATTTCCTGCGGGGTCCCCTCGGCGATCTTCTTGCCGAACTGGATGACCACCACCCGGTCCGACAGGGCCATGATCGCCCGCATGATATGCTCGATGACGAAGATGGTGATACCGCGGTCGCGCAGCGCCTTGAAGATCTCGACCATCTCGTCGACCTCGTTGGGCCGCAGGCCGGCCATGACCTCGTCCAAGAGCAGCAGTTTGGGCTCGGTGGCCAGCGCCTTGGCGATCTCGAGGCGCTTGCGGTCGGCGATGGTCAGGTTGCCGGCGAGGATATCCTTCTTGTCGGCGAAGTTGAGCGATTCAAGGACCGCCAGCGCCTTGTCCTCGGCGATCTTGCGGCTGCCCGTGGTGACGAAGCTGGCCACGGTGACGTTGTAGAGGACGTTCTTCGAGGCGAAGGGCTTGACGATCTGGAAGGTCCGGGCCAGCCCCATCTTGCAGAGGTTCCAGGGCTTGTAGCCGTTGATCCGCTTGCCCTCGAAAGTGATCTGCCCGGAGGTGGGGGCAAAGGATCCGGCGATGCAGTTGAAGGCGGTCGACTTGCCGGCCCCGTTGGGGCCGATCAGCCCCAGGATCTGGCCCTTGTCGATGGTCAGGTCGAGGGCGTCGATGGCGCGCAGGCCGCCGAACTGCTTGGTCATTTTTTCTACGTGCAGCATGGACATGACGTTATCTCCCAAGGCTGGGTTGAGGGATCAGGCGGTTCAGCAGTGCCTGGTAGGCCCGGCTGATCGGCTCCTGGATGCCGCGCGGCTGGTAGAGCATGACGAAGATGAGCACCAGGCCGAAGATCACGAGATGAAGACCCGGCAGGGTGTCGCCGAAATAGATGCGGCAGAAGTCGCCCACCGGCCGGAGCAGCAGCGCTCCCAGGAGCGGCCCGACGATCGATCCCCGGCCGCCGATCAGGGCGATGAAGGCGATCTCGAATGACATGTCGAGGCTGATGATCGACTTGGGGTGGATGTAGAGGGAGAACTGTGCGTAGAAGGTCCCGGCCAGCGCGGTCAAAAACGAGCTGATCGCCATGGCGATCAGTTTGGCGCGGGCGACGTTGATCCCCAGGGCCATGGCCGCCTCCGGCTCCTCGCCGCCGGCCATCAGGTAGTAGCCGAGCTTGGCGCGGGAGATCAGGTAGGTGAGGAGCATGACGGCCAGCAGCATGATCAGGATGATGTAATAGTACGGTTCCTTGCTCGCGAACATGAAGCTGGCCAGGCCGGTCTCGAGTGGCGGGATCTGCAGGCCGCGCGGGCCGTTCAGCTTCAGCGGGCCGATATAGTCGATGTTCTCCACCATGACCCGGATGCCCTCGGCGAAGGCGATGGTGGCCAGGGCGAAGTAGGCCCCGCGCATCTTCAGGGTCGGCAGGCTGATGATCACCCCGACGATGGTGGCGAGCACGCCGCCCACCAGCATGCCGAGCCAGGGGCTCACCCCGTACTGCAGGGAGAGGATGGTCGAGGTATAGGCGCCGATGCCGACGAAGGCGGCATGGCCGAGAGGCAGGACCCCGGCGAAGCCGCCGACGATGTTCCAACTGGTGGTCAGATAGGCATAAAAGAACAGCAGGACGAGAATGTGGAGATAGGTGGCGCTGCGGATCACCAGCGGCAGCGCAAACGCTATCACCAGCAGGCCGGCGAGCATGATTTTGTTGATATGCTGATGCTTCATTGCATGAGTCCTCACGCGGGAAAAATTGACGGGGGCGGTCACGGTCCGGGTTGCAGTCGTCCGCCGCCGCGTAGTAAGGGGCCGTTACGACGGTAGTGTAACAATGAACAAATTTATCTATTTCGTTACGGCCCCTTATGCCGCTTCGGCAAATGATGTGTTATTTCTAATACTTGTACAACGGCTACCAGTCGTGTTTCTGCCCGAAGAGTCCGGAGGGCTTGACGAACAGAACAATCAGGAACAGGCCGTAGACGATGGCCTCGGTCCAGGTGGCGGTCATGAACTGCGGCCCCACCGATTCGATCAGGCCGACGATGATGCCGCCGAGCAGGGCGCCGCTGATCGAGCCGAGTCCGCCGAGCACGACGATGATGAAGCCCTTGATGTCAAACAGGACGCCGACGGTCGGAAAGACGTTGTTGAACGGGATGAGGGCCACGGCGGCGATTCCGGTGGTGGCGGCGCCGATGCCGAAGGCGACGTTGTAGATGCGGTACTGGTTGATGCCCATCAGGCTCGCCGCCTCGCGGTCCATGCTGGTGGCCCGGATGGCCCGGCCCATGATGGTTTTCTGCATGAAAAGGTGAATGGCGGCGGCGGTGACGAGGGCGATGATGAAGCCGTAGAATTTAGGGGCCGAGACGAACATCGATCCCAGCTCGAACATCTGCCCCTGCAGCGGGTTGGCGGTGAGGGAGCGGTACTGCGGGCCGAACACGAGGAGGGTGAGGTTGTCGAGAATATACCAGATCCCGGTGGTGACGATGATGACCGTGATCGGTTCGCGGACATTTTTTTCGGCGATGAAGATCGGTTTGATGACAATGTTCTGCAGGGCGTAGCCGAAGGCGAACATCACCGGGATGACGATGGCCAGCGCCAGGTAGGGGTGGACGCCGGTCAGGGTGATGGCCCAGTAGGCGGCGTACATCCCGACCATGAGCAGCGAGCCGTGGGCGAAGTTGATGACCTTGAGGACCCCGAAGATGATGGTCAGACCCATGGCGGTGAGGCCGTAGATCGATCCCATGAGAATTCCGTTGATCATGTCCTCGATGACGTAGAGCATTGTAACCTCCCTGACACCCCACAAGGGGGTATAAGTACCTTCACGAAATTCGTTTCTAAAAAACAAGAAACGAATTTCTAAGGTACTGAAGTGCCGAAAAAGCGGCAGGCGGACAACCGTGGGGAATCCGCCTGCCGGAGTCAGTTGCCGCTGTCCCTTACTTGTTGGCTGGGAAGACCGGGGTGTAGCCGGCGCGACGGGCGTTCTTCGGCCAGATGGTGACCCGCTCGAGGCCCTGGCCGAGGTCGGCGACCTGGACGATGACCGGGGAGGCGTTCTCGTTCTGGCCGGAGGCGTCGAACTTGACCGCGTCGTAGCCGACGATCATCCCCGGGCCGTCGGTCAGGTTGGTGGCGGCCAGGGCCTCGCGGATCTTGGCGGGCTCGAGCGAGCCGGCACGCTCCAGGGCGTCCTTCAGGACATACATGGCGAGGTAGGCGTCGACCGCTTCGCCGGTCAGGTTGTAGCCGTTCTTGGCCTTGAATTTGTCGTTGGCCTCCTTGGCGCCCGGCTTGTTGACATCGGTCTCCCACTCGACGATGTCGAAGAGATTTTCGGCGTTCTTGCCGACGGCCTTCATGAAGGACGGGTCGGCATGGCCGCCGCCGGAGGCGACGATCGCCTTCAACTTCACCTTATACTCGGCGATGGTGTTGGTAAGGAGGATGGCGTCGGCGGCGTTTGAGACCAGCATCAGCACATCGGGGTTGGCCCGGCGGATCTTCTGGACGACCGGGCTGAGGTCGGTGGCGGTGGAGGGATACGGTTCGTCGAGCACAACCGTGTAGCCGTTTTCCTCGGCAAGCTTTTTCCACTGGGTGGCGAAGCCCTTGCCCCAATCGCCGTTCTCATAGACGAAGGCCAGCTTCTCTACCTTGGTGCCGAACTCGTCCTGCATGTCCTTGAGGAAGGAGAACTGATCGCGGGTCCACCAGGAGTCCTTGGCGGCGATGCGGAAGACGTTCTTGAAGCCCTGCTCGGTGATCTTGTCGGCGACGGAGACCGGCACGATGAAGGGAATGCCGTAGCGTTCGGCCACCGCGGTGGTCGGGTAGGTGACGGCGCTGTTCCAGCAGCCGGTGAGGACATGGACCTTCTCGGTGTTGATCAGCCGTTCGGCCTCGGCCACGCCCTTCTCGGGTTTGGACTCGGAGTCGGCGTAGATCAGCTCCAGCTTCATCCCGCCCAGCGACTTGATGCCGCCGGCGGCGTTGATCTCTTCGACCGCCATCTCGCGGGCCGCCTTGCCCTGCTGGCCGAGGGTCGCGGAGGGGCCGGACATCGGTTCGATGTTGCCGATTTTCACGGTGTTGGCCTGGGCCAGGCCGAACGAGCCCAGCGCCAGGGAAAGGGCGACGGCGGGGAGGGTCAATCTGCTCAGTACGTTCATGCGGTCCTCTCGGTGAATGTTGGAAAAGTTTCCATTGCGCCAAGGCAATGGCGGGCGTCTCGAGGCTTTGTTACCAATTTGCGTGCCAGGGAATGAAGCTGTCAACGGTCAGCGGTCAGCATGCAGCAAAACGAGCTGTCAGCGATCAGCGGTCAGCATTCAGCGTATCCGTGCCTGGGAGGGATTTGGGGGTGGGAGAAGGGGTGTGTCAACCGGGAGGTCAACCACAGTTGACTGTGTCAACATTGATTGACACGGCACCGTGGCGATTGAGCTTGTCTGGAAAAAACGGGATATTACGCTGATTGCTAATTCTTCTTCTTCAATCTCTTATTCAGCGCCTGCCGTGAGATGCCCAGCAGCCGGGCGGCCTGGCTCTGGTTGTTGTCGGTGGTGGCCAGGGCCTCGCCGACAGCGAACTCGGTGAGTTCCTCGAGGGTCGGGAAGCGGCCGAAGAGGGCGGCGAGGGACGCCGCTTCAATCGGCGCGGCGGTTGCGCCGGGAGAGCGGCCGGTCAATCGTTCGGCGATGAGGTTTTCGGTGATCAGCCCCTGATCGCAGCGGGCGACGGCATCGGCGATGTAGGCCTTGAGCTCGCGGATATTGCCCCAGAACGGGTGGTTCATGAGCAGGGCCATGGCCCGGTCGCTGACCGCCGGCGTCTTCCTGTTCATCGCGGCGGCGGCCTCGGCGGCGAGGAAATCGACCAGGGCCGGGATGTCTTCCCGCCGCTCGCGCAGGGGCGGAAGGCGGATCAGGTGGGTGGAGAGCCGGTAGTAGAGATCCATGCGGAACTCGCCGTCCTGGCCCGCCAGCATGGTGAGGTCCTTGTTGGCGGCGGTGACGATCCGGGCCTGGCACTGCTTGGGCCTGTCGGAACCCAGCGGATAGTAGATGTTCTCCTGGAGCAGCCGCAGCAGCTTGACCTGGGAGACCTCGCTGAGATCGCCGATCTCGTCCAGGAAAATCGTGCCGCCGGTCGCCTTTTCGACGAGGCCGGAGCGCGCTCCCTCCGCCCCGGTATAGGCGCCCTTGACGTGGCCGAAGAGGGTGTCGGAAAAGAGCGTGTCGTCGAGCCCCGAGACATCGACCGCCACGTACTCGCCGGAGACCCCGCTGATGTCGTGGATGGCCCTGGCGATCAATTCCTTGCCCGAGCCGGTCTCACCCAGGATCAGGGCCGGCATGCCGCTGGCGGCGATCGATTCGATATACTGGAAGATCGAGAGCATGGCCGGGTTCCGGGTGACGATCCGGTCGAAGGCAGGATGCCTTCTGCCGGTGGCGGTGAAGGAGATGCCCTTCAGCGACATCACCTCGTTGCGCAGCAGGCTGATTTCCAGGGCGTTGCGCAGGGCCGAGCTGAACATCTTCAGGTCGATGGGTTTGACCAGATAGTCGTGGGCCCCGAGCCGCAGACACTCCACCGCGGTCTCGATCTCCGAATTGGCGGTGATGATGATCACCGGCACCTGGGGATGCTTGACCTTCAGCTGGCGCAGCACGTCCTGCCCGGTCATGTAGGGCATGTTCAGGTCGAGGAAGACGATGGGTGACTGCATGGTGGTCAGGCGGGCGCAGACACGTCGGTTGTCGTTTTCGGTGACCACGTGCCTGATGCCCATGGAGGTGAGCAGCAGGCTGTAGGCGTCAAGCTCCGACTGCTCGTCGTCGACCAGGAGGATATGGCAGTTTTTCAGTTCTGTGGAGATCATGTTTCGAACTATAAGGTGACCGTTTTATTTCATCTTCTTAAGTGTAATCGTGAACTTCGCTCCGTTCTGCGTATTTTCAGCCTTGATATCGCCCTCCATCTCCTTCTCGACGATCATCTTCGACATGTAGAGGCCGAGGCCGGTGCCGGAGGAGGTCCCTTTGGTAGTATAATAGGGATTGAAGATATTTGGCAGCAGATGTTTCGGAATGCCGCCGCCGCTGTCGGCGATCTCGATGATCGCCGCCCCGGCGGTCTGCGACACGGCAATGTCGATGAAGCGGTCGGCTGCGCCCGGTTGCCGCTCGTCGTGGTCGAGGATGGCGTCCTTGGCGTTGGCCAGGATATTGACCAGGACGTGGATGAACTCGCCCTGGTAGCCGAACACCAGCAGCGAACTGGTGTCGGTCCGATTGGTGACGGTGAGGTTGATGCGGTTGTGGCGCATCTGAGCCTCCATCAGCTTGACGGCGTTGATCACCGCCTCGAGGATGTCCACCGGCCCCTTGGTCTTCGAGGGCTTGAAGAAGTTGCGGAAGTTGTCGATGGTCTTCGACATGAAGGCGATCTGGTCGGTCGCCCCCGACACCACCCGCTCGATCACCTCCTTGGTCAGCATGCCGCTGTAGTGGGCGGCCTGGAGGCTGGAGATGTAGGTGGAGAGGGTGTTGAGCGGCTGGCGCCACTGGTGGGCGATGGCCGCCAGCATCTCGCCCACCGCCGCCATCTTCTGGGCCTGCATCAGCTGCATCTCGGCGTCGACCCGCTTGCTGATGTCACGGATCGACGACAGCACCAGATCGCGATCGTTGAGGGTGAAGCTGGTCAGCCCGACGGAGGCCGGAAACTCCATGCCATCGGCCCGGACGAAGGACCAGCGGAACACGATCTGCTTGCCGTCGCGTGAGTCCCGCAGGATTTCGGCGATGCGGTCGCGGCTGCTGACGCCGTCGGGCTGCAGCTCCGGTGAGCAGTCGAGGATGGTCTTTTTCAGCAGTTCCTCCCGCGGCAGGCCGAACATCTCCACCGCCTTCTCGTTGCATTCGACATAGGCCAGATCGTTGCTGATCAGGATCGCGTCGTTGGCGACGTTGAACAGGGTCTTGTAATAGGTCTCGACCTCCATCCGTTTGGTGATGTTCCATTCGAGGTCGCGGCTGATGCCGTGCAGTTCCTCCTGATGCTGCTGCACCGCCGTGCTGTAGCGCCGGCTGAAGAGAAAGATGACGGCGCTGCCGGCGGAGAGGGCCAGCAGGACCATCAGCAGCAGAAAGCCGAGGACGCGCAGGACGATCTCCATGGCAAAGACCATGGTGGTCTTGCGGGTCAGCGAATAGGCCTCCTCGCGGGGCACGGTGATGCACAGGAACCAGTCGGAGCCGGTAATCTGCTTGAACGACAGGAGGTTGTCCCGGCCGTCTGCACCCCGGTAGGAGATCGTCCCGACCCGGTCGTGCTCGAAGGAACCGACCTTGCCGTCAAGGGCCGGCTCGATCCGCTGCAGCTTGGCCCGCATGATGTAGCTCTTTTCCGGGTGGACGATGATGGTGCCGCTCTTCTCGACGATGAAGGCGAAGCCCGATTCGCTCTGCTTGTAGTTGAGGACGTTGGCCACCAGGGTGTCGAGCACCGTGTCGGCCCCCATGACCCCGATGAATTTCCCGTCAACGGTCAGAGGTTTCACCAGGGCGATGACCAGTTCGTTGGTCACCATATCCACATAGGGGGTGGTGAAACTCATGGCCCCGGCCTCTATCCCCCGTCTGTACCACGGCCGGTCGCGAGGATCGTAGTGGGCGGGCGGGGTCCAGCGGGCGCCGTCGATGAGTCTGCCGTCCGGGGTGCCGATATAGACGTCGGTGAAATGACCGGCCTGCATCGCCATGTCGAGAAGCTGAAAGGTCTGCGGGTCGTCGCTGAGATTCACCCGGGAAACGGCGACGGCGGCGGCTTCGAGGATCTTCATCTGCTGATTGAGCCAGATTTCCACGGTATTGACCGCCTTGCCCGCCATCTCCTCCTGCTGGGCGATGACGGTCCTCTCCACCACATGCTGGGTGATCCGGTAATTGACGAAGGTGGCGACGAGGATAACGATCGCGCAGCCGGCGACGACGAGAAGCGTCTTTCTGATCGGGTATTTCATGGAAACCTGTTGCGGAATGGCCAAAGGGCCTTATGCCAGTAAACCTTACTTTTGGCGCGAAAGAAAGGGTCGATCTTCCTTTTTCGGCACCGGCGAAGATGCAATATTGACGCCAGCAGGCGACGGGTCGTTTGTCGCGGCCAGCAGCTTGCGGCATGCGAATTGCTACCCCGTTCTCGATATGGTACTTTCATCGCGGTCTCCGGGGAGATGCCGCAAGCGCTCCCGCCCTGCAGGAATTTTTCGAATCGGAGGTATGGCCATGTCTGCCAAGAACACGATTGACGAACGGTCCTACGAGTACCTGGTTCGTCAGTTCGAAACCATTTTTCACTCCTCCTCCGACGGCATCTGGGTCTGCGACGGCAACGGCGTGGTGATCAATATCAACCGGGCCTCGGAGACTCTGAACGGCATCCGGGCCGAGGACGTCATCGGCCACAACATCAAGGACCTGGTGGCGCGCAAGGTCTTCGACCACTCGGTGACGACGCGGGTCATGGCCACCGGCCGGCGTCAGACGGTGATGCAGTTCATCCCCAAGACCGGCAAGTACCTGCTTTCGACCGGCACCCCTTCGCTCACCGAAGACGGGCGGATCGCCCTCATCGTCGTCAACGAGCGGGACATGACCGAATTGAACACCCTGCGTCAGGAATTCGAGAAGAGCCAGCAGGTTAGGGAGAAATACCGGCAGGAGCTTTCCGATATCAGCCTGCTCGAACTCGAGCGCAACGACATCGTCGCCGAGAGCGCGGCAATGCGGCGCATCCTGCAGATGGCCCTGAAACTTTCCCACATCGGCGCCTCCAATATCCTGGTGCTGGGCGAGTCGGGGACCGGCAAGGGGCTGCTCGCCCGGCTCATTCACAAGAACAGCGCCCGCCACACCCATCCGCTGGTGGAAATCAACTGCGCCGCCCTGCCGGAGAACCTGCTCGAGGCGGAACTGTTCGGGTATCAGAAGGGGGCGTTCACCGGTGCTGATGAAAAGGGCAAGATCGGCCTCTTCGAACTGGCCCAGGGGGGCACCCTTTTTCTCGACGAGATCGGCGACATGCCGCTGCCGTTGCAGGCCAAGCTTCTGAAATACCTCGATAACAAGGAGATCCGTCGGGTCGGGGGTACCCGGTCCATCAAGGTGGACTGTGCCACCATCTCCGCCACCAACAAGGACCTGAAGACCCTCGTCGCCGCAAGGGCCTTCCGCCAGGATCTCTATTACCGGCTGAACTCCTTCATCCTCCAGCTGCCGCCCCTGCGGGAGAGGCGCGAGGACATCGCCGGCCTCGTCCGCTTCTGCCTCGGCGAGGCCAACCGCACCTACAACTGCGCCAGGACCATCAGCCCGCGGGCCATGCGTTCCCTGCAGGAATACCGCTTTCCCGGCAATGTCAGGGAGCTGCGCAACATCATCGAAAATGCCGTGGTCATGGCCAACGACGATCAGATCACCGAATTCATCCTGGCGAGCATCGACGAACAGGATCCGGGCGGTCTTGAATCCTTCCCCAGGCCGGCGGCGACAGGGGAAGGCCTGGCCGGCAAGCTGCAGGCGTACGAGAAGGAGCTGCTGCTGGAGGCGAGAAGGCGGTGCCGGACCACCCGCGAGGCTGCCCGCCGGCTTGGCATCAGTCAGCCCTCGGTGGTACGGAAGTACAAGCAGTACCAGATTGGCTGATAGCTGATAGCCGGCACATTGCCCCTCCCCCCAATCGTGTTTATCCTGATGATTAAGCCTGACAAGACAGCCACCGCTGCCCGGAGGGCGGCCGCGGCCGTCACAGGATTACTGCAGGTCCTTTCACCTAACGATTGTCTTGATCCTGCCGGGTTTGACCGCGCGGCAGGAGGAGAAAACAGAAGGAGGACTGTTATGAAGGATACATCCAGCATACATCAGCAGGTTCAGTCGCTCTGCGACTGCTTCGCCACGACCGATCCCCTGAAGGAGATGTCCAATATCGCTCTGGCTCCCGAGTCCCAGGAAGCGGCCCTGAAATGGATCGCGCTCGCCGTCCTGCACGGCATCAACAACAACGCCGAGAAAATTGCCCTGGTCTCGACCAAGGACGGCAAGGTCAAGGTGACCGCCGAATACCGCACTGCCGAACTGCCGTCTCCCGGCGCCGATGTCGGCAAAAAGATCGTCGAGGCGATCCGGGAAATGACCCATATCGAGAAGGATAAAGGAAAGGTGGCGCTCGCTTTCGGCTTCCGCAACAACAGTATGGAGCTGAAGATCAAGGCGCGCCATGAGGGCGACGACGACAAGATCACCATCAGCTTCCCGGAAACCTGAGTCTTCTTCCAATCCTTCAGCACCGGCGGCCGCCGACGGGCGCCCACGAGCCCAATATCGGCCGCCGGTCTCACTTCGTGGTTCGTAACCGCCTGCAATTCCCTTTTTCGGCGCGCACCCTGGTTCCCGGCAGTATCGCGGCCTAGATCCGGCAATGAATCATGCTGGATTTCTTCTTTTGCAAATCATAACATATATATCCAACACTGTTGCGATTTATGGATGGATCGAAAACAGGTCCCATGGATAAAGAAATCCGGGGTTTGATCCGTTTTCTGATCAACGTCTTGGCCGGTTGCTTGCAAAAAAACTCTATCTGTCTGTGATAGCTGCATATTATCTTCTCTGACCATGTGGTCCGCTATTTGCTTTCAGCTGCTCGAGGTGCATTTGAACCGTTGTGTTGGGGGAAGGAGCTAGCCAATAAGCAACAGAGCGAGGTGACGACATGGCAGACAGCGCGCACAGTCGGGTGATTGCCGAGATTCAGAACATCCTGGGGAAAAGCATCGAGATGGCGGAGGCGAACCTCGGCTGGCTGCAGACCAGGATGCATCCCTATTTCTTTTCCTGCAACAGCGAAGATGTCGAGGCGGTGTCGGTTCTCGCCGCCGACCTGCATCTCCTCGAACGCAACCGGCGGTTCATCCTGGCCGACAACGACCGCAACCTGATTATCGCCCAGCTCGGGGTGCCGGGGGCCGTGCATGACGCCCTGCGGTCCCTGCCGGAGAAGTCGATCGCCTATGCCCAGATCCACACCTCCTACGGCAACGTGCCGAGAACCGAGTACCCGCTCGAGGTGCTGGAGTTTTCCTTCGCCGATGGGACCGGCCCGTTGCCGACGGCCGCCGTGGCCGATAACGTGCCTGCGGATCTGGTGCTGGCGGTGCAGGAGGAGGCGGGGGCCCGGTACCAGGATTTTCCGGTCGATGAGGTGGCCCCTCTGCTCCGGCTCCTGTGGCACAACAATCCGAAATACGTCCGGACCTCGCCGCCGGTCCGGATCGCCCGGCTGTTGCGGCTCTTCTCCCGCTGCCGGTCGCTCGGCGGGATCAGTCTGGCGGTGGAGCAGGGCAAGGGGATCGGCAGGCCGGAATCGCGGTTGCTGTTCGGGGTCGCCAATCCGCCCGACCGCAGGTACCTGCTGCAGATCATCGACGCCTTCCGCCGCCTGAGCCTGACTGTCCAGCGCTCCTACTGCCTGACCGTCCATGACGGCGACTACCCCTACTTCCTCGCGACGTTTTACGTCACCACCGAAGACGGCGGGCTGGTCGCCGAGGACAGCCCGCTGTTCCAGCAACTGCGGGCGGAGATGTACACCACCCAGGTGATGCCGATGACCTCGCTCACCTACGACCAGATGATCGCCAACGGGATGGTCGGCGGCCCGGACGGCTCGCTGATCCGCGCCTTCATCGGTTTCTGCCACACCAGCCTCGCCCATACCCACCCGGACAGCTACGATCTGGAAGGGGTGGCGCGGGCGTTCCACAACCATCCGGAAATCACCCTGCAATTGGTGCGGCTCTTTCATGCCCGCTTCGACCCGGAGGCCGATGCCGATGGCTATCCCGCGGTGCTGGCCGAGACAGAGGCGCTGGTCGAGGATTTCAATACCGGCCGCCGGTTTCTCGACGAGTTCCGCCGGGCCATCTTCCGCTGCGGTCTGCTGATGGTCAGGCACACGCTCAAGACCAACTTCTTCATCGCCGAGAAACGGACGCTCGCCTTCCGCCTCGACCCGGCCTACCTCGAGGCGCTGGGGAGTGATTTCACCAATGATCTGCCCGTCGACCGGCCGTTCCGGGTGACGTATTTCTCCAGCCGCTACGGCGCCGCCTACCACATCGGTTTTTCCGACATCGCCCGCGGCGGCTGGCGGACGGTGCTCACCCAGGGGCGGGACGACTACGTGACCGCCGCCAACAGTCTGTTCCGCGAGACCTACGTCCTGGCTCACACCCAGCACCTGAAGAACAAGGACATCTACGAGGGCGGCTCGAAGCTGGTGGCGGTGCTGGAGGCGGACGAGGGGCTCGATGGCGGGCGGCTGCGGCAGCAGCTCCATTTCCTGCAGTACGGGCTGCTCTCCGGTTTTCTCGATCTCTTCGTGACCCGTGACGGCCGGGCCGCCGACCCCCGCATCGTCGACTATTACGGCGAAGATGAGCCGATCGAACTCGGTCCGGACGAGAACATGCACGACCAGATGATCGAGCTGGTGGCCCGCGAGGCGGTGCGCCGCGGCTACATTCTCGGCGCCGGGATCATGTCGAGCAAGCGGGTGGGGATCAACCACAAGGAATACGGGGTCACCTCGACCGGCGTGGTCCGCTTTGCCGAGGTCTGCATGGCCACCGTCGGCATCGACATGGCCCGCGATCCCTTCCGGGTGATCTTCACCGGCGGGCCGAACGGCGACGTGGCCGGCAACTGCATGCATATCCTCCTGAACCGCTGCGCCAACGTCGCCATCCCCCTCATCGTCGACGGCACGGCGGCAGTCCATGATCCGCAGGGCGTCGATCACGCGGCACTGCGGGCGATCCTCCTCAAGGACGATCTCGCCGCCTTCGACCCGGCGGCCCTCCATGTCGGCGGCTTCATGCTCTACCGGGGCGCTACCCGCCGCCAGGGCATGCAGGAGCTGTTCAGAAAGGTGAGGCAGACTCCCGAGGGCCTAGTCGAATCCTGGATCGTCAACGACGAGTTCTACAAGGAGTACAACGACCTGATCTTCGAGGTGCCGGCCGACCTCTTCATTCCCGCCGGCGGCCGGCCGGAGACGGTGGACGGCGGCAACTGGCGGCGCTTGTTCGACGACGCCGGAAGGCCCAGGTGCCGGGTGATCGTCGAGGGGGCCAACTCGTACATCACCCCGGAGGCCCGGCAGAACCTGCAGCGGGGCGGAGTGATCCTCATGCGCGATGCCTCGGCCAATAAATGCGGCGTCATCTCCTCATCCTACGAGATCATCGCCAATCTCATGCTGAGCGACGAGGAATTTCTCGACCACAAGGAGGAGTATGTCGCCGATGTCCTGGCGATCCTGGAAAAACGGGCGGAGGAGGAGGCCAGGGTGATCCTGGCGCGGCACCGCCAGGCGGGCGGGGCGCTGCTCTACACCGAGATCACCGGCGAGATCAGCGCCGAGATCAACGGCTGCTACGCCCGGTTGTTCGCGTATTTCCAGGCCCATCCCGAGGTCGGCGACCGGCCGCTCTACCGCCGGGCCATCCTCGATCATCTGCCGGCGATGCTGGCGCGGGAGGGTAGCCCCTTCCGGACTCGGGTCGACCGGTTGCCGGATAAGATCAAATACGCCATCCTGGCCGGGGAGATCGCCTCATCGCTCGTCTACCATGCCGACCGCGACCAGGCCTTCCTGGAGTCGGTGGAGGGGCACCTGCGGCGGCGGGAGAAACTGCATCATGATTCGAATGTGGATCAAGGCCTCCTTCAACCATCCGGTATCAGGGGATAAAGGGTGGCATGAGCGGCTGATCCTATAATGGATCATATTCAATATCTTGAATTTAAATGATAATATGAATATTGATTCGTATCCGGATCGGTCCTGGTCTGCCGCGGCCCGATCCGACCTCCCTCTTTCGGAACGAAATCGGGACCCCTTATGGCTCATGTCGGTGGCATATATCTTGCAAACACATGGCCGACGCCATAGCCGCGCCGGGGCCCCATCGGCCTGCCGGCGACAGATTATTCAATACACACTCGAGGAATGATATAATGGGTACAACCAACAGCAGTCTCCACGAGCTTCGCAACCAGGTTATCGCCAAGGGCAATGTCAGCGGCACCGACCGCTATATCGCCCACGCCCGGGGCGCGGTGCTGACCGATGTCGAAGGCAACGACTACCTCGATTTCGGCGGCGGCATCGCGGTCATGAACGTCGGCCACTCCCACCCCAAGGTGGTGGCCGCCATCAAGGAGCAGGCGGAGAAGTTCACCCACACCTGCTTCATGGTGACTCCGTACGAGGGGCCGGTCCGGCTGGCGGAAAAGCTGATCGCCGCGGTACCGGGGGATGGGCCGAAGTCGGTCATGCTGGTCAACAGCGGCGTCGAGGCGGTGGAGAACGCGGTCAAGATCGCCCGCTACTCTACCGGGAAACCGGCGATCATCGTCTTCGAGGGCGCCTTCCACGGCCGGACCCTGATGGGCATGTCCCTGACCTCCAAGGTCAAGCCGTACAAGATGGGGCTCGGCCCCTTCGCCCCGGAGGTCTACCGGATGCCGTACGCCTACTGCTACCGCTGCCCCTACGGCCGCGAATACCCCGGCTGCGATGTCGAGTGCGCCGATAAACTGAAGGATTTCTTCGTCAACCACGTGGCGGCGGAGCAGACCGCGGCGATCC
>JROS01000064.1:22017-50339 GCA_000769715.1 Desulfobulbus sp. Tol-SR
TTCCTGTGCCGCGGCCCTTGCCGTCTTCGAGATCTTCGAGGAGGAGCAGCTGCTGGACAAAGGCAAGAAACTCGGGGCGATGCTCCGGGAGAGCCTCCTTGCGATGCAGCGGGAATGCGACCTGGTCGGCGATGTCCGCGGCCTCGGGCCGATGGTGGCGATGGAACTGGTCACCGACCGGAAGACCAAGGAGCCGGCGGCCGCCGAGACCAAGGCCCTGGTCAAATACTGCCTTGACCGCGGTGTGATCATCCTCGCCTGCGGCGCCTACGGCAACATCATCCGCTTCCTGATGCCGCTGGTCATGACCGAGGCGCAGCTGCAGCAGGGGATCGACGTTGTCCGTGAAGGTCTGGTCGCGGTCCGTTCATAACTGATAAGGAGGAGCAGCCGATGCATGGTTTCTATGATCGGATTCTGACGATCGATCTTTCTTCCCGGACCTTCGTCATCGAGAAGGTCGCCGACCAGGTCCTGCGCCAGTGTCTCGGCGGCAAGGGACTGGCCACCCGGCTGCTCCTCGAGCGCAACCCGGCGGGGGTCGACCCGCTGGCACCCGACAACCACCTGATCTTCGCCACCGGGCCGTTCTGCGGCGGCCGGCTGTGGGGCGGCAGCCGCTACGGGGTCTTCACCAAGTCGCCCTTGACCGGGTTCTATGCCGAATCCTATTCCGGCGGCAAGGTCCCCGAGGCCATCGACGCCGCCGGCTTCGACGCCATCGTCCTCCATGGCCGGGCCGACCGGCCGACGGTCCTGACCGTCACCCCCGAGGGCGCCGGATTCCACGACGCCGGCGACCTGTGGGGAATGGAGACCTTCGCCGCCGAGGCGGCGGCGGTGGCCCGCTTTGCCCCGAATCGGGAAGGCTACCGCAAACCAGGCGCGGTGGTGATCGGCCCGGCCGGGGAAAACCTGGTCCGCTACGCCATCATCGCCAACGACAAGTGGCGCTGTGCGGGCCGGGCCGGAGTCGGTACGGTGATGGGCGCCAAGCTCGTCAAGGCCATCGTCTTCCAGGGCGACAGCAAGCGCCGGTACGCCGACCCGGAGGGCGTGGCCGAATACGCCGGAAATTTCTCCCGGACCAACATGGAAAACCCGGGCGTCAAGGCCTACAAGCGCCTCGGCACGACGATGATGGTCGCCGCAATGAACACCGCCGGGGCCTTCCCGGCCCGGTACTGGAACCAGGGCTCGGTGGAACACTGGGAGAACCTGAGCGGCGAGAAGTACCATGAGGAGCACGAGGTCAAGGCCCATGCCTGTGCCAAGTGCTTCATGGCCTGCGGCCGGCTGGCGAGGCTGAAGAAGGGGCGACACAAGGACCTGCAGCTCGAGGGGCCGGAGTACGAGACCATCTACTCCTTCGGCGGCCTGTGCATGATCACCGAGATGGAGGAGGTGGCCTACCTCAACGACCTCGCCGACCGCCTCGGCATGGACACCATCACCGTCGGCAACCTCTGCGCCCTGGTGATGGAGGCCAGGGAGAAGGGGCGGATCGACTACGCGATCGACTACGGCAACGCCGACCAGTTGGCGGTGCTGATCAAGAAAATCGCCGCCCGCGAGGACATCGGCGATATCCTCGCCGACGGCATCATCGCCGCCTCCGACCACTTCGGCCTCACCGATCTCGCCATCCATGTCAAGGGCCTGGAGCCGGCCGGGTACGAACCGCGGGTGCTGAAGGGCATGGGCCTGACCTTCGGCACTTCGCCCCGCGGCGCCTGCCACCTGCGGACCACCTTCTACAAGCCGGAGCTGTCGGGGATGATCCCGCCGGCCCAGATCGAGGACAAGGCGGCGATGCTGATCGAGTTCGAGAACCGCCTCAACATCTTCGACACCCTGGTCCTCTGCCGCTTCTACCGTGATCTCTATCCGTGGGCCGAGCTGGAGAAGTCGATCGCGCTCGTGACCGGCATCGTCGGCCGGGAGGAACTGGAAAAGATCGCCGTCCGGGTCACCGACATGACCCGGCGGTTCAATATCCGCGAAGGCCTGACGGCGGCCGACGACCGGCTGCCTCCCCGCCTGCACAAGGAAAAACTGCCCGACGGCCGGAGCCTCACCGCCGAGGAGATGGAATATCTGTTGCAGGATTACTATCGGCTGCGGGGCTGGGACGAAGCCGGGGTGCCGGCGCAGGACTGACGCCTCGCGCCTCTCATTTCTCGCCGCTTGCCTCCGCTCGACCTCGCCGTCCGTGGCGATGCGGGGGCGGCGGCAGCCTCCGCCGGTCCCGTCCCGGGACCTAATCATCCGAGAAAGATCAGATATTTCCGCATCACGTAATTGATCATCACCGCCGATACCAGGTTGGCGCCGAAGGCGAAGGTGGTGAGCAGATGCAGACGCCGGATCAGCAGTCCCATCAGCACGGTGCCGATGGCCATGCTGATCCCCGAGACCAGATAGAACAGCACGACCTCGACCAGCAGGGAATGGCGTCCCCGTTCGAAGACCCAGAAGCTGTTGATCAGATAGGCGACCATGTTCGAGAAGACAAAGGCGATGACGTTGCCGAGCATCGAGTTGCGGGCGCGGCTGTAATCGTTGACTTCCCGGATCTTCAGCCCAAAAAACCGAACGGCGTAATCGTTCGCCTGCAGCGACGGGAAGACCTTCCAGGCGACCAGGTGAAACAGGGCGATATGGGCGGCGGTGGCGACCCCTCCGGCGATGACGTACCGGATGAACTGGATGAGGGCGGGATGAGTGCCGGGCATGGGTTGCCTTCAATATTTCGATGTAATTTTCCGGGCGAATCCCGACTACTCCGAGGAATACAATCGACGACGGAACATGAGCCATTTATCCCTGTAGGGCCGGGCTCCTTGATCCTGACCAAACTGAGCGAGGAATTCTCTGTCGGCAAAGACCAGGCAGTAACCGGTCGGATTCCGTCTCGACCAGACCTGCAGTTCCGGAACCGTATCCAAGGCCGTGACCGGTCGCGTCAGACGGGCGGCGAAGTGGAACTGATCCGCAAGATCCTTGGGATAGACAGCGATTGGTTTTCCCTCTCTCTCGACCTGGGATACCGCGGTGATCATGTCGCTCGGGTTGAACAGCGTGGCGACCGACTGAGACAACACCAGGTGTAAAAAAATGAGATGGAGAAGCACCGAGGCGGCGATGATCTGAGGCCCATGATCGGGCTTCGAACCGACGAGCCATACCAGGATGCAGCCGGTGAGGAGTGGGACGAATGCCGCCGACCATGGGATATAGTGCACGATGGTCGCTTCCCGTCCCAGAACCGGCAGGGTCGGAAGCACCACCAGGGCCACGGCCAGAATCGTAAAAAACAGCAGATAGGGCCAACGATCATACCGTTTTGGCCCGGGTGAAGCGGCTGCAATCCGACCCAGGACGATTGCGGCTATTGGCAGCAGGGGCAGGAGATAGTGGATCTGTTTGCCGCTGACGATGGAGAGGGCAACAAAGGACGGGACCAGAATGGAAAGGCAGAATCGCAGCGAATTATCTCCCTGGATTTTCCAACCCCGCCAGAAAGGCAGCCATAGCGACCATGGAAACAGCACCAGAGGCAGCAGCAGGAGATACCAGTACACAGGCCGACGATGGGCGAACGACTGCACCATGCGTCCGGCGGTCTGACGGAACAGGATGGCCTGGCCATACTCCTCTCCCCCTGCCACAGCGGCCGGAATTGCCCAGGCCAGGGCGACCAGCACGCCGATACAGAGAGCGAGGACAAAACCTCCGTACCAGCGCCACCAGTTGCCGGTAAAGGTCCACAGCGGGGCGAGGAGTATCGGGGGGGCGACATAGACGAGAATCACCGGCCCTTTAGCCAACAAACCCAGCCCCAGGACCAGACCAAGGAGAAGCCAGGTACCGCGGCCGCCGTTTTCTGCCCGGGTCAGAATCAGAAGATAAGCGGCAAGAGTGAAGAAAACGATCAGTGTGTCGAACATGGTGAGTGTAGAGAAGATGCTCCATACACCCATGCTGAGAAGGATCAGGGGAGCGGTCTGCCCGACAGCGGGAAGGGCAGGCCACAGAACTGTCGCGATACGTCTTATCAGGAACAGAGAGGCGAGCCCGAACAGTGGCGGCGTGAGTCGCGCCGACCATTCATTGACGCCGAAGAGCCACCAGCCAAGATGAATCAGCCAGAAGAGAAGCGGCGGCTTATGGCTGTATGGCACTCCATTGATATGCGGGACGAGAAACTGATTGCTGTGCCACATCTCCCAGGCAACTGAAAGATAGCGGGTTTCATCGATGGGCAGCGGAGGGCGGGAGAGAAGGGCGGATGCCACCAGCCCCGCCCACAGGAGCAGCCAGCGCAGGTCGGTTTTCAGGAGATTCTTGCACATGTCCTGGTCTGCCGTGATTCGCCCCGGATAAAATGGAGATTTCGCAAATAAATAAAGATACCGGTCAGCTGCCCTAAGATAAAAACAGGATCACGGCGATTCAGGGCATAGGCCAGGAGTATCGTGCCCCCGAGCAGGCTTAAATGCCAGAATGCCGTCGGGATAACGCTTTTTTTCAATCTCTCGCTCACAAACCATTGCACGACAAACCTGCTGGTGAAAAAGGCCTGTCCGGAAAAACCGACAATGAGCCAGATTGTTGACTTGTCCATATTCTCGTGTCCTTTTATTTGACAGCCTCATTGTCAATCCTTCGATGCCCCAGCCACACAACCCCCAAGAGGTCAATAATTCCTTCCATAAGCCGATCGAGCGATCCGTAATGTGACGCCCCGCTTTTGCGAGGGCGATGATGCACATCCAGGGAAACAACTGTTCCTCCCCTTTGACAGGCTAAAGCCGGGAGGAATCGGTGCATATGATCGAATGCCGGAAATTCGAGGAAAAAATCACGGGGAAAGGCCTTGATGCCGCAGCCGCTGTCCGGCGTTTTATCATGTAAGATGCCCCCGCGGACACTATTCGCTATCTTCGAAGAAAATTTCCGCCACATCGAATCACGGCGCCGGTGCCTGTTGCCGATGATGACGCAACGGGGAGTTCTGGAGGATGTCTGCCGGTAACACGCCACAAGTGCCTCGATATCAGCGGGGTCGTTCTGGCCATCACCGTCGAGGGTCACGATTAGTGGATATCCGGCCGCCCGTACCCCCTGCAGCACGGCGCCGCTCTGGCCGCCTCTTCTCTTCAGCCGGATGATTCTCAAGACCGGATACTCGTCAATCGACTTTCTCAGCAGTGATTCCGTGTTATCGGTGGAGTGATCATCGACGACAATCACCTCATAGTCGTATTTTCCGTCCAGACATTGACGAATTTCCACCAGCAGAGGGATGATATTGGCCTCCTCGTTGTGGACAGGGATGACAATCGTCAACCCGGGATGTGCTTTCCGGCTATCTGGCACTGCCATAACCTGTTGAGCCCACGGTTGCCGATATTCACATCGGGAGAGAGTGCCGGCGGGGGTATTCATTGTTCAAACGGTTCCTTACGCGTCGATCTGTGTCAATGTCCGGTTCGGCATAACCTGCCAGTATCCGATACGCCTTCAGAAATCGCCGGCAGCCGATGATGCGTCAAAGTGCCACACGGTTTCCGGGATATAGTATCAACCGAAAATGAAGATTTGATGAAGGCGCCAACACCCATCCGCCCTTGAGTTCATCCCCCTTCAGTCAATTTCAGCGTTCATACTTCCCGTCCGAAAAACCGGCCTTCGCCGGTCATTGCGGTTCATCATTTCTTCATCTTCATCGATTACCCTGCAATCCGTAGCACGCAAGGCATACGGTAACCAATGCAGGGAGGTACTCCATGAATTCGATTTCAATCATCATTCCGACCAGGAACGAACGGGACAACATCGTCCCCTTACTGGAGCGGATAACCACGGCTGTCTCCGCTTTGGCGCATGACACTGAAATTGTTTTTGTCGACGACGGCTCGACCGACGGCACACGGGCGGCAATCAACGGCTACAAGGGACTTTTGCCGGTGCGGCTGATCTGCCGGGACGATGAAACCGGCCTGGCCAGCGCGGTCTGCGCCGGCGCCCGGGCGGCGGCCGGTGACCTGCTGGTGGTGATGGACGCCGATCTCAGCCACCCGCCCGAGGTCATCCCCGACCTGCTCCAGCCCCTGCTCGACGGCAGCCGGGATATGGTTGTCGGCAGCCGCTACATCCCCGGCGGCTCCACCCCGGAGTGGCCCTGGACGAGGAAGGCCGCCTCGCGCCTCGCCACCCTGCCGGCCCGTCTGTTCACCGCGATCCATGATCCTCTGGCCGGCTTTTTCTCGATCCGCCGGGATTTCCTGCTCGCCGTCCGGCAACCGGTCACCGGTTTCAAGATCGCCCTGCAGATCCTGGCCACCAGTCCTGACCTGCGCGCCGCCGAGGTCCCGATCACCTTTATCGACAGGACACAGGGCATTTCCAAGATGAACAGCGCGGTCGTCGTCGAGTATCTCAAGCAGTTGGCCGCCCTCGGCGGTCTGCCGCTCGAGGCGGTCGGCAAAAAGGAGCTCGCCACCCTGGCGACCGGCGTCGTCATCCTCGATTTCCTCATATTTCACCTGCTGCAGTACAACGGCTTCGAACTGGGGGTCGTCCATATCTTCAGTTTTCTGCTGGCCTGCAATCTCGGCTACATCATCACCGCCACCACCACCGACGATCCCCTCTCCTATTTCCGGCCCGCCGCCCTGCTGCGCTATCAGTGCATCCTGCTGCCGGTCCTGTTCCTCCGTGGCGGCATCATGGCCGCCATGGCGCCATGGTTCCCCGACTGGTCATGGCTGCTGTCGGTGGCGGCCGCCTGTTACAGTCTGTGCGCCGCGACGGCCGGGTTTCTCCTGGTCTCAGGCAACAGGAACAGGGCCTGCGGCCCGGTGAACCGGCGCTTGGCGATGCTGCTCATCGTCGCCTATACCGTCATCCTCCGGCTCCTCTACTTCGGGACCTTCGAACTCACCCAGGAGGAGGCCTATTACTGGAACTACAGCCAGCACATGGCCATGGGCTATCTCGACCATCCCCCAATGGTGGCCCTGCTGATCTGGGTCGGCACTCATCTATTCGGCAATTCCGAGACAGGCGTCCGCGTCGGGGCCTTGGTGTGCTGGATTATCACCGCCTGGTTCAGCTACCGCCTCACCCTTTCGGCCTTCGACCGGAAGATCGCCCTCAACAGCCTGGTGCTGATTGCCGCTCTGCCGCTGTTTTTCGGGACGGCCCTGATCATGACCCCCGACGCGCCCCTGATCGCCTGCTGGGCCGGGACGTTGTTCTACCTTCATCGCGTCCTGATCGATGGCGACCACCGTTCCTGGATCGGAGTCGGGGTCTGGCTCGGCCTCGGCCTGCTCTCGAAATACACCATCATCCTCCTCGGACCGGCGACCATCCTGTTCATGGTGAGCGATCCCCGCTCCCGCCGCTGGTTCGGCAGCTCCCGGCCCTATCTCGCGGCCGGGACGGGGCTGGCGGTTTTTTCGCCGGTTATCTTATGGAACTATCGCCATGCCTGGGCGTCGTTTCTGTTTCAAAGTCAACACCGGCTTGCCGATCAGTTCATGTTTTCCACCCCGGAACTGGTAGGCTCCATACTCCTGCTGCTGACCCCGACGGGTCTGTTTGCCGTCTGGGCTGTTGGTTACACCCACCGCAAACTGGAATCGAGTGTTGCCGCCCATGTGGCTGATCGCCGTCGTCGCCACCGGCTGTTCGCCCTCTGCATGGCGTTTGTGCCCCTCTCCGTCTTCGTCTTCTTCAGCTTTTCAAGGGAGGTCAAGCTGAGTTGGGCCGGTCCCCTGTGGCTGGCCTGCATTCCGCTGATGGCCTCGTCACTGCCGACCAGTGATGCGGACGGCAGGACCCGATCTGTCGTCCAGCGGGCATGGTCGGTCACCCTTGTTTGCCTGGTCCTGGGCTATGGCCTGATTCTCCATTATTTCTCTCTTGGTATTCCCGGTATCCCGTTCAACACCGGCGCCTTCCTGTTCGGCGGTGAGGATCTGGCCGACCGGGTCGAACAGACCGTCAGGCGGGTCGAGGCCAAAAGAGGTGCGCCCCCCGTCGTCATCGGCATGGACAAGTACCAAATCGCCAGCGGCCTGGCGTTTTACCGGGCGAAGATGTTCAATCCCTCGGAACCGGGTTCGTCGCCCCAATCGGCTCCGGAAACAACCGGACGACATCTCTTCAACCTGGACTCGTTGATGTACGCCTTCTGGCAGGCGCCGGCGGCCCTGACGGGCAGGGATCTGCTGGTCATCGCCGACGAAGAGGAGAAACTCGACAATCGGCTCTTTGTCGGGAGGGCAAAAGAACTCGGCAAAATTCGTTCTTTCCCGGTAAAAAAACACGGCAAGGAGGTCGGCGTGTATTATTATCGACTATTAACCCGGTATCGCTCCGACGGGCCTGTCGACCACGGCGCCGGGACCACCCCTCGCTCCGCCATTGCCGTCAGGCCGATTTTTACGGCAGCAGCCACCAACACCAGGCGGTTATGAACATTCTGATCATCGACGATGAACCCTATCTGCTCGAAAAGCTCGGCTCGGTGCTGACCGGTGAGTTTTACTCCGTCGCAACGGCGGGGGACGGAAGGGAAGGGTTGGACAAAATCTGGAATGACACCTACGATCTGATCCTTCTCGACATCATGCTGCCGGGCATGAGTGGTTTCGAGATTCTGGCGGAGATCCGGGCCGCCGGGATCCAGACCCCCGTCCTGATGCTGACCGCCAAGGGCGACATCGACGATAAGGTCAAGGGGCTCAATCTCGGTGCCGACGACTATCTGGCCAAGCCGTTCTCCCTGGCCGAACTGCTGGCCAGGGTGCGGGCCTTGATCCGGAGGGGGAAAACCGGCAGTCCGATGATCGAGATCGGCACTCTCCGCCTCAACACCATCAGCCGGGAGGTGACCAGAAACGGCGCACCCCTCATCCTCACCGCCAAGGAGTTCGCCATCCTTGAATTCCTGATGCACAACCGGGGCCGGGCGGTATCGCGGTTCACCCTGGCCGAGCATGTCTGGGGCGACAATTTCGATCCGTTCAGCATGTCGAACTTCATCGATGTCCACATGAGCAAGCTGCGGAAAAAACTGAACATCCCGGAGGACGAACCGTTGATCAGGACGGTCAGGGGGGTCGGCTATCTCATCGACAAGGAAGGAACATGAGAATCCGAACCAAGTTCACCCTCTGGATCTCGCTGGTTTCTCTGTCGACGACGATCGTTGCCGCGTTCTTCGTCTACATCGAGTTGCTCGAAGAACCGTACAAACTGATCGATCGCGAACTGTACGAAGTGGCCGGTGCCGCCCTCAACGTCGTGGATTTTTCCCATCCCGCCGAGACCGGAGGGAGGCTGCAGAAACTGGACTACCATATCAACAGGTACTGGTTCAAAATGATCGATAGCAACGGCAAAGCGCTTTTTTCTTCGCCACTGGCCCGGCTGTTCGATATCCCGCGCCGATCGGATAAAGGGAAATTTTTCATCAGGCAGAAAATATCTCTGGCTCAATTGTGGATAGATCCTGGAGATCTTGACGAATTAAACGAGGTTACCGATGATGTCGTCAATTTTCGGGTGGTGACGGTGTCACGGGACACGCCGAGCGGAACCTTTACGGTGATGATCGCCAAGCCGCTGCTGTTTTTCGATATTGAACTGCAGGAGTTGCGGTCAAGGGTTGCCTGGGGTATCTGCGTCGCCGTCGTCTTGGTCTTTCTGGCCAGTTATTTCCTGGCGGGACGGCTGCTGCGGCCGATATCGACGATCAACCACCATATCCGGATGATCCGTGAACATTCGCTCGACCGGAGGATCCCGCTGGGCGACAGTCGCGATGAGCTGCACGTCCTGTCGACCTCGCTCAACAGGATGTTCGATCGCCTGCAGTATTCGTTCACCCAGCAAAAAGAGTTCATCGGCAATGCCGCCCACGAACTGAAGAGTCCGCTGACCATCCTGATGCTCGGCCATGAAGAGTTGCTGGCCGGCGACCCCCCGGAAAAGGTTCGCCAGGAGTTGGAAAAACAGCTCAACACCATGCGCCGGCTGAGCCGACTGGTCCGCGACCTCCTCGATATCTCGAGGTTGGAGCAGGGAGAGACCTGCCACCGTCAACCCGTCCGGCTCGATCAGCTGATCGGTCAGGTGGTCGAGGATTACCAGGAAATGCTGCAGGCGCGGCGGATCAGCGTCGAGATCGACACGGCTGCGGCGAGTCTTGCCGGTGACCCGGAACAGCTGCTGCGGCTGCTGATCAACCTGATCGACAATGCCATCAAGTACAATCTGGCGGCCGACGGCCGCATCGTTCTCCGGACGGTGAAGAGCAACGGGCAGATGGTGTTGACTGTCGCCAATACCGGTCAGACGATCCCCGCCGCTGATCTGCCGCGGATCTTCGATCAATTTTACCGGGTAGAGAAATCCCGATCCCAGGCGTATGGCGGCTCGGGCCTGGGCCTGACCATCGTCAAACGGATCGTCGAACTGCATGGCGGGGGAATCGAGGCGGCCAGTCGGGATGGTTGGACCACGTTCACGATCACCCTGCCTGACCTGTCGGGTGAGGAAATTTGAGCGCGGCCTGGGAAAGAATTACATCATACCGAATCGATGAGCCATAGATCAGGAAATACATCACAGAGCAACACAAACAATATCAGCTCTGAAACAGTTCATAGTTTGTTGGGATATTGAGTAATTGCGAATGGATATGGTTGCAAAGCACTGTATCGCAAGGCGCCGCTGTTACGATGCGCCGAGCATCAGGCGTCACTCTCTCCATTCGAGTTTTCTGATCAGATTTCGAAAAACATGCCAGTTGCCGGTCAGAAACTGATATCGCCCGGCAACGATACCGGGAGCAATTCCGAGTTCGTCGGCCAGGTCAATGACCTCATGGGCGGTTTGAAAAATGCTGATTTTGTTGTTAAAGCGAGAAGGGATCAGTGTCTCCGCCGCGAACGCATCGGCCTGTTTTTCACGAGGGTCACCATCGCTCCCGTCATTGATAAGGAGGTCTTTTTTCTTATCCTTTACGACGTGGCAAGCTTCATGAAAAAATGAAAACCAGAATTTGTCTTCACCCTTGCCGCGTAAGTTGAGAAGGATCATAGCCTTGTTTGGGGTCAGCCACTTGGTTGCTCCATTCCAGGGCACTTTTTTCATTTCACGGACGAGAGCCACGGCAACTCCCGAAGCAGCGCACAGCTCTTTCATTCTGGGTACGAAAACACCAGGACCTTCACACGTGAGAACGCGGATTTCCTGGAGAGTTTGCTGGAATCGCGATTTATGAAAAGGTGCGCAGTCAATCTGGTGAGCCTGAAGTTCTCCCTGCCGAATCCAGGAGGCTGCCGCTCCCGGTTGAGAATCAAAACATTTTGATCTTCTGGCGGCAACCTCTGGGGTTTCCCAGATTGCATGCCAGGCATGAACGCTGCTCACCCCAAAAAACGATAAAACGTTACGCAACAAACTCACCTCGTCTTGATTAGCCTCCAGATACCCCCGCTCCATCAATTCTTTTGTGGGAATGGTTTTGAGCCATGTTTTTTCCGCATCAAGTCGCTGTCTTTCTTCAAGCTTGGCGAGTTGCTCACGATACTGCGCTTCGAGATTGTTCCACATTCCAGCCGGCACTTGGGTAACTAATTCCAACCGATTAGCGGTCTCGTATGAGATTGGTTGATTGCCCTTGAAGATGCGGGTCAAGGTTTGCTCGGTCAACCCCGTTCTTACCGCCAGCTCTTTCTGGGTCATCTCCAAGGATTCCATGACTTCCAGCAATGTGGCTCCGGGGGAGGTGGCGTAATCAGGCTCAAATTCGTATTTTTTCAGTGCTTTCAACATGGCACCCTCCTTATTCGTTATGGGTGTCGGTAACTTCTATGATTTCGATCTCTGTGACTTCTTCCCTTGCCAACCTGCCATCACGTAAAGGGATTGGCTCGTTGGCGGGAATGAAAATGAGGCGGTACGGGTGTTCCAGATCAACGGACAACTGCCCTTTTCTGTTGTTTGTCAGTTCGTGGCACCTGGCTGGCGGTAAACGAGAGATGTCGGCAAGACTATCGGCTGCCCTTAACTCAGTCATCCGTTGTTGGAGTTTCAGTCCGCGTTTGGCACCCAGGTGCTTCATGCTTTCCTTGGACTCAGAACAGATTTTCTGCAGCTTTCTTGTCCTGAAGAATATACGCATACCTCTCGCTCAATTCAATAAATTTATTAACATGATGTGTTAATAAATTTATCATCGTTGTCGTTGGTCATCGCATGCCGCGAGACATGGAGCCATTGGTTGGTCATGTTTCCATTCTGAGATCTTTTAGGGACGGGAGTGGTGTTTTCTCTCACAACACAATGAGTGGAGAGACCCCTTCTGGAGATAACTGGGATTGATCTGGATCAGCGGTTCCGGCCAGTAACGGCCGGCATTGTATTGTTTCTCGACTTCTTCAGTGATATCATGTGCAGATATTTTGCTGAAACTGCGAGAAAAAACAGAATATTCATCGATGATTTTATCGCGAAAGGCGAAAACGTTTTGCATTTTTTCTCCAGTTTTGATTTTCTCGAGATTCAGGAGGGATGTCTTGCTGGACTGACCCAAACAGTCTTCTGTTAAATCACTTATTAGTCAAGAGAAACTGCTCCTTAGGCCTTTTTGGTAGAGAACATGATTGCGATAGGCGATCAAGCGGCAGGATCCTGAACTGGCTTTCTTCATCGGCGATGGCCCAGGCCCGGATCATTCACTGCGGGGACTATGATCCGGTCGGGCTCGATGAATATCTGCGATTGAAAACCGCCTGTCCCGAACGCGCCGGACTCTATCTGCCTGCCGATCTGGATGACCTCTTTTCCCGATACGGGAAGGGGGAGATTCTTCTGGGCAGCAATGGTGCAATCCTGGCTCGGCTCAGGAAAATTGAAGATCAAGAGGTCCGTCGGATTGTCGAACTGATGGACCGGCATGGCGTTGGCTTGGAGCAGGAAGTATTGCTATTGAGTTATGTGAGGTAGGTGAAGATGGCAAGGAAACCCCAAAAAGGCGATGCCCTGGCCGAGTTGCTGTCGGCTGCATCACACAAAATTCTATCGAAAAATACAAGGCCTTCATGGAACTGTGCAGTGCCGAAGAATGGAGTCTTTTCGAGCCGCAACTTCTCCTGCAGTTGAAACATGCCGGACAAGGTAACCGGCTGAAAATCAGCATGCATCGCAAGGAGTATGATGAGGCCCTGGCTATCCTGACCAGCGGACGCTATCCCATGTCGTCCTGGGGCGGCGATTATCAAATCCAGGTGGCCCAGAAGCTTGAAAAGCGCTACCCCGAGGAAATTCTCAAATACTACCTTTCCGGTTTGGGTGATTTGGACCGCAATGCAGACCGTAAAGAGTACACTCGTAAGGCCAAGATAATGGTTAAAGTGCGGCATGTGCTGGTCGACGTGGTCGGCGATGCAGCCCGCTGAGAAAAGTTCGCACGCAAGGTCAAGAAGGATAATTTCCGGCGACCGGCATTTCAGCAGGAGTTTGCTCAGGTAGTACCGGGCTGGCGGGAGTTGATCGGATAGGTTGGGAGAGGGGAACATTTCATGAACTCACGAAGCACCAATGAACATCAGGATCTCAAAGCCTTGGACGAGATGATCGAGAAGATCACTGTCGACGCCTACGGTGACCACGAGCAGCTCTGGGCCTTTCGGCAGGTCTTTGAGGATGACATCGACCTGCCGGCCGATGGCTTTGTCATCGGTGAGCCGATTTCGGTGCTGGAAATAGACTACGACGGCAATGAGCGACGCGGTTTGACGGCACGGTGTCGCCGGGAAGATGGATCCGAACATACGGTTGCGGCGTCCGAGGTTGTATTTCCCGTTGGCTCGGCAGGTGCATGGCTCATCGCTGCCTATCGCAGGTGGCTCAACATCGATCCCTTCCCTGCTCAGGAACAGGCCCCTTACGGTCGCAAGCGGCAGCACAAGGCAACAACCGATGACCTCGACCTGAGCCAACCGGTCGATCTGATCGTGCTCTCGGTGAAGGAGCGGACTGTTCGGTGCCGCCTGCCGGGAAGCGAAAGGGCTATTACCTTGCGTCCAAGCGGCCTTGGGGACGTGGTTCCTGGTGAGATTGTCACAGTCAAGCCACGGAAGCAGTGGCGTTATGCCGGTCATCCCTATCTCTCCGGAGAGATACATTCGACCCGTCTTGAAGCGGAAGCGCTTCATCTGGTACCTCTCGGTCTGCAGGAGATCGGCGTGTGGGATCCCAAAGAGCACTATTGGGGTGAAGAAAACGATCCTATCGAACCTTGGGCCAAGCCCATCATCGCTCATGGACCTCGCCCTGAGTTTGAGATGGAGCAGGTGTTGCCCGGCCAGGACCCCGACGACCCTTTTGACGACCCCATCACTCAGGCTGACGATTTGATGGAGGCTGGTGAACGGGCAGAGGCGAAAAAAATCCTGATGGATCTGTGTCAAGCCGATCTTCGTTGTCTCGATGCCCATTCACATCTGGGCAATTTCATTTTTGATCATTACCCACAGGATGCAGTGCGGCACTATGAAGTTGGTTTGCGTATCGGTGAACTTACTCTGGGAAAAGGCTTCACCGGCGTTCTACAGTGGGGCTATATCGACAACCGTCCGTTTCTACGCTGCATGCATGGCTATGGATTATGCCTCTGGCGTCTTGGGCGCTTTGACGAGGCCCTGTACGTTTTTGATCGGATGCTCTGGCTCAACCCTTCGGACAACCAGGGCGTGAGGTTTCTCCTCGAAGAGGTGAAATCAAAGACCGCCTGGGAGGATTGTCAGGGCGCATGGCGTTGATTTTGTCGGCTTCGAAAAAGTTTGCCGGCCGACGATTCAGCGTTGTAACACAATGACATATCGTGTTGCTCCTGCAGTGCTTGTGGTTTTTGCGAGGTCATCAATATTGAGGGCAGTACCGTGACACCGAGAAAGAGAAAGCAGATCGACCCGTTCGAGCAGGCTATCGAAGCGGCCTTGTCTCCCGGCACCTACATCTCTTACGGAGCCGCCTCGTCATTCGTGGATAATGTGCAGGATGTTGCCGATGACATTGTAAAAATCATGAAAAGCGAGCCTGGGCGGGCAGCGCTTCTCTTTGAGACGTTCATCGGCGCCTGCCATGAAAAAGCCGATGAGATCGACGATTCCGGCGGTGATTTCGGCATGCTGGTTGAAGGTCTGTTCCTTGATTGGATCAAATCCCGCAAGGCAGCCAACCATGATCCGAATGAGACCGCAAAGTCCCTGCTCTCCTGGATGGAGGTCGATCCCTATGGGTTTTGTCATGACCTTGATCGTCAGGTCGTCAAGGTGCTCGATAAAAAGGGTTTGGAGGCTTTCGTTGGCCAAATTCGTGCCAAGTTCGAATCCGCTCCGAGCCTGGACGAACAACGCTATCCCGGATACACTCGCCGCAGATGGGGCGGTGCGCTGAAGACCCTGCTCGCCGGCCAGGGCGATGTCGAAGCCTATAAAGCATTTTGCGAGCAGACTGAGTTCGCTGCCAAGGACTGCCTGGCTATAGCTGATATATACCAAAGTCGGAGGCGACCTGAAGAGGCACTTGCCTGGGTCGAGCGAGGTCTGGCGATTGCACGCTCGGGCAACCAACGATCGAGTGAAGATCACGAACTCCACGCGATGGAGCGAGCACTGCTGGCCAAAATCGGCCGACCGGAAGATGCGCTCCAATCGGCCTGGTCCGAATTTGAGGCACACCCATCCACATTCACATACAAGGAGTTGATGCGCTACGTACCGGTCAACGAGAAAAAGACCTGGCACCAGAAAGCCATGGAGGCATCAGAGAAGGGGGACCTGACCTCTCAGATTGAACTCTGGTTGAAGAAAAAAGAGATGGATCGGCTCGTATCACGCCTGCGCAGGGCAACGGCGAAGGAGTTGGAGGCTCTCGGCCATTCCACGACCGGACCATTGGCAGGCAAGCTGAAGCGGGATCATCCTGATGTCTCGGCCAGATTATATAGTGCGCAGTGCATGCGGGTCATCAATGCGGGCAAGAGCAAGTACTACGACGCGGCGCTCGACAACATCGAGCGTGCCAGGAAATGCTACGCCAAAGCCGGCCTTAATGACGACTGGCGGGCGGTGGTTGCCGATGTGCGCCAACGGCACTTCCGCAAGAAGGGATTCATGGCCGGATTCGAGGAGATCGTTACCGGCGCACCCAGGAATGTTGAGCCGCCTTTTCTGGAACGGGCAAAGGCACGGTGGCTGAAAAAATGAGTTCGAGATCCCTGCAAAAAGGACAAAAGGGATTTCTGCGAAAACCTCAATATCAGCGGTCTCGGTCGGGCGGCGGCATCGACCCTGCAGGTCCACCGGGCGCTGATGGAGCATCCCATCGCCACCTCGGGCTGGCTGGTGGAGAAGACCGGCATCACTCCGGCCACGGTCAACAAGGCGCTCGGGCATCTGGAGCAGCTCGGCATCGTCAAGGAACTGACTGCCCGGAGGCACAACCGCCTGTTCAGCTACGCAGGCTATATCGCGATCATGAGTCGCGGCACGGAAATGCCGGGAAGGTAGGTCTAGTCGATTCAGGTTTTCGGAATTGACTTGGATGTACGGAGAAACAGGTCCAGGGGTTGTGGCAAGGCCTCTGGTGTCGGGTTTCGCTGCAAACCCGGTATTCTCGTCCGGAGCTTGGAAATCGGGAGAGAAAAGTTGCTTCCCCGGCGGGAACTTGGCGGCTGACTTGGCTTCCTATTTGAAGCTATTGTTTCTCAATGTGTTACGGGGTAGTTTGAGGCTGGAGACTGGTTTGCGGTGGTGAGCTGATTGCTTCACCATTTAAAAAAAACAAACCCGTTCAACCAATAACCGATGGCTCATATGTCAAGGTAACTTATGGTAGCCACAGACATTAAGCATATTCACGTAACCTGCGCCATTATCGAGCGTGAGGGGCTCGTTCTTGCCGCGCAGCGGAGTGCGATTATGTCGATGCCGTATAAGTGGGAGTTTCCCGGCGGCAAGATCGATCCCGGTGAATCAGCGGCACAATGTCTCCGCCGTGAAATATTGGAAGAGTTGGGTATTCAGATTGTCGTTGGGGAAAGTCTTCCTGCCAAAACTCACGATTATCCGACGTTCACGGTTACTCTCTATCCATTCGTTTCGGCTATTGAGACAGGGGAGATGGCTCTGCATGAACATGTGGCGATTACATGGTTACCTCCGGATAAACTGCACACTCTCGATTGGGCCGAGGCCGACCTGCCGGTGATCCGCTCATATCTTGATGAATGCAGGGCTGCCGCTTCATGAAGTCGTTACCTCACGGCATCTATGAAGCCCTTCTTGATGAGTTTCTCCGCGACACTCTCGCCAGGCATCCTGAGGTAAGGACAGTTTTCGGCAAGATCGACCTGGAAGAACAGCCAGGCCTGTATGCTGCATTTGTGGCCAAGGTGCTGGAACAGGCGCTGCGCGAGGAGGCCGACCCGGAAAAACGCCTCGCCCTCGGCAATTGGATTCTCGGTCGCGTTGCCGATGAACCCGGGCGGGGCCATCTGGAAAAACATCGCCTCGTTGACCAGCCAAAGCCGATTCTCCTGGAAATCACTCCCCCCAATTACGGCACAACCACTATCCCCCGGCCGCATACTCCCCTGGCAGAGAGCAGTCTCTTTACCGGCTCGCCCCAGGAACCGCAACTGGCCCATGAACTGCATGAGGAGATGCGCTCCGCTGATGGAGTCGACATCCTGGTGTCCTTCATCAAATGGTCGGGGCTGCGGTTGCTACTGCCCGCGTTTGAGGATCTGCGCGACCGTCGTGTCCCGGTGCGCCTGCTCACCACGTCCTATATGGGGACCTCCGATGCCCCCGCCGTGGAGTGGCTGGCCCGGATGCCGAACGTCGAGGTCCGCATCTCCTACGACACCGAGCGGACCAGACTGCACGCCAAGGCCTACCATTTTCGGCGCAACAGCGGATTTTCCACCGCCTATATCGGTTCGGCCAACATGTCCCATGCCGCCATGACCAGTGGGTTGGAATGGAATCTCAAGGTCACCGCCCAGGATCTGGGCCATATCCTCGACAAGTTTTCGGTCGAGTTCGAAACCTACTGGAACAGTCGCGAGTTTGTCCCATTTGATCCAGAGCAGCCACTGCTGTTCCGCACCGCCATCGACCGCGCCCGCAATCCCCGGCAACACGGCCCGATGGTCTTCTTCGACCTGCAGCCCCACCCGTTTCAGGAGCGCATCCTCGAAGCGTTGGAGCGGGAACGCGATTGCCACGACCGCCGCCGCAATCTGGTCATCGCCGCAACCGGTACAGGCAAGACCGTGATTTCCGCCTTCGACTTCAAATGCTTCTAAGAGCGCAAGGGGCGGCAGGCCCGGCTCCTGTTCGTCGCCCACCGCCAGGAGATTCTTCAACAGGCCCAGGCGACCTTTCGCCATGTGCTGCGTGACCAGAACTTCGGCGAATTACAGGTCGGCCAGTTTCAGGCCAGTCGCCTGGAGCACCTGTTCTGCTCCGTTGGGATGCTGGCAAGCCGGAAACTGTGGGAGCAGGTGGGCAGCGGCTTCTACGACTACGTGGTCATCGATGAGGCCCATCATGGCACTGCCTCCAGCTACAGGCCGATCTTTGACCACTTCGCCCCCCAGATCCTCCTTGGTCTGACCGCCACCCCGGAGCGGATGGATGGCGGCAATGTGGCGGCCGATTTCGGCAACCGCTTCGCGGCGGAGATCCGCCTGCCCGAAGCCCTGGCAGAAAAACTCCTCTGTCCCTTTCACTACTTCGGCGTTGCCGATCCGATCGCCCTCAGCGGCGAGCAGTTCTGGCGCAACGGCCGGTATGATACTGCCGCCCTGGAACAGGTCTATGTACTGGATCATGCCCGGGCCGGACAGCGCGTCGATGTCCTTGTTGAGGCGCTGAGCCGCTACGAGCCCGACCTGAACGCAGTCAAAGGGATCGGTTTCTGCGTCACCATCAGGCATGCCCGGTTCATGGCCGAGCAATTCACCGCAAGGGGGATACCCTCGGGGGCCGTTGTCTCCGGCGTCGAAGACGATCGATGCCGGGAACTGCTGGCAGCCCTGAAAACCGGGAGGCTCACCTTTCTCTTCACCGTCGACAAACTGAGTGAAGGCGTCGATGTCCCCGAGATCAACACCGTCCTGTTCCTCCGTCCCACCGAGAGCCCGACTGTCTTTCTGCAGCAGCTCGGCCGCGGCCTGCGTCACGCCCCCGGCAAAGATTGTCTCACCGTGCTCGACTTGGTCGGCCAGGCCCATCGGCGTTACCGGGCGGACACCAAGCTCAAGGCGCTGATGCCCCGGCACCGCTTTTCCATCGACAGAGAAGTGGAGCTTGATTTTCCTCATCTCCCGGCTGGTTGCTCCATTCAGCTCGACCGTCTTTCCCGCCGGTATGTTCTGGAGAATATTCGGGAGAACTTCGGCCGATTGGCCGTGCAGGTTCCCGACCGCCTCCAGACCTTCACCAGCGAGACCGGCCAGGAATTGATCTTCGGCAATTTCATCCGCTATCACGATTACGAGCCGGAGGTATTACTGGTAAAGGAGTCCTGGTCAGGGTGGAAGGCAAGGGCACAACTGGGACCAAAGCCCGTCGACCCGGATCTGCTGCGGCTGAAAAAGACCCTGTTGCGCGCAATAACCATCAACGGCCCGCATGAGATAGTTTTGTTGCGCGCGGTTCTCGGCAAGGTTTCCCAGGGGGCAATCGACGAAGCTCTGGCCCTCGCCGGTGACTCGGTGATGTCAGTCTACTATCGGATCTGGGGAGATAAAGGGCGCAATCTTGGCATCACAAGCCTTGCTGATGCGTTTCGCCGCCTTGCCGCCAATCCGTCGATTCTTGCCGATCTGGACGAAATATTGCGCTGGTCCCTGGACACGACCGAGATCAGCGGACACATACCGGAATCGCCTTTTGCCTGTGCGCTTGAACTGCACGCCCGGTACAGCGGTAAGGAGATCCAGGCGGCCTTCGGCAAGGCGACACTCGAGACCGCCGGGCAGACTGGGGTGGGGGTGTTGCATTTCCCCGGGGTGAAGGCCTATGCGCTGCTGGTCACCTTTCAGAAGACCGAAAAAGAGTTCTCGCCGAGCACCATGTATGCCGATTACCCCATCAGCCGGGAATTGATGCATTGGGAGTCGCAGGCCAATACCGCGCAACACCACGCCGACGGGAAAAATCTGATTCACCACCGAGAGCGTGGCTACTCCATATTGATTTTTGCACGAGGCCAGAAGAAACGCAACCGGGCCACGGTGCCGTTCACCTATCTCGGGCCGGTGGATATGGTGAGCTACGAGAGCGAGCGGCCGATCAGGATGGTGTGGCGGCTCAGGCACACGATGGCAGTCGAGATGTTCGAGGATAATCGGCGGGGCGGGTAGGTGGTTCAATCTTCCGACGCGAGCTTTGCCCGACGATCCCGAGCCGATCCCCTCAAACCGCCGGATCGAAGTCAACCGTCTATCTCTCCGCAGCGTTCACTCTGGGCACGAACTATGGCAAGCGGCGTTACCAGGCCTGCGACGAGTCTAAAGGTTCTTTTTTTCAAAGAAGAGGAACAAACCGGCGCCCGCAAGAATAAAAACGGGAATAACAACCCAGTGATTGACGTGCAGCACGCCCGGCAAGGTAATCTTGCCAAGATCGCCCCAGATCAGCAGGCTCTGTTTCATCCAAGGATAGGCCTCGGCGTACAACGCTCCTCCGACAAGCATGCCGAGCACGCCCCAGACACCGTCCCAACGCCCTTCACCAATGGCACCGATGGCGGTCCCGGGACAGTACCCCAACAGTCCCCAACCGATACCAAAAAGCAATCCCCCGCCAATAGTGGCCCCCAGGATCGTGGATTTTACTGAAAGCTTGGCAAGACCCAGATCGGTGAGAAGATAAATTCCCACGGTCCCAACCAGGATGGCAGTGAACATAAATTTTACAATCGTCATGTCCAAAAGGCGCAACGCACCGATTTGTTTGTCATATCGTAAGACTTTTCCTCGCTGCAGAAAAAATCCGAAAAGAATACCGGTGACAATCCCATAAACGAGCTCGCTCATCGCTTTTTACCTCCCAGGTACAACAGATTGGCACTGATCATCCCGCCGATAAAAAAACAGATCAGCGCTATGAAACTGCTGATCGCCAGCTGAGCCAGACCGCTCAGCCCGTGACCGGATGGTCAGCCATCGGCGAGACGGGCGCCGAACATTGCCACTGTGCCGCCGATAAAGGCGACAGTTCCTCGCAAGGCAACATTCGAGCCGAATTTTTCCTGCCACATGTCTGGAATAGTCTGTGCCTTGTAGGTCCCGGAAATTTTAGCCGCAATGAATGAGCCGATCAGGATGCCGATAACAAACATCCACTGCCAATCGATTTTGGGTGTGGTCTTTGTAAAATATTCTATCCGGGCAACACGTTCAGCGCTGAATATTTGTTCAATCAAGCCGGCAGACCGTGCAAATGAAGTAGAAGCGCCAAAATAATTCCCCGTCATGAAGACCGACAACACCAGCACAAGGCCGGCGAATGCCCCGGCGAGATAGGGACTCCAATAGTTACCATCTCTCAATTGTCTCATAATGGATCCTCCTTGATGTGTTGGTGCAATTTCGTTGTCTTTCTAGCCTTTTACAAAACGAACGTCTGGATACCTTGTCATATCGACCAAGGCGGAAATCTCCGGTGGCAAAAAACGAGATTTCTCGCTCTCGCTCGACAGAGGGGGAGGCGTCTCGACCTGCGTCCTGCCATTTCGTCCCTTTCATGCTCTGTCGCTTCGACCTCCTCCCGCTGTCATCTCGACCGCCAGGGAGAGATCTCAAACCGGCCGAGGGGAGGATTCCGGTCAGCGAAAGCAAGATTTCTCGCTTCGCTTCGAAATGACAGAGGGGGCGGGATCATGGTCTTCACCCTACCGGGAACAACGAGATTTCTCGCATACGCTCGAAATGACAGAGGGGAATGGTCGAAATGTCTTCCTATGACAACTGATCACCATCTCCTCCATTCCGCCCACGAACAATCCCGTGATCTTGCAAGCGGCGCGGCTTGTTGCAAGCGACACTTTATTGTACGATTCAGCTCGGCCTTTTACAACTCTGGCATCGCAATGTCGTTTCCCCATGATTGTGTTTGCGACGGTCAGTCCTGCATACATTATGAAACTTTTTTGATTTGCATGGCCCGTTAATGCCAGCCTCTTCCCAAGACCTGCTTCGCCAGACCCTTCTCCTCGACATCGAGGTCAATGAGAAGAGCATCATCTATGCCATCGGCGCCGTCTGCGGGGAGAAGACCTTCCAGGTGCAGGCAGGCAGGAAGATTGACCGCAGTACCCTCGCCGATCTCGATGCCTTCGGTGAAAATGCCCGTTTCATCCTTGGCCACAATATCCTCAACCACGATCTACCCCGCCTGCGCCGGCTGGCGCCTGACCTTCGGCTCCTTGCCAAACCGAGTATCGATACGCTGTTCCTCTCACCCCTCGCCTATCCTGCCAATCCCTACCACCGGCTGATCAAGAACTACCAGATCGTCCGCGACAGCATCAACGACCCGGTCCAGGACGCCCGACTGGCCGGCAAGGTCTTCGCCGAACAGTGGGAGGCCCTGGTCCGGCAATATGCGGCGAACTCCGACGTCCCCCTGCTGTATCGCGGCTTTCTCGCCGCCGATGCAGCTCTGGCCGGGACCGCCGAGGCGCTGGCCTGCATGGGTATCCCGCTGCTGCAGGGTGACGATCTCCATGACGCCTTCGCCTGGTTCGCCCGCAAGCATGCCTGCCTCGCCGCGGTCGACAGCCTGGTCACGCAGTTGGCCGATGGGATGCTGCCGCTGCCGCCACTGGCCTATGTCACCGCCTGGTTGTCGGTGGCCGGCGGCAATTCGGTCCTGCCGCCCTGGGTCCGCCATCAGTTCCCGCTGGTGCCGAGCATCCTCCACGAGCTGCGGGAGAACGGCTGCCAACGGCCCGACTGCGAGTATTGCCAAAACCATCACGATCCGCGGAGCTATCTCCGCAACTTCTATGGCTTCCCTGATTTCCGCGCGCAACCGGCGACAGAGGACGGCAACAGCCTGCAGGAGGAGATCGTCGCCACCGCGGCCCGCGGCCATTCCCTGTTCGCCACGCTGCCGACGGGCGGCGGCAAGTCGCTGTGTTATCTCCTGCCGGGCCTCATGCGCTACCACCGACGCAACACGCTGACGATCGTCATCTCGCCATTGCAGGCGCTGATGAAGGACCAGGTCGACAATTTCTCCCGGCTGACCGGCACCAGGATGGCCGCCGCTCTGTCCGCCATGCTGACCATGCCGGAGCGTACCGAAGTGCTGGAAGCCGTGCGCCTGGGCGATATCGGCATCCTGCTCGTTTCCCCGGAACAGCTGCGTAATGCGACCTTCCGCGCCACCATCGGCCAACGGGAGATCGGCGCCTGGGTTTTCGACGAGGCGCACTGCCTGTCGAAATGGGGCCACGACTTCCGCCCCGACTATCTCTACGCGATCCGCTTCATCCGCGAATTCGCCGAACGAGAAAATGTCGGCATCCCGCCGGTCCAGTGCTTCACCGCCACGGCGAAGAAAGACGTCAAATCGGAGATCATCGATATCATCCTGCGCGAACTGGGTCTGAAGATGCGGCAGTTCGCCGGGGGGCACGAGCGCATCAATCTGCACTACGAGGTCCAGGAGGCCACCCATTACGAGAAGGATCAGGCGATTCTCGATCTGCTTCGCAGCCGCTACGACGGCCAGGGCAGCGTCGTCGTCTATTGTGCCAGGAGGAAGAACACCGAACGGCTGGCCGAACTGCTGCAGACACATGGGTACATAGCCGAAGCCTTCCACGCCGGTCTGGAACCGGCGCTGAAGAAACGCATCCAGGACAGTTTCATCGCCGGCACCACCCCGATCATCTGTGCGACCAATGCCTTCGGCATGGGGATCGACAAGGAGGATGTGCGGCTCGTCATCCACGCCGACATCCCCGCCTCGCTGGAGAATTATCTGCAGGAGGCGGGCCGGGCCGGCCGGGACCGCAACGCCGCCGAGTGCATCCTGATCTTCAACGAACAGGATATCGAAGGCCAGTTCCGCCTGAGTTGCCAGTCGATGCTCAACCAGCGGGAGATCGGCCAGTTCCTCCGCGGTATCCGCCACGTCGCCCGTGGTGAGAACACCGTGGTGCTGACCGCCGGCGACCTGCTGCGCCTCGATGTGGTCGATGCCGATCCGGATCAGTTCGATGGCGACACCCGGGTGCGCACCGCCCTAGCCTGGCTGGAGCGCTGCGGCTACCTGTATCGCGACGAGAACAGGACCAGCGTTTTCCAGGGCAAGCCGACCGTGAAGAGTCTTGAAGAGGCCGAGGCAAAGATCGCCGGCCTGGACCTCTCCTCGCGGCAGCAGCATCGCTGGCTCACGATTCTCAGGGCACTGATGGAAAGGCATCAGGTCAACCAGTCGTTCAGTGCCGATGAGCTGGCCGGCTGCTCGGCATTTGCCACGCAGGAGGGCGATCGCAATACCGAGTCGGAGACGCAGCGGGTGATCCGCACCCTGCACGATATGGCGACCCAGGGAATCCTGGAAAAGGTCACCCTGCTCAGCGCCTATGTCCGCTACAAGATCCAGGGCAGCTCCGAGAAGCTGCTGCAGCAGATTGTCACGCTGGAGAACGATTTTTTGAAGACCCTCGAGGAAACCGCTCCCGATCTGGAACTGGATACCCAGGTGGAACTGGACCTCCGCCGGGTTAACCAGGTGATGATCGACGCCGGCCATGCCGGCTGCTCGCCGACTACCCTGAGACTGCTGCTTTATGGGCTGAGCCGCGACGGCAAGGGGCTGGCCGGTACCAGGGGAAGTGTTTCCTTCACCGCCAGGGGCAACAACCGCTTCTCGATCTACCTGCACCGGGACTGGGAATCGATCCGGAAGACGGTCGAGCTCCGCCAGCTCGCCGCTCATCGGGCACTCGAGGCGATTATCGCGGCGGTGCCGCCCGAGGCGAAGCCGGGGGCGAATCTGCTCGTCGAATTCAGTCTCGAACAGCTTGTTGCCGCCCTGCGGGGCGATCTGCTGCTGGTCGATAAACTCCGGGATCCGCTGGCCGCGGCTGAGCGAGCCCTGACCTTCATGCACGAGCAGGGGGTGATCGACCTGCAGCAGGGTCTGGCGGTCTTCCGCCAGGCCATGACCATTCGACTGAACCCGGACGCCAGATCGCGAAGGTATTCCCAGGCCGACTTCTCGCCGCTGAAGACCCATTACAGCGAGCGGACCTTCCAGATCCACGTGATGAACGAGTACGCCCGCCTGGCCCTCGACAGGATCAGCGGCGCCTGGCAGTATGTCGCTTCCTACTTCAACGACGACAAGGAACAGTTCGTCAAACGGTTCTTCGCCGGGAAGGAGAAGTTCCTCGAGCGGGCGACCAGCAACCAGTCCTACGCCCGGATTGTCGACGACCTGAAGAATCCCGCCCAGGAGAAGATCGTCTGTGCCGAAGCGGACAGGAACATGTTGATCCTGGCCGGCCCCGGAGCCGGCAAGACCCGGGTCGTCGCCCACCGGGTGGCCTTTCTGCTGCGGGTGAGGCGGATCGCTTCGAGGGCGATCCTGGTCCTCTGCTTCAACCGCAGCGCCGTCCAGAGTCTGCGCCGGCGGCTGCGCGACCTGGTCGGCAACGACATGGCCGGGGTGACGCTGCTGACCTTTCACGGGCTGGCCCTTCGTCTCACCGGCAGGTCACTGGTCTCCGGAGGCAGGCCGGGCGACCGGGAGGACATCGATTTCTCCCGGCTCATCACCGATGCCATCCGCCTGCTGAAGGGGGAGACCGAGGTCATCGGCCTGCAGGATATCCCGCCGGATGAGGCGCTGATCGGCCGGTTCAGCCACATATTGGTCGACGAGTACCAGGATGTCGATGCCGAACAGTATGAGCTGGTGTCGCTGGTTGCCGGTAAGGGTCGGGAGGAGGGCGAGCGCAAAATGGCTATCCTGGCGGTCGGTGACGATGACCAGAACATCTATCGCTTCCGGGGGGCGAGTGTCGAATTCATCAGGAAATTCCAGCATGACTACCAGGCCGAAATCCACTACCTGATCGAAAACTACCGCTCGACCGCCCATATCATCGCCGCCGCCAATTGTCTGATCGCCCGCAACACCGAGCGGATGAAGACCGGCCACCCGATCCGGATCAACGAGGCCCGGCAGAATCTGCCCCCGGGCGGGAAGTGGCAGCATGCCGATCCGGTCGCTCAGGGGAAGGTCCAGGTCATCAAGGCAGCCGATCCCGACCGGCAGGCGACGATGGTGGTCGAGGAACTGCGCCGTCTGCAGCGGGGCGGTCCAGTCGACCTCGGCAGCTGTGCGGTCCTGGCCCGGGAGTGGAAAGACCTCGACCGGGTGCGGAGCGCCTGCGACCAGGCGGGGATGCCGGTCAGCCTGTGCTGGGGGCGGCATGCCTCCTTTCCCCGGCTGAGCCGGATCCGCGAACATGCGGATATCCTGGAACGCCTGCATGCCATGCCGACCGGGACGGTCACCGCCGGCGCGGTGCTGACGATGCTGAAAAACATGTATCCGCAGGGCACGATCTGGGGCGCAAACCTGATCCGGCTGCTGCAGGACTGGCAGGAGGAGACCGGCGACACCCCGCAACCGGCCTCGGCCGTCGAGGAATACCTCCATGAGGCGTTTGCCGAACAGGACAGGATGAAGACCATCGCCGATGGGCTGTTCCTGGCCACCGCCCATGCCGTCAAGGGGCTGGAATTCGACCACGTCTTCATCCTGGGCGACAGTTGGGACAAGGGGAGCGGGGCGGCCATCGAGGACGAACGCCGCCTGTACTACGTGTCGATGTCGCGGGCCCGGGAAACCCTCCATCTGTGTGTGCTCGACACCGCGGTCAATCCCCATGCCCGGTCGCTGGCCGGAGACTTCATGGTGGTGCGGGAGATGGCGCCGGCAACCGCCAAACCAACGACGCGGCGCACCTATCATCTGCTCGGCATGGAGGATCTCTTCCTCGATTATGCCGGGATCAGGGAAGAACGGCACCCCTCGCGTCTGGCCCTGCAGCAGTCCAGGGCCGGGGAAGTGGTGAGCCTGCACAAGCAGGGCCACCATCTGGAGGTGCTGGACAGCGCCGGGGTGGCCATCGCCCGGCTGTCGAAAAAGGCCCGGGGGGAATGGGGCGACAGGCTCGACTGCATCCGCGAGGCCCGGATCGTCGCCCTGGTCAGGCGCTATCGGGATGATGTTGAAGACAAAGCGTTCCAGGCAGCCTGTTGCGGCCGGAGTTGGGAAGTCCCGGTGGTTGAGCTGGTGTGCTGAGTTCCCCGCTGCGACTGCGACCTCCTCCCGCCTTTTCGCCCTTTCCTGCTCTATCGCCTCGACCACCCCCCGCTGTCATCTCGACCGGAGGGAGAGATCTCGTGCAGTGCGGCCGGGCAAGGTCGCATATTCTAGCGGGTGCGAAGCCCGTCCCGGAAGGTCTAGCCAACCACCGGGTAGTGAGTCCTTGGACCGTAGCGGGTAACTGATGCGGTTAAGCGTAGGATAACCAGACGACAGGCCGTAAGCCGTAAGGTTGAAGTGATTGAGCCCCGAAATGCTCGAGTCGGGAAGGATGACGTGGTTGCAAGCACGGAAATCAACATGGAGCCGGCGATAGTGGCGAGCCGGATTTCGCTTCCTCGGGGTCTGAGAGCATGGCATGTCGGACAGAGTGAATATGTGGTAACCCGGGAGACCCTGGCGCCTCTTGCCTGGAGGCGAGTATGCCGAGCAACCGATAAGAAAGGGAGTAAGGCAAACGGGAGTCGGGGAGTCGGATGGCGCCGTAGTACCGTTGAAGGCGGGTAACGCTGCTGGAGGGAAGGGCGTCACATCGGAGCGACCGTTGTCAAGGAGACACGAACTGTGCCCAGTCGCAGAGCTGAAGTGGAAACGAGATTGCAACGGATAGCGGAGAAGGCCCGCCGAGAGCCATGTTTCAAGTTCACCAGTTTGTTTCATCTGATGAACGAAGAGCTTCTGCGGGGATGTTTCGAGGGTTTGCGCAAGGATGCAGCCTCGGGCATAGACAGAGTCACCAAGGAGGAATACGGCAGGAATATTGAAGGCAATCTGAGGGAGTTGGTTAATCGGCTGCACAGGATGTCGTATATACCGCAGCCGGTATGCCGGGTGTACATCCCGAAACCGGGGAGCAAC
>JROS01000175.1 GCA_000769715.1 Desulfobulbus sp. Tol-SR
GACTTTTACAATAAAATATTGTTACGCTTCTAACAAACCGGAGAAACAATGGAAAATACAGAACAAGATACAACTTTTACTGATTTCGACCTCGCCTTTGAGGCCACCGCCGGGCTGCCGGATCCTGATAAAAAAGAGGAAGGTTTCACTGAGACCTCCGGTACCGCAGAAGGTTCCGGCGATGCCGGTGCCACTCCTACCGAAGAAGAACTCGCCGCACAGGCTGCAACCGATGAAGCAGCCAAAGCTGTCGCTGATGAAGCTGTTAAGGCTGCCGCCGACGAAGCTGCCAAAGCTGCTGCTACTCCGGCCACCCCTACCGTAGATGAGATTGCCGCCAAGGCTGCTGCCAAAGTAGCAGCCGATGCGCAGGCCAAGGCAGACAAGGAAGCCGCTGACTCCGCAGCCAAAGCCGCTGCCGATGACGCAGCCGCCCGCGCCGGCAAGGAGAATGTCTCCACCGACGAGCAGGCCATCCTCGATACCTTAGAGGCCAATTTCCCCGAGGTCACCGCCGCCAACGCTGTGCTTTCCCGGGTGATCATGGCCCGGGTTGAGAACATGGTTGAGCAGCGGGTGAACGCCGTCCTGGCCCAGATCGCCCCGATCGCAGCCGTTACCCAGAACGTCGCCCGCAATGCCCACGAGCAGGCTATCCTCGCCAAGCACCCGGATGCGTTCACCACGCTTCCGCAGGTTGAGGCCTGGGTGGATAAACAGCCGAAAGTCCTGAAGGCCGCGTGGAACAAGGTGCTCGACAACGGCAGTACCGACGACATTATCGAATTGTACGATGTTTTTAAGAAGGATACCGGGAGCGCACAGACACCGGGATCACCAGGCGCGGCGCCGGATGCTGCCGCCGCCAAAGCAGCAGCAGAGGCCGCTGCGAAGGAAGCCAAGCTCAAAGCCCAGGAAGGCATCAGGAGCAGGCAGACAACGCAGCAGAGTGGCATTGATGAGGACGACTTCGAAGGAGCGTTCGCACAGGAAGCCGCGAAAGCGTAACCCCACCATCTAGGAGGAGCAAGAATTATGACCACACAGACCGTCAGTGATATCTCTTATCGAACCGCAGGCAAGCTTGCCGCCGACCTGTTGAAGCGGGCCGACCCCGATCTGGTCATGCAGCCGTTCCTGCAGGCCAAGCCCATCCCGCGCAACTCCTCGGATACCGTCAAGTTCCGCAGGTATGAGGCCTTGTCCGCAGCTACTACGGATCTGACCGAGGGTGTAACCCCGGCCGGCAGTGCCATCACCAGCACGGATTATCAGGCCACCCTCGCCCAACTCGGCGACTGGGTCGGTATCACCGACAAGGTCGCTGACACTCACGAGGATCCGATCATCAAGGAGTACAGCGACATCCTGGCCAAGCAGGCCGCTCTGTCGGTCGAGACCCGGTTGTTCTACATCATGAGGGCCGGCACCAACCGCTATTTCGCCAACTCGACGGTTCGTACCGATGTCAATACGACCCTGACCAAGACTCTGCAGCAGAAGATCACCCGCGGGTTCAAACGTCAGAACGCCTCCGTCATCACCAAGAAACTCTCCAGTTCCGCGAACATGGAGACGGTCAACGTCAAACCCGGCTTCATCG
>JROS01000176.1 GCA_000769715.1 Desulfobulbus sp. Tol-SR
CACACTTGAGGTGAGGATGCTTACCGAAATCCTCCCGAATAGTGGTGATGAGGGCGTCGAAGTTCAAGTGTTTACGTTGGCTGATTTAACCTGCACCGAGGTGAACCGCTGGTCATATGCGACCAGCGGTTAAATATGCCCTTTTTCATACGGCTGACAATGACCACCATGCGCGTGCTCTTCCGGCTAATTATAATTAAATATCAAAACAATAGATGAAAGTATCGAGGATGGTTGCCACCTGGTACAAGAATTGGATTATAGGAACTGAAATCATGAAGGAAATGGCGTCGGGATGATTGCCGATTGAGCGGGAAAGTGCTGGCGTGCAGCCGAGAAATGGGCTGATGTCGTCAGCAAAATCGTCGGCGAGGCGCTATTGCTCGCCTTCACGTTGGTCTGGCGCCGGCGAGTTGGGGCAGTCGTCGATGCAATCGTCATGATTCTGCTAGTCGGTGTGAGCCGCGTGTGCGTGGGTGCTCATTATCTCAGCGATATGCTAGCGCTGCCGCCGCGGGTATGGCTTGGCCGGCGTTGTCTCTTGCTGTGGTGGACACCTTGCGCCGTAACCGGTGTGTTTGAAAAATCCGAAACGGAGCGAGACATGAAACCACCAGAAGCTCACAGCAAACCGGGCTCCGAGGAGATTGATCAAGCAAAAATACGGCACGATGGAAGGCAATCGCTGTCGACAAGGTTGGCCAGGCAATATTGCAAAGTGCCAATGTCGGCCACAACGCAGGAAAAACCGTTCGAACCTTGGCCTGAATCAAACCCGAGTCGGGAGGCCTAAACAATCAAGGAAGGAGGAATGACAATGCGGAAGAAGCTACGAGCAGTTGTCTGTCTGGCAACGGGACTGGGCGTACTCAGTGTTTCCGGCATGGGGGGCGATCTGATCACGCAGGCCTCTGCCAAATCCACAGCGGAGGCACAAGACAAAGCGGTGAAGCGTCAGATGCCTTCCCCGCATACAATCACAGCGGTGCCCGGAAACTCGGATGGGGTGGTGCTGATGCAGGCACAGGCGCTTATCGGCGAACTTCCGTCGACCATGCCGGGCAGTGAACATGATACTCCCGCCATGGTTTCCCTGGGGAAGAAACTCTATTTCGAACAAGCCATTTCCATTAACAACACCCAATCCTGCAACTCCTGCCATCCCATAGACAACAAAGGCTCAGGCGCGGATAATCTCAAGACGGGTAAAGGTGCGGAAGGGAAATCCGGCGACCGCAACGATCCGCCCACCATGAATGCCGGTTTCCAGATTGCCCAGTTCTGGGATGGACGGGCGGCGACACTTGAAGATCAGGCCAAAGGCCCTCCCCTCAATCCTATTGAAATGGGCATGCCCGATGCAGAAACGCTGGTCGGACGGCTGAAAGGCATACAACATTATGCCGCTGATTTCAAAGATGCCTTTCCCGGCGACAAAGACCCCATGACTTTCGACAACTTTGCCAAAGCGATTGCGGCCTTTGAACGGACCCTGATCAGCAGAGGCAGCATCGACCGTTTTATGGAAGGGGACAGAAAGGCCCTCACCGACCAGGAAATTGAAGGGATGCGCACCTTTATCAATGTCGGCTGCGTGCAGTGCCACAGCGGCCCCAACCTGGGCGGGATGACATTCCAGAAAATGGGCGTGTTCGATAAGTACTCCAATGGAGAGGATCTTGGACGCTTTAAAGTCACCAAGCTGGAAGAAGATAAATATGTCTTCAAGGTCCCCATTCTGCGCAATGTCACCCTTTCCGCCCCCTATTTCCATGACGGTGAGGTGGGCAATCTGGCGGAGGCCGTCGATCAGATGGGCTACCTGCAGTTGAACAGGGAACTCAAAGACGACCAGATCAACTCTATTCTCAGATTTTTGACCACGCTGGCAGATACCGAGCGCACCACCGCCCCGCCGATCAAGGCCAAGGTATCTCCTGCCACCTGGATGCCGCCGCTGACGCAGGATATTCCCCAAACGGAGGAAGGCGATCTCATCCGCTACGGCGCACGGCTGTTAACCGATACCTATGCGCAACTCGGCGCCGGTGCCAAAGATGAGAAAATGCGATTCTCGGGGAACGCCCTGAATTGCACGAGCTGCCACATGGATAACGGCACCAAACAGTTCGGGCTCCCCTGGATGGGAGTGAGCCAGGCATACCCCCAGTATCGAGGTCGGGAAGATCAGGAGCAGGGACTTGAGGAGCGGATAAACGGTTGTTTCGAGCGAAGTCTAAATGGCAAGGCGCTGGCTGTCGACAGCAGGGAGATGAAGGCGATGGTCGCCTACATCGACTGGTTGTCGAAGGACATGCCCAAGGTCGTTTCCGGCCTGGGGGCTCCCAAATTCGAAGGTCCGAACCGCAAGGCCGATGTGCAAAAAGGCGAGGTTGTGTACAGCCGGTTCTGCATGTCGTGCCACGGTGAAAACGGGGACGGCTATCAGTCAATGGCGGCAGGAGGTTCCGGCAGCCATGTCGCCCCGGCACTCTGGGGGGCAAACAGCTATAACAACGGCGCCGGAATGAACCGGCTGTTGACCACCGCCGCATTTATTCACAGCAACATGCCGCTGGGGACACCGTGGAATCATCCGGCAATTACCAATGAAGACGCTTACGATGTCGCCGGCTATCTCAGCTCCAGGGAACGACCGCAGATGAGCGGATTGGAAAAGGACTATCCCAAGAAGGAGAAAAAAGCGGTGGATTGCCCGTATCCACCCTATGCCGACGATTTCCCCCAGGATCAGCATCAGTACGGACCGTTCCAGCCAATACAGAAAGCGCAGAAAAAGATATGAAAAAGCCGGACGGCAAGGGGCCAATGGCTGACACCCTTGCGAACACTGGCGTAACAGTTCCCTGAACAGGCCGGGAGCACGTTTAACGGTGTGGTACCTCTTCGACACATGGGTTGGGATGGGCTCTCGAAATCGAGATCGCTATCGAATTGAGCCCGATCACGCAAAATGATGGGCATTTTTTCCGGCACGTTGATGGTTTGTGGTTGATCGATCTGACGACCGGGGCTTTGCCCCGGACCCCAAGGTTTTTTTAAGGCATGGGGGCATCAAATAGTCGGAAGTGCGATCGGCGGAAAAAGAGGAGGGAGCCCGAAGGCTCCCTCCTCTTTAACGGCTATTCGCCGCCCATCCGGCTATCCCTTGACGGGTTGCTCCTCAGCAGAGCCCGCCTCCGTTTCACCGAACCTCTGAGAAATTGATTGGTATTGCCAAATCGGCTTGATGTTTCACGCCGGTAGTCGTTGTGGAGTCTTGCGTTTTTTCATAGGCTGCTGGCGGGAGAACACCTCGAGGAAGAGTTTTTTTTCCGTCGACATCCATAACCTCTT
>JROS01000177.1 GCA_000769715.1 Desulfobulbus sp. Tol-SR
ATCGAAAAGCGTAGACAGCGGAGCGACGATCAGAACCCGATGGACGTAGCCTTCCTTCCGGAGGTAATCAGCGGCCCAGAGGGCGGCGTTGGTCTTGCCAGTATTGCCGGAGATGAATATACACCCGCCGCGCCGGAAAATTATATAAGTTGATGGGACGCTGAAGCAATAACACCGTCCCCCGGGAGTGGCTACTACCGTTGAAGTGGGCGCCTTCGAGGAATTTCTGCTTCCTACTCCGAGTGGGGTTCCGTTTCCGCGCACATATACGACGTGTTCCTCCTCCACTGCTCCTCGGCGCTCTCTGGTGAGCGTATGCAGCGAGGCTACCCGTTTTGTCGCGGCAGCGGCATACTGGATAAACTCTGCTGACGATCTCTTATATGAAGAGAAAGCAAAAGCGTCTGTACGCCTTGGCGACGAATCCCAGTGTTGAACTTCGTCAACAATAACCTGTAGCTGATCCTCAGTAGCATCCCACCAGTATTCTCCAAACTCTTTTTCCTGCCGAGGAGCATCGAAGGTAAATATTGAAAATCCCTTCGCAGTAGGAAAATCTTTAGTGTATTCTGAAAACTGTATCCCAGCGGCAGCCAACAACGCCTTGGCGCGAATTTTCTTCCGCTCTTTTTTGACCCTGATCCTGCACCGCCGCTTCCCGTTTTGAAACCACCCGTCAGCGATGACCATCACCATGATGCGGATATCTGCCTCTGACAAAGGTAGGCCGTCTCTGCGGGGGGCGTGGAATGTTACTGGCAGCTTTCCTCTCCAGCCATAGATGTGTGCTTGGTTTTTAACATGCACATACTCGGCAGTAGTCTCTAAAAGTTTACCGCTGGGGGAGAAATATGGCACGCGATGATTTCTGGTCAGCATTTGATCGACCCCGGTGGAGGTCTTCAAATGAATCATTTCATCACACGGCATATCTATGTACTCGAGCGGTTCGACAAATTCAGCAGAGTCTGTCTCAGGTACCCACTGGGCTACCAAATCCCCAGGCACATACTCAGGCAGTTTCTTCCAACCGGCAGGGGTGAGAAACTCAGTATCCTTGTCCACGCACCTTGGCGCCGAGTGACAATGTGCCCGGGTGTGCAGGGTGAAGAACTCACTCGTGTCTATCTGGTACCACCTCGGCGTGAACCGCCCCGGCCACGAGTAATTCGTCCTGATCGGACTCTGCACTTTCACCCCCAGGTTATTGAGCACCCGGGCAGCCTCGAGGGTCTGCGGCACGGCGACGAACTGCT
>JROS01000178.1 GCA_000769715.1 Desulfobulbus sp. Tol-SR
CTTCGAAATGACAGCGGGGTAGGCATCACGGCCTTCACCCTACCGGGAACTTCGAGATTTCACGCTGGCGCTCCAAATGGATGAAAACACGATTTTAATTGTCAGGGAGGAACGATCACCCCGATCAACAAAGCGAAAAATTTGATTCGCCGGCGCAATTTTGATAGTCTTACCATAGAGAGATGCCGCAACGGTTGGGCGGTTGTCTCCGGGCAGTCCTGACAGGCAACTTCTCCTGTGCGATCACGGCGGGGCTGCAATCTTCTTCGTTCACCGCAGGGTGATGTGAGGTGTGACAGTGCACTGGGCGCCGATACAGAAACAGCCGCGATCCTGGGCGGTACGTCCGAATCTGCTGGACTATGCCGCCACCTGTGCCTCCTTTTCCTGGGACCACGTCCGCCGTGAGTTCGAGGGCCTGCCCGGCGGCAAGGGGCTCAACATCGCCCACGAGGCGATCGATCGCCACGCCGCCGGTCCCCGCCGCGAGCGGGTGGCCCTGCGCTGGCTCGGCAGCGACGGCACGGTCCGCGACTTCACCTACGGCGAGCTTGCGGCCCAGACCAACCGCTTCGCCAATATCCTCACCGGCCTCGGGATCGGCAAGGGCGACACCGTCGCGGTGCTTGCCGACCGCATCCCCGAACTGTACATCGCCGCCCTCGGCGCCCTCAAGAACACCAGCGTCTTCTGCCCCCTGTTTTCGGCCTTCGGCCCGGAACCGGTCTGCCAGCGGCTGCGCCGCGGCGATGCCAGGGTCCTGGTCACCACCGAGCGCCAGTACCGGCAGAAGGTCGCCCCGTTCCGGGCGACGCTGCCCAACCTCAAACACGTCCTGCTGGTCGATGCCGAGGACCATCCGGGCGACGGCCTGCTGGCGTGGTCGCGGTTGATGACGGCGGCGGCCGACGCCTTCTCCATCCCCGCCACCGACCCCGAGGATGTGGCCGTCCTCCACTTCACCAGCGGCACCACCGGGATGCCGAAGGGGGCGCTCCACGTCCACCAGGCGGCGCTGATCCACTTCATTACCGGCCGGTACGTCCTGGATTTCCACCCCGATGACGTCTTCTGGTGCACCGCCGACCCGGGCTGGGTCACCGGGACGTCGTACGGGATCATCGCCCCGCTGCTCCATGGGATCACCAACATCGTCGACGAGGCCGATTTCGATGCGACCCGCTGGTGCCGGATCCTCGAGACCCAGCGGGTCAGCGTCTGGTATACCGCGCCCACCGCCATCCGCCGCTTCATGCGGCTGGGGGTCGAACCGGTCCGCAGCTACGATCTCAGTCGCCTGCGGGTCGTCCACAGCGTCGGCGAGCCGCTCAACCCCGAGGCGGTGGTGTGGGGCCAGAAGGCCCTGGGCCTGCCGATCCACGACAACTGGTGGCAGACCGAGACCGGCGGCATCATGATCGCCAACTTCCCGGCCCTGGAGGTCCGGCCCGGGTCGATGGGCCGCCCCCTGCCCGGGATCGAGGCCGCAATCGTCCGCCGCACCGGCGCCGCCGCGGTCGAGGTGATCACCGACCCCGATGCCCACGGCGACCTGGCGCTGCGGCCGGGCTGGCCGTCGATGTTCCGCGGCTACCTGCACGACGAGGAGCGCTACCGCCAGTGTTTCGTCGGCGGCTGGTACCTGACCGGCGACCTGGCCCGGCGCGATGGCGACGGCTACTTCTGGTTTGTCGGCCGGGCCGACGACATTATCAAGACCTCCGGCCACATGGTCGGCCCCTTCGAGGTCGAGAGCACCCTGATGGAGCACCCGGCGGTGGTCGAGGCGGGGGTCATCGGCAAGCCCGACCCGCTGATCGGCGAACTCGTCAAGGCCTTCGTCACGATCAGGCCCGGCATCGAACCGACCGACGAACTGCGCCTCGAGCTCATCGGCTTCGCCCGCAAGCGGCTGGGGGCGGCGGTAGCGCCGAAGGAGATCGAATTCCAGGCCAACCTCCCCAAGAACAAGGCCGGCAAGATCATGCGGCGGCTGCTCAAGGCCCGGGAACTGGGGTTGCCCGAAGGTGACCTGTCGACATTGGAGAAGAGCGAATGAAAACCAGGAAAAACGCGACAACCAGGGCGGAACCGGTGGAACGCGAGCATGGCCTGCACCTGCTGCGCTCGATGATCCGCATCCGCCGGCTCGAGGACAAGTGCGCCGAACTGTATACCACCACGAAGATCCGGGGCTTCCTCCACCTCTACGACGGCGAGGAGGCGGTGGCGGTGGGGGTGCTGGAGGCCCTGACCCTCGACGACGCCATCGTCGCCACCTACCGCGAGCACGGCCACGCCCTGATCCGCGGCGTCTCCGCCGGCTGCATCCTGGCGGAGATGTACGGCCGGCAGGAGGGCTGCAGCCGCGGCCGGGGCGGGTCGATGCACCTGTTCGACGACCGGACCCGGTTTTACGGCGGCAATGCCATCGTCGGCGCCGGCCTGCCGATTGCGGTCGGCCTGGCCCTGGCCGACAAGATGCAGGAGAAGAGTCGCGTCAGCTGCTGCTTCTTCGGCGACGGCGCCGTCGCCGAGGGCGAGTTCCACGAAAGCCTGAACCTGGCGGCCCTGTGGCGGCTGCCGGTGCTGTTCGTCTGCGAGAACAACCTCTACGCCATGGGGACGGCGCTGCGCTACACCCAGTCGGTCACCGACATCGCCGCCAAGGCCGCAAGCTACGGCATGCCGGCCGCCGCCGTCGACGGGATGGACGTGCTGGCGGTGGAGGCGGCGGCGCACCTGGCGGCCGAGGCGATCCGCGCCGGCGAGGGGCCGCAGTTCCTCGAATGCCGCACCTACCGCTTTCGCGCCCACTCGATGTACGACGCCGAACTCTATCGGAACCGGGCCGAGGTCGAGGAGTGGAAAAAGCGCTGTCCGATCGCGACGTTCACCGAGCGGCTGCGGGACGCCGGGCAGGTGAGCGACGACGACCTGGCGCAGATCGAGGCCGAGGTCGCCCGGGAGATCAGCGCCGCCGTCGCCTTTGCCGAGGCCGGCAGCCAGGAGCCTCTCGAGGACCTGACCCGCTTCGTCTATTCGGAACGGAGGATGCCATGACCACCACTGCCGAGACCATGCGCAAACTCACCTACCGCGAGGCGGTGCGCGAGGCGATCCGCGAGGCGATGCAGAAAGACGAGCGGGTCTTCCTGATGGGCGAGGATGTCGGCCGCTACGGCGGCTGTTTCGCGGTCAGCAAGGGCCTGTTCGACGAATTCGGGCCCGAGCGGATCCGCGACACCCCGCTGTCGGAATCGGGGTTCGTCGGGGCGGGGATCGGCGCGGCGCTGGGCGGGATGCGGCCGATCGTCGAGATCATGACGGTCAACTTCAGCCTGCTGGCGGCCGACCAGATCATCAACAACGCCGCCGTCCTCCTCCACATGTCCGGCGGCCTGTTCAACGTGCCGATCGTCATCCGGCTGGCGACGGGCGGCGGCCGCCAGGTGGCGGCGCAGCATTCCCGTTCGCTCGAGGGCTGGTACGCCCACATCCCCGGGCTCAAGGTGCTGACCCCGGCCACCGTCGAGGACGCGCGCGGCATGCTGTGGACCGCCCTGGAGGATCCGGACCCGGTGCTGATCTTCGAAAACAGCGGCCTCTACAACATGGAGGGGACGCTGCCGGTCGAGGCCGGAGCGGTCGATATCGACCGGGCCCGGATGCGGCGGCCGGGCCGCGACATCACCATCATCAGCTATGCGGCCAGCCTGTTCAAGGCGCTGGAGGCGGCGGAGATCCTGGCCCGGGAAGGGATCGAGGCCGAGGTCATCGACCTGCGGACCCTGCGGCCGCTCGATGACACGACCTTGCTCGATTCGGTGGCCCGGACCCACCGGGCGCTCATCGTCGACGAGGGGTGGCGCAGCGGCAGCCTCGCCGCCGAGATCAGCGCCCGGATCATGGAGGGCGCCTTCTACGAGCTCGATGCGCCGGTGGAGCGCCTGTGCAGTGCGGAAGTGCCGCTGCCGTACGCCAAGCACCTCGAGGATGCGGCCCTGCCGCAGGTGGATAAGATCGTCGATCTGGTGCGGACAATGGTGGGTGGCCATGGCTGATTTTCCCATGCCCAGCCTGGGCGCGGATATGCAGGAGGGGACGCTGGTCGAGTGGCTGGTGAAGCCCGGCGACCGGGTCAAGCGCCGCGACGTCGTCGCCGTCGTCGAGACCGACAAGGCGGCGATCGAGATCGAGGTGTACGAGGACGGCGTCATCGAGCGGCTGGTGGTCGAGCCGGGGCAGAAGGTGCCGGTGGGCACCGTCCTGGCGGTCATCCGGACGGACGGCGAGCCGGCCGCCGCCCCGAAAGAGGAGGCGGCGGCTGCCGGCGAAATGGCGGCCCCGGCACCGGCTCGGAGTGAAGCAGCCGCAGCCGCGGCGCCGCCGGAACACGAGCCTGCCGTCTCGGTTCCGTCGGTCCCCGAGCCAGCGGGGCGGATCAAGGCCTCGCCCTACGCCCGCCGGCTGGCGGCCGAACGCGGCCTCGCTCTGGAGCGGCTGCAGGGAACCGGGCCGGGCGGGGCCATCCGGGCGGCCGACGTCGAGGGCGGCGTTGCCCCCCAGGTCCCGCCGGCGGCGCCGGACCAACCGCCTCCGGCCGTGGCGGAACAGGCGCCCGCGCCACCGACTGCGGAATCGCCTCCGGCCCGCGATTTCCAGGCCGGCATGCGCCGGGCCATCGCCGCCGCCATGGCTCGTTCCAACCGCGAAATTCCCCACTATTACCTGCAGCTGCGGATCGATATGAGCCGCACCTTGCGCCGGCTGGAGGCGGAGAACCTGCAACGGCCGATCCGGGAGCGGATCCTGCCGGTCGTGCCGCTGATCAAGGCCGTCGCCCTGGCCCTGAACGAGGTGCCGGAGCTCAACGGCTACTGGCTCGAGGATCGGCTCCAGCCCCGGGAGGCGATCAATATCGGCTTCGCCATCGCCCTGCGCCAGGGCGGTCTGATCACGCCGGCGCTCCTCAACGCCGATCTGCAGAACCTCGATGAGCTGATGGCGGCGCTGCGCGATCTCATCACCCGGGCCCGCTCCGGCGGCCTGCGCAGTTCGGAGATGACGGAGGCCACCGTCACCGTCACCAGCCTCGGCGACCTCGGGGTAGAAACGGTGTACGGGGTCATCTACCCGCCCCAGGTGGCCCTGGTCGGCTTCGGCCGGACGCAGGAGCAGCCGTGGGCCGAAAACGGCATGCTGGCGGTGCGGCCGGTGTTGACGGCCACCCTCGCCGCCGACCACCGCGCCACCGACGGCCATCGCGGCGCCCAGTTCCTCGACGCCCTCAACCGCTATCTCCAGGAGCCTGAGAAACTATGAACGAAGAACGGATCAAAGAGGTGGTGTTCGGGATTCTCCGGCGAATCGCCCCCGAGGCCGATCCGGCCACCCTCGGCCCGGACGACAACATCCGCCGGACGCTCGACATCGATTCCTTCGACGCCCTCAATTTCTTCATCCGTCTCGACGAGGAACTGGGGGTCAGCGTTCCCGAGGCCGACTACGGGCAGTTGAACACCCTGGCGGAGATCGGGCGGTACCTGGCGGCACGGGTGGGGTGAGGGTGGATTTCGACGCGGAGCGAGAAAACTCGATGTTCCCGGTAGGGCGGAGGGCGTGATGCCTCCCCCGCTGTCATTTCGAAGCGGAGCGAGAAATCTTGTGTTGGCAGGGATGCCCCTTGTTACAACCGCTGACAGCTGGAGGAGATCTCTCCCTGCGGTTCGAGATGACAGCGGGGGCAGGTCGAGATGACAGCGGGGGCAGGTCGAGATGACAGCGGTGGCAGGTCGAGATGACAGCGGGGGCAGGTCGAGATGACGGAGCATGAAAGGGCGACAAGCCGGGGGGCAGGTCGAGATGACGGAGCAGGAAAGGGCAAAAGCCGAGGGCAGGTCGCGATGACACAGCCGGGAAGGGCGACAACCGCAACC
>JROS01000065.1 GCA_000769715.1 Desulfobulbus sp. Tol-SR
TGGAGATTCAAGGTGGATTCTCCGGGCCCGGTGTTTTTTCCCCAGTTGCGGTTCGGATGGAAAATGAGCGGTTCCGGTGTTGGTCGTTCTGCCAGGACAAGATCATGACCACCGGCGGCGAGGGCGGGATGGTCACCACCGATGACCGGGACCTGTGGGCGCGGATGTGGTCGCTCAAGGATCACGGCAAGAGCTGGGAGGCGGTGTATGAGCGGCCGCACCCGCCGGGTTTCCGCTGGCTGCATGAGGGCTTCGGTACCAACTGGCGGCTGACCGGGATGCAGTCGGCCATCGGCCGCATCCAACTGCGGCGGATGGCGGAGTGGCATGCGCAGCGGGTCGGGGATGCCGAGGCGATTTGGAATGCCTGCCGGGAACTGCCGGGCCTGCGGGTGCCGGTGATCCCGCCGGAGGTCGAGCGCGCCGCCTACAAGTGCTATGTCTTTGTCGAACCGGCGGCGCTGAAGCCGGCTGGGACCGCGACCGGGTCATGGGCGAAATCGTTGTTCGGGGTGTTCCCTGCTGTTCCGGCTCGTGTTCCGAGGTGTATCTGGAGAAGGCCTTCGACGGCACGAGTTGGCGGCCGCAGGAGCGATTGACGGTGGCCCGGGAACTGGGGGAGACGAGTTTGATGTTTCTGGTGCATCCGGGGATTGGCGAGGGGGAGATTGGGCGGACGATTGAGGTGGTTGGGGAGGTTATGGGGTTGGCTGTATAAGAAATGGCCAATGTGTAAGTCGACCACTATAATATCTATATTGACATTACCCCAGTTCTCACTTAACCTCTAGGTTAATCAGGAATGAACTTACGATCTGTCAGAAAGGGAGTGTGGACCGTTTATGAGGTCTGCAACGATGACGGAAAATCCCCGCTGCTTGCATGGCACAATGAGCTGAATAAGAAATATAGCGGCTCAATCAGAAGACTTTTTGCAATCATTCGTCAGGTTGCCGAAACCCCTCATGGGCCTACCCGACTTTCTGATGAGATTTCACACGAGGTCAACAAGAACGACAGCATTTACGAGTTCATCGCTGGCGACCTCCGACTTTTTTGGTTTTATTCCCAATTTCAGAACAAAATCATAATTTGCAGTTGCCAGCACATAAAGAAAGGCAAGAAGGCAAATAAACAAGAGGTTTCTCGTATCATCAAAATAAAAAAGGACTTCGCGAAAGCATACGAAGCGGGGCAAATTGGATATTTTGACGAGGAGGGTGAAAAAATATGACTGAATATACTTCTTTTTCCGAACTTTGGAGTGACCTGGAAAATGATGAATTATTCCTTGTCGAAAAGAACATTCTTGAATTTACGCTTCAACTCCAACAGCTCATGGAGCGAAAGGGCATTTCGAAAAAGGATCTTGCCGAGGCAATCGGTACATCACAGGCCTATATAACAAAAGTTTTCAAAGGAAAGGCCAACTTTACCATCGCCACAATGACAAAGCTGTCTAAGGCAATCGGCGGTCGTGTGAATATTCATGTTACCAGTGAAGAAGAGAAGAATCCTCGATGGTATCGAGCAATAGAGGGAAAGAAGAAAGTAGTTCCTCGGTGGTGGCGGCCTGATGATTACGAAAATAGCTATTCTCAAAATTACCAAGGGATATTGATGGAGCAACTTGCATCATGAAACCGCCGTTAACAGTAAAAGAATATTTTTTCCCTTTTGTTCAGGTTTCTGCCGATCCGGAATTTACCCCGGGGGATCCAGCCGAACAGATCGATTTCGAAACGAAGGTTGGCGTAGATCATAATCCTGAAAACGGCCTCTACCAGGTTATCCTGGAAATTACAGCACTGCCGGAGAATGAAAAGAAAAAGACTCCGTACGCGATACACCTTGTCGTGGTAGGTTTATTCACTGTAAGCGATAAAATAGAGGATCCTGTTCAATTGCTCAAAGTTGCCGGGGCATCGATTCTGTATAGCGCTGCCAGGGAATTTCTCATAACGATCACTTCTCGTGGTCCCTGGGCTCCATTTTTCCTGCCAACAATTTCTTTCCTACCGTCTCCAGCTGAAAGCGAAGAATTGGTAAAACCAACCAAGGGAAGCAAGGAGAAAAAGAAGATTGCTAAAGAAAAGTAGGGGGTAGGGTTGCGTCGTACAGTTGCAGGGATGATATGAAGATTCTCGATAATCGACTATTGGCCGATCTTTCGGCGCAGGCCCGCACCAATCCGCGCTTGCGGCAGAACTACAATCTGCATTCCAGTCTCGACGACCCCTGCCAGCGGCTGCTGAACGCCATGGAGCCGGGATCGTACATCCGGCCGCATCGGCATCTGACGCCGCCGAAGCAGGAAGGGTTCGTCGGGGTGCGCGGGCGTTTGGCCGCAATCATTTTCGATCGGCAGGGGAAGGTGGTGTGATTGTCTTCGGACCCCGGGAAGCGACCTGCGGGGTGGATCTGCCTGCAGTCGTCTGGCTATGGATGAAAGATGTTGATACCCTGCTGAGGGAGTTTGCCGGCCTGACGACCAGTGCCAATGCCACCTGTAGAGAATTGCTGAAGATTTTGAGAGATTTCGGTTTCCAGATCATCGACTGCGGCAGGGGCGGGCACAAGATCGCAAAACATCCGGCCATCTCGATAGCTGAATCGCCAAACTTTAACTGCGGTCATGACCTGGGAACAAAGGTCAAACGCGTATATCTCAAAAAGCTGTTTCACTTCGTTGACCTTCATAAGGAAGCAATCAGAGGATGCCTGAACCATGATGTTTGACGCTGAAGCCTATACAATTTCGATCCGCAAGGAAGTTCATGACGGGGAAAGTTACTACGTTGGGCGAGTTGCGGAGTTTCCCAACATCAGCTCGTTTGAAGAGAGTTTCGAAGAAGCGAGGGCAATGGTTGTCGACGCGATTCAAACGCTGAAACGGATTGCCGATGAAGCGCATGAGGCGTTTCCGGCTCCTTTGCCGATCCCGTCCGATGAATTCAGCGGCCGCGTCACCTTGCGCCTTCCAAAATCATTGCATGCGAAGGTGGCGCGAAATGCAATCCGGGAAGAAACGAGTCTGAACCAATACCTGGTTACGGCCATTGCGTCGTATGTCGGCGAGACCGACGGGGTTGCGAAGGTTGTTGCGGAGGCCTCGAAGAAGTTCGCCCATGCGATTCATTATGCAGTCATCAACGCCTTAGAGCCGTCCCGATCATGGTTGCAAGCTGACAGAATCATGAAAAGTGAGAGGACAAAAACAACCTATCTCAAAACGTTGAAGCAGCCCGACAACATCGTTTACGTCGCAAATCAAATACAATACGCCGGGGTACCCGAATAATGGCCGATATAACCAGGATCGAATATACCAAGAAAGAACTTTTGACTCTGATGCTGAAAGACCAGGGAATCCATGAAGGCCACTGGGTCCTTGGGGTCAAATTCATCTTTACGGCGATGAATATCGGGCAATCATCAGACGGATCCGATGCCTCGCCGGCGAGTGTCGCAGCTGTCGATTCAATCCATATTGAGCGAGTGCCTGAGCCGCTGCCGTTTTCGGTTGATGCGGCCGAGATCAATCCCGTGGAATAGTTGAGGGGGGGCGGTAGGGCGAAGGCCGGGATGCCTCCCCCGCTGTCATTTCGAAGCGAAGCGAGAAATCTTGTGTTTTCGCTGAGATCTGATCCTGTTGAGATCTCTCCCTGCGGTCGAGATGACAGCGGGGGCAGGTCGAGATGACAGCGGGGGCAGGTCGAGATGACAGCGGGGGCAGGTCGAGATGACAGCGGGGGCAGGTCGAGATGACGGAGCATGAAAGGGCGACAAGCCGGGGGGCAGGTCGAGATGACGGAGCAGGAAAGGACAAAAGC
>JROS01000066.1:0-19738 GCA_000769715.1 Desulfobulbus sp. Tol-SR
GGCATATGATGTTGCAGTTGTTGCGTAATATCTGATATCAACGCCTGTTCTTTCAAGCTTGCGGCGACATAACAATTCAATGCCCTCAATCCCTTCTCGCCATAACCAATTGTCTTTTCGGTGACTTCGATGAGATCCTTGTATGGCTTTTCCCTATCCTCAGCCTTTTTGGCATTCATAATTTCGAGGTTTCTGTGTTTGGCCCGGCGCAGACGGTCGGTAAATTGCATTTTCACGCCGCCGGTAACAGGCAAAGCCCCGGTCGTCGGCTCTATCAACCACAAACCATCAACGTGCCGAAAAAAATGCCCATCATTTTGCGTGATCGGGCTCAAAGAGAACCCAGGGGGTGAAATTTCACTCCGCGCCAATGAATTCGAGGTAATTCTCCTGGTTGACGAGGGTAAAGGCGGCTTCCGGGTAGGCGGCCTGCCATTCGGTGGGTGGCTTGGCCCTGGTTTTGCCCCATTTCATCTCGTAACCGAACAGGCGCCCCTCCCGCTCCTCGACCAGATCCAGTTCCTGCTGGCGGTAGGTGCGCCAGAAATAGCTGTTGGCGCTCTCCCCGATGTACTCCTGCCGCTTGAGCCGTTCCAGCACCAGATAATTCTCCCACAACTCGCCGACATCGTTGCGCAACTGGAGCGGATTGAAATTGTTGATGAGGGCGTTGCGGATGCCGGTATCGAGAAAATAGTAGCGGCAGTTCTTGGTGATTTCGCTGCGCAGGTTGCGGCTGAAGCCGCTGAGTTTGTGCAGCACAAAGGCCTTTTCCAGCAGATCCAGATAGCGGTCGACCGTGTTCTTGCTCATGCCCAGAGCCGTGGCCAGTTCGGTGTAGGAGACCTCCTTGCCGATCTGAAAGGCAAGGAGCTGCAGCAGTCGGCTGATCTTGGCGGAATGGCGGATGCCATCCAGTTCGAGAATATCCTTGTACAGGTAGGAGGCGACAATCTCCTTCAGATATCGCTCCCTGGCCCGGTTGTCCGGGGTCAGCACCACCTCGGGATAGGACCCATAGATGAGCCGACTTTCCAGGTGGGCATCGGTCTGGTGCCGCTGTTCGCTCCGGCCGATCTCCATCTGGGCCAGAGGGAATAGTTTCAGGGTGATTTTCCGGCCGGTCAGGGGTTCGCCGACGCTGCGGGCCAGGTCAAACGACGAGGAACCGGTGGCAATGACCCTTATTTCCGGGATATGATCAACGATCAGTTTGAGGTTCAGCCCGATCTGAGCCACCTTCTGCGCCTCATCCACCACCAGCAGCCGGTTGCGGCCGACAAAGGCGGTGAGCTTCTCCACCGATTGGCTGGCCAGATACCCCTGCACGGCGATGTCTTCGCCGCTGACCAGCAGAAAGGGTTCAGTCTCGGTTTTGAGAAACTCGCGCAGCAGGGTCGTCTTGCCGGTCCGTCGAGCACCGTAGAGGACCACGACCTTGCCGGGCTGGACAAGAGCGCGCAGATTGTCGAGTTGTTTTTGAACGATATACATGGGGATCTCCGTCATTGGATTGACGGTATTTTACATAATACAGTCAAAAAAACAAGCGGGCAGGTGTCACGGCACGTCGTTCGGTTTGTGCAACCGCCTGACAAAAACGTCGGTAAGAATGTCGGGATGGTTGCGGCCGAAGGCCCGCCTCTCGGCCTCGGCGATATTGTCCTGTTCCCAGCGGTCCAGTTCAGCCCGTGTCGTGATATGGGAGAGTAGCAGGCCATCGGTTTCGTCGGGGTCGAGCGGCGTAGCTCCCTCCGGAGAGTCGAATATCATGGTTGCATATCCCACAGATCCCGGGGAGTCTCTCGCACCAACTCCTCGATGGCTGTATCCAGGGAGGCCTGTTGTTCTTCGGAGGTCAGTCCCTGCGCCTCAAGCAGCATGGTATGAGATACCCGTTGCAACCGCCCGGCAGCTACGACTCTGGCCTGCGTCTTTACGGTCTCCTCCAGTGATGAACGGGGAACAAGGGCGTAAACAAAGACGCAGTCCAGAGATTCGGCCACCTGCCGCATGGTTTTCAGCGTCAAGGCCCCGGCAGGTTCGTCCTGCTCCAGCTTAAAGACGCGGGGTTGGGAAACCTGGAGACGCCCGGCCAACTGCTTGCCGGACATACCCAAGGCCTCGCGCACCGCCCGTATCCATCCCTTTGCGGGAGGCTGCATCCTCTTCATTTCGCTGAATTTGGCCAGGGTGGTGTCGAGCTGCCTTCGGGCAATCTGCTTGTGTTTAGATTTCATAAAATAACCTTTGTGTTATTCAAAATAGATTCATAAGAACATATATATTATATAATCATGAATAATAAATAACATAAAAGTTATTTTCAGCGCTGAGCCTCATCGAGATTAACCTGGTCATCTTCCAGAGGGTAGTCCGGCCCCCAATCATCCTTTGTGGTATGTACAAAAGCATTGGCCATGAGGTCGATCAACCGGCGATCGGGCCGGAGTGTTTTCCTGGCTTTTTTTATCGCTCTCCTGGTGTTGCGGTTGAATTCTGTTCCAGCCGGCGACTGGAGCAGGGCAACGAGAAAGGCCAGAAAATACCGGTGTCGTCGGCTGGAGCTGGCGGTGTTCATCTTCATGGCTTGGTGCAATGCTGTATAAGACTTGAGGAATGTGCCTCTTCCTCATGAAAAACACGTCATCGCATTGCAGTGAACTCTCCTGAACCAGCGAACCTGTCCCGCCCCAACCGGCCGCCAACATCTGCGGCACTTTGCGAAGGCCCGGCAGATCCTCTCCTTTTTTGTCATCGGCTCGTGCATCGACGACAAGGTAATTGGTGTGGCGGCTGATAAGCTGGTAGCGCACGGCCGTTGCCGTTGCTTGCGGTCCGTCTATGCTTTCCAGGGAGTGACATCGTGCCATCCGGGTCAATGGTCCGGCGGAATCATCGCCCGGCATGGGTTGGCTATTCCTTTCCAGATTGACCGTCTGGCAGATGCGCTGTCCGTCCGCCAGTGTCATGGCAAGAGAGATTGGTCCAGCGGGTTTTTCGCTGAAAAAGGCGAAAGCATGCACGGTGTTCGCCGTCATACACCGGCCCGATCTTGTGCGGAATCTGGTGGGGCTGCAACCCGGTCTTTTCAGGATGGCCGTAACGCGGGGCAATGGTGGTTGGCAGATGAAAGCGTAAGCTGTTGCCTTGCCAGGCATACAATTCGGCGTAGCGGATTTGTACCCGCACCTCCTCGCCGGCCCCAATATTTCCGACATTCATGGTGTACAGACCTGGCTGGATCTGTTCCAGCATGATGGCGGCATCGCCGTTGATGATCGCCTCTTCATACTGTTCTTCCGCCGACGATCTTTCAACCACCACACCCTGCAGTTTCCGATCGCCGATCATGACATCCATCCCCAGCAGGACAGCTCTGCTGGTGAGCGGGAAGGTGTAGACCGCTTCAATCGGTGTATTCTCCAGGTTCCTGTACGCCTGGGTCATGATGGTGTCGCAGAACAGGTTGCTGAACGCCACCTCGACATTGACTGACTGTAAGGCGATATTTTGACCATCGATGGTATGAAGGCCTGTTCTTGACTGGTCCTCCGGCATGTACATCGTCATGTGTCTCCTGCCTGAATGTTTCGAAATTCCATCAAGATCGCCCGGCACAAAGCCCGCACCTGTTCCGGGGAGAGACCGGAACGTTGCGGTTCGATATGCAGTTCGACCCCGTCAGCAATATGAAGATGGCTCCAGACCTCGATTGTCCCAGTTTTTTTGGTCCTGGGCGGCGGCACGGGTTTGTCGCCTGCTGCAGTGTGTTGTTCGTCGTCAAGCAGTTCCTGGATCCGCTCCAGGGTCAGGCCGGCGTCCTTCCACTTGCGGATGGCGAGGAGCTGTTCAAGGTGGCGATGGGTGTAGAATGCCCCCTTGCCGGTTCCTTCCGGCCGGTCGATGAGCCCTTTCTGGATGTAGAAGCGAATTTTCCGCTTGTTCATCTCGACCAGGGCACACAACTCATCGATGGGAAAAATGCGATTTTTCATGACACCATTGAATAACACCTACGGTGTCACTGTCAATATGAAATCGGACAGCATTGCATGGTGCTGGACACAATCAGTCTGTGGGCACCGTCGTCAGAAAGGAGCAGGAAAAGAAGCGAATCGAAAACCAGCCGGCAGTCGGCCCGTCTATCGTTGAAGACTGGCCAAACCGTTTGCACAAAATTGCGACAGATGATTTACTGGCGTCAGTTGGCCGAGCGAGAAAGCTACGGATATCTTATATCAGGATGAATATGATCCTAGTCTCAGCAGAAACCGGGTACAAAACCGGGTATTTCTAGAAGACACAAAAAAATATGATTAGATAAGATTTTGAATATATATGAAATAGTTGATATTATTCGGCTCCCGCCTTCGCACCAGAGTATAATTCATAGAAGTCCAAAGAAGTACAGAAACCCGCGGCCTGAAAAGGTTTGCGGGTTTTTTATTCCAGCGTCGATCTCGATGCCGGTCCAGTTTCACTTTGGAGCCAGATGGTGGTGAATCGCCGCTTCGAGTGCCTCCTCGCTGATCGGTCCTCCCTGGATGACGAGTTCATCGTCCAGCATGATGGCCGGAGCGGCGGGCAGGCCGGTGGCCTGGTAATCGGCTGTCCGGTAGGCATCTCGCGTTTTTGAGATCATTTCAATTTCCAGATTATATTTCTCTCCCATCCTGGGGAGCATATCGGTGTAACTCTCTCACGTCTTTCCTTTCGGGTCGTTGAGGAAAATGCGGATTTTCGGCATAGGTACCTCCGGTGCGATCAGGATTTGGTGAAGAGGCGGTCGATCAGCCCCTTCTTCTGCGGTTCCGGCAGACCGAGCCGGCGACAGATGCAGACCTCCAGATCATGATCGGATATGTCGGAACCTTCGACGACGATATCGTCGCCGACCATGATCGCCGGGGCTACGGGGAGATCGAGGGCGAAGTAGTCGTCGGTCTCGTACTCGGCCTTGGGCCTCGAGGTGACATCGATTTCAACCGGATATTTTTCGCCCAACCTGGGCATAATCTGTTTGAAATGTTTTCACGGTTTACCATTTGGTTCGTTGAGAAAAAACCGGATCTTGAGCATGGGCTACTCCTTTGAGAATTTGATGAACGTCCCCGAAGTTCGTCGATGAGCTCTCGTTCCCGGCTGCCGGGACCTGACGTCGAGATGGTTTCATTTCTTGGCCGTCTCGATTTCCCGCATACGGATGAGAAACTTGTCCGCCGGCAGATAGTCGACGAGCCGCAGATCGGCGCGCTCCTTACCGGAGGCGTCGACAAAGACAATGGTCGGCACCCCCTTGATGTCGTATTTTTTGAGCAGTTCCTCGTGATAGGGATTGCCGCCCCTGGTCACATCGACTTTGACCATCGTGAAGCTGCTTTTGGCCAACCGGACCACGTCGGGGTGATGGAAGGTGACTTCTTCGAGTTCGCGGCACGGCGTACACCAGGTGGCGTAAAAATCGATGATCACCGGTTGGTCGAGTTGCTGCGCTTCAGCCAAGGTTTGCTCGGTATACGGTTGCCAGGTAACCCCGGGGCCCCGCATCGCCAGGGTGGCGACCAGAAAGGTGGCGATCACCATCCCGGCGATCCCGACTCCGCCCTTCAGCACGGGAAACGCCCGGAAGTTGGCCTGACTGTCATCGATCCAGCCGAGATGGAGGCCGGCGGCCAGAGCGACTACAGCCAGCAGGATGGTGCCCCCGTCGCCCGGCAGGACCGGGCGGATGAAATGGGCCGCCATCCCGACCAGGACCCAGCCCATCAACTTTCGCACCCAGATCATCCACCCCCCCGAGCGGGGGAGCTTTTCCAATTGGCCGGAAAACATCGCCAGGAAAAACAGCGGCAGGCCGAGCCCCAGACTCAGGGTGAAAAAGACCACGAAGCCGAGCCACGGGCTCCCCATGCCGGCGACCCAGGTCAGCAGCCCGAGAACGAACGGACCGATGCAGGGGGCGGCGACCACCCCCAGGGTCATCCCCATGAACAGGCTGCCGAAATACCCGGTATACGACTTCGCCGCCGCCTGCGTCAGACCGCTGGGCAGGCGCATCTCCCACAGGCCGAAGAGGCTCGTGGCAAAAAAGACCAGCACGCCGGCCACGGCGATGAGCACGAATGGATTCTGGAGCATCGCTCCCATCAGGCCGCCGGTGAGCGAGGCGATGACGCCGAGCAATGAGTTGGTGAGGGCCAGGCCGAGCAGGTAACAGAGGCCGTGGGTCACCAGTCGTCCCCGGCCTGCACCGCCTCTCGTGGCCTGACCACCGAAGTAGGAAACGGTGATGGGGATCATCGGATAGACGCAGGGGGTCAGGTTCAGCGCCATGCCTCCGGCAAAAATTCCCAACAGCGTCCAGAGCATCGCCCAGCCGTAGAGGGGCCCCGGAGCCTTGGAATCCTCCGCCGGCGCCGCCAGACCCGCCGGAGCACTGGCAACCGGCAAGCCCCGCGCCTGCCATTCCGGATACCCGTAGGGGTCGCGATACACGTTTCTGTAACCGAGTTGTACGGCCACCCGGGCCGCCGAGTCACTGCGGACTCATGTGAGGCCAGCTCAGTAGAAGACGACGGTCCGGTCCTTGTCCGGTCCCAGGAATGTTTCCAGTTCCGCGGCCTTGCGCCACCTGGCCCAGGCGGTCGGTTCCATCGGGAAATTGACCGCGCCCTGGAGATGGCCCGTCCTGAATTCCCATTCCTGGCGGGTATCGACCAGCAACAGGCTGCCGGGATCCTGCTGGTAGAGCCTGGCCAACTTATCGGTGGTGATGATCCGGTAGTCGCCGTTTTTTCCCTCGGCAAGAACATCGTCCCAGGTAGCTTGTTTAGGCGTAACCGCACGATTGGTCAGCCACAGGGCGCCAATGGTCAGCAGTACCGCCACGAAGGTGATCAGGGTCGTTCTGGTGTTGTGCATGACAGGACTCTGGTGTTGTGCATGACAGGACCTTTGCCAATGGTTGAATGCCCCTCGACAGCTACAGCTTCTTCTCGCGTTGCAGCTTTGACAGAAGGAAGGTCGCACCCCTCAATGAGAGTCCAATTCTCTTCGCCAATGCTTCCGCACCGAGGGGACCATATTGCCCGTTCAAGGCAATGATTTCGTTTTCGAGTTCCTCGAACCAATCTTCAAACAGTACCAGCAGGTCGGGATCGGTTATGGCCATCAGTTGTTTCGATTGCGCAACCTTGTCCACCAGGGTCTGGCACATCCGGGTCGGGTCGACACCTTCGCCCATGCACTCGGCCAGTCAGAGATGAACCATGCTGGAAATCTTGTCCTGCCCGGTTTCACCAAGGAGATCCATGATAAACCGGGCTCGACCTTCCTCGTCGAGCAACGGCAGCAGCTGTTTGAGCGCGATCGCGGTCTGTCTGGCCGCATCTTTCGGCGCCAGGCTGCTGATTACCTTTTCGATTTCGTTCATGACAAGCCGATCACCTCCTGCGCAATCTGTTAAAATGATTTCCGGGTGGCCAACAGGTTGTTCGCTACCGAGTTCAGACCCCGTATCGCCCCGAGAATGGCTGGATCGGAGAGCTCGTAATAAATGAACGGGCCGCTGCGTTCGATCTTCACCAACAGGGACCGCTTCAATTCCTTGAGATGATGGGATACGAGAGGCTGTGAGAGTCCAAGCTCGTCGACAATGCTGCCCACCGCCTTTTTCCCCTGGCTGATCGACAGGAGGATCCGGAGCCGGTTTTCGTCGGAGAGACTCTTGGCTAAAAATGCAACTGATCGGAATTCTCCGTCAAACAGCCTGCACCCGTCACCGGCGGTATTTGAAACCGGGATCCGGCCATCGCTCATTGGATGTTCTCCTGCCATGATAAATCTGCACCTGCGGGGGCGATGACTAAAAATAAACATATCAATTATAATTTATATGTAAATGCCGCACCGCCCATCTGTCAAGCCTGATGTCCACGAACATACCGCCGGAGTGTATGATCCGGAACTGGCGCAGCACTGCCATCATTCCGCCGCCTGAAAAGGGGTGCGGAAAATTATTGCCCGGCGTGGTACGATGGATTGGCGTTGCCATCCAGCAGGATGGCAGCACGGCACAATCATGTTGCCCGGAGATGAAATCGGCCTCGACTCCGACCGGCCGTTTGGCGCTCGCCTGCGCATGAAAAACTTGTTGATGTGATGATCGCCCGTGAACGATCCCCTGAAAAAAATTCTCAGTCCGATCAAAGAACTCCAGAATATCCGAGGCATTGCCCTGCCGATCGGGCTGGAGTTCCGGCAGTTGGTCATCACCGGCCCGCCCGGTGCTGGTAAATCATATTATATCAATCAGATACGAGGGTGGCCCAACGAGGGCTACATCGATCTCACCCAGAACCACTGGTGGAAGAACCAGTCGCTGGTCTACCGTCCCAGAGAGATCCATCTCGGCCTCCCGTTTGCCGGGATCGCCGAGGCGCTGACGGTGTTCGACAAGGAGTATCTCGACTGCCAGCCCCGGCCGGTGCTCGAGCTATCCCGCCTCCGGATCCCGCCCGCCGGCAACGGCCCGTTCGCGACCAACTGGCGGGATCGCTATATCTTCGAATTCCTGATCCCCGAACCCGAGGTGGTCTTCAACCAGCGGCAGGCCCGGCAGAGCCAGGGCTATTTCCCCGTCGACGACAACCTGTCCCTGGAGATGGTGGAGCAGCAGATCGCCATCTATCGCGAGGTCGCCCTCTACATGCACCGGGCCGGGATCCATGTCTATATCCGCAAGGGACTCAGCAATCCCCCGCTGCGGATCAACGAGCACAACGCCACCAACGTCCCCCCCTGGGCGGTGATCGCCCGCCCGACCCGGCCCAGCCTCAAGACCGTGGCGGGCTGGAAATGGTTGGTCGGGATGCGAACACCGGCCGCATGGCTGACCCTGACCAACGAGATCCAGCGGCTCAAGGGGAGCGGCCGGATCGCCCACGACGGCAAGGCCTTCGATATGCTGCTCGGTGAATTCCGCCTGCGATTTTCCCCGGAGATCACCCTCGGGGTCAGCAAGAAGGCGGTCAAGAAAAACTGGCTGATCCACCTGCCGGAGGGCTGCCACGCCACGGCGATGAACGGGTTCGCCCGCATCCGGGTCGGCGAAACCTTGGACATCGGCCGATCGAACAAGGAACTCGACGAAATCTTCAACTTTCCCAAAGAAGTTGCCAAAAGGCATCTGACGGTGACCAATCAGCGGGGCGACCTGCTGATCACCCCGCTCGATGAGATTCATGGGGTTCGGCTGGTGCGGCGGGAGCAATCCGACCTGCGGGAGCGCATGCCGACCATCCGTTACAACACCCTGGTCAAGCTGAAAAAGCTGTTCGGCGGCACCATCTCCCTCCTGCCGGCGCCAAAGGCCCTTGAGCTCCTGCGGTCGGTCAACGCCCTGCTGGAGAATGAACCGTACCGGATCCGGGACCAGGATGGCCGACCGGGCGGACTGATCGAGTTGCCGGCCTCGACCCCGCCGGTCATTGTCGGCGACATGCACGCCCAGGTCGACAATCTTCTCAAGATCCTCAGCGAGAACTGCCTGCTCGATTGCCTCGACACCAATGCCGTCAAGCTGCTCATCCTCGGCGATGCCGTCCATTCGGAGATGGCCGACGAGATGGAGGACATGGACAGCTCGATCCTGATGATGGACCTGATTCTCCGCCTCAAACTGCAGTTTCCGGCCAATGTCTTCTACCTGCGCGGCAATCATGACAGCTTCGACCCCCAGCTCAGCAAGGGGGGGATCTCCCAGGGCCTGCTGCTGCGCAACCGGCTGCTGGAACTGCGCGGCAGCGACTATGTCGCCGAAATGGAGCGGTTCTACGATCTCCTGCCCCATGTCGCCCTGTCGGCCTCCTATATCGCCTGTCATGCCGGACCACCCCGCACCGCCGTCGGCCGCGACGACATCGTCAATATCCGCCGCAACCCCGAGCTGGCCCACGACCTCACGACCAGCCGCCTTCAGCTGGCCAACACCCTGACCTCGGGCTATACCAAGGGCGATATCAAGCGCTTCCGGGCCGGCCTCGGTCTGCCCAAGGGGGCCCGTCTCATCGTCGGCCACACCCCCCTCGATCCCTTCGGCAGCTTCTGGAAAAAGGCCGGGGCGATCAAGGGCCATCACATTCTCTACAGCGCCCACAAGGAAGGCCCCGGGATCTTCATCGTCATCAACAACAAATTCGTGCCGCTCAGCTACCCGTCCGAACCTCTGATCAAGATCATCAACCGGCTGCGGCTGCCGCTCACCAGGTGATCGCCTGCCGGGAAAGGCGAGATTTCTCGCTTCGCTTCGAAATGACAGAGGGGTGGGATCATGGTCTTCACCCTGCCGGGAACGACGAGATTTCTTGCTTCGCTTGAAACGACTGCGCTCGAAAGCAACATTTCCTCACACAATTCGCATCGAATCCTCAAAGTTTGGCGGAAGTCCCGCAGAGACTCTGGTATAGTGACCGCACGCGCTCCCCCGGTCCGACTGCCCGTCACTCTTCTCCTGAGAGGAACCCGTTTATGTCATTTTTGAAGAAGCCCTCCCTTGCCGGTCTCATGCGGCGATCCCCGTTCAAGCTCGTTCAGGAGCATATGCGGACGGTCTTCTCCTGCATCTGTCTCATCCCCCCGCTGTTTGACGCCCTGTACCGCAAGGATCAGGCCCAGGTCCGCGACTTCGCCGCCCAGATCGACCAGCTCGAGACGGAGGCCGACAAGCTCAAGACCACCTTCAGGCTGAATATGCCGAAATCACTGTTTCTGCCGGTCGACCGCGACGACCTCCTCGACCTGATCGCCGTCCAGGACGGCATCGCCGACACCGCCGAGGAGATCGGCCAGATCCTCTGTTACCGCGACATGGAGGTGCCGGAGGCGCTCAAGGAGGTCCTCGACGAACTGCTCGAGGGGACGATGGAGATCAGCTCCGAGGCCAAGGCGATCATCGAACAGCTCGACGAACTGCTGGAGGTGGGGTTCAACGGCCTCGAGGTCGACAGGGTCTCGGCGATGATCACCGGCCTCAGGCGCAACGAGCACAATATCGACGCGATCATGCACCGGGCCTGCCGGACGCTGTTCGCCCGGGAGCAGGAGCTCGATCCGGTATCCGTCATGTTCTGGTACAAACTCATCGATCGGCTCGGCAACATCTCCGATCAGGCCGAGAACATCGCCGATCGCCTGCTTCTCTTTCTTTCCAAATAGGCACGGGGACGAACAATGGAGATTCTTGCAGCGCACGGCACGGTCCTGGTGGTCCTGGCGATCATTTTCGGTCTCTACATGACCTGGGGCGTCGGGGCGAACGATCTCGCCAACGCCATGGGGACCTCGGTCGGGGCCGGGGCCATCACCATGAAACAGGCGATCGGCATCGCCATCGTCTTCGAGTTTCTCGGGGCGGTGCTGGCCGGCGGCCATGTCACCACGACGATCCGCAAGGAGATCATCGACCCGACCAGTATCGTCGGCAGTCCAGAGATCCTCGTCTACGGCATGCTGGCGGCGCTGCTGGCCTCGGCGGTGTGGCTGATGATCGCCTCCACCAAGGGCTGGCCGGTGTCGACCACCCACTCCATCGTCGGCGCCCTGGTCGGCTTCGCCGTCGTCGGCATCGGCCCCGAGGCGGTGTACTGGGACAAGATCACCAGCGTCGTCCTCAGCTGGATCGTCTCGCCCTTGGTCGGCGGCACGATCTCCTTCCTGCTGGTCATGAGCACCCGGATCCTGATCTTCAATACCGACAACCCGCTGCAGAACGCCAAGCGCTATGCCCCCGGCTATATCTTCCTGGTCGGCTTCATCATCTCCCTGGTGACGATATTCAAGGGCCTCGAGCATCTCCATATCAACCTGACGACGATGCAGAGCTTTCTCCTCGCCTGCGCCTTCGGCGCCTTCACCGCCACGATCGGCTGGCTGTTCATCCGCAATATCAAGGAGGACAAGCAGGCCAACCGCGATTTCAATTTCGCCAGTGTCGAGAAGGTCTTCACCCCGATGATGCTCTTCACCGCCTGCTCCATGGCCTTCGCCCACGGTTCCAACGATGTCGCCAACGGCATCGGCCCGGTGGCCGCGGTCGTCAGCATCGTCGGCTCCGGTGGCGAGGTCATGCAGAAATCGGCCCTGCCCCTGTGGATCCTGCTGATGGGCGGCGGCGGCATCGTCCTCGGATTGATCACCCTCGGCTACAAGGTCATGCAGACGATCGGCAAGAAGATCACCGAACTCACCCCCTCGCGTGGCTTCTGTGCCGAGCTGGCGGCGGCGATCACCGTCGTCATCGCCTCGCGGACCGGGATGCCGGTCTCCACCACCCACGTCCTGGTCGGGGCGGTGCTCGGGGTCGGCCTGGCGCGGGGGGTCGGCGCCCTCGACCTGCGGGTGGTGTTCAATATCGTCATCTCCTGGCTCATCACCCTGCCGGTCGGGGCGGGCCTGGCGATGCTGTTCTTCTTTACCCTGAAGGGGATTTTCAGTTGAAACGGGGCGGGTCCTCTCCACGGCCGGTTTAAGATCTCTCCCTGACGGTCGAGATGACAGCGGGGGCAGGGCGAGATGCTTCCCCCGCTGTCATTTCGAAGCGAAGCGAGAAATCTCATCGTTCCCGGTAGGGCGAAGGGCGCGATGCCGCCCCCGCTGTCATTTCGAAGCGAAGCGAGAAATCTCGTTGTTTCTTTGCCGGGGATCTCTCCATGGCCGGTTTGAGATCTCTCCCTGACGGTCGAGATGACAGCGGGGGAGGGTCGTGTAGATTGAGGAAGGAGGGTCGAAATGGCACGGTAGAGAGCCGTTCATCTAGCAGAAAGGGCAGTCGCCAGGGTGGGGCAGGGAGCGGGGCGGCGGCGTTACGCTGGGAGAGCGTAAAAAAAACACCCGACGCCATTCGGCCGTCGGGTGTTGGGTGTTCATGTAGAAGCGAGGGGCTTATTTCTTCCTGCGCCGCGCCACCCCGGCCAGACCGGCAAGGCCGGTGCCGAAGAGCAGCATCGTGGCTGGCTCGGGAACGGGATTGACTGATTCGACCATTACGACCATGTCGTTAAAATCGGTGCCTCCTCCGTCTTCGAAAAACAACATATATTCATTAGTAGTCCAGATTCCTCCATCTAAATTGCCTATTTTTACAATATCAGAACCATTTCCTTGATAAGCTAACATGTAATCAACGCCATTATTCAAACTGGTATCACTATAAAACGTACCTGCCTGTGTAGAAATATAATATCCAAAAATTGGACTTGAAAAAACTTTTCGAGTGTCTTCTGTGGCTCCGGCCGTCCAAACAGATCCGTTGTCGTATATTGTGACAGTATTCTGAGAAGCGGTTGTGGCGGCTCCACCAAATAATTGAACAAAATTTGATGAATTCGCACTATCGAATATTCCAAAAGTATTTGATGCATCCCAACCGGCAAACTCAATGACCATTGTAGCAAAAGAACCGCCTGACGCTGTTATATCCCAATAAGAATCGCTACCGTCTGCCAGCATGTCTGTTGATGCATTTATGCTACTGTCACCCACAGGGGATGTGGTCACTAAATCTAGTATTTCCTGGACAGTCATTTCTTCCGCCGACGCACTTCCGGCCATCAGCCCAACCCCCGCCAACGCCATCAACGCACTTTTCAACAATGTCTTCTTCATCGTGTCGTCTCCTCCTGTTCAGTTTTTTAAGGAATGCCCCCTCCGAATATTTTGATACCTTCCATGGCGAGATCTGTAAGTCTCACCGTTGTAACATCATGCAAAATATATACCATGTATTGCTATGAGGAGGGTGTCTGTTCCGAGAAAACTGCAGAACGCCTAACAATCGCAGAAAATGACAGGAGAATGGTTAAGTAAAAATGATAAATCAATTCAAAAAAAATTAATTTTTAGATGCACAGGTCATTGGACCAACGGAAGATATTTTTCATTCTTGAAAGAACACATCTTCAATATCATGCGTTTGACTAATCGATTTCCTCCGTATGTTGACAAAGGAACTGCTTTTCAATGGCTGATAATATTTATCAGGTGACGGTGCCGTTTTCCGGATTTAGTGTTCGGAAAACAGGAAAAACGGAAAAATCGCAAGGACGAGGGGATGAAGACGGCATCGCGGCAGGCTCGTTCGTGTTGATCCGGCCTGACACGATTTTTCACAGAACCGGGCATTGCTGCGGTCGTCATTGGCGACTGTCACAGGGACAGGTTTGGAGTTCATCAGGCGACGATCAGCAGTGGGCCGGCTGTGGGTATTTACCGGTTCGAAACGACAGCAGAAAAAAATCGGGGAAAAGTTCAAAAACTCCCTGTATAGTGAGTTGCAGGTATATCCCTCCATGGCTGGCAATTCACCGTAACGGACCTGAAGATTTCTGTGGCGGCTAATTGTTGTCAGGATGAAATTGGCCACGGCCACGCGGCATTTTGAAAACCACACCTCCCCGGGGTCACGCCCATGTCGAAACAAGATCCACCCTCTCCACCCACCATCAGCCCCTACATCTTCCCCGTTGTATTGGCAGGGATGGGCCTCTGGTGCCTGTATGACGGCTGGCTCACCTCCGACCCGAAGATGCAGGAATATCTCCTCTTCAACCGCATTGGCAGCGTGGTCCTCCTGCTGTGGGCGGCCATCGATGCGGTCCGCACCCGGAGGCTGGAGCGGGAGGAGGCGGCCGCGGCGCCGCCCGACCGGTGCGGCGGCTGACGTCCTGCGGTCGCCGTATATGCTTGTCAACCGCCAACTCCTGCTCCCCTACGCCATTCCCTATCTGGCCTATGTGGCGATCGCCTCGCTGCTTGGCGATCTGGTGGCGCCCGAGGTCAATTACGGCCTGCGCGTCGTGGTCGTGGTGCTGTTGCTGGCCTGGGCGCGGCGCTGGTATTGTTCGCTGCGCGGGCCCCGGGCGCCCGCGCTCTCGATTGCCGTCGGTCTGGCCGCCGGGCTGGTGGGGGCGGTGCTGTGGATCGGTCTGCTCACGCCCTTCGTTGATCAGCGGCCGACAGCGCCGTGGTCGACCGGCTCCTTTGTCCTGCGGCTGGCTGCGGCCGGGTTGCTGGTGCCGGTGTTCGAGGAACTGCTGATGCGGGGCTTCATCTTCCGCCTCGCCCTGCAGTGGGACCAGGCGCGCCGGCAAGGCGACCGGCAGGCGCTGCAGACCGCGCTCGACGACCGCTCGGTCAACGCGGTGCGGCCCGGCGAGTGGTCATGGCCGGCGATCGCCCTGTCGACGGCGGCCTTCACCTCCGGCCACCAGCTGCAGGAATGGCCGGCGGCGATCGCCTTCGGCCTGCTGATGTCCTTTCTCTGGATCTGCCGCAAAGACCTCCTCTCCTGCGTCGTCGCCCATGCGGTGACCAATGTCAGCCTGGCCGGCTATGTGGTACTGACCGGCAGCTGGCACCTGTGGTAACAGCACAGCTCCTTCCGGTCGTCAGGCGGCTGCCGTCGTCCGGTTTGTTCACTCATTCGAACCTGCTGCCAAAAGACCAGTTGCGGATCCTGTCATCGCGCCCTTGGCCCACTGTCGCCTCGACCTACCCCCGCTGTCATCTCGACCGCCAGGGAGAGATCTCAAACAGGCCTGGGAGCATGCCCCGCAGGGAAAACCAAGATTTCTCGCTTCGCTTCGAAATGACGGCGGGGGCGGCATCATGTCCTTTGCCCTACCGGGAACAACGAGATTTCTCGCTTCGCTTCGAAATGACGGCGGGGGCGGCATCATGTCCTTTGCCCTACCGGGAACAACGAGATTTCTCGCTTCGCTTCGAGATGACGGCGGGGGCGGCATCATGTCCTTCGCCCTACCGGGAATGACGAGATTTCGGCCTTCCCCCACTGTCGCCTCGACCTACCCCCGCTGTCATCTCGACCTACCCCCGCTGTCATCTTGACCGTCAGGGAGAGATCTCCGGATCTCAGTAGTGGCTGCTCCCGTCCCAGCAGTGGGTGCACAGCCGTTCCTTGGGCAGGCCGATCGCCGCCACCAGATCGTCGAGGGTCTGATAGCGGAGCGAGCTCAGGTGCAGCTGATCGCGGATCCTGTCGACCATCGCCAGATTTTTGGCCGAACCGGCCCGGGCGTACTGGTCCAGGTCGCGGTCCTCGACCCCCTCGAGCGCCTTGATCGTTTTCCGCCCCGCCAGATCCAGGGTCGAGCGCGAGGACGAGAAGTTGATGAAGGGACAGGGGTGGATCAGGGTGGGGCAGGCGATCCGCATATGGACCTGGCAGGCGCCGCAGCCGAAGAGGATCTGGACGTTGTCCTTGAGCTGGGTGCCGCGGACGATCGAGTCGTCGCAGAACAGCAGGCGCCGGCCGTCGATCAGCCGCCGTACCGGGATCAGCTTCATCTTCGCCACCAGGTCGCGCATCGCCTGGTTCTGGGGCATGAAGCTGCGCGGCCAGGTCGGGGTGTACTTGACGAACGGCCGGCTGTAGGGCAGTTGCCTCTCGCCGGCGTAACCGATGGCGTGGCCGATGCCGGAATCGGGAATGCCGGCGACCAGATCCACCTCGACGTCGTCATGGCGGGCCAGGGCGGCGCCGCAGCGGTAGCGCACGTCCTCGACGTTGATGCCCTCGTATTCCGAGGCCGGGTAGCCGTAGTAGACCCAGAGGAAGGAGCAGATCTGCAGCCGCTCGCCCGGGGCCTGGCGCTGTTCCCAGCCGTCGGCGGTCATGAAGAGGATCTCGCCGGGGCCGAGAAAATAGGCCGTGTCAAACCCCAGGTTGGGAAAGGCGCAGGTCTCGGAGCTGATCGCCGTCGCCCCCGGCCGCCGTCCGGCCACCAGCGGGGTCCGTCCCAGGCGGTCGCGGGCGGCGTAGATGCCCCCCTCGGTCAGCAGCAGCAGCGAGCACGACCCCTGGATCGCCTCCTGGGCGGCGCGGATCCCGGCCTCGAAGCTGTCCTCCCGGCAGATCAGCATCGCCACCACCTCGGTCGGGTTGGTGATGCCGTCGCTGGTACCGGAGAAATAGCTCCTGCCGGCAAAGGCCTTGGCGACCAGCTCGGCCATGTTGTTGATCCGGCCGACGGTGACGATGCCGAAGGTCCCGAGGTGCGAGCCGATGATCAGCGGCTGGGGATCGGTGTCGCTGATGACTCCGATCCCCTGCCGGCCATGAAAGCGGCCCAGCTCCGCCTCGAATTTGGAGCGGAAGTAGCTGTTCTCGATATTGTGGATGGCGCGATGGAAGCCGTGCTCGTTGCGCACCGCCATGCCGCCGCGCCTGGTGCCCAGGTGGGAGTGATAGTCCGTGCCGTAGTACAGATCGGCGACGCAATCGCTGTCGGAGACAACCCCGAAAAGACCGCCCATGATGACCTCGAGTTGATGGAATGCAAACCTTCATCCGCCGTCAGCGGCGGAAGTTGCGGCCTGGCCGGCCCTTGACGACGGGCGCAGGGCCGGGCCATCGCCGGATCACCGCAGTTCCGCGTGGTAGTCCTGCAGCGACCGCACCCTGGCCTCGCCCTCGCGGATGGCCTCGATCCCCTTGGCCGCGGCGATGGCCGCCGCGGTGGTGGTGATGTAGGGGATCTTGTATTTGATCGCCGCCTTGCGGATATTCGAGCTGTCGGCCGACCCTTTTTTGCCGGTGGGGGTGTTGATCACCAGGTGGATCCGGCCGTTCGTGATCGCGTCGAGCAAGGTCGGTCCGGCGACCCCCAGCTTGGACACCGCCTGGGTCTCGATCCCCTTTTCCTGGAGAAAGCGGTGGGTGCCCGCGGTGGCCATGATCGTGAATCCCAGCTCGCGGAAGCGGCGCACCGGCTCCAGCGCCGCCTGCTTGTCGCGATCGGCGATGGTGAACAGGACGGTGCCGTGCAGCGGCAGGATCGACTGGGTCGCCTCCTGGGCCTTGAAGAAGGCGCGGCCGAAGGAGCGGGCCAGGCCCAGCACCTCGCCGGTGGAGCGCATCTCCGGGCCGAGCACGGGGTCGACCTCGGGGAACATGTTGAAGGGGAAGACCGCCTCCTTGACTCCGAAATAGGGGATCTGGATCTCCCGCAGGTCGAGGTCGGCCAGGGTCTTGCCGAGGATGATCCGGGTGGCCAGGCGGGCCATCGACAGGCCGCACACCTTGGAGACGATCGGCACGGTGCGCGAGGCCCGGGGGTTGGCCTCCAGCACGTACACCGTATCGTTCTGGATGGCGTACTGGATGTTCATCAGCCCCACCACCCGCAGTTCGATGGCGATCCGGCGGGTGTACTCGCGGATGGTGTCGAGGTGCCGGGTCGGGATGCTGATCGGCGGGATGACGCAGGCCGAATCGCCGGAGTGGATCCCGGCCAGCTCGATATGCTCCATGACCGCCGGGACGAAGGCGTTGCCGCCGTCGGCGATGGCATCGGCCTCGGCCTCGATGGCGTTGTCGAGGAACTTGTCGATCAGCACCGGCCGCTCGGGGGTGATCTCCTCCACCGCCACGTTGAGATAGCGCTGCAGCATCTGGTCGTCATGGACGATTTCCATGCCGCGGCCGCCAAGGACGTAGGACGGGCGGACCATCAGCGGATAGCCGATTTTCGCCGCGATCGCCAGCGCCTCGGCGGCGCTGGCGGCCATCCCCGACTCCGGCTGAGGGATGGCGAGGCGGCGCATGATCTGGTTGAAGCGGTCGCGGTCCTCGGCCAGGTCGATGGTCTCAGGGGTAGTGCCGAGGATGGTCACCCCGGCCTCGGCCAGCTCCCGGGCCAGGTTGAGCGGGGTCTGGCCGCCGAACTGGACGATGATCCCCTCCGGCTTTTCCTTGCGATAGATGCTGAGCACGTCCTCGACGGTCAGCGGTTCGAAGTAGAGCTTGTCCGAGGTGTCGTAATCGGTGGACACCGTCTCGGGATTGCAGTTGACCATGATCGACTCGAGCCCGGCCTCGCGGATCGCCATCGCCGCATGGACGCAGCAGTAGTCGAACTCGATCCCCTGGCCGATGCGGTTCGGTCCCCCGCCCAGCACCATGATCTTGCGGCGGTTGCTGACCGGCACCTGGTCCGGGGCGTTGTAGGTCGAGTAATAATAGGCGGCGTCGTCCACCCCGCTGACCGGCACCGGTTCCCACCCTTCGACCACGCCGATGGCGACCCGCTGGTCGCGGATGGTGCCCTCCGGCACCCCCAGCAGCCGGGCCAGGTAGAGATCGGCGAACCCGTCCTGCTTGGCCCGGCGCAGCAGGTCGTGCGGCAGGGGCCGGCCCTTGCAGGCCAGGATCTCCTCCTCCACCTGCACCAGTTCCCGCATCTGCTCGATGAACCAGGCCTTGATATGGGTGATCGCGTGCAGCTGGTCGATGCTCGCGCCCTTGCGCAGGGCTTCGTACATCAGGAACTGCCGCTCGCTGGTGGCATGGGCCAGCCGCTCTATCAGGGTGGCGAGCGGCAGCCTGTTGAAGTCCTTGGCGAAGCCGAGACCGTAGCGGTTGATCTCGAGGCTGCGGATCGCCTTCTGCAGCGCCTCCTTGTAGTTCTTGCCGATGCTCATGGCCTCGCCGACGGCGCGCATCTGCGTGCCCAGCTTGTCCTCGATGCCGGCGAATTTTTCAAAGGCCCAGCGGGCGAACTTGACCACCACGTAATCGCCCGACGGGGTGTATTGCTCCAGGCTGCCGTCGCGCCAGTAGGGGATTTCATCCATCGTCAGGCCGCCGGCCAGCAGCGCCGAGACGCGGGCGATCGGGAAGCCGGTGGCCTTGGAGGCCAGGGCGGAGGAGCGGGAGGGG
>JROS01000066.1:19761-25630 GCA_000769715.1 Desulfobulbus sp. Tol-SR
CCACCAGCACCTGATGGATCAGGCTGGCGGCCAGGCCGCGGGCGACGACCGTGCGCAGTTCCTCCAGATTCGAGACCAGGCCGCCGCCGGTGCCGCCCATGGTGTAGGCCGGACGGATGACCACCGGATAGCCCAACTCGGCGGCGACCTTCTCGGCGTCCTCGAGGGTGGTGACGGCCGTGCTGCGCGGCATATCGATGCCCAGGCGGTCCATGGTCTTCTTGAAGGCGATCCGGTCCTCGCCCCGCTCGATCGCGTCGATGTTGACGCCGATGACCTTCACCCCGTAACGCTCGAGGATCCCGGCGCGATACAGTTCGGACGAGAGGTTGAGGCCCGATTGGCCGCCGAGGTTGGGGAGGATGGCATCGGGCCGTTCGGCGGCGATGATCTTTTCCAGGGTCTTGACGTTGAGCGGCTCGATATAGGTGACATCGGCCATGCCCGGATCGGTCATGATGGTCGCCGGGTTGGAATTGACCAGCACCACCTGGTAGCCGAGGGAGCGCAGCGCCTTGCAGGCCTGGGTCCCGGAATAGTCGAATTCACAGGCCTGGCCGATGACGATGGGGCCGGAACCGATGATCAGAATCTTATGGATGTCGTCACGTCTGGGCATGGGCGCTCCTTGGGATAAAGGGATATCTGGCGTGGTATGGAACCGGATAGTGTTCACGGTCGGGAATCCGGGTGATGACCGAACCGGCAGTCGAACCTGTTCAGGTAAAATGAAGCCGCAGCGAAAAGCAAGCTCTAGTTGAGGCCGATTATCATCTTTTCGCCCCGGGTCGGCGGATACCCATGACGTGTATCAGGCCAATCGGTTGCCGACCTTGCCGCCAGTAAGGCATGGCGAAAGGAACTTCACCGCATCCACCGATTTCCGAGGGAAAAGAGCGATGTATCTGTGTCCGTGTCTTGACCGGCATCAGGCATTGATGCCCGTTATTTATCAGATGGTTCGTGAAATCAGGATGATATGGGGTGAGAAATTTTGAAATCGTTTGGACATCGACAGAACGGCAGAAGGGAGATTTGCATTAAGACTCTTCTCGTGATAGTCTAGCGTAGAAATTGGTCCTCTTTTCATCGGATAGTATCGGCTGCTTGAAAGGTCAGTCTCCATTGTGAATATCCACCAGGACCTGTGAACAAAGATGTCCTTTTTCTCGGACGGAGGCAATACCTTTGCTCTGCCATGGCATTGCCGCGCTGGTTTCGCTTATCCAAGCACAAGCGAATACATTGAAATATTTCCAGGAAACTTTCAGGGACCGGCTCGGGTCGGCTCAGTTGTGTAATTGGAGCAAATAAAATATCGAGGAAAGCTATGGCTAATTTAACCGGTGATGAAACTGACAACACTATCAATGGTACGGCAGAAGACGATATTCTGGAGGGATTGGGCGGCAATGACACTCTGTCTGGTTTAGACGGCAGCGATTACCTCGACGGCGGGACCGGCAACGATACCCTGGTCGGTGGCGATGGTGACGATACGTACGTTGTCGACAGCCAAACCGATGTCATCAGCGAAACGGGGCTTGTCCCCGGCGAATACGACAGGGTCCTGTCGACGGTGACCTGGACCCTGGGTGCCAACCTCGAGGAGTTGGTCCTTACAGGTACAGCGCCGATCGACGGCACCGGCAATGCGCTGAACAATGTGATTATCGGCAATACCGCCGATAATGTATTGAATGGCGGCGCCGGCGACGATTACCTCGATGGCGGCGCCGGCAACGATACCCTGATCGGCGGCGCCGGCAACGACTGGTACTATGTCGATAGCACCGGCGACGTGATCACCGAAGATGGCGAGGCGGCGGACGAGACAGATTCGGTGATATCCACCGTCGATTGGACCCTGGGGGCCAACCTCGAGCAGCTGTATCTCACCGGCACAAAAAACCAAGTGACCGGAGAATGGGTAGAACAGGCGATCGACGGGATCGGTAATGCACTCAACAATACCATCGTCGGCAACTCCGCGGATAATTCACTCTATGGCTATGATGGTGACGACAAGCTGTACGGTGGAGTCGGCAACGATACCCTGACCGGCGGTGCCGGCAACGACTGGTACTATGTCGACAGCGTCGGCGACGTGATCAACGAGGACAGCACGACAGTAACCGAGATCGATACGGTGGTCTCCACCATCAGATGGACCCTGGGGGCGAATCTCGAGAATCTGCGTCTCGACGGCCCGGCGGCGATCAACGGTACGGGCAACGAACTGGACAACATCCTGATCGGGAACGCGGCGTCCAATATCCTCGGCGGCGGCGCCGGCAACGATCAATTGTATGGCGAGGCCGGCAACGACATCCTGATCGGTGGCACCGGGAATGACACCTATGTTGTCGATAGCTCCAGTGACGTTGTCATGGAAGAAGGCGATTCGGCGACAGAGATTGATACGGTGATCTCTTCAGTTTCCTGGACCTTGGGGGCGAATCTTGAACAATTGGCGCTTGCCGGCACATCTGCAATCAACGGCACCGGTAACGGGTTGGACAATATCATTCTGGGCAACAACGCGAACAACATCCTCAAAGGTGAAGCCGGCAATGACATCCTTCAGGGATTTGCGGGTATCGACACCATGGAGGGCGGCGTCGGCGACGACACCTATTATGTCGACAACGCCGGCGACGTGATTACGGAGACGAGCACCTTGCCGACGGAGATCGATGCCGTCTTCGCGTCTGTCAGTTGGAAACTGGGGGCGAACTTTGAAAACCTGACACTCAATGGCGCTGCAGCAATCGATGGCGCCGGCAACCCACTCGACAACACCATGACCGGCAACGATGCGGCGAACGTTCTCAAAGGGGGGGCGGGAAACGACACTCTCTCCGGTGGCGCCGGCAACGATACCCTCAACGGTGGTCCGGGCATCGACACCATGGTGGGCGGCACCGGCAATGACACCTATTTTGTCGAAAATACAGGCGATGTGACGACGGAGACCAGCACCTCGGGGACGGAGATCGACAAGGTATTTTCTTCAGTGACCTGGACCCTGGGGGCCAATATCGAAAACCTGACACTCTTCGGCCCAGCCGCCATAAACGGGACAGGCAACGCCTTGAACAATAGTCTGGTCGGCAACGATGCCGCCAATTTTCTGAATGGCCGAGGGGGGAGTGATATCCTCTCCGGCGGCGGTGGAGGTGATATCCTTTATGGCGGGGCAGGGACCGACACCATGGCCGGAGGCCTCGGCAATGACATCTATTATGTCGATGTGGCCGCTGATCTCACCTGGGAAGCGGCCAACGCCGGGATCGACACCGTATTTTCAACTGTCAGCTCCACGCTCAGTGCCAACATGGAAACCCTCAGGCTGATCGGGACGGCAGCGATCAACGGCAATGGCAATAATCTGAACAACACCGTTGTCGGCAACACTGCGGCAAATGTTCTGAATGGCTGGGGTGGAAATGATATCCTCAACGGTGCGGGCGGCAATGATTTCCTGGCAGGAGGTGCCGGGGCGGACACCTTTGCTTTTGATTCTCCGCTGAGTGCTGCCGCCAACAACGACAGTATCGGTGATTTTTCCCATATAGACGATACCATCAGTCTGGATCGAACCATCTTTGCCAAACTGACTACAGGAGTATTGGACCCGGCAATGTTCAGGGCGTCGGCTACCGGGTTGGCTGCAGATTCCAACGACTACGTCCTCTACAACACGACCACCGGCGCTCTGCTCTACGATACTGACGGCAGCGGCGGCGGTACAGCCGTTCAATTCGCGACCCTGACCAGTAAACCACAAAATATAACGGCGGCCGATTTCGTGGTTATTGCCTGAGAAACAGGCCTCAGCCGTTGCTGCGTGTTTTCGGGAAGAGGGCGATGATCGGCAGGGTCAGCAGGGGGATGGCGGCGATCACCAGCAATACCGGGCGGATGGTGTAGGTATCGGCCAGTATGCCGACGATCGGGGTGATGGCGCCCCCGAGGCCGTAGGCAAAGCCCATCATCAGGCTCGCCACCATCGACCGGCCTTTCGGGGCCAGGGTCTGGGCCATCGTCACCCCCAGGGGGAGAGGGGCCAGGACCAGGGCGCCGGCCAGGGCCGACCCGAGGTAGACCCAGTTGCCGCTCAGCTGCAGCAGGAGCCAGAGGGCCGGGGCCATCAGCAGGTAGGAGAACAGGAAGACCGGCTTGAAGCCGATGCGGTCGGAGATGTGGCCGGACAGCAGGCCGCTGACCGTGCCCGACACGGTGAACAGGGAATAGATGGCCCCGGCGGCGACGACGCTGAACCCTTCCTTGACGTAGAGCACCGGCATGAAGGTCAGAAACGACTGACCGACGATCGCCCGCATGAACATCACCAGCCAGATCAGGGCGACGACCTTCCAGGCGTCGCCCAGGCTTTCCTTCAGCGCCCCGAAGAACCCCGAGCGCTTGAGCCCTTCGCTCTGCGGCGGCGGAATCACCTTCACCAGATAGAGCAGCACCAGCAGTCCGGCGACCATCGTCCACGGCATGGCGGTCAGGCCGAAGGTGGCGACGTACCAGGTGATGAACAGGGGCCCGAGACCGAAGGCCAGGGTGCCGCCGGTGTTGAACAGCGACATCGAGAACCCGGCCTTCGAGCCGGCATAGACCGGCACCATCCCGGTGACCGAGGGGTGGAACATCGACGAGCCGATCGAGCCGAGGGCGACACACAGCAGCAGCAGCCGGAAATTGGGGGCGATACCCGCCAGCGGCACGAAGACGATCGTCAGCGCCAGGCCGGTGAAGATGAAGGCCCGGGTGGGATTGCGATCGGCGAGGTAGCCGACGGTCGGCTGGATGATGAAGGCCAGCAGCCGCATCGTCCCGGCCAGGACGCCGACCTGGGTCAGGGACAGGCCGAGTTTGTCGACAAACACCGGAAACAGCGGGCTGATGAAGGCGGTATAGAAGTCGCCGGTGAAATGGATCAGGGTCAGGGCGAACAGTACTTTGAGGTTGGCGGACATAGGGCAAAAACCGAAAAGGTGAGGGGGGCGGCGCTGTGGCCGCTCGGCGGCCAGGCACGATACGGCGGTATCGGCAAGCGTCGGGTGCCGCTGTGAGCGGCGGCGGCCGGGTCGGGAATCAACAGGTCAGCAGTTTGGGTTGACGCCAATTGGTGTCGAACCCCATTGCCGCCAGAATGGCGACCCCTGTGTCCATGTTCGCCGCCACCGAGTCCAGGCCGTGCGAGTCATCACCGGGGACGACGGCGATCCCCATGTCCCTGGCAATCTGCAGGATCGGCCTGGAGATGTAGGGTTCGCTCGCCCCCTTCAGCAGGGAGCGGAGGTTGAAGTCCATTATGAGGTCGAGATCCCGGATGAGGGCCAGGTTTCTCCGGATCCGCTCCATGATCGCCGGTTGCCGGAGCCTGGACTGGTACTCGGGGTCGAAGATCCGGATGAGGTCGAAGTGGCCGACCACCGCCGGCTGCAGGAGTTTGATCATCTCGTACTGCTGATCGAAATAGCGGCAGTAGAGGGCGTCCTTGCCGCCGACCGCCGCGGCGGTCCGGTCATACTGCTCCCGGGAGTAATCGAAGCCCATATCGTCGACGAAATGGACGGAACCGACCAGGTAGTCCGGCTGGAAGGTCGCGATCAGGTCAGGGATGAACTGTTCATAGCCGCTGTAAGTCTCGATCTCGATCGCGGTGAAGATCCTGATCTCGGAGGCGTATTTCCGCTGCAGCCGCCGGCACTCAGTGATGTACTCGCGGAAGCGGGTCATCAGAAATTCAAGGGTGAGTCCGGCCGCGATCTGGTCGGGATAGCGCAGGGCGTCGCGAATGGCCGGCACATGCTCGGTGATCCCCACCCAGGGGAATTTCAGGAGAATATAC
>JROS01000010.1:0-45908 GCA_000769715.1 Desulfobulbus sp. Tol-SR
TTGGTGGGCCGTCCCGGAGTCGAACCGGGGACCTGCTGATTAAGAGTCAGATGCTCTACCAATTGAGCTAACGGCCCTCACCTGTGGCATTGGTGCCATGTATGTATCACAGGCGGGTAGTGACGTCAAGACCGAATCCCGCCCGATCCGGAAAAATCAATGATGTGCGTCCCGCCTCTATGTCCTTGCCCTTGCTACCGGTAATACAGGCTCGGACTGCCCATGGTCAGCAGGGCCTTGTGGAGATTGCGGCGGAATTCCCGCCGGTCCCAGATACCCTGGATATGCCCGCGTTTCAAGGCATTGCGGGCGGAGTGATAATCCGGTGGGATATCGACTCCGGTGGTCTCGCGGATGACGCGCGGCCCGGCGAAACCCACCCGGCTGGAGCGGATGGCGAACTGATACGGCGAGCAGCCGAGGAAGGAGGCCACCGGACCGGCGTAGGAGTTGTTGTCGTAGACGACGATGTAGAGGCCGCCGGCATCGATGTACTCCCTGACCGCCATCGTGCATTTCGGCATCTGGATCACGCCCAGCGTTCCCTCCTGGATGCGGATGCCGCCGGTGGTATGGATGTAGGCGAGGAACGGCCGCTTCTTCCGTTTCGCCAACTGGCAGGCCTGGACGAATTTCTCGCCCTCGGCCGAACCGACCGTGCCGTTGCGGAAATCGGAGTAGAGCATGGCGACGATGATCTTGATGCCGTTGACCTGGGCATGGAAGGTCATGTTGCCGGAATTCCTGCCGGTCTTCTTCTTCGACACCCCCAGCCGCTCGGTAAAGCCGGTGTACTCCAGGGGATTGCCGGAGGTGATCCCGTTGTTGAAGAACTTGAGCGAACGGGGGTCGAAGATGTTCTTCAGGTACCACTGGTGCTCGAGCGGAAAGTGGTGGCCGCAGGTCTCGCAGACCCCGGCGAATTCGCCGTAGAGATCGGGGATCCACAGGTCCTTGCAGCCGTATCTGGCGGCATTCGGGCAGGTGACGGTCCGGTCCTCGTTGGCCAGCGGGCTGGTGTAGGTGTCGGTCAGCTCGAGGGGATCGACTATCCGACCGTTCTCCTGGCCGGGACTCGGCGGGACGGCGAGACGCGGCGCCGGCTTCCGGCCCTTCTTCTTGTCGGACCAGAAATTGACCACGGCGTGGAACGGTTCGGTGATCCGCTTGAGCATCACCGAGCCTTCGCCGGAGACATCCTTGATCACCTTGTGCACCTGCCGCTTGTGGTTCTTGAAGATGTCGTAGCGCAGGGTGTAATAGACCTTTTCAACCCCGGCCCAGGCCTGGTGCGCGAGGTGGGCGCCGGTGCCGGGGGTGCCGGTGAATCCGTGCCGGGCCATGCTCAGGTATTTTTTCGATCGCTGGGCCAGTAGCCGCCTGACCTCGTCGCGATTGAGATCCCACGGGACCTCGACCTGCAGTTCCTGCGCCTCCGAGGTGTTCTTCTTGCGGCCGATCTCCCAGGTCCGGAAGGCGCGGAAGCTCTTGGTCGCCAGGACCACCTGGTCGGTCGCCCGGAGCATCTCCGAGCGCAGGGTGGCGAAGAAGTTGAAGTCGTCGCGCCGGGCACCGAGCAGCGGTTCATGGATGATCCGGTCGATGGTGCCGTTTTTCAGGTTGTCGTAGGCGGTGAGGCGCAGCCGGTCGGCGCAGACCTCGATCAGCTCCTTCGGCACCTTCGATCCTTCCCTGATCTGGCCTTCGATGGCCGCCGCTCCCTCCGGCGAGATGACCGAGTAGTAGCCGTGGGTGACCATCAGGCGGTAGTCGGAGAGGCCGATTGCCTCGGCCCCGCCGGAACCGCCTTCCGAGATCAGCGAGATCATCGGCACCCGCAGCTTGGTCATGGCGAAGATGTTGCGGGCGATCTGCTGGGCGGCGCCGGGGTATTCCTCGACCGGGTAGGAGCCGGGGGTGAAGATGTAGAAATGGATCGGGATGCCTTCGGTCTCGGCGACCTTCATGAACCGCTTGGCCTTGGCGTTGCCTTCGGGCCGGCAGGAGCCGCCGTTGCGGAACTCCTCGCCGTGGCCGGTCTCCTGGCCGATGACCATCACCGAGGCGGTGTAGGGCTTGTTCTTGATGCGGCGGACGATGGTGGCCTTGGCGCAGATCATCGCCGGGTCGATATTGGCGTCGCCCTCGCCGCCGAGCTCGGTATAGTCCTCATAGACGTTCTCGAGGATGTCCTTGAGACTGAAACGCTGGGCGCTGCGGACGATCCGCACCCGCTCCATCGGGGTCAGTTGTTCCTCGGCCCGTTCCTCGAGAAAGCTGATCGACTCGTCGAGCTTGCGGATCTCGCCGGACAGTTCCTCGACGGTATGATCGTAGACGGTCTGCTTGAGGCGGTCGCAGGTGGACTTGAAGCCGTCCAGGTTGCCCCAGCTGGTGAAATCCTTGACCTGCAGCAGATAGTTGATCCGCTCTTCGATTTTATGCAGTTGTTTTAACTGTTCGTTCATAGGGGCAGTGTTTCGTCCGGTGCTGGTCTTAGAAGGCGAGCAGGCGATCCAGATTGTTTTTGAGGTATGCCAGATTGGTGACGATCGGGTTGTCGCTGGAATCCTTACCGCGGATCACCACCTCGTCGATGAAGCTGGCGGCCCGGGCCTTGGCCTCGTCCATCGAGTCGCCCCAGACCAGGGCCAGGGCGAGATTGGGGTCGAAATCACTGGGGATGGGGTAGGGCCGGTCGAAGGGGACATGGGTGTACACCGCCGACCACTCGTGCTGCGGGAAGGTGAAGTCGGTGATGGTGCCGATCCACGGGGCGAACCCCCGTCGGGTATCCTCGGCGACGATGCGCAGCTCGATGGCGGCGCCGCGGAAGTCGACATCGGCCTGGCGATAGCCGATCCTGTCGCCGAGGCCGAGGCGGATCTGCTCGCGCAGCAGATTCGGCTGCCGGCCGTTGATGTAGCTGATGCGGGCCGAGATGTCGTTCTCCACCTGGATCCGGGTGTTGACTTCGAGCAGGTAGGGCTGGCCGCTGCGGGACACGATCCACTCCCAGGTGCCGACGTTGTCGTAGTTGACGTGGGCGGCGAGTTTGAGCGAGTACTCGACGATCTGGTCGAGGACCTTCTGTTCGTCGAAGTCGTAGGCGAAGCAGGAAGGGTGGAAACCGGGGGAGGCCTCGACCCGTTTCTGCCGGCCGGTCGACTGGATGGTGCAGTTGCGGGTGCCGAAGTGGATCCGTTCGCCGTGCTTGGAGCAGACCAGCTGGACCTCGAGGTGGTTGTAGTCCCGCAGGCACTGCTCGATCAGGACCCCGCCGTCGCCGAACTGGCGTTTGGCATAGTTCTGCAGCTGGCGGTAGATCCGGCGGAAATGCTCGATCTCGGTGACCTCCTCGATCCCCATGCCGCCGCCGCCGGCCGCCGCCTTGACGAGAATCGACGGGTTGTCGATGCCGTCGGCCTCCTGGCCCTCGAGCAGCCGCAGGGCGATCTCCTCGGCCTCCATCTCGTTGTAGATCGGGGCGTCGGTGCCGGGGATGGTCGGGATGCCGAGCTGGTTGGCGGTGCGTTTGGTGTTGATCTTGTCGCCGAGACTCTTGATGACTTCCCAGCTCGGGCCGATGAAGGTCAGGGCCCGGTCGCGGTTCGAGGCCCGGCGGGCGAAACGGTAATCCTCGGAAAAGAAGCCGTAGCCCGGATGGATGGCGGTGCAGCCGGTGTGATCGGCCACCGCCAGGATATCGTTGGGTTCGGTGTAGCTGGTTATCCGCCAGGCGTTCTGGCCGGGGCCAAAGGTGATATTGCGCTGGACATGCTCGGAATCCTTGTCGGCCTCGGTGTAGACCACGGCGTAATCGAGACCGAGATCCTTGCAGGCATTCATGATCCGGATGGCGATTTCTCCCCGGTTGGCGATAAGAACCTTTCCTTCCAAACTGTTCCTCGTATGGTATGATGAAGAAGTGTCGCACTGCTGTCCAGGGCAATGATGTTGCGGAAATGAACCGGAAGTGGACAGTCAATAATTCGAGCCTACTATAGTCTCGCCTCTCCAAATAGCAAAGAAAAAAGATGCATCGTCGCCGCCAGGCCAGGAGCAGCGCGGCTTCGCGAACAACGGAGGCGATCCGTGGAGCGATGGCGGGTAAGGGCTGGGCCTTGGAAAAATGCAGGGAGGAGTCGCGCCGATATTGCTTTTTCCCCCGTCGATGATAAATGTCTTGGCATTACCGGAGGACACCTTCCCGCCACGAGCAGGGATAGGCAGCGCTGCCTGAAGATCCCGGCCCTCCATCTCGAACCCCTGTTCCCGAACGATACATGGAAACGGACAATGTCGCTGATCAGCAGGATGCTGCTGAACGCAAAGGTATTCTGAAACGTCTGCTGGCGCTGGTCTCCTTCGGGCGGCCGGAGACGACCGCCGATCTCGAACAGGAGATCCAGGATCTGCTGGAGGAGGGCGAGGAGCAGGGCTTGATCACCAGCATGGAAGAGAAGATGATCAACTCCATCTTCGATTTCCGGGAGACGGTGGCGGCCGAGATCATGACCCCGGCCGCCGAGATCGTCGATTTTGATGAATCCTCCTCGCTGTCGGAACTGGTCGACCTGGTGATCGAGAACGGTTTCACCCGCATCCCGGTCTACCGCGGCAACGCCGATCGGGTCATCGGCATCATCCACGCCAAGGACCTGCTGAAGATCTGCGCCCGGCCGCAGGCCGGTCCGATAACCCTCGACAGCTTCCTCCGCCCGGTCCACTTCGTCCCCGAGAACAAACCGATCGGCGAACTGTTCCGGGAGTTTCAGAAGAACAAGGTGCATATGGCGATGGTGACCGACGAATTCGGGGCCATCCGCGGCCTGATCACGATGGAGGACATCGTCGAGGAGATCGTCGGTGAGATCGACGACGAGTACGACGACGACCAGGACAATCTCGAGATCGTCAACGACAACACGATCATGGTCCATGCCCGGGTCGATCTCGAGAAGGTGGAGGAGCATTTCGACCTGAAACTGCCGGAAGGCCCGTACGTGTCGATCGGCGGGCTGGTCATCCACATCCTCGGCCGTCTCGGCCTGGTCGGCGATACGGTGGAGGTCAACGGCCTGCGGCTGGTGGTCAGAAGCGCCGCCAAGCGCCACATCAAGATGATCGAAATCACGCGCCTGGCAGCCACGGAGTCGGTTTGATGCTGCTGACCGTCCGTTCACCGCTGCCGGCGGCCGTGTTGTCGGGGCTGCTGCTGGCCCTCGCTTTTCCCGGCGGGCCGGGATTGTGGCCGTTGCTGGCGGTCGCCCTGGTGCCGCTGCTGCTGACTCTTCGGGGCGGGATCCGGGGCCGGGCCTTCCGGACCGGGCTGGTCGCCGGGATGGTCCACTTTCTCGTCCTGCTCTACTGGATTGTCACCGTGCTCGGCCATTACGGCGGCCTGCCATGGTATTTCTCGGTGCCGGCGCTGGGCCTGCTCGCCCTGTACATGGCCCTGTATGTCGGGTTCTTCGCCCTCGGCGCCCGAATGCTGGGCGAGACGCTGCCCGCTCCGGCCGCCCTGTGGCTGGTGCCGGCCCTCTGGGTCGGTCTGGACTGGCTGCGCGGCTGGCTGTTCAGCGGCTTCCCGTGGATGGACCTCGGTTATGCCCTGTGGGGGCAGCCGATGCTGATCCAGGTGGCCGACCTTCTCGGCCACCACGGCGTCACCTTTCTCCTGGTCCTGGTCAACACCCTGCTGGCCCTGCTGCTCAGCGCCGGATCCGGACCCGGGGCGGGGCGGCTGAGGCTGGCCGCGCCTGTCGTCCTCGTGATCGCCGGTGTGGCGGTCTACTCGGCGGTGCGCTGGCACCAGGTCGGGCAGCAGATGGCCGGGGCCGAGCGGATGCCGATCGGCATCGTCCAGGGCAATATCGACCAGGACCTCAAATGGTCGCCCGAGAACCAGGGAAAGACGGTGGCCACCTATATCGACCGAACCGCCTCGCTGTTTGCCGGCGGCGATGGGCCGCGGCGGCCGACCCTGGTGGTGTGGCCGGAGACGGCCCTGCCTTTTTATCCCGAGGGCAGCATGTTCGTCGAGGACCTGCAGCGGATGAACACCCGCTTCGATATGGCCCTGCTGACCGGGGCGCCGTGGTACGAGGTCGTCGACCGGGACAGGAAGGAGTATGATTATTTCAACAGCGCCGTGCTGATCGCCCCGACCGGCGAGTTCATCGACCGCTACTCGAAGAGCCACCTCGTCCCGTTCGGCGAATATGTCCCGCTCAAGCCGCTGCTGCCGTTTCTGGCGCCGCTGGTCGAGGCGGTGGGCGATTTTTCGCCCGGGGTCATCGGCCGGCCGCCGGCCTGGCGGCAGGGGCGGATCGGGGTGCTGGTCTGCTTCGAGAGCATCTTTCCCGCGATCGCCGGCCAGTGGGTGCGAAACGGGGCCAACGTGCTTGTCAATTTGACCAATGACGCCTGGTATGGTAAATCGAGTGCCCCCCATCACAGTCTGGCGATGACGGTCTTCCGTTCGGTGGAGACCCGGCGCAGCCTGGTCCGCTCCGCCAATACCGGGATTTCCGGCTTTATCGACCCGCTTGGCCGGGTCGTCCGCCAATCCGGGCTGTTCGAACCGTGGGCGGCGGCTGAGGATGTGATCCTGATGGCAGGAGAAAGCCCCTGGGTGCGCGGCGGCCATCTCTTCGCCCCGCTGTGCGCCGGAGCGGCGCTGGCCGCCATCGGCTGGAGCGTTTCCGGGCGCCGGCGCCGCCGACACTACCTGTAACAACATGCCGCCCGGCCCCTGTCGGCCGGGCGGCGGCTTTGATCAATTTTATCGTGTAGGACACAATCATGACGCTTGATACCGGTGCAGCTGTTTCGAAACAGAGGATAACTGAATTGAAGGATCGCCTGCTGGCCCTGAAGGAGCATCTTTGACCTGGCTCAGAAGAAAGACGAGATGGAGCGGCTGGAACAGCAGACCCTCGCCCCCAACTTCTGGAACGACGCCGAGATCGCCCAGAAGATCCAGAAGGCGCACGGCCAGTTGCAGGAGATCATCAACGGCTGGGAAAACAAGTGGAACGAGCTGGAGGAAATCGACCTGCTCCTCGAGATGGGGATGGAGGAGAACGACAACGACACCTTCCATGAGGTCGCCCTCCGTCTCACCGACCTTCAGGATCTGGTCGCCGTATCCGAAGTGGAGTGCATGTTCAGCGGCGAGCTCGACAACAGCAACGCCATCATCACCATCCACGCCGGGGCCGGCGGCACCGAGGCCCAGGACTGGGTCGGCATCCTGCTGCGGATGTACCTGCGCTGGGCGGAACGGATGGGCTTTCGGACCGATATCCTCGATATCCTGCCCGGCGACGAGGCCGGAACGAAGAGTGTCACCATCCTCATCCAGGGCCGCTACGCCTACGGCTACATGCGGTCCGAACTCGGCATCCACCGGCTGGTGCGGATCTCGCCGTTCGACGCGAGCGGCCGCCGCCACACCTCGTTCGCCTCGGTGATGGTGATGCCGGAACTCGACGACAGCGTCACTGTCGACCTCGACGAGAAGGATATCCGTATCGACACCTTCCGCGCCAGCGGCGCCGGCGGCCAGCATGTCAACAAGACCGACTCGGCCATCCGCATCACCCACCTGCCGTCCGGCATCGTCGTCCAGTGTCAGAACGAGCGGTCGCAGCACCGCAACAAGGACATGGCGATGAAGATGCTGATCTCCCGGCTCTACGAACTGGAGGAGGAACGCAAGCGGGTCGAGCAGGAAGGCCTGGGCGGCGACAAGAAGGAGATCGCCTGGGGCAGCCAGATCCGGTCCTATGTCCTGCAGCCGTACCGGCTGATCAAGGATCACCGGACGGATCACGAGATGGGCAACGTCGACGCGGTGCTCGACGGCTATCTCGATTCCTTTATCAAGGCCTTTCTGCTGTGGCAGAAATGAGGTCCCGACCCGGCAGGGGCCCATCACCGTGACCAACAGCATCCGATGCGCCAAGTGCGGGGCCTGTACCGTGGTCTGCCCGGTCTACAAGGCCAGCGGCGGCCTGGAGTCCTATTCCGCCCGGGGCCGCAACCATCTGGCCACGGTCCCGGAGTTCGCCCGGCCGACCCCGGCCTATGAGGACATCTTCTCCAAGTGCCTGCTGTGCGGGGCCTGCACCAGGGCCTGTCCCCGGGGGATCGATGTCAACCGCGAGACCATCCGTGCCCGCTCCGGTTTCTCCCGCTTCTACGGCCGGCAGGGCTTTCAGAAGTACCTGGCCCGCCAGGCGCTGCGCCATCCGGAGATCCTGGGTGCGGCCGGGCGACTGGGACGGACCGCCGGCCGCCTGACCCGGCGGTTGCCGCCCGACAGCGGCCTGCGGCTGCGGCTGGCGATGTTCGAACCGCCGGCGGCGGAGGTTCCGGCAGCGCCGGCACCGGTGTCCCGGCCGATACCGCAGGCCGCGGCGCTGACCTGGTTTCCCGGTTGTGCCGCCGAATACCTCTTCCCCGAGATCGCTTCGGCCTGCCGCGACCTGCTGGCCGGCCATGGCTTCGACCTGGTCGTCCCGGAGGGCCTCGGTTGCTGCGGCCTGGCCCACCATGCCGCCGGTGATGGGGCGACGGCGCTGGCATTGGCCCGTCGCAATATCGAGATTCTGGAACGTCGTCCCGGCCCGATCCTCATCTCCTGCGCCTCCTGTTTCGCCCATCTCCGCCACTATCGCGACCTGCTGGCCGACGATCCTCTGTGGCAGGAGCGGGCGGCGGCGGTCGGCGACCGGCTGGAGGAGATGATGCAGTTCCTCGACGGCCTTGCCGCAACGGCAGCCCCGGAACATATCGGGGCGGCGGCGAAACGCCCCTTGCGGGTCTTCTATCACGATCCCTGCCACCTCCGCCATGAGGTCGCCATCGCCCGGGAGCCGCGCCGGCTCCTGCAGCGGGCAGCCGGCGTCGACCTGGTGGAACTGCCCGGCGGGCCCCAGTGCTGCGGCCAGGGCGGACTGTTCCATATCGGCGCCCCCGAACTGGCGGCGCTGATCCGCGACGACCTGGCGGCAAAGGTGCTGGCCCTGCAGCCGGACATCGTCACCAGCACCTGCTCGGGCTGTCTGATGCAGTGGAAGACGGCCCTGACCGCCGCCGGTTCGCCGGTGAAGGTCATGCACCTGGCTGAACTGCTGCGCCTGATCGCCGCTGTCGGCACGGTGGACGGGGCGTGACGACCACCTTCTATCCGGCGGCACGTTCGGTCATCCTGTTTACCGTGCTCCTCCTAACCGTGCTCACCTCCATCGTCCCGGCCCGCGCCGAACCGGCCCTGCCGGATTCACCGGCGGACCGGCAGGCCCTGGCCGCCCGGCTCGTTGAAGCGGTCGAGGAGCGGGCCGATTCCCGCACCGGGCTGGTCCTCAGCTATGGCGGCGACAACAGCGCCATCGGCCGCCATGGCGCCCAGCTCTACGATACCGGCCTGCGGCTGCTGGCCGACAGCCGCCATGGGGCGGAAATCATCAGGACCTTTGCCGCTGCCAACGCCGGCGAAGGCCGGCCCGGGCTGCCCCAGACCCTGGCCGCCGGCTTTGCGCCGTCGACCGGGATCTACAGCTGGATCCGCATCGGCGGTTTTACCGAGCCCTGGTGGTGGAACGACTGGGAATGGTCGGTCAAGACCGGGGAGAACGCCTGGCTCGGCCTGGGCGCCCTCCACCGGTTCAACAGGACCGGCGAGCGGCAGGCCCTGCAGCTTGCCATCGACCGGGCGCAGTTCATCCTCGCCCTCCAGGACGATGACGGCGGCTTCCGCATCGGGCCGCGCCGGTTGGCCGAGGACTTCTGGTGGCGCCGCAAGTCGACCGAGAACAACGAGAGCGCCGTCGCCTTCCTCGACATGCTGGCCGCGGCAACCGGCGAGGGGCGCTACCGCGCGGCCGCCGACCGGGCCTACGCCTGGCTGGCGGAGAAGATGTATGACCGCGACCACCATCTTCTCCGCCGGGGCGAGGTCGAGGAGGCGGGAGGGTGGCGCCGGGATAGTCTTGAGGACCTGGCCGCCGATACGATCAACTGGCTGCCGCTCGTCCGGATCCTCGGCGATCGCCGCTTCGGCGCCGACCGGCAGGCGCGGCTCGCCGAAATCAAGAGGATGGCCGATGCCATGGTCGAGCGCTGCGGCGTCCGGCAGGAGGGGGCGCTGCGGGGGATCAGCTACTCGCCGCTGTCGCGGCGGCAGGCGGTCATCTCGCTGGAGTGGTCGGCGCAGTACGTCCTGCTCTGCCGTCGCCTGGCCCGTGAACACGAACGGGACCGGGACCAGGTCGAAGCCGGAATCTGGCACGCCCGAGCCGAAGAGGTGCTCCGGTCGCTGGCCGGCTACATCACCGTCCGGGACGGTGAGCCGATCGCCGCCCATGCCGTTTTCCCCGACGGGACGGTGGCCGCGGGCCAACCGATGTGGGATGACATCATCCTGACTCCGGCCGCCTCCCTGTCGACCGCCTCCCATCTGTACCTCGCCTTCGCCCTGCGGGGTATCGATCCGCTGCGATTGGCCGACTGATCGGCCGGCATCTCCGGCCCCGCCTGATTTTCCTTCATTTCATCCTCATAAAACGTATATACTGTTGGCATGGGGCTGTCCGTCCGGGGGGAGGCAGTCACCGAAATCATTGAATGATCGAATGGCTGGATGGAGACGGTGATGGTTGCGGACGACCTCAAGACCAGAGAAGAACTCCTCGCCGAACTGGTTGTCTTGCGACAGCGGCTTGGCGCAGCAGCGGCGCAGCTCGACGACCGGCGGCGGCTTGGCGGCGATGACCGGCTCCTGCAGCGGCTGATGGACGATTTCATGGCCCCTGTCGTCATCAGCTCGATGGCTGAGCGGCGGATACTCTATCTCAATGGGTATGCCTCGCGCTACCTCGGCGTGAGGGTGGAGGAGGCCATTGGCCTGAACGTCCTCGATTTCTGGATGGTCTCCGACGAGCGGGCCCGGTTCCTGACCGAGATCAGCCGCCAGGAGCAGGTGAAGGATTTCGAGGCCAGTTTCCAGTCGCGGGATGGACGGATTCTCCATGCCCTCCTCTCGGCCCATACCGTCGCCTTCGCCGGAGAGGCGGCGATGCTCACCCTCTTCGCCGACATCACCGAACGCAAGAAAACGGAGGAGGCCCTGCTCGAGAGCGAGACGAGGGTCCTCGACATCTACAACCTGATGCGGCTGATGTCCGATACGGTCCCCGATTTCATCTGGGTCAAGGACCTTCATGACTGTTATCTCTTCGCCAACAAGGCCCTCTGCCTGCGGCTGCTGATGAGCGAGACCGCCGAAGAGCCGATCGGCAGGGATTTCCGCTACTTTGCCGACCGGGAGAAACTGCGGGGATTCGACTTCACCTTCGGCGATGGCTGCATCGATTCCGATGCGGTGGTCAGAGAGACGGGGGAGGCCGGGCGTTTTCTCGAGTCGGGGCTGGTCCGCGGGGAAAATCTGGTCCTCGATGTCTACAAGACCCCCTTGTTCGACGAAGCCGACCGGTTGATCGGCACGGTTGGTGTCGGTCGCGACGTCACCCGGGACCACAGGACCAGGCAGGCCCTGGGCGAAAGCGAGGAGCGCTACCGCCTGCTGCTGAAGAATATCCGGGATGTGATCTGGGTCATGGACGACCGCTTCAAGTTCACCTTCGTCACCCCGTCGGTGACCGCCCTGACCGGTTACAGCCCGGAAGAATTTCTCAACCTGTCGCCCTACAGCAATATGGCACCGCAATCCCGCTTGATGTACGAGAATGCGGTACGCAAGGGGCTGGCCCGAGAGGCCCGGGGCATCCGCGATGAATCCCCGCGACTGTGGAAATTCGAGTGGGAATGCAAGGACGGTTCGGTGATCTGGGTCGAAACCTTGATCTCGATCCTCAGAAATGACGACGGTTCGTTCAGGGGGCTGATCGGGGTGAGCCGCGATACGACCAGCCATATGCGGGTGCTCCGCGACCTCAGGCAGGCCAAGGAGATCGCCCTGGCCGCCAACCGGGCCAAGTCCGAGTTTCTCGCCAACATGAGCCATGAGATCCGCACGCCGATGAATGCGATTCTCGGCATGATGCAGCTGCTGCGGGAGACGCCGCTCAATCGGGAACAGCGGGGCTTTGTCGACACTACCCTGGTGGCGGGAGAAAGCCTGCTCCGCCTGATCAGCGATATCCTCGATTTTTCGAAGATCGAGGCCGGCAAGATCGACCTGGTCAGCGAACCCTTCCCTCCCGTGGCCCTGGTCGAATCGGTGCTCCGCTCCTTTGACAGCATGGTCGACAGGGACCGGGTCGACATCCGCTACCTCGTCGGCGGCAGTCCGCCGGAATGGGTGGTGGCCGATGGTTCCCGGCTGCGCCAGATCCTCTTCAACCTCCTCGGCAACGCAATCAAGTTCACCGAGGAGGGCGATATCACGCTGACCCTTGAGGCGAGATACCATGATGACGGCAAGACCGCGGACCTGCTGTTCGAGGTCCGGGATACCGGGGTCGGCATCCCCGCCAATCTTACCGACCGTCTGTTCGAGCCCTTCGTCCAGGCCAACGGTTCCTTCCGTCGCCGGTACCGCGGCACCGGGCTGGGGCTGAGCATCGTCAAACGCCTGGTCGGCATGCTCGGAGGCGAAGTCAGGCTGTCGAGTATCGAAGGCGAGGGGACCGTCGTGCGCTTTTCGATCCCGGTGCAGATCTGCGGCGATCAGGAGACGGCGATGGGCGACGCGATCGAGGCCGACGATCCCGGCGACCTCTCCCTCCACGTCCTGGTGGTCGAGGATGAGGCGATCAATGCCCAGGTGGTGTCGGCGATGCTCCGCAACCAGGGCCATGGGGTGGTGGTGGCGCCGAATGGCCGGCTGGCCCTCGAGACCCTCGAAAACGAGGTGTTCGACTGCATCTTCATGGACATCCAGATGCCGGAAATGGACGGTCTCGAGACTTCGGCGGCGATCAGGCAGCGGGCCGGCTGCAACCGCCTCGACATCCCGATCATCGCCCTGACGGCGCATGCGATCCAGGGCGACCGGGAGCGCTTCCTGGCCGCCGGCATGGACGACTACCTGACCAAGCCGATCAGGGCCGAATCACTGCGGGAGATCATGTGGAAGGTGGCCGGCCGCCGGTATTGCGGTACTTGAAAAAAAGCCGCGGACGGGCAATGACAAGGGCGCTGCCCCCATCCGGGGAGAGCGCCCTTGTCGTTGAGGCAGGGCTCATCGCCTGAGCCCTGCCGCGCCGTCCTCAGTTGAGGAAGGACTCGATCGGTGTATGGTCCATGCCGAATGCCTCGGCCACGCCCTTGAAGGTGACCCGGCCTCCGATCACGTTGACCCCGAGGCGGATTTCCTCGTTGTCCCGGCAGGCCCGTTTCCAGCCCTTGTTGGCGATCTGCAGGGCGTAGGGGAGAGTGGCGTTGGTCAGGGCCAGGGTCGAGGTCAGGGCCACCGCGCCCGGCATGTTGGCGACGCAGTAATGGATGATGCCGTCGACGATGAAGGTCGGCTCGGTGTGGGTGGTCGGTCGTGAAGTCTCGAAACAACCGCCCTGATCGATTGCGACATCGACCATGACCGATCCCGGTTTCATCTCCCTCAACATTTCCCGGGTAATGACCTTCGGGGCCTTGGCGCCGGGGATCAGGACCGAGCCGATGACCAGATCGGCCTCCCGCAGCAATTCGCGCAGCTTCGGCCGGGTGCTCATCACCGTGGAGCAGTTGCTCGGCATGATTTCGCTGAGATAGCGGAGGCGGTCGAGATTGGTGTCGAGCATATAGACCCTGGCGCCGAGGCCGCAGGCGATGCGGGCGGCATTGAGGCCGACGACGCCGCAGCCGATCACCACGACATTCCCCGGTTCGACCCCGGGGACCCCGCCGAGCAGGATGCCGCGGCCGCCCTCGCTCATCTGCAGGTAATTGGCGCCTTCCTGGGCCGCCATGCGGCCGGCGACCTCGCTCATCGGCGTCAGCAGCGGCAGGCTGCGGTCCTTCTTCTGGATGGTCTCGTAGGCGATGTTGACCGAGCCGGCGGCGATCAGGGCCCTGGTCAGCTGCTCGTCGGCCGCCAGGTGGAGATAGGTGAAGATGATCTGGTCCTTTTTGATCAGCGGGTATTCCCCGGGCTGGGGCTCCTTGACGTGCATGACCATATCGGCCGCGGCATAGATCTCGGCCGCTGTTTCGACCAGCGTCGCCCCGGCCTGGCGGTACTCGCTGTCGGCGAAACCGCTGCCGATCCCGGCGCCCGTTTCGACCAGGACCTGGTGCTGGTGCTGGGTCATGATTTCCACCCCGGCCGGAGTCATGCACACGCGGTTTTCGGCTGTTTTGATTTCCTTGAGGATTCCGATGTTCATCGTCCTGTTCCTTGCCCTGGATGATTGGGGGTGGGTGATCTGCCGTCAGGTCGTCGGCAGGGGTTCGCGCTCATTGTGGCGGTGATCGATGTCGAGCTGGACATACTGCCGTATCGATCATCTTCGATTGACGTATCACCGGATGAAGATCGATGACGGCCGGGGCGATCTGCCACCGGTCCCGCAGTCGGGAACCAGCACCGCTTCAACCGTTCCCAAAATAGGTTTACATTCTGAAAATGTCAAAGATTTTGTCGGCGCGAAACCGGTCGGCGCCTGCGGCTGCGGCAAAGGCCCTCGCCCCGGGGGTACGGTTTATGGCTGACGGCGGCTAATCACGGGGGTGGGTGGACGGGCCGGCGGCGGGGTCGGGCTTGCTCGCCAGGGCCGAACAGCTGCAGCACATGGCCCCGCCGTCTTTGTGGCACATGCCGGTGAGGCCGTGCCGGGTGCGGCGCAGACGGCGGCGGGAGAAGTTGATCATGAAGGCCATGATCAGCAGCAGCGGGAAGGTGAACATCAGGAAGAGGAGAAAGGTTTTCATGTCTCGAATATAAGCACTCCCGCTTCAATCGCCAAAGTCGTCGAAGTGAATGTTCTCCTGGCCGACCCCGAGGCCGTCGAGCATCTCCCGGATCGCCTTGAGCATCGGCGGCGGGCCGCACAGATAGTAGTGGATGTCCTCCGGGGCCGGATGGTCCTTGAGATACTGGTCGTAGAGGATGAGGTGGATGAAGCCGGTCGGCCCCTGCCAGTTGTCCTCGGGCATCGGGTTGGAGAGGGCGAGGTGGAAGGTGAAGTTGTCATGCTCGGCCGCCAGCTGCTCGAACTCCTTGTCGTAGAACACCTCCTTGAGGCTGCGGCCGCCGTACCAGAAGGAAACCTTGCGCCTGGTCTTTTTCGCCAGGAAGAGATCGAAGATATGGCTGCGCAGCGGGGCCATGCCGGCGCCGCCGCCGATGAAGACGATCTCGGCATCGCTGTCCTGCATCAGGAACTCGCCGAAGGGCCCGGCGATGGTGACCTCGTCGCCCGGCTGGAGGTTGAAGATATAGGACGAGACCTGGCCCGGCGGGATGCCCGGGTCGCCGCCCGGCGGCGGGCTGGCGATGCGGACGTTGAGCTTGATGACCCCCTTTTCGCCGGGGTAGTTGGCCATCGAATAGGCCCGCGACACCGGGGTATGGACATGGGATTTGTACTGGAACATCTTGAACTTGGTCCAGTCGGCGAGAAAGCGCTCGTCGATATCGAAATTGGCGTAGGACAGCGTGTGCGGCGGCACCTCGATCTGGACGAAACCACCGGCCTTGAAATCGACCTCCTCGCCCGGCGGCAGGGTCAGGACCAGTTCCTTGATGAAGGTGGCGACGTTGTTGTTCGAGGCGACGGTGCAGCGCCATTTCTTCGACTCCAGCGCGTCCGGCGGCACTTCGATGGCCATGTCCCGCTTGACCCCGACCTGGCAGGAGAGGCGCATGCCCTTCTTCGCCTCGCGGATGTTGATCTTCGACCGCTCGGTCGGCAGGATCTGGCCGCCCCCTTCCCTGACGATGCAGCGGCACTGGCCGCAGCTGCCGCCGCCGCCGCAGGCCGAGGACAGGATGATGCCGTGGTCGGCGAGGGTGATCAGCAGCTTGCCGCCGGGCCGGGTCTGGATCCGGCGCAGGCCGTTGACGTCGATGGTGATATCGCCCCCCGGCAGCAGGGTCCGTTTGGCCAGGACGATGATGGAGACGAGGAGCAGCTGGAGCAGGACGAAGGTGGCCACGCCGAACAGGATGAGATGCATCGCCGTGTCCTCCTTTACAGTTCCATGCCGGCCAGGCCCATGAAGGCCATCGCCATCAGGCCGGCAACGATGAAGGTCTGGCCGAGGCCGCGCAGGCCGGGGGGCGGGTTGGCGTACTCGAGCTTCTCGCGGATGCCGGCCAGGGCCACCACCGCGAGGAAGAAGCCGGCCCCGGCGCCGATGCCGTAGGCGGCGCTCTCGCCCAGGCTGTAATCGCGTTCGACCATGAACAGCACCCCGCCGAAGATGGCGCAGTTGACGGTCAGCAGCGGCAGGTAGATGCCCAGGCTGTTGTAGAGCGCCGGCAGGTAGCGGTCGATCGCCATCTCCATGACCTGGACGATGGCGGCGATGATGGCGATATAAATCAGCAGGCCGAGGAAGGTCAGGTCGAGATCCGGCTGGCCGGCCCAGGCCATGGCCCCCGGCTTGAGCAGGTGGTTGAGGATCAGGTTGTTGACCGGGGTGGCGATGGCGAGGATCGCCAGCACCGCCATGCCGAGGCCGAAGGCGGTCTTGACCTTCTTGGAGATGGCAAGAAAGGTGCACATCCCGAGAAAGAAGCTGAGCGGCAGGTTCTCGAGAAAGATCGAGCGGAAAATGATGTCGAGGTAATGCATCAGTCTTTCTCCTGTTGGCTCGGGTCGACCGTTCGCAGCACCCAGATGATCAGGGCGATGAGGAAAAAGGCGCTCGCCGGCAGGATGAGCAGGCCATTGCGGACGTACCAGCCGCCGCTCGTGGTCAGCGGCAGGATCTCGATGCCGAAGACGCTGCCGGAACCGAACAGTTCGCGGATGAACGAGACGACGATCAGGATGAAGCCGTAGCCGAGACCGTTGCCGATGCCATCCATGAAGCTGGCCACCGGCGGGTTGCTCATCGCGAAACCCTCGGCCCGGCCCATGACGATACAGTTGGTGATGATCAGGCCGACGTAGATCGACAGCTGTTTGGCCAGGTCGAAGTAAAAGGCCTTGAGGATCTGGTCGACCAGGATGACCAGGGTGGCGATCACCGTAATCTGGATACCGATCCGCACCGTGCTCGGAATCTGGAAACGGACGATGCTGATCGTCAGACTGGAGAAGGCGGTCACCAGGGTGACGCAGATCGCCATCACGACTGCCGTCGCCATCTGGCCGGTAACCGCCAGTGCCGAACAGATACCGAGGATGAGAAGGGCGATCGGGTTGCGCCTGAAGATCGACCTGGTCAGCAGTTCCCTGGTGCTCTCAGCCATTGGATGTATCCTCCTGCCGCAATTGTTTGAAAAATGGTTTGAAACCGTCGTCGCCGAACCAGAAGTGGAGCAGCCGGTCGACCCCCTGGGTCGTCAGGCTGGCCCCGGACAGGCCGTCGATCTCGTAGGCGGCCTGGGCCCCATCCTCGGCGGCCTTCCCTTTGACGACCCTGATCCCGACCTCGCCCGAATCGGCATAGATCCGTTTCCCCTGCCACAGCCGCTGCCAGTGGCTGTTTTCGACCTCGCCGCCGAGCCCCGGCGTCTCGCCGTGCTCGTAAAAGGCCACCCCGCGGATGCGGTTGAGATCGGCATCGACCGCCACGTAGGCGAACATCGTCGACCACAGGCCCTTGCCGCGGACCGGCAGGATGTACTGTTGCACCGTTTCGCCTTGCTTCACCAGATAGACGAGGGAATATTTTTCCAGGCGGCGGAGGCGGGCCAGATCTGCGGCGGCATCGAGGCTGCGGCCCAGCTCGGTGCTGAGCGCGGCCTTGAGCTGATTGTAGGACTCGGGGGCAAGCCGGTCCTCCGGGACATAGCGGCCGGTCGCCAGTTCGACGATGCGGGTCTCGATGCCGGCGAAGAGGCGATCGATCGGCTGGTCCTCCCGGTACAGGCCGGCGGCCGAAAGGATGTTCTTTTTGCGGTCGAGCTGGCGGTTGGCCTCCTGCAGCGGCTGGAGCCCGACCACCGCCCCGGCGACCAGGGCCGAACAGACGAAGGCCAGGACCAGCACCGAGTAGAAGGGTTTGAGCGGGGATGCATCAGCCATGGCGCAGTCTCCTCCTCTTGACATTGGCCTCGATCACGAAAAAATCAAGGAGGGGAGCGAAAACATTGCCCAGCAGAATCGCCAGCATCACCCCTTCCGGGAAGGCCGGGTTGGCCACCCGGATCAGGATCGCCAGGGCCCCGATCAGCAGGCCGTAGAGCCATTGGCCGGTGGCGGTGTGGGCCGAGGACACCGGGTCGGTGGCCATGAAAACCAGGCCGAAGGCGAAGCCGCCGAGGACGAGATGCCAGTGCGGCGGGATCTCCCGCAGCGGGTTGATGCCGTCGGCGGTCAGCCAGAACCAGACGGCGCAGGCCAGGGCCCCGAGGGTCATCGCCGCCATCACCCGCCAGGAGGCGATGCCGGTGGCCAGCAGGACCGCGGCACCGAGCAGGCAGGCCAGGGTCGAGGTCTCGCCCATCGACCCGGGGATGGTGCCGAGAAAGGCCTGGGACCAGCTCCAGTCGAGCGACTGCATGACCTGGCCCGGCTGGGCGGCGGCCAGCCGGGCCAGCGGCGTGGCGCCGCTGACGCCGTCGACGGTCGACCATACCAGGTCGCCGGTGATCTGGGCCGGGTAGGCGAAAAAGAGAAAGGCCCGGGAGGCCAGGGCCGGGTTCATGAAATTGCGGCCGACCCCGCCGAACACCTCCTTGGCGAAGATTACGCCGAAGCTGATGCCGAGCGCCACCTGCCACAGGGGGATGGTCGGCGGCAGGGTGAGGGCGAAGAGCAGGCCGGTGACGAGGAAGGCCTCGGAAAACTCATGGCCGCGGACCAGGGTGAAGACGGCCTCCCAGAAGCTGCCGACGACCATCGTGACGATGTAGATCGGCAGGAAGTACAGGGCGCCGTGGACCAGGTTCGACAGGTGGCTGGCCGGATCGCAGCCGATCAGGGCCATGACCGGGCCGCGCCAGCCCTCGGGGCCGGGCAGACCGAGGGTGGCGAGGGCGGTATTGGCCAGATGGCCGGTATTCCACAGGGCCATCACGACACAGGGGCTGAGGGCGATCAGGACCGTGCTCATGATCCGCTTGAGGTCGAGACCGTCCCGGACATGCGGCGCCCCGGCCGTCCGGGTGTTGCTGCCGAAGAGGAAGGTGTCGACGGCCTCGTAGAGCGAGTACCAGCGTTCGAAACGGCCGCCCTGTTCAAAATGGCGGCCGAGCTCTTCCATGAAGGTGCTGAATTTTTTCATATGTGGTCCAGCGGGTGATAGTCGCTCGATTGCCGGGAATCAGCCCCCGCTCTCGATGGTTGTCAGCAATTGCCGCAGCAGCGGCCCGAAATCGTTCTTGCCGGGGCAGACGAAGCTGCAGAGGGCCAGATCCTCCTCGATCAGTTCGAGACAGCCGAGTTCCTGGGCCTTTTCGCTGTCCTGGACGGCGATGCTCTTGAGCAGCGAGGTGGCGATGATATCGAGCGGCATGACCTGTTCGTAGCTGCCGATCGGAAAGATCGCCCGTTGGCCGCCCCAGGTGGCGGTGATCATGGGAAACGATCTCCGGCCCAGGAAGGCGGAGAGGAAGGCCGGCTTGATCGAAAAACGGTCGCGGCCGGGCATCAGCCAGTTGAACAGGCTGCGGCCGCTGTCCTCCCGCACCGCCGAGACCTGGTTGTGGTAGCGGCCGAGGAAATCGGTGGGGGTGATCATCGCCCGCCCGCTTAAAACCGACCCCGAGATCAGGCGGCAGGGGGCATCGCTGGTCTCGCCCCGGCAGAGTTCGGTGACCGAGGCGCCGATCCGGGTGGTGACGAGACCGGGATTGCCGATCGCCGGGCCGGCGACGGCGATGACCCGCTCGGTCTGGAGGCGACCGGTCCGGAACAGGTGGCCGATGGCGATGACATCCTGGTAGCCGATCTGCCACACGGTCTTCCTCTCGTGCACCGGATCGATGAAATGGATGTGGGTGGAGGCCAGGCCGGCCGGGTGGGGCCCGGAAAAGAGCCACAGGTGAAGGTCGTCGATATCGTCGATCCCGTCGAGCGCCATCGCGCTGCAGAGATGGATCGGGCAGGCGACCAGGCGGCGCAGGACCTGCAGGCCGCGCCGGAAATCAGCGGCGGCCCGGCCGATGATCACCAGCGGGTCGGCCGCCAGCGGTTCGGTGTCGATGGCGGTGACGAACAGCGACGCCGGGGCGGCGGCAACGGCCGGGATCCGGCCGAAGGGGCGGGTCCGCAGGCTGGTCCAGAGGCCGGAGGCGATCAGGGCCGCGCGCACGTCCGCCGCTGCCAGGGTCTGTGGATCGTCCCCCGGATGGTCGATGAAGACGATGTCCTCCTCCCCGTCAACGGCGATCACCAGCGACAGAAAGCGCCGCTTGGCGCCGCGGTTGATCTCGACGACGGTGCCGCAGCCGGGCGAGGTGTAGACGACATCGGGATTGTTCTTGTCGGCGAACAGCACCTGGCCGACCTTGACCCGATCGCCCTCGCCGACGGCCAGGGTCGGTCGGACGCCGATGCTGTCGTCCCCGAGCAGGGCGACGCGGCCGACATCCCGTCCCGGCCTGACTTCCTGCACCGGTCCCCCGGATATCGGGATATCCAACCCCTTCTGGATGCGGATATGATTCATATGCGGCTGTATTCCTGTCGGTTATCCCGCACTTCGAAAAAACGGCGAGGTGCAGTTATTCCTGAAAGCCTGCTTGAGAATAGGGTGGTAAATCGTATATCATAGTTTTCACATCAGATTGCTGCTATTATATTCATGAATACCGCTCAGGGCAAATGGAATGAAGACCCGGCTTGTCCGATGCATCCTGGATGAGGGTCCTGTCCTCATCCAGGATGCCCGTCGACCGGCCGGATACAAAGGAGAAACGCCGTGGATTCCCAGCTCTACGAAAAACTTGGACTGTTCTATCTCGGGCGTCAGCTCGATGTCGCCGGCCAGGCCCCCGCCCAGTTGCCGCTGCTGTTCAAGAGCAAGGATTTCACCACCCATGCCGCGATCATCGGCATGACCGGCAGCGGCAAGACCGGCCTCGGCATCGGTCTGATCGAGGAGGCGATCATCGACAACATCCCCTCGATCATCATCGACCCCAAGGGAGACATGGGCAATCTCCTCCTGGCCTTCCCGGAACTGCGGCCGGAGGATTTCCTGCCCTGGATCGACCCCGCCGACGCGGCGCGCAAGGAGATGACCGTCGAGGCCTATGCCGACAAGACCGCCAGGGAATGGCAGGAGGGACTGCAGGGCTGGGGCCAGGGCCGGGAGCGGATCAGCGGCATGCTGGCGGCGACGACGATGACCATCTACACCCCGGGCAGCGGCAACGGCATGCCGGTGTCGGTGCTCAGCAGTTTCCAGGCCCCGGCCGCCGAGGTGGTGAACGACACCGATACCTTCAACGGTCTGGTCAATTCGACCACCACCAGCCTGCTCGCCCTGATCGGGGTGGCGGGCGATCCGCTGCAGAGCCGGGAGCATATCCTCGTCAGCTCGATCCTCATCCATTTCTGGCGTCTGGGGGAAGACCTGACCCTCGAGGGCCTGATCGGCAACATCGTCAACCCCCCCTTCGCCAAGGTCGGGGTCTTCCCCCTCGACACCTTCTATCCCCAGACCCAGCGGATGACCCTGGCGATGAACCTCAACGGGCTGCTCGCCAGCCCGACCTTCGCCGCCTGGCTCCAGGGGGCGCCGCTCGACATCCAGAGGATCCTCTACGGCGACGACGGCCGGCCGCGGACGGCGATTTTTTCGATCTCCCACCTCAGCGACAGCGAGCGGATGTTCTTCGTCACCACCCTGCTGAACCAGATCATCGGCTGGATGCGGCGGCAGTCGGGCACCTCGTCGCTCAAGGCCCTGCTCTACATGGACGAGATCTTCGGCTACTTCCCGCCGACCGCCAACCCGCCGTCGAAGCGGCCGATGCTGCTGCTGCTCAAGCAGGCCCGGGCCTTCGGTCTCGGGGTGGTGCTGTCGACTCAGAATCCGGTCGACCTCGACTACAAGGGGTTGGCCAACATCGGTACCTGGTTTGTCGGCCGGCTGCAGACCAGCCAGGACCAGGAACGGGTGCTCGACGGGATCGTCGGTGCGAGCGAGGGCAAGCTGGACCGGCAGCAGGTCAAGGGAATGCTGTCGGCGATGAAGGGCCGGCAGTTCGTCCTGACCTCGGCGCACCTCGACACCCCGCTTCTCTTCGAAACGCGCTGGGTCCTCAGCTACCTCCGTGGTCCGCTGTCGGCGGCCGACATCAAGCGGCTGACGCAGGACCGGCCGGTTGGCGCCGGCGAGGGCGCAGCCGCGGCAATCCCGGCGGTGATGGCGGCTCCGGGACCTGTACCGGGTCCGGCGGTCCCGCCCACCGGCCTGAGCGATCATCCGCCGCTGGTGGCGCAGGGGATCGAACAGCTGTATCTGCTCCACAACATGGCGACCGAGCAACCGGTCTTCGAACCGTGGCTGGCGGCCGCCGCCTCGATCCGCTTCTACAACGGCGCGCGGAACATCGATATCGTCGAAGAAAAGATCGTTCGTCTCTACCTCGACGAGACCTTCTCGACCCCGGACTGGGCCGCAGCCGAGGACTGTCCCTGCCCACTCGGCCAGTGCGCCGGGCAGGCGCCGACCAACAGCTGCTACTACACCCTGCCGGAGGCCCTGGTCCGGCTCAAGGATCTGGGCGACCTGGCTCGATCCTTCACCGACCATCTCTACCACAACAGCAGGCTGGAGTTGTTCCGGGTGGCGGCACTGAAACTGGAGTCGCAGCCGGGCGAGCACCTGGGCGATTTCAAGGTCCGGCTGGCCGATCTCCTGCGGGAACGCAAGGATGCCGAGGTTGAGAAACTGCGCCAGAGCTATGGGACGCGGCAGCAACGGCTCGAGGACAGGATCGGCGCGGCCATGGATCGGGTCGAGAGGGAAAAGGCCGATGTCGCCGCCAAGACCGCCGACACCGTCATCTCCTTTGGGGCGGCGGTGCTCGGGGCCTTTCTCGGGCGCAAGGCCATGTCGGCAACAACGGTGTCGAAGGCGGCGACCGGGATGCGCAGCGCCGGACGGGTGGCCAGGGAGAAGGGCGACGTGCAGCGGGCCGAGGTCGAGGTACAGGCATTGCAGCAGGAACTCAACGGTCTGGCCGCCGAACTTGAGGCGAAGGCCCTGGCCCTGGCCGATGCGTTCAACCCGGAGAGCTATGCGATCGAGACCTTCGCCGTCAAGCCGCGGCGCAGCGACGTCTTCAACGTCCGCCTGGCGCTGCTGTGGGAAATGGTGCCGGACCGGGGCATGCCGGCGGAGTCATGAATTTTGGGCCCGCCAGCGGGGGACAGGTCGAGGCGACCACCTCTCCCTTTCATCACGACCTTGCTCCGCTGTCATCACGACCTTGCTCCGCTGTCATCACGACCTTGCTCCGCTGTTATCTCGACCTTGCTCCGCTGTTATCACGACCTTGCTCCGCTGTCATCTCGACCGAAGGGAGAGATCTCTGCAGGATCTGATCTCTGCGGGAAAACGAGATTTCTCGCTGGCGCTCGAAATGACAGGGGATAAAAAGTCGTAATTGAAAGGGCAGGCAGACTTTCATCATGTGAAACGCTCAACGGTCAATGAAATCGATCATCATGATCGCTACCACAACCAGGAGGCACTATGTCCGAGAAGGGAAAACCGTCGTTCTACAAGAAGATGAACAAGCAGTATCCGGAAATTTTCACCGCCGCCGAAAACCTCGGCACCACCATCCGGTCCGCCGGTCCGCTCGATGAGAAGACCTCGCACCTGATCCAGCTGGCGGCGGCCGCCGCCGGTCATTCGGAGGGCTCGGTATGCTCCCATACCCGCCGGGCCCTGCAGGTGGGGGCCACCCCGGAGGAGATCTCCCATACCCTGCTGCTGCTGATCTCGACCATCGGTTTCCCGCAGGTCATGGCGGCGATGTCCTGGGCGCAGCAGGTCATGGAAAAGGCGGCCAAGGGCAAATAACCTCCGGGAGATCGGTCCCGGCGGGATCAGCGGATGATCAGGTCGTGCAGTTCGTTGGGGTCGTCGGTGGTGATTGGAAAATGTTCCTGGAGGATTGCCCCGACTCGGCCGATCGCCTCGCCGATCGCCTCGCCCTGGCGATTCTGCTTGATTCCGGCGGTGATGTGGTCGACGATCTCCTGCCACTGGTCCTGTCCGATCCGGCTGTTGATGCCGCTGTCGGCAAGGACCCAGACGCGGTGCTCGAGGACCGAGATAAAGATCAGGATGCCGTTTTCCTGTCTGGTCCGGTACAGTTTCTCGTCGAAGAAGGCGGTCACGGCCGCTTCCCGCACCTCTTCGTCGACCTGGTCGGCACTGAGGAACCATCGCTTCAGCGCCGGCGTGCGTTTGACCAGGACATGGGCCGGCAGGGCGAGGAGGCAGAACAGAGCGAGGAAGATCCACATCTCGTGGTGGCCGAGCCAGAGCGGGGCGGCGATGAAGGGGGTGAGGATCAGGGCCGGCGGCAGGGCGATGACCGCCGCCCCGACGATCGCCGCCAGCGGGTAGTCATGGCTGGCCGAGACCACCATCGGCACGATCTCGCCCGAGGTCAGCGACTCGGCCTGCCGGGTGGCCTCGCCGATCCGCTGCCGTTCGGCCTCCGTCAGAAACCGCTGTGCCAGAGTCACCATTCTACCATCCTCCCGAGGCACCGCCGCCGCCGAAACCACCGCCTCCGCCACTGAAGCCGCCGCCGAAGCCGCCCGAGGACCCGCCGAAGCCGCCGCCGCTCCAGGTCCCTCGGCCCGTCCGGCCTGAAGCGGCCGAACCGGCGACAGCGGCGATCAGCAGGCCGGCGACGAAGCCGATCGGGATCAGGGCGGCGAGCATCAGCCAGCGGGCACCGAAGGCGAGAAAGCCGAGGGCGGGGGCGGCGATGCCGCCAAGGGAGGCGGTCACCATCCTGTTGCGGCCGACAATCCGGCTGATGAAGAACAGTCCGACCAGAAACGGCACGAGGAGACTTTCGAAGTCGACCTGGTCGTCGCCCCGGTGCGCCGCGATCTGTTCGGCCGAGAATTCGCCCTTGACCGCCGCCATCATCACTGTCACCCCGTTGATGACCCCCTGGTCGAAGCTGCCGTTGCGGAACTGCGGGGTGATGACGTCGCGAATGATCCGCCCGGCGGCCAGATCGGTGAGCCGGCCCTCGAGACCGTAGCCGACTTCGATCCGGATCTTGCGGTCGTCCCGGGCGATGAGCAGCAGGGCGCCGTTGTCCAGGCCCTTCCTGCCGATCTTCCAGGACTCGGCGACCCGCAGCGAGAAGTCCTCGAGGCTGTCGCCGGAAAGCGAGGCCACGGTCAGGACGACAATCTGGGTCGATTGCTCCTGTTCGAACGCGGCGAGGGACCGCTCGAGCTGGTCGACCGTGGCCGGCGCCAGCATCGCCGCGTAGTCGTTGACCCGCCCCTCGAGCGGCGGGACCTCGAGGGCGAGGCCCGGCAGAGCCTGCAGGTGCAGGCAGACCAGCAGCACGGTCAGAAGGAGACTGCCCGGGAGCAGGCGGCGGAAGGCGGTCATCAGGCGGCCGTGCTCAGTTGAACTTGACCTGCGGCGCGGCCTTCGCCGCTTCGTCGGCCTTGAAGTATTCCTTGCGCTCCAGGTGGAGCAGGAGCTTGTTGGTCAGGCTCTCGGGGAACCGGCGGATCGCCCCGTTGAAATCCTCGACGGTCTGGTTGTAGCGCTGGCGGGCGACGTTGATCCGGTTCTCGGTCCCTTCGAGCTGGGTCTGGAGGTCGAGGAAATTCTGGTTGGCCTTGAGATCGGGATACTGTTCGACGACGACCATCAGCCGGGCCAAAGCTGAGGTCAGCCCGCCCTGGGCGGCCTGGAACTGCTGCATCGCCGCCGGATCGCTGAGGGCCTCCGGCGGCAGCTGCACCGAGGTGGCCTTGGCCCGGGCCGTGATCACTGCCTCGAGGGTCTCCTTCTCGTGCTGGGCGTAGCCCTTGACGGTCTCGACCAGATTCGGGATCAGATCGGCGCGCCGCTGCAGGGTGGACTCGATGTCGGACCAGGCCTTGAAGACGGTTTCCTCCTTCATCTGCAGCGCATTGTAGCCGCAGCCGCTGAGGGCAAAGAGGGAGAGGATGATGGCGGTAAGACGGGCAAAACGTGTCATGAGACCCTCCTGGGAGATGAATATCCGGGTGAGGCCCCGCCTTTTTTCGCGGGCGGGTTCCGGTCCGACGGTGGCTGCCTGGCTCAATGATAGTCCTTCCTCCGGTACATGTCCACATTGTTCCGGCAAAAAATCTGTCGACGGTGGCTGCCTGCGCGGCTGGTGCGGCTGGAGCCGGAGACGTCAATAGGTGTTGAACCGGCTCATCTCGGCGGTCGTCTTGCGGATCTTGCGGCGCAGGGGATATCCCGCCGGGGCGTAACCGAGACTGATCAGCAGCCCGACCCTGGTCCCGGCGGGGATACGGAGGACCCGTTTGACCTCGTCCTCGTCGAACCAGCCGATCATGCACGTCCCGAGGCCGAGCTCGGCCGCCTGGAGGCAGAAGTGTTCGGCGGCGATGCCGATGTCGATCAGCGGGAACTCCCGGTTCTTCAAACGGGCGCCGATCCGGGTCACCAGCCCCGGCCGTTCGATGGTGAGCACGGCGATGACCGGGGCCTGGAGGGCGAAGCGGTTGAAGGTGATGAGGGGGGAGTAGGCGGCGCGGGCGACCCGGTCCTTCAGCTCCGGATCGTTGACGATGATCAGCCGCCACGGCTGCGAGTTGCTGGCCGACGGCGCCAACCGCACCGCCTCGATCAGCCGCTGCAGATTCTCGTCGGCGACCGGCCGAGGCTGGTATTCCCTGACACTCTGTCTGGTGCGGATGAGGTCGGCGAAGGGTGTGGACATTGAGGACGGCTTCCCGGTTTCAGTGAGGATGGGGCGGCAGCTGCCGCGAGCAGATCCCATAACCATGATTTTTCATGAAATATCAGATAAATGATATCCGGACGGCAAAGTACGGGAATGGACATTTCAGGATGAAAGTGCTAAATACCCGTGTGGGAATTTTCATCACCTGAACCACTGTACCTGTTCTCGCACCGCCGCGCCACCTTCGGGAGTAGAAATGGAACGACTTGGAGTGATCATTATTGCCGCCGCCATCGGCACCGGCTTCTATTACTGGTTCGCATCGATGATCGAGAGGCAGTCGATGCAGGACTACATCCGATCCCACTTCTGGCTGCTGCATCCGAATTCGATCTGCTACTGGCGGACGGCGATGGCCCTGGTGGGCTATGTCCTCTACTTCCACACCTCCTACCAGGCGACGGCGATCATCATCTTCACCTTCGCCGCGATCCTCGACGGGGTCGACGGGGTGGTGGCGCGGGGGATGAACCTCGTCACCAGGTGGGGTGAATCCCTCGACCCGATGTGCGACAAGTTGACCTATCTGCCGCCGCTGGTAGGGTTTGCCTACCTCGGGATCATGGCCCCGGAGCTGATCTGGATGCTGGTCGCGGTCGAGCTGTTCGGTCAGTTCTTCGCCCGGAAGCTGCTGTCCTACCTCAGTTTTTCGGTGGCGGCCAACAACTTCGGCAAGATCAAGGCCATCATCTGCTTCGCCCTCGTCAGCTACTGCGCCCTGCTTGACGCCAATCCCGGCTTCGTCAATATCGGCAACGAGGTGCTGATCGCCTGCATCACCCTGTCGGCGGCGTCGATCGTCTTTAAATTCATCCCCAACCGGCTCTACGCCGACATCCTGTCGACGCTCAACTTTTTCTGCGGCATCGCCAGTCTGATCCTGACCTATGACCGGCGATTCGCCTGGGCGATCTTCGCCATCGTCCTCGGCCAGCTGTTCGATCTCTTCGACGGCCGGATGGCGGTGAAGCACGGCGGCACCAAGTACGGACCGTATCTCGACGATATCGCCGACTTTACCAGCTTCGGCCTCTCTCCCGCCTATATCATCTTCAAGTCCGGCGGCGACTGGGCCTGGTTGTTCGGAACGCTGTTCTTCGTCGGCGTCGCCTACCGTCTGGTCCGGTTCGTCGCCGTCGACAAGAAGCGGACCGACCTGCCCGAGGGGGTGTTCAACGGTCTGCCCAGTCCGGCCGGGGCGCTGATCGTCCTCGGCGCCGCCCTGGTCGCCCCGCCCCTCGTTCTGTGGGCCATTGCCGCTGCCTCGGTCGGGATGATGGTCAGCCATGTGCGCTTTGCCCATTTCGGCCGGGTGATCCTCAAGCAGATCCCCAAGCCGCTGTTCTTCCTGGTCAGCGCGTCGATGATCATCACCATCGCCTTCATCATCAAGACCAAGAGCGTGCAACTGTTCGGCTATCTGATCCTGGCCTCGGTCCTCGTGTATATGATCGCGGGGCGGAAGATGCTTCCCTCCAGGTCCGGACAGGGCGGCAATTCCTGAATCCCGGTGTCGTTGCGGGATGAACGGGGAGAACGCCGCTCCGGGTGCTGCGGCGGCCGAACTGTCAGAGCCCCCAGGCGAAGGCGGCCATCGACAGGATGCCATACTCGATCCGGTGATGAATCCTTCTGCCCCAGTCTTGCCCGGCGGCGGCGCCTAAGGGGGCGAACAGCGGCAGGATGTGATCTTCGCCGGGATGGTTGCGCCGGGCCTCCGGACCGAGGTCCCGATAGGCGAGCAGGTCGGCGATGGCGTTGTCTTCGATGCGTTCCGCCAGCCACTCGTCGAAGGCCGCGGCATAGCCGACCGGCGGGGCATCGACCGCGTAGCGCCCGAATTCCCGCAGGTTGTGGGTGGCGCCGCCGCTGCCGACGATCAGCACGTTTTCCCGCCGCAGCGGCGCCAGGACCCGGCCGAGATCGTAGTGACGGCGGGTGTCGCGATCGGTCTGGATCGAGACCTGGACGACCGGGATGTCGGCTGAGGGGAACATCAGCTTGAGCGGCACCCAGGCCCCGTGATCGATGCCGCGGTGCTCCGAGACGAAGCAGGGGATTTCTGCCGCCGACAGGCTGTCGGCGATCCTGGCGGCGAGGGCCGGGTCTCCCGGGCAGGGATAACGCATCGAGTACAGTTCGGCCTCGAAACCGGAGAAATCGTGGATCGTCGGCGGCAGGTCGGCGCCACTGGTCAACGGCTCGTCGGTGTCCCAGTGGGCGGAGACGCAGACGATGGCCGCCGGCCGGGCCAGGGTACGCCCCAGGTCCCGGAAGAAGCGGCAGTTGGCATCGTTTTTGAGGATCAGGTTGGGGGCGCCGTGCGAGACGAAGAGCGCCGGTTGTTCGGTCATGCGGTATCTCCCGGAGGTGGACTCACCCCTTTCCCGCCGCAGCAGGGACTGCAGCGGGGAAAAGCGATGGAGGGCTTAACATGGGCGGATCGGGTACTGTGTCGCCCTTGCGGTGTCAGGTCATTTCCTGCCCGGACCGCAGCTTTCTTCAACATACCCTGTGCCGTGGCAGGTCGGGCATTCCTGGTCCGGGGTGCACTGGGTGTCATTCTTCTCGTCTTCGCTGGTCCCCCTCCATTCCGAACTGGCCTCGCAGATTCCTTCGATGATTTTATTTCCCTGGCAGGTGGGGCAGGGCCGTCTGTTTGTCTCTGGCATGGTGAACTCCTCCTGGTAAAAGAATGATGGGCACGAAGACCGCCTACGGCCTGCCGTGATTACTCCTCCTTGTCGATAACGATGTAATCCTTCAGTTTCTCCAGCAGCGACTCGGGCAGCGGCCGGTTGTACATGAAGGCGGCCGCCTCCTCGCCGGTGATCTTTTCCTTGACCTCGAGCGGCAGGGAGCGCAGCACGGCGACCCGCTCGGGGTCAGGTTTTTCTTTTTTCTCTTCTGGGGCGGTCATAATCTCCTCCTGGCTCGTATAGCCCATTTGTAGCGACTTGTTATCCGGTTCCGGCAGATGTTGCCGCGGTTGGGCGGCAACGATGTCCTGCCGTATACGTTTACTGGTTGTGCTTCTCCCCGGGTAAGTCAATGCGGCGCTGTCGTTTTCACCATATTGACCGATCACCCGGTTCTGCCACGATTCAGCCGACGAACCGGCCGTCGGAGCGCATCGCCGAGACCTCCTCCCGGCTGGCCTGCATCCAGCCCGACCGGCTGACCTTGACCTCGTCGAAGGCGGCCACATACGGCTTGATGTCGAGCAGCGGGGTGCCGTCCAGGACATCGACGCCGCGGATAATGACGATGTTTGCCGTCACCTTCACCATCTCGACGATGGAGAGGCCGATATGGTTGGGTCTGAGCGGCGAGCGGGTGGCGAAGACACCGCGGGCGACCGTGTCCATGAACGGGACGACGCTCAGTTCGGTCCGCTGCGCCTGGTGGAACGTGTAGAGCATGTAGATGTGGCTGAAGCCGTCGAGGTCACGCAGTCCCTCGGCGAACTGGTCGAAGACCTCGATCGCTCCTTCCCGGACGGCCGCCCCCTTCGGCTGGATGGGCATGTCCCTGAGGTTCTTGAACGGGCTGTGAATGATGCCGATAGGTTGCATGGCGGATATCCTCTGCGGTGGTGCCGGCCCCCACGTGATGAGAGGGGGGCGGTGGCGGCGTGGCGTTATTTCCAGTAGTACAGCGCCGTGCTGCCGAGCTCCTGCTCGATCTCGAGCAGGCGGTTGTACTTGGCGATGCGCTCGCTGCGGCTGGCCGAACCGGTCTTGATCTGGCCGCCGTCCATCGCCACCGCAAAGTCGGCGAGGAAGGTGTCCTCGGTCTCGCCGGAGCGGTGCGAGATGAAGTAGCGCCAGCCGGCGTCGCGGCACATCCGCACCGCGTCGATGCTCTCGGTGACGGTGCCGATCTGGTTGAGCTTGATCAACACCGAGTTGGCGGTCTTTTCCCGGATGCCGCGCTCGATATAACGGGTGTTGGTGACGAAGATATCGTCGCCGACAATATCGATGCGATGGCCGAGTTTTTCGGTGAACAGGCGAAATCCCTCCCAGTCGTTTTCGGCCAGCGGGTCCTCCCAGGTGAGGATCGGATAGCTGTTGACCCAGCGTTCGCCGAGGGCGATCATCTCGGCCGAGGACATCCGGCCGCCGCCGGAGCGGCTCAATTCGTAGGTGGTGCTGAGATCGGGGGAGAAGGAGCTGGCGGCGCTGTCGAGCGAGATGCCGATATCGACCCCGGGGCGGTAGCCGGCCTGTTCGATGGCCTCGATGATGGCCTCGATCGCCTCTTCGTTGCTCGCCAGGTTCGGGGCGAATCCGCCCTCGTCGCCGACCCCGGTCGCCAGGCCGCGCGACTTGAGGATCTTCTTCAGGGTGTGGAAGGTCTCGGCGATAGAACGCAGCCCCTCGCCGAACGTCGGCGCCCCGAACGGCACGGCCATGAATTCCTGGATGTCGACGCTGTTGTCGGCATGGGCCCCGCCGTTGATGATGTTCATCGCCGGCACCGGGATGCGGCGGCAGGCGGTGCCGCCGAGGTAGCGGTAGAGGGGCAGGCCGAGCGAGGCGGCGGCGGCCCGGGCGACCGCCATCGACACGCCGAGGATGGCGTTGGCGCCGAGGGTCGACTTGTTGGGGGTGCCGTCGAGGTCGATCATCAGCCGGTCGATCGTCGTCTGGTCGCCGGCGGCCATCCCGATCAGCCGGGGGGCGATGACCGCGTTGACGTTGGCCACCGCCTTCAGCACCCCCTTGCCGAGATAGCGCCCGGCGTCGCCGTCGCGCAGCTCGATGGCCTCGTTCTCGCCGGTGCTGGCCCCGGAAGGGACGGAAGCGGACACGGTCGTCCCATCGTTCAGGCCGACAAAGACCCGTACCGTCGGGTTGCCGCGGGAATCGAGAATCTCCATCGCCTTCACTGCCGTAATCTTTGCTGTCATGAGCGGTTCCTCCATGGTGCAGCGGGTGGGGGCTGCAGCGCCGTGCGTTGTGTCGAAAGAAGTCTGAATTATTGTATGTCTCCGCCATGCCTCAGGTCAAGTCCCATTGCATCCGGGCTATCCCGGTTTCGATACCATCAGCCTGGAGGAACGGCCGCAACGACTGCGGCGTCTTGTCCTTGACAGGCAGGCATCGACGCAGGTATTGTCCTGCTGTATTGCTATCTACCTGCTGCTGATCAACAATTTGGGAAGGAGACATACTGCATGAAGATTCTTGTCGGCTATCGGGGAGTGAATGTCGGAAAGGACCTGCTCAAAGAGGCGGTCAAGAGGGCCCGGACCAGCAATGGCGAGGTTCATGTCGTCACCTCGATGTTCGGAGGGGGGACGACGGAAGGGGAAAAGATCAGGGAGGCCGAGGAGAATCTCGTCAAGGCCGGACAGTTTCTTCACGAGCAGGGGGTGAAGAACGAGACCCATCTGCTCATCCGCGGCCGCACCCCCGGCGAGGATCTCGTCCAGTACGCCAGGGAGAACGCGTGCGACGAGATCATTCTCGCCGTCAAGAGCCGGTCGAAGGTCGGCAAGCTCATCTTCGGTTCGACCGCCCAGTATGTCATCCTCAAGGCCGAATGTCCGGTGGTCTCGATCCGGTGATCGCTCAGGGCGGATGACCCGGACAGGGCCTGCCGGCTGGAGGCGGCCGGCGCCCGGTCAGCGGTTCTCCGCCCTTTCGTCCTTCCCCTGGAGACCGAGGTTGCCGGCGTAATGGCCCAGCACCTCGGCGATCTCCCGCTCGATCCTTGGCTCATCCCACCCCAGTTCGCCGGCCATGACGCCGGCGATCGCCCGCAGGTCGTGACGGTCCGGGCAACCGGTCGTGCCGCTGTCGGTCCGCCGCAGGACGACATCGGTCAGCTTGACCGCCATCTCCTCGCGGACGGCGTGGATCACCTCGGCCGCCAGCAGCGGCGGGTCGAGTCGCAGGTACGAGGCCGACCGTTCGTCAGCCGCGATGATCCGGAAGACATCGACACAGTCGGGGCCGTAGACCTGCTCGATATGGCCAAAGCGTCGGCCATAGGCATCGATCAGTCGCCGGTCGGCGAAATCGTGGGACCGGGGACCGAGCGGGGCGTTTCCGCCGCCTTTCCCGTCGGTTGCCAGCAGCAGTTCGACCTCCCTGGCGATGGCCGGGGCGGTGGTGTACTTCACCCCCTCGATGGTCAGCAGGCCCTTGAGGCCGTCGGCCCGGGTATGGTCGATCACCTTCGAGTGCTTGACCAGCTGCGGCGCGGCGCTGTGGCGCACGCTGGTGGTGGGGCGGTAGGCGGGGACCAGCCCGGCGTGGCTGAAGACCACGTCGTCCATGGTCAGCCGGGCCATCGGGTAGATGGTGTTGACCTCCCGCAGGATCTCGATGATGTCGTCGTCGGTGACGGTCGTCGCCGGCTCCTGACCGGCGGTGTAGCGGTAGGTGGTGCCGATGATCGTCCGGTTCTGCCAGGGGGCGAAGAAGAACAGGCGCTTGCCGCGTTTGAAGGCGGCGTCCTGGTCGACATAGTCGGGGGAACCGGCGAGCCCCACCCCGTAGCCGGGGAAGAGGGCGCGGTCGACGACGATATTGACCGCCTTGGCCAGGTCCTCGGTGGTCGGCAGCTGCCGCGAGCGGCGCTGGATCTCGCCCAGCCAGGGCCCGGCGGCATTGATGACGAGCGGGGCGTGGATGGCGAAGGCGGTCCCGCCGAGCCGGTCGCTGACCTCCACCCCCCTGACCTCCCGGTCGGCGATGATGATCCGGTCGGCCTGGAGATAGTTGGCGCAGACGGCATCGTGGCGCATCGCCTCCTTGATGAAGGCCAGGGTCATCCGCTCGGTGTTGACGATCAGGTCGTCGTACCACAGGGCGGCGCCGGTCAGCCCCTCGGCCTTGATCCCCGGGCCGATCGCCAGGCATTCCCGCCGTGACAGGATCCTGCCGCGCTCGGCCCGGTTGGCCGGCGGGGCCCCCTGGTTGCGGTCGCAGCCGATGAGGTCGAACAACGCGAGGGCAACGGCCATCACCGGTCGGCCTTCGAGGCCATGGCCGTAGGTCGGCATGATGCAGGGCATCGGCTTGACGAGGTGCGGGGCCATCTGCATGAAATACTTGCGCGACCGGATCGATTCGCGGATGCGCTTAAAGTTCAGGTGCTGCAGGTAGCGCAGGCCGCTGTGCAGTATCTTCAGGCTGTTGGCCGAGGTGCCGCTGCCGAAATCGTTCTGTTCGACGAGGGCGATCTTCAGGCCGGCGGCGGCGAGTTGGCGGAAGATGGCGGCGCCATGGATGCCGCCGCCGATGACGACGGCGTCGAAGGTATGGTCGCGGAGCAGGGAGATATTTCGTTTCATGATCGGGGGGTACGCGTTGTGGTTATGGTTCAGCCGAGCCGCAGGGCGATCTGGTCATAGCAGAAACTCCAGGACGATTCGAGGCGGCCGAAGGGCTGGATTCGGGTATCGGCGGCCGTCAGGGCCTGTGCAAGGGAGTGGCCGGGCCGGGCCGGGTCGAGGCGGCAGTCGATGCGATCGCCGAAACTGCCGGCACCCCGCCTGCTGAAACTGCAGCGCAGCGGATCGGAACCGCGGAGGATCCTGATCCCCGCGGCCGTTGCCTGCCGGAACTGCGGCACGAAGGGCCAGAACGCGGGGCGGCCGCCGTTGTCGCCGACCAGGATCGGGCCCTCTTGGGGGGCGGCGAGGAAATCGCTGACGACCCTGCTCCGCCGGCCCAGCCACTTGCCGACGCCCCAGGGCAGCAGCGGCAGGCCGCCGGCCTCGCGGATCCGCCGCACCGTCGCCTGGAGATCGAGACCGTCGGGGATCTCGGGCAGGGTGCAGAGCGCGAGGAGCTCGAGGTGCTCGGCGGTGACGAGCTGCTGCCCGGCGATGAGGTAGATCGTGTCGCCGGTGCGGTTCCGGGCCCGCAGCGAAATGGTTTCCCTCGTCGCCTCGAGCCGCCAGGCGGCGGCAGCGGCTGTCGGCAGCGGTTGCGCCGTCAGCTCCCGAAGGGTTGCAAAGGTCGGCCGGGCGGCCGGTTCGGTCAACAGCAGGACGGAGGTCGGGGGCCGATCGCCGAGGTTGCGGCGAATGGCCGCAAGGGCTGAATCGAGCAGGGCGGCAGGGTCGCTCAGGTCATGGAAGTGGACATGGCTGTCAACGGCGACGACGGTGCCGTCTGGGGGTGAAATCGGGGGCATGAAGTGTTCGGGCCTGGGTGAATTCGTGTCAGCCGGCGATGACCCGCTCTGCCGGGGCAACTTGGGCCGGTTGTACCGGAACGGGTGATTGGTGTTGGACGCAGTGGTCAATCTCATAGCCAATGGCATTGCTCCTGTCAAGGCTTTTCCCGGCTGGTCTTGAGGACGGGCAGGGAGGGCGGCGCCCGGCCCGGCGAAAAGCTGTCGCCCTGTTACCGCCGCTGCGTTGGGATGGCCGCATTTTATTGTACAGGGCAACGAGTTCGGGAGAATATTGCAATGCCGCCGGGGTTCTTCTGCCCCTCGGCGAGGGGTCAGGGACGGGAAAAGAGCTTGATCCTGACTTTTTCATTCCGGAGTTTGCCGACCAGTCAGCGGCGGGTGAAACCGGTGGTGGCGGAGGATGGATTGTCCGGGGTGACGGCCGGGGGGAGGTGCAGGGCCGGGCGGTCTCCACCCGGTCCGCTCGCGGGAGCGGTCCGGGTCGAGGCGAAAGCGGGGGGTTATGACAGCATGCTGATGGCCTTGTGGTAGTCGGGTTCCTGGCCGATTTCCGGTACCAGTTCGGTATAGACCACCTTGCCGTCGGGATTGATGATCACCACCGCCCTGGCCAGCAATCCCGCCAGCGGCCCGGTGGTGATGGTCACGCCGTAGTCGGTGCCGAAGGCGGGGGCGCGAAAGACCGACAGCGGGATGACGTTGTCCAGGCCGTCCGCCTCGCAGAATCGCTTGTGGGCGAAGGGCAGGTCGGCGGAGATGCAGAGGACGACCGTGTCCTTCTGGAGAATGGCCTCGGCATTGAAACGGCGCACCGAGGCGGCGCAGACCGACGTGTCGATACTGGGAAAGATGTTGAGGACGATGGTCTTGCCGGCAAAATCGTCCTGGCTGCAGTTGGAGAGATCGGTCCGGGTCAGGGTGAAGGCTGGGGCCTGGCTGCCGATGGCCGGCAGGTTGCCTGCGGTCTCGATCGGATTCCCTTTCAGTGTGATTGTCGCCATCAGAGTTCTCCTGGGTGAAGGTTCAGGGCAACGGGAACAATCTCCCGCCGCATCGGGGTACAACCCGATAACAGTAAGTGTCCACAACAACTATTCGTATCCCGTGGCCTTCTGTCAAGAGGGGGTATCCGGTCGAGTACGCGATGGCGCCGCCGATCGCTGGAAAAATCGGCGGTGGCCGCTCCCCGGGACGAAGCGGCGGGATCAATAGCGGGTCGATCGCAATTCCCGTGGATCTGAAGCCTTTCTGACGGTGTAGCGGCTGGGTTCATCGAAGAAGGCGATATCGGCGTAACCGGCATGAATCCTGCCTGAATGGCGGACTCCCGCCGGGATGTGGTAGCGGTCGCCTTTGTCGAAGGTGTATTCCTGGCCATCGATGACCAGATCGATGCGCCCCTCGAGGACGAAGCCGGTCTGGGCGCCGTGGGCGTGCTCAGGGAGATCGACGTCTTCGGCGAACTCCATGAACAGGATCTGGTGGGAGTCGGCCTGGGAGAGGTAGGCGGTGGCGCCGTCCAGCGGGATATTGGCCAGGGGCAGGGCGGTGATCGATTCGGAAAAGATGCTTCTCATGGGTTGTCCGTTGTGGGGGAATTGGCCGGATGGTGCGGCGGCAGTCGGTGGATTCATGGGGCCGGCGACGGGTGTGGCGTTGAGGCGGGGTTCTGCGCCGGGGTGCAGTTATTCAGGTTGTCGGCGTGGGTCCGGCGGTAGAACGGGTTGAGATCGTTGAGATCCGGCCCCGACCGTCCGGCCTGCAGGTCCTCGAGATAGTCGAGCGTCCGGCGGATGATCTCCTTGCCGCCCCAGGGGCCGTGGGCGGGGATGACGGTTGCGACCCGCGGGTCAATCAGCCACCGTTGGAGTTCATCCTGCCACCGGTTGAGCCGGCATTCCGCCGGGACGCAGGGCAGGGGCGTCTCGACCGTGTCGCCCATCAGCAGCAGGCGGTGCTCGGGGATCAGGCCGACGATCGAATCCGGGGTATGGCCGGGCAGGGGGCTCAGTTCCAGGGTCAGCCCGCCCAGGTCGAGGACCGTAGTAGGCGCGTCGAAAACCTGATCCGGCGGTACGAGGCGGACGGCGTCCCAGCTCCCCGGTTCGTCGTGCCGGCGCTGGCGCAGGGTGGCGGGGACGTCGGCATCGAAGCGGCGGCGGCAGAGCCGGTGGCCGACCACGGCGAGACCGGGGCGCTGCAGGGCGGCCGTCCCCCAGACATGTTGCCGGTTGGCCGTCATCCGATTTTGTCTGCCGGAGTGTAATTGGCCCGGCTGCCGATGCAAAGGAAAATTCCGCCGCTCCGGCCAGAAACCCACAGGGCGCAGAGGTCCTTGGACAGGTCCGGCAAAAGATGGTAGGATAGTGGGGTATCGGTGCCGGACAAGGACCGTCCGGCGGCTACCGTTCGTGAACGACGGATCATGCACCGGCGTTCTCCTGCAAATCCGTGCTGCAAGAGCCGATGACCCTGCCCAGACTCGAACTCGCCGATCTCGCCCGCGCCGGTCATGTGACCCGCTGGCACAGTGTCCGCACCTCCAGGGACCAGACCCTGGCCGAGCACCTCTTCATGGTGACCCGGATCGCCAGCCATCTGGCCGGGGACATGTTCGGGCCCGACATCGACGCTGCCGCCCTGCTGCGGATCATGGAATACGCCTCGCTGCACGATGCCCCGGAGCTGCTGATGGGCGACCTGCCGAGCCCGCTGAAGCGGCATATCGAGGCGATCAGCGGCGCCGACAACCCGGTCCGCGAGATCGAGAGGCAGATCGCGCCGTGGCTCGAGGACATGCGGGAGGACATCCGCCGGCGCAATCCGGAACACCTGGCGGTCATCAAACTGGCGGACCTGATCGACGCCATCCTGTTCATCGACCACGAGGGCATTGGTCCCCACGCCCGCGCGGTCTGCAACGGCCTGCTGGAGATCTTCGACCGCAAGATCGACGAGGCACAAGCGTTGTATCCCGCCTATCGCTGGGATATGGCCGCCTCGCTGCTGGAAACCCTGCGGCAGGACACGGCCGTTGGCCAGATCGCCTTCGAGCGGGCATAGGATGCAACGACAGCAACAGCAACGAGAGGAGTCGTACCATGCAGGCAGTGATCGAACGGGAACTGGCGTCGTTTATCGACCGGCTCGGCCTGGCCGAGGAGCCGCTGGGCCTGGTGTACAGTGACGAGATGCCCGAGGGGGCGATGACGCCGCCGGCCATGGAGCCGCCGACCCCGGAACGGGAACAGCGGGGCGAGGTCGACTGGCAGGCGGTCTTCGCCTCCTTCGCCTGCGTGATGGGGCTGATCTGGCGGGTGAGGCAGCAGCAGGCGGTGGCCGCGTTCGCCGCCGACCAGCCCGGCTGTCCGGGAGGGTCCTTTTTCCTCGGCTTTCACAAGCCGCAGACCGAGACCATCCTCCGCTATGTCACCACGGGGATCCCCGGCTGGTCGGAGGGCGAGCACTACTGCGAGTCGCCTGAGGCCCTGCGGGCCATCTTCGCCCGGCTGGATCCGTGCCCGGCCCTCAAAAAATATTGCATTGTCAAGCCGATCCGCCAGTTCAAGGGCGAAGAGGAACCGGCCCTGGTGATCTTCTTCACCCGCCCGGAACCGCTGTGCGGCCTGCACCAGCTGGCGACCTTCGTCACCAACGACCCGGAGGTGGTGATGTCGCCCTGGGCCGCCGCCTGCGGGTCGATCGCCGCCTGGCCCTTCCATTACCTCAGCCGTGGGGCGATGAAGGCGGTACTTGGCGGCTGGGACCCGTCGGCGCGGAAATTTTTCCGGCCCGACGAGGTGTCGTTCACCGTGCCCTGCGGCATGTTCGTCTCGATGCTCGAGCGCTATCGCGAGTCCTTCCTGATGACCGACACCTGGCAGACCGTCGCCAAGAAGGCTGCCCGGAGCCGGCGGACCTGGGGCGGGCGGTGAGGACCGGCAGGAAGAGAGGAAGAAATGTCCTTTTCGGCGCGACTCAGTCACTGTGAATGCTGCCCGCGGCACTGCGGGGTCAACCGTCTGGCCGGCGAGGCCGGGTTCTGCCGGGTGCCCCCCGGCATCCTGATCTCCCATGCCGGCCTCCATTTCGGCGAGGAACCGCCGCTGTCGGGCACACGCGGGTCGGGGACGGTCTTCTTTGCCGGCTGCAACCTCCGCTGCGTCTTCTGTCAGAACTACCAGATCAGCCAGGAATTCGAGAACAATCCGACCCGGCTGCTGACCGTCGATGAGCTGGCCGCGCTCATGCTCCAGCTGCAGGACGAAGGCGCCCACAACATCAACTTCGTCTCCCCCTCGCACATGGTCCTGCAGATGGCCGACGCCATCGTCCTGGCCAAGGGAAAGGGGTTGACCATCCCGGTGGTGTACAACTCGAACGGCTATGACGAGGTCGCGTCCCTGGAGCTGATCCGGGGGCTGGTCGACATCTACCTGCCGGACCTCAAGTACCTCGACAACGGCCTGGCCAAAAAACTGTCGGCGGCAGGCGATTACGCCGATGTCGTGCCCGGTGTCCTGCGGGAGATGCTTCACCAGGTCGGCCACCTGCAGGTGGATGGTGAGGGTGTGGCGACCCGGGGCCTGCTGGTGCGCCACCTCGTGCTGCCCGGCCATCTCGACAACAGCCGGCAGTGCCTCAGGTTCCTGGCCGAGCTGTCGCCGGAGATCTGCGTCAGCATCATGTCGCAGTATTCGCCCCAGTACCAGGCCTGCCGGTATCCCGGTATCGACCGGACCCTGACCGAGGACGAGTATGACGAGATCATGGGCCATGCCCTCGACCTCGGCCTCGACAACGCCTTCATCCAGGAACTGGCCAGCCAGGACCTGCTGATCCCCGATTTCCGTCAGGATAAACCCTTCGAGGCCGCCGCTGCTGACGAGCCCTGCCGGTCCGATCAGCACATCCTCAAGAAACGGAAGACCTGACGGCCGTGGGTGATGGGCCTGGGAAGATAGTGTTCCACTATTTTAGATACATATCATCGATGACGGCCGCTGGGGCGGTTATCCCGCCGTCTTCGATCGGATTGGTATATGAATGACAGAATACGGAAGCTGTTGACCGGCAGATATTTTTACATCCCGGTGGCCGCCGTACTGCTTTACACCCTTGCCGGTTTTGTCGCCGCGCCGAGAATCATGCGCTGGTACGTGCCGAGATACGCCGCACAGAACCTCGATTGCCGGGCCGCCGTCGAGCGCATCCGGATCAATCCGTTCCTGTTGAGTATCGAAGCCGACCAGTTCAGCCTGCAGCAGGCGGACGGGTCGCCGATGCTGGCATTTGCCAGGCTTTTCGTCGATCTGGAGGTGAGCAGCCTGTTCCATTGTAACGGGACCTGTCGCCTTGCCGCCGCAACCAAAGACGGCGAGTCGGTCCCGTGGCAGGGGGAGATCTCCCTCTCGCCGCTTCGCTCGAAGGGCAGGCTCACCCTCGATGCCATCCAGGCGGCCAGCCTGTGGCAGTTTTTTCGGGACCGGGTCAACCTGGAGCAGCCTGCCGGTCGGATCAATGCCACCGGCGATTATCGCCTGAACGAACGCCGAAAACTCAACGCTGCAGTTGATCCTCGAAGGGCTGCACGTCTCCTCCGCCGACCTGGCGCTCAAACTGCCGAAAACCGACCGGGCCTTTTTCCAGGCGAAAAAACTGGACCTGGAGGCCCCCCGCTTCGACCTGGCGGCCGGGGAGTTGCACGTGGCGCGGCTGCTGCTGGCGGATGGGGCCGTCGATGTGCGCCTCGACGATGGCGGCGGCCTGAACCTGCAGCAGGTCGTCCGGCCGACGCTGCCTGAAAAATCCCCGGGGAAAAAGACCCCGGCCCCTGCCGTCCCTCCACCGCCCGCTACAGCAGCACCTCCCTTCAAGATCAGGATCGACGCCGTCGATGTCAACAATATCGCCGTCGATCTCGACGACCGGAGCCGCAAGACCCCGATCAGGGCGACGATCGCCGGGGTTGATCTCCATCTGCAGGCAGAGCTGGCCGCCGGTGCCGATACCGGCGGGACCGTGCTGCGGAAGATCACCAGCGCCCTGCGGGACTTCCGCATCCAGCGCGACCGGGCGGCGGCCCCGCTGTTCGCCGCGGAAACGCTGAGCGCGGAAGGCGGCGAATGCGATCTTGGCGCCCGGTCGTTCTCCCTGGAGCGGCTGGCATTGGCCCGCGGCGGGATCGACCGCTACCCCGGTCAGAACGCGGCAGCCGGGAGAGCGGGAGCGGCCGAATCCATCGCCGCCGGCCGGCAATGAATTTTTTCACCCCGGAAAATGACGGCCATAGCTTGACATATGATGTCATTCCGTCGACAATGTCACGGTTTGAGGCCGCTGGTGCCGGTGGGGCGGGGCCAATTCCAACGAGGGACATGAGCCATGAACATTGTGGTGCCGACCGTGCTGCTGGTTCTGCTTGCCGCCGGCCCTGTGACGGCGGGCGAGCAGGATTTCATCCTGGTCAACCGGACAGGGGTCGAGATCTATGAGCTGTATATCCGACCGACTGGAGCCGATGACTGGCAGGAGGATGTGCTGTCGGTGGATACTCTGCCGGATGGGCAGGAAATCGAAATCGATTTCGCCCCGGACGAAGAGGCCGATTACTGGAATATCCGGGTCGTCGACGGCGAAGGCGATGCGATCGACTGGCCGGAGGTGAACCTCACCGAAATCTCGACGATCGTCCTGTCGTTCGAGGACGGTCTGCCGGTGGCGCGTTATGAATAAATTCGAGGAACAGCCCTTCATTCCGTCCGGTGCGCCATTCCCGCTTGCGTTTGTCTCCCCTGGTGTGTAAGAAAAGCCGGTGAGGTCAAGAATCTCTACTCCTGGACAGGCAGAGAAGCGGCATGGCATTCATTCCTGTGGTCGGTACCTCGATCAGAAGACAACTCGAAGAACGGGAGGAACAGATCCTCTCCCCCTACGCCACCCTGAACAAGCGGTCCAGAGGGAGGACCAGGCCGGAGGATGACGATCTCCGCGACATCCGCCTGCCCTTCCAGCGCGACCGCGACCGCATCACCCACTCCAAGACCTTCCGCCGCCTCAAGCACAAGACCCAGGTCTTCCTGGCCCCGACCGGCGACCACTACCGGACGCGGTTGACGCATGTCCTCGAGGTCTCGCAGATTGCCCGCAGCATGGCCACCGCCCTGTGCCTCAACGAATGCCTGACCGAGGCCATCGCCCTCGGCCACGATCTCGGCCACACCCCCTTCGGCCATGCCGGCGAGGCCACCCTCAACGAACTCCACCCCGGCGGTTTCCGTCACTACATCCACAGCCTGCGGGTGGTCGACACCCTGGAGAACAACGGCCAGGGCCTCAACCTGACCTTCGAGGTCCGCAACGGCATCGTCAAGCATTCGAAGGGCAACGGCGACATCCTGCCGAAAGATTCGGCCGAGATCCCGGCGACCCTCGAGGGCCAGCTGGTCCGGCTTTCCGATATCATCGCCTATGTCAACCACGACATGGACGATGCCCTGCGCTCGGGGGTGCTGAAGGGCAAGGACCTGCCGCAGAAGATCAAGGACGTCGTCGGTGAGCGGCATTCGAAACGGATCGGGGCCATGGTCCGGGACCTGATTGTCGAGACCCTGCGGGCGGATGACGGCCGGCTCCACGTCAGCGAGGCGATGCTCGAGGCGATCACCGACCTCCGCGCCTTTCTGTACGACAATGTCTATCGCTATTACAAGGTCCATAACGAGTTCGAGAAGGCCCAGAAGATCATCCGCGAACTCTACGGCTATTTCTTCGAGTATGGCCTCTCGGGGCGGATCGGCGAGGGCTGGGAGCCGGGCGAGGAGGAGAGCGACTGGCCGAACGAGAAAATCGCCCACCGCCAGGTCTGCGACTATATCGCCGGCATGACCGACCGCTACGCCCTCAATCTCTACGAGCAGATCTTCCTGCCCAAACCATGGAGCGCCAGGTAGGCGCCGGTTGCCGCCGCCGATCCGATCGTTGACCCATTGGCCCGAAATGGCCGCATTTTCCCTCTCTTTTACGCAAAAACTGTTGAATTAAAGATCCTTCCTCGGTAGTGTCTGGGCAGATTCGATGTTCCCGGATCCCCCCTGCATCTCCCCCACCGGCCTTTTCCATCGCCGGCGCCTGCCCGCCGATATTACGGCAGTGAATTCAGCGGGACGGGCCGACTTACTCCAACTTTCATCAAACTGGTCATGGCAAGCAAAGAAGAAAATCTGTTGAGCAAGGGGTACGATTTTTCCCTGGTCGAAGAAAAATGGCTGCGGCACTGGCTGGAGCACGACTGTTTCGCGGCGAAGATGGAGGACGGACGGCCCTCGTTCTCGATCGTCATCCCGCCGCCCAACGTCACCGGTGTCCTCCATGTCGGCCACGCCCTCAACAATACCCTGCAGGACATCCTCACCCGCTATCATCGCATGTGCGGCGACAACACCCTGTGGCTGCCCGGCACCGATCATGCCGGCATCGCCACCCAGAACGTCGTCGAGCGGCAGCTGGCGAAGGAGGGCAAGAGCCGGCACGACCTCGGCCGCGAGGCCTTCATCGACAGGGTCTGGGGCTGGCGCGAGGACAAGGGCGGGACCATCATCAACCAGCTGAAACGGCTCGGTTCGTCCTGCGACTGGCAGCGCGAGCGGTTCACGATGGACGAGGGGCTGTCGAGAGCGGTGCGCGAGGTCTTCGTCCGCCTGTACAAGGATGGCCTGATCTACAAGGGCGACTATATCGTCAACTGGTGCCCGCGCTGCCACACCGCCCTCGCCGATGACGAGGTCGAGCACGAGGACAGAAAGGGCAAGCTCTACCATATCCGCTACCCCTATGCCGACGGTTCCGGCTCCGTCGTGGTGGCCACCACCCGGCCCGAGACCATGCTCGGCGACACCGGCGTCGCGGTCCATCCCGACGACGAGCGCTACCGCCACCTGGCCGGGGTCGGCATCCGCCTGCCGCTCACCGGCCGGATCATCCCGGTGGTCTACGATCACCACGTGCAGATGGATTTCGGCACCGGCGCCCTCAAGGTCACCCCGTCCCACGATCGCGACGACTACGAGATCGGCCGCCGCCACGGCCTCGACCTGCTCAAGGTCATGGACGACATGGGAGTCATGAACGAGGCGGCCGGCAAATATCAGGGACTCGACCGATTCGCCTGCCGCCAGCAGGTGGTGGCCGATCTGGAGGAACTGGGTCTGCTCGACAAGGTCGAGGATTACGACCATGCCATCGGCCTCTGCTACCGCTGCAAGACGGTCATCGAGCCGACGACCTCGATGCAGTGGTTCGTCTCGGTCCGGCCGCTGGCCGACAAGGCGGTGGCGGCGGTGCGCGACGGACGGATGAGGATCTACCCCAGGACCTGGTACAACACCTTCTACAGCTGGATGGACAACATCCGCGACTGGTGCATCTCCCGCCAGATCTGGTGGGGCCACCGCATCCCGGCCTGGACCTGCCGCGACTGCGGCGAGCTGATCGTCGAATCGATCGACCCCGAGCGCTGCCCGAAGTGCGCCTCTTCCCGCCTGGAACAGGAGCATGACGTCCTCGATACCTGGTTCTCCTCGGCCCTGTGGCCCTTTTCGACCCTGGGCTGGCCGGAGCGGACCCGGGAACTGGCGACCTTTTATCCGACCTCGGTCTTGATCACCAGTTTCGACATCCTCTTCTTCTGGGTGGCGCGGATGATGATGATGGGCCTGCACTTCATGGACGAGGTGCCGTTCCACGACGTCTACCTCCATGCCCTGGTGCGGGACAAGCATGGCAAGAAGATGTCGAAATCGACCGGCAACGTCATCGATCCGCTCGAGGTCATGGACCGCTACGGCACCGACGCGATGCGCTTCACCCTCACCGCCTTCGCCGCCCAGGGCCGCGAGATCCGGCTCGACGAGGACCGGATCGAGGGCTACCGCTTTTTCATCAACAAGATCTGGAACGCCGCCCGCTTCGCCCTGATGCACGTCGGCGACTGCGGCCCGGAGGTGAAAGAGGTCTGCCGCCGGCCGCAGGGACTGGCGCTGGTCCACCGCTGGATCCTCAGCCGGACCGCGGCGACCATTGCGGCGGTGCGGGACGGGCTTGACGGCTACCAATTCAACGATGTGGCCTCGGTCAACTACCAGTTCATCTGGCACGAGTTCTGCGACTGGTACCTGGAGTGGATCAAGGCCGACCTGTTCAGCGACGACGACCGGGCCAAAAGCGATGCCCGCGGCGTCCTCCTGACGGTGCTCGAGATCGTGCTGAAGCTGATGCACCCGATCACCCCCTTCGTCACCGAGGAGATCTGGAGCGTGCTGCCCGGCGACCGTCCCACCCTGATGCTGGAGGCGTTTCCGGAGCGGCGGAAGCAGTGGGCCGATCCGGCGGCGGAAGGGGAGATGGCGACGCTGATGGGGATCATCACCGGCATCCGCAACATCCGATCCGAGGCCGACATCCACCCCTCCGCCCGCATCGAGGCCTGCGTGGTCTGCGCCGACGCCGAAACCAAACGGCTGATCGATTGCTACACCGCCGCGCTCTCCGACATGACCCGGCTCAGCGGCCTCGCCGTCCAGGTCCTGGGCGACAAGCCGGCCGATGCCGCCACCTACATCTACAACGATATCGAGATCTACGTCCCGCTCAAGGGCCTGGTCGACGTGGCGGCCGAACTGCAGAAACTGGG
>JROS01000010.1:45919-56199 GCA_000769715.1 Desulfobulbus sp. Tol-SR
AGGCCCTCGAGGCCCGTTTGACGGCTATCGCCGAGGCCGAGGGACGGTTGAAGAACATTGCCTGAGACGAAATCATGGACAGGAATCTGCTGCAGGGGATGATCAGGTCCTTCCTCGCCGAGGATATCGGCCGGGGCGATCTGACCAGTGAATCGATTTTCAGCGACACCGATACCGGCAGCGCCCGGCTGGTATCTCGGCAGGAGTGCGTGGTCGCCGGGGTCGGGGCGGTGGCGGCCGAGGTCTTCCGGGTCCAGAACCCGGCCCTCGAGACCATCGACCCGGTGGCCGACGGCACGGTGGTGCATCCCGGCGCTGTCCTGCTGACCGTGCGCGGGCCGGTGGTCGACCTGCTCAAGGCCGAGCGGGTGGCGCTCAACCTGCTGCAGCGCCTCTCCGGCATCGCCACGTTGACGGCCCGCTTTGTCGAGCTGGTCAAGGGGCAGCGGGCGCGGATCACCGATACCAGAAAGACCACGCCGGGCCTGCGGCTGCTGGAGAAATACGCCGTTATGGCCGGCGGCGGCAGCAACCACCGCTTCAACCTCGCCGACGGCGTGCTGATCAAGGACAACCATATCGCCGCCTGCGGCAGTATCACCGAGGCCGTGGCCCGGGTCAGGGCCAAGGTGCCGCACACCATCCGCATCGAGGTGGAGACCGAGGATATCGATCAGGTCAGGGAGTGCCTGGCCTGCCGGGTCGATATCATCATGCTCGACAACATGGGGATAAAGGCGATGCAGGAGGCGGTGGCCTGTATCGACGGCCGGGCCCTGGTGGAGGCCTCGGGCGGAGTCAATCTCGCAACGGTGGCGGCGATTGCCGCCACCGGGGTCGATATCATCTCCATCGGCGCGCTGACCCATTCCGCTCCCGCCTGCGACATCGGCATGGACTGGTCCGTGTAAGTGTTTGCGGCGATGGAAAAATTCTTGATTATTCGTAATAAAACGTGTGATAATGCGGCACAATATATGTCGGGTGCGGCTCCGGTCGCCAGGATCTGTGACCATGGACCAGGGAATATCTCAATAGAGGAACACTCATGCGCTGCCCAAAGTGTGGATTCATTTCGTTTGATCAACTGCCGAAATGTGTCAAATGCGGTAAAAGTTTCAGTAGTATAGCCGACCTGGTACACGGGACGGCTTTCAGCGTTTCGGCGCCGCTCTTCCTCAAGATCCAGGAAGTGACGGAGACGAAGGCATTCGGCGATGATATCAAGATAAGCGACGAGATGGCCGAGGAGTTCGAGGTACAGGATCCCGATCTTGAAATTCTGTTCGAGAATGAAGAAGGTGAAACCGGAGCCGAGCCGTCTGCCTTGCAGATGGATGCCGTTGATGATACCGCGTTGAAGGAGGAGATAGAGTCTTCGCTTGAGTTCGGCAAGGACGAAGAAGAGGGAGAGATTTCAATCGATCTTTCGCAATTCCAGAACGATCTCGAGGGGCCGGTTCTTGGCGGAACAGTTGCGGCTCTTGGAAGTGCAGGAAAGATCAACCGGGAATTGCCGGATGAACTTTCGGATATTTCCGACCTGGCTCCGCCGCCCAGGGAAACTCGATCACCGGCAACGGTGGAAGCGGATGACGATTTTGACTTCAGCCTCGATCTGGGGATGGATAATCTCGGGGGCGGTCCCTCTCCGGCAGTAAGTACATCGAAGGTCGCGCAGCCGGCAGCAGAGAATGCGGATGACGAGCTCGATTTCAGCCTCGATCTATGGATGGACGACCTCGATGACCGCCCCGCCCCGGCGAACAGGGAGACACCTCCAGCCGGCGACATCGACTTCGGCGGATTAGATTCACCCTCTATTGGAAAAACGAAGGGCTCGGGACGGAAGCCTGTCGCCGATGACTCCGATTTGGATTCGGACCTGGATTTTGACCTCGATCTCGGTGGACTCACCCTGGACAAGGATTGAACCCGCAGGAGGTCTGGTCGGGGGAGAAAATGGTTGACATGGTTTTGCGATTCGTGTAAAAAGCCCACCTACAAGGTGCCGGGATAGCTCAGTCGGTAGAGCAACGGACTGAAAATCCGTGTGTCCCTGGTTCAATTCCTGGTCCCGGCACCAGCAGATACAAGCGCTTAGAGTTTCAAGACTCTAGGCGCTTTTTTGTTTTAGGTCTGTTTGTACAACCCCTGTACAACTTTTTTTCCGAATGCCGGGTTCTCGCGCGTCATATAGCCTCAGTGTCGCCAGATTTTCAATACGATTCACCAGCCTGGTTATCGTTGGCATTTATGGTCGAACCGGCCATGGCACGGGGAGACAGTCGGTATGTGGCGACGATTCTGGTCGATGTAGTGACGGCATGGATGAATGGATTGTGGTAAGAGCTGAACGTACCCGGCGCCAGGGTAGCAGGTCCGCTGCCGTGATTCCGTGCCATAATCAATTTGTCGGAATCGCCGGGTATTTTTCCTGCTTCTGTCCAAGAGGGGGAGATTATGATGGACGAACTTGAAGAATTGATCGATGCCGCCCATGAGCTCTATGGCGACTACTCGATTTATGAGGTGATGGACTTGGAAGACCCAGCCGCCGCCATCGAACGAAAGTTCGAGACGTACAACCCGCCAGATGGGGAAAGGATTGAAAGGTATTTTTCCGTCCTCGACTGAATCAGAGCAAGCATGGAGAGAACCGGCGCCGCTTTAGCTTCCGAATACTGTGCAATGGTCGTATTTCTGCCGTTGCGGTGTTCCTGGTTGCCGTGATGAAGACTGTATTGTCACCAAAGGGGGCGGCTGGTTTATTGCTAACCTCATTTGATTTAGACGACTTAGGGGCCGTTACGAAATAACCGTTACATTTTTCACCATTTCGTTACGGCCCCTTATGCCGGAAAGGTATTTCTGTGTAACGGTTATTGTTGGACGACGGCTTAGCAGAAGAATCTAGCTGAAGATCTTGCGTATCTTCTTGTTTTCACAGATTAATATTGATTGACTGTTGGTTGATTTTAGACGATTTTTCAGGTTTCAGTTGTAAAGGATTCCTTAACAACTCACCGCCAGGAGCTTCTTCTTCCAACTGTTCAGGATACCTTTACGATTCCCCCGCCGGCGCCGCGCCAGGTTGTTGTCCGATCCATTGCCAGCACCCTGTTCGGCGCCCTGGGTGATGGTGGCCTGGTCGGTGCCGGAGTGACGGTTTCAATCATTAATCCCGCCCAGATCAAGGACTTCAGCCGTGGGCTGGGCGTGCGGACCAAGACTGACGGCGTCGATAGTTTTGTTATTGCTCGTTATGGCGCCCTGCTCAAACCGGTCGCCTGGCAACCCCCCTCTCCGGAGATTCGTGTATTGCGGGCGCTTCTGGCTCGTCGGGAAGCCATTGCCCAAGACTTGCAACGAGAGCTTAAGCGCCTGGAAAAAGCGGATGCAACCGAAACCTGCACCCTTATCCGGCAATCGATCGATGACTCCATCGACTTTTTGCGCAAACAACTTGCCAAGTTGCAGCAGGATATCGACAACCATGTTGATCGCCATCCCGATCTGCGCCGCGACATGGAACTTTTGACCAGTATTCCCGCCGTCGGCCGGCAGACTGGAACCAATCTGCTGGCAATCGTCCAAGGCCATCGTTTCGATTCGGCCGAACAACTTGCCGCCTATCTGGGCCTGGTTCCGGTTGAAAAGCAATCCGGATCGTCCGTTCTGGGGAGAACCAGACTCTCGAAAGCCGGTCCACCCAGAATCCGGGCCATATTGTACATGCCGGCTGTTGTAGCGACCAAATACAACCCGCATGTCAAAACGGTCTATGATCGACTTGTGGCCAGAGGCAAAGCCAAAATGGCCGCGCTTGGCGCCGCTATGCGCAAACTCGTTCATCTTAGTTTGGCGTCCTTAAAACCCGCGTGCACTATCAAGCGGATTATGCAAAAAACGGTTGACTTCCAAGACGGTATCTGCGGTCGAAATGACAGGGGACAGTCGCTAGACAAGGGACGGTCGCTGTGAAAGGGGCGGGTGAAATATTAGGGATTTCGACCACGTCCTGCACGAGAGTGACGTTTTTTAGACGAAGCACACCCCCTGGCATCGGATTCTGCGATAGCCATCCTTACCCCACTTTCTTAAAGTCGATAAATCCGCGCTCCACATTCGTCCTGACCAGCTGCACCTGGAGCTCGTCACCGACATCCATGCCTTCAAATCCGCTCTCCAATCTTCCTTCGATGGGTGGTTTGAGAAGACGGACCCAGGTGCCTTTGCCTGACGCGCCGGTGACAATGGCATCGAACTGCTCTCCGATCCTCGATTCCAGCAGCATGGCCGCAGCGGATTTTATGACCTGCCGTTCAACCTTTCTTACCGAGTCTTCCTCTTCGGTGCAGTGCCTGGCCAGCGCCGCCAATTCGTCGATCTGGTAAGGCAGGGGATCTCCAGCCATAGCGGCTTTCAGCAACCGCTGGGTAATCAGGTCGGGGAAACGGCGGTTCGGGGCGGTGGAGTGGGTGTAATCCTTGACCGCCAGGCCGAAGTGCCCGGAGACATCGCCTCCCGGAACTTCGACGGCGTATTCGCCCGCACCCATCAGCTTGATGACGCTCAACGAGAGATCGGCAAAACGGAGAGGATCAGCGGCCTTCGCCGATTTCAGGAATTCCTCAAGGGCCACTGCATCAGGTTGCCCGGGCAGGGCTCCGCCCCGTGCCGCGGCAAGCTCGACAATCCGCTCCCAGCGGTCGGGGCTGCGGACCACCCGCCGCAGCGACGGAAATTTTTTGGTCTCGAGGTATCGTGCGGTGACGCCGTTGGCGGCGATCATGAAATCCTCAATAATCTCCTTGGCCCTGTTCTTTTTTTCGGCTTTCAGGTCCTTGAGGTTATCTCCGTCGAATACTGGACGTGCCTCTATGGTTTCGAGATCAAGGGCGCCGTGCAGGTGCCGGAGGGTCTTGAGTTTCTGGGCCAAGCGGTCCTGGAGTCGCAGGTTCTCGTCGAGACCTTTGACCGTGTCGATCCCTTGCGGCATCGGGCCGTTACCCTCAAGCCAGGAGGCTACGCCGTTGTAGGCGAGTTTGGCCCGATTGCGGACTGTCGCGCCATAGACATCCGAGTCCTGAATCGATCCGTCCCCGGCGACGACCATCTCAACAACGATGGCCATGCGGTCCGATGCAAAGTTGAGGGAGGTAAAATCTGTGGAGAGCTTCTCGGGCAGCATCGGAAAAATCCCGGCAGCCGTGTAGACCGAGGCGGTGTTCTGCCGGGCATGGTCGTCAAGCGCCGATTGCTTTTTGACGAGCGCGTCAACATCGGCAATGGCGACCAGGATCTTTGCGCGACCGTCGGGCATGGCTTCGGCAACCGTAAGCTGGTCCAGGTCACGCGAATCATCGTTGTCGATGGAGCACCAGGAAAGGTTCCTGAGATCGCGCGTGGATTTCGCAACCGGCGTCGCCGGCCCGTGGATTCGGTCGAGCTCGGCGAGTGCCCGGGCCGTAAATTCCGGCGCAAGCCCTCGATCCAGCATCGCCTGATGGGCTATGTTCTGGAGGATCGAGCGGTGCGGCCTTTCGTTTGCCTTCGTCATACTCTCACCTGCCTGGAAAGGTTTTCAGATTCTGCCATGACTCGAGTCGCCACGGGGCCGGGCATCATCGGCAAGAAGGTGCTGCAGGCTTTGCAGCGCATCCTTCACCGATCGGCCCATGCGGCTGGCGGTTTTCAGGTCAGTTTTGCCAGCAGCGCCCTGGCCGCCGGCTCGGAGGAGGCAGGGTTCTGGCCGGTGATCAGCAGGCCGTCGGTCACCACATGGGCCTGCCAGTTCGCCGCTTTCGAATATCTGGCCCCGTTGTCCCTGAGCATGTCCTCAACCAGAAAGGGCACGACCTCGGTCAGCCCGACCGCCTGCTCCTCGGAGTTGGCGAAGCCGGTTACCGCCTTGCCCCGGACCACGGGAGAGCCGTCGGCTGTTTTTGGGTGCCGCAGCACGCCAGGGGCATGGCAGACGGCGGCCACCGGTTTGCCAGCCGCCAGCATCGTCTCGATCAGGGCGATGGACGAGGCGTCTTCGGCCAGATCCCACAGCGGACCGTGACCGCCGGGGTAAAACACCGCGTCGAAATCGCCGGCGGAAACCTCGGCCAGCCTGCGCGTGCCGGCCAGATCGGCCCGTGCCGCGGGATCTGCCTTGAAGCTTCTCGTGCGAGGTCAAAACCATAAGTATTTTCATGGTATATCTCCTGCTTGCAACAGTTTCAGTCGCCCGCGACGCGAATGACCAGTTTGCCGAAGTTCCGGCCTTCGAGCAGGCCGATGAAGGCCTCGGGGGCGTTCTCGAGTCCGTCGACGATGTCTTCGCGGAACTTGACCCTGCCCTCCTTCAGCCAGGTGCTCATCTGGCTCTGGAACTCGCCGTAGCGATGTCCATAATCTTCGAAGATAATGAAGCCCTGCATCTTGATGCGCTTGACAAGCATGTGGCGGGCCAGCAGCCCCAGGCGGTCCGGACCTTCCGGCAGGCCGGTCTCGTTGTAGTGGGCAATCAGGCCGCACAACGGGACGCGGGCCTTGACATTGAGCAGGGGCAGGACTGCGGCGAAGACCCGGCCGCCGACGCTCTCGAAATAGACGTCGATGCCTTTCGGGCAGGCGGCGGCCAGCTGCTGCTGGAAATCGCTGCTGCGGTGATCGACGCAGGCATCGAACCCCAGTTCATCGACCACGAAACGGCACTTCTCGGCGCCGCCGGCGATACCGACCGCCCGGCAGCCTTTGATCCTGGCGATCTGACCCACCACGGAACCGACCGCCCCGCTGGCGGCGGCGACCACCACCGTCTCCCCGGCCTGCGGCTGACCGATGTCGAGCAGGCCCATGTAAGCCGTAAAACCCGGCATGCCGAGAACGCCGAGTGCGGTCGAGGGGCGGGACATCCGGGCATCGATCCTGACGAGGTCGGTGCCGTCGGAGAGGGCATATTCCTGCCAGCCGCTGGAACCCAGGACCAGATCGCCCGGCTGGTAGTCCGGGTGCCGGGAGACTGCCACCTGCGACACGGTGCCGCCGACCATTACCTCACCGATCGCCATCGACGCGGCGTAGGACCGTGCATCGCTCATGCGGCCGCGCATATACGGGTCGAGCGACAGGTACAGGGTGCGCAGCAGGACCTGCCCGGGTCCGGGCTCCGGTACGAGGCCCTCCTCGAGACGGAAGTTGTCGGCAATCGGTGCGCCGACGGGACGTGAGTTCAGTACGATCCTGCGGTTGATGGTTTTGTTTTCGGCCATGGTATTTCCCTCATCTGTAGTGGATACTCCGGGTGGATTATTGGTGGTCGTCGGACTTGCCTGCCTCAATGAGAAGCGGTCATGAGACAGGCCGATGCCAGGTCGGATCTACTCCCGTGAAATAATTTCTGCACCCGGGGACAGAGATCACTTCTCAGCGATGCCAGAGGCCTGACTATTTACGGGATATCCTATTGATCAGGACGACCAGCAGGACTATCACCACCACGCCGATCAGCGTCCAGATCCACATCCCGCCGCCGAACCATCCAGCCATTCCCCCGCCCATCCATCCGTTTGTATGCATCATTATAAAATATGATTCTTCTCGATCAGGAAGGAAGCCAGTTATCTCGCTTGGAATTAACAATTGCCACCACCCTTCAATTGGCACAGGAGGAAGCCAAGCCTTTATTTCTTTTCCATCAAAATAGGGTTTTTCATAAGGCGAGAGACAGAGATTTATCTTAATCCCATTTATATTATCTGGTTGAAAATCAGTTAGGTTAACAGAAAGCCATAATTTTTTTTGGCAGCCAGTTGCAATATGTCGTTTTCAGTTTTGCGCCATTTTTCAGCAAGTTCAGCAAGAGAATAACAATATTTATCATCATTGCACATTGCACCCTCACAAAGAATCCTCTGAAGAAAATCACCGGGCAGGCCGTCAGGGTTCACGGCTTTTCATGGATCAATCTATTCCGGTGAAAAAAGACTTACATATAGTCATTCTCAGCTATCGACATCCATGGGCGATCCGCTCAAGCGCGGCATTGACCAGGAAACCGCTGCGGGTTTCTCCCCTGGCCGAGACATACCTGTCGATCCGGGAGAGGACCCGGCGCGGGACGCTGATGTTGATCCGTTCAGTCTTGTCGTCAAGCAGGGCGCTGTCGATATCGACAATCGCCCAGATCATCCCGGCATACTCGGGATTGTGGACGTGATCGGCAATCCTTCCCGGTGCGGGTATGGTCTCTCCGGCATCAAGGGCCGTCTCGATCCACAGGGCGATTGCCTCCCGGCTGTTTTCGACCGCCTCGTCCATCGTATCGCCGGCGGAAAAACATCCGGGAAGATCCGGCACGACAACGCCGAATGCCGTGGTCTCGGAACCTTCCTCAATAGCGATTGGATACTTCATGGTGTCACCTCGTGAATTCCTGCTTGTTTCAGGATCTTCGTAACCAGCCCCGAGCCAAGGTCTTTCTTGGGATGAGGAATGGTGATATGCCCTGGCCTGTTCGGATGTGTGAGAATATGGTGCGAACCTTTCACCCGCTGCACGGTCCACCCGGCATCCTCAAGCCGTCGAATCAATTCCCTGCTGCTCATATTGTGTATAGTATACACTTGATGGTGATAGGTCAATGGCTGCCAGGAAAACGGCTTTTCGGTGAAGGTCATTGTCCGTTGCTCTGTCGCCTCATCCGTGTGATCTTTCCGCCCTGCTGCCGGTCGAGAACCGCCATCGCAGATTTGATGCTGTCGTCGTTGATATGGCTGTATCGCATCGTCATTGTCAGCGTCTTGTGCCCCAGGATCTTGGCTATGACAGGGATCTCAACACCGGCGTTGACGAGGGTCGAGGCGCATGAATGCCGCAGGGAGTGGAAGACCACCTTCAGGCGCCGGTCGTCGATGCCGTCATTCAGCCTCAGCCGGTTCACGCTGTCCATGAAGGTGTTGGATACCCGCGCCATCTTTCGCCCGTTGGAGTCAACGAAAACGAGGTCGTCCGGCCGCCCCGGTTGAATCTCATCGAACATCCCGAGAACGGTATCGGTCAGGTAGACCGCTCTGGTCTCCCCGTTCTTGGGATCGAGCACCAGTATTTCCCTGTTCTGAATGTTGACGTGCTGCCAGCGGAGATTGGCGATCTCGGAGAAACGCATCCCCGTATTCAGGGACAGGAGGGAGACGCGCCAGGTCGTCAGGGAGTACGCTTTGACATCGGCCAGGAGTACCGCCGCCTCCGCCGGCGACAGATACCGCTGCCTCTTGTTGTCGATCCTCTGGCGCTCGAGGAAATGGGTGGTGGGTACATCGCCGGCATAGAGCTTATGTTTCATGGCGAAGTGATAGACCTGCCGAACGATGCTCTTGACGTAGCCTATCGACCGAGGCGCCTTTCCCGCCTTGGTCATCTTCGCCCGGATCTTCTCCAGGTCGAACAGTAGGATCTGATCGAGGCGCTTCCTGCCGATGACAGGCGCTATCCAGTTCTTGTAATAGTTGGCCTCGTCTTTCAGGCTCTTCTTGTGCTCGTTCGATTCGCAATACCGCAGGAAGACGTTGTCGAAGATGATCCGGTTCTCCCGGGCCTGCCGGCGCTCTTCCTCCTGGCGTTGCCGCTCGACCTCGTCAAGATCGGCTTTTCTCAGCGCCTTGAGTTCGGCCAGGGTGAAGGGTGGGGTCATGTTCCGGCGGTTTTGTCGGAGTTCAAGCGCGGTGGAAACGATGTCGTCCTCATTCTTGAAATCGTCCCCCTCCCACCCGTATGTGTCGGTGGTGGTCCGGCCCTGCCATTTGTAAACCGCCACATAATACCGGGTCGGCCGCTTACTCCTTCCGACCCCAACCGACCGCGTGTTGTCTTCGCGATATCGTAAACCGTATTTCCCGACCGAGACCCATTCTGCCATGATCCGTGTGTCCTCCGCTTATGAGTTTGTACAACTCCTGTACAACCTTTTTCGGTAAATCGGATGATGTTCTATGAAATATGTTGCAGAATAAGTCCTTGATAGTCAAGGGATAGTGAATTTAAGTGAACTAACGGGAAAGTGCTTAGAACGGATTGAAAATCCGTGTGTCCCTGGTTCAATTCCTGGTCCCGGCACCAGCAGATACAAGCGCTTAGAGTTTCAAGACTCTAGGCGCTTTTTGTTTCGATGGATTTGTCCCGCCCCTGTCCCGCCTATATGATTTTGCTTCTCTGGTCGCAGAGGATCATGACGGCATGGAGTCCGGGCAGGCATCAGTGCCCGATAAAGGACCTTGAGGTCCTTCAAA
>JROS01000010.1:56215-69232 GCA_000769715.1 Desulfobulbus sp. Tol-SR
ATACCTGATGCCCTCGATGGGCAAAAGGTAGCCAAAGTCCTTTTCGCCGTACCACAGCGCAGGCATAACGAAGGAGATACCCATGAAACTGACACTGCCCTTACTCGCAGTCATCGTTCTCGGACTTGCCGGCTGCAGCAGCGTGTACTACGGCACCATGGAGAAGATGGGCGTTCACAAGCGCGATATCATGGTCGATCGCGTCGAGGAGGCGCGTGATTCCCGGAATGAGGCGAAACAGCAGTTCCTCGCCGCCATGGAACAGTTCAAGAGCGTTGTCAACTTCCGGGGCGGCGAACTGGAGGAGGAATACGACAAACTCAATACGACGCTGAAGAAGACCGAGGCTGAGGCACACCAATGTCCGTGACCGCATCGATGCGGTCGAGGATGTCTCCGAGGCCCTGTTCAGCGAATGGCGCGCCGAAATCAAGCAGTACTCCAGCGACAGCCTGCGCCGGGAGAGCCAGAGGAAGTACGACGTCACGGAGAGGAAATACGAGGAACTGATCAAGGCAATGAAGAGGGCCGAGTCCAAACTCGAGCCGGCTCTGGTGCCCCTGCGCGACCAGGTCCTGTTCATGAAGCACAACCTCAACGCCAGGGCGATCGCCGGGCTGAGTGACGAAGTGATCAGCGTGCAGACGAATGTGGACAAATTGATCCGTGACATGGAGAGCGCCATCGCCGAGGCCGATAAATTCATTGCCGCGCTCCGGGAAGAATTCTTTGTTGCTGATTTCCTGGTACCGAGAACAGGTCCTGTCAATCAACGTCTTCATCTGGGCCGCCATCATGTAAGAATAGACCGGTGTCGCCATCACGATCACGTCAGCCGCTATCGTCTTCTCCAGAATTTCCGCCATATCATCCTCCTGTGAACAGACTTTGCCATCAGAGAAACAAACTCCGCAACCTGTGCAGTAGCTGACGACCTGATCGCCAAGGAAGATCTTTTCCACTTGATGCCCGGCATCGAGGGCGCCACTGGCAAATTGATCGCACAATATATCCGAGTTTTCATGCCTTCTCGGACTGGATGAGATAATGATCACCTTCTTCTTCATTTGGAAATCCTCCTTCGGATAGTTGTCGGTTAAGGGATTCTTTGGCGATGTCGGTGGAGACTCAACCGCCGATCGATTCGTCGAAAAGGTATTTCCGACTGACCGCGAGCAGGACGATGGCCGCTGTCGCTTTGACCGCTGGGCGGCAGGGCAGAAAGCCGAGCAGACTTGCAGTGACCTGGCAACACGGAATCAGTGAGGGGAGTGGCAGGCGCATGGTGTTCTCTCTCTATCATTTCCTTCCGGGGAAGGGGGCTTGTTCGAGGTGCGGAGGCCGGTCGTCACGAGATGCCAGGGCCGACGGCCCCCAGTGCCGGATGTTCCAGCGCGTTGTTCCTGCCGCACTGTTGTGCCGCGGGACAAGGCCTTGAGAGCTGTGCTGGTGATCACCGCATAGACACCGATGATCGCCAGGTAATTGACGAAGAAGCCGGCGGAAGACTGCTCGAAATCCCAGAAATCAAATGAGTAGATCATGAATAATTTTGAACAGATATCCCTGTCGAACGAGGCCTTGATGCCGTAGCCGAGGATCGCTGCCGGCACCAGCATCCGGACCGGCCCAGGGACTCGATATCGATGTGGCAGCGGAATCATTTTTCTCAGCAAGGCCGCCATTCTTGCCCACTGCACTCCCAGATGGACGGCCATCAGGATCAGGAACCACTGCGCGGCCGTGGAATGGATCTGGCGAAGGGTCAGGTTGCCCTCGCCCGCAACGACCGCAAAAATGGAGCGTGAGAGCATGATGCTGCTCCCGATCAAGATTCCGATGGCGAGAGTCAGCAGGATATTGACCACGACATCGAAACGGCCGCGATTGCTCTGCCATCGTTGCCGGAGCGACGCATGCCATTGCCGGTTCAAGGCGTTATGGACTATGAACAGACCAACCATCACAGCTCCAATCAGCTCATGGATCCGGTTCTCGGTCAGCTTGTTGGCCATTGCCAGCAGGATCCCGGCAAGCATGAGCGCATCGACCGCCAGTTTGACGCGTGTTGTGCGATTCATTGCTGTTCTCAGTTTTTCGGCAGGTTCAGGTCAGCCAACCAGTCCGCAACATCGTTGCCTGCGGATCTGCTTTCGACCGCTTTGCCGCGAACGGCGAGACCATCGAGAATGGTAGCCCGGGGAGCAAGCGCCTGCATATCTGTGACACTGCGCCCCAGATAGCTCCCCTCGTGGGTGCAGAAAGGAACGAGTACCTTTCCGGCAAGGTCATAGTGCTCGAAAAAGGTGAACAGCGCCATCGGCATGGTCCCCCACCAATTGGGATAACCGATAAAAATGACGGAATATGAATCGATATTGTCAAATGCAGTCACAAGCTGCGGCCGGTACTTGTCATTCTGCTCTCGTTTGGCCTGTTCAACGACTGTGTCATATTCCGGCGGGTAGGGATTGGCGGTTTTCAGTTCCGCCAGATCTCCGCCGACCTGCTCGTGTACCCGCTCCGCCAGGATCCGGGTGTTGCCGGAATGGGAAAAATAGAGCACCAGGGATTGGCCCTTTTCGGCGGCAATACTGACGTTGCTGAAGATGAAGAGCCCTGTTGCGACGATTGCAAGGATGAATCGAAATTTCATGACAAATTTTATTCTTCAAGAGTGAGTTGAGTTCCACAACAACTCCGGGGTGCGGCGAGCTGTCGGGAACGGCTGAACGTGCGGATCCGAGCCGGGCGATGGCCTGCCCGGGAAGAGGTATATTGCTCATGGCCTGCTCATCGCCCCAGCCCCTTCCTTCTTGTTGCCCCCATTCCCGGGTACAATAGCCCGGAACATGTGAAGGACGATAGACAAATCCTGCTCATTTTTTGCCCGATCCTCCCGAAGCAACGATTCATGTCGCAATTTGATTTTTTATGTGGCGTAATTATAAGTGGAGAATTACTCCCACAGCATTGAATCGACGGGACAACCGAGGACAACGCCATGGAAAACGCAGTTGAGGATTTAGGCAAACGCATTGCCCGATGGACCGAACATGGCGAATTGCTCACAACCGCCATCCCCGGTCTGGCCCTGTTCCGGAGGGAAGAGCCCACCGAGCCGAGCAGCGGCATCTACGAACCGAGCATCTGCCTTGTCGCCCAAGGGGCCAAGCGCGTCCTGCTCGGTGAAGACACCTATGTGTATGATGCGCAGCACTATCTGATCACCTCCGTGCATCTCCCCACGGTCGTACAGATCATCAGCGCCAGCCGCGACAAACCCTACCTCGGCCTCAGGTTGACCCTTGACCTGGGTGAGGTTTCGCAGATGATGGTTGACAGCAAGCTTCCGCCGCCGCACCGTCTGCCGTCGAATCGCGGCATGGCCACCGGCGAGGTCACCCAGCCGCTCGTCACCGCCTTCAACCGGCTGATCGACCTGCTCGGTGATCCGCAGGACATCCCGATTCTGGCGCCGATCATGCAGAAGGAGATTGTCTATCGCCTCCTGACCGGCGACCAGGGAGCGCGCCTGCGCCAGATAGCCTCGGCAGGGAGCCAGAGCCACCAGATTGCCCGCGCCATTGATTGGCTGAAGGGCAACTATACCGAACCACTACGAATTGACGATCTTGCCAGGCAGGTCAACATGAGCACTTCGACCTTTCATCATCACTTCCGGGCACTGACCGCCATGAGTCCGTTGCAGTATCAAAAACGGCTGCGGTTGAACGAGGCCCGGCGCCTGATGCTGGTGCAGCCGCTGGATGCGACGACTGTGGCCTTTCAGGTCGGCTATGAAAGCACCTCGCAATTCAACCGTGAATACAGCCGCTTATTCGGTTCGCCTCCCCTGCGCGACATCAAAAATCTGCGGCAGATGTCAGCCGTTGAGACCATGTAACGCATCTTCGCTCAGGTCGGCCGATGTCAGCCAGGCGCAAAGAGCGGCAAAAGAGGGGCGCAGCCCTTCGCGATTGGCGGAAGGGGAACGCCCTGGGTGGTTGCCGGCGCTGATGGCTCGTCGCCGCTAACGGCATTCAAGCTCTTGTTTCCTCTGCCGCCCTGACATCGTCCTGTTCGCCAACCCCATGACACTGCGGGCGAAACCCGCAAAGAGCGGCAGATACCCGGAGGCGGTGCGCATGGTGTGGCGCATCCAGGACGGGGTAAGCAGGGCCAGGGTGACGCCGTGGGTCATGTCGTACCTGCTGGAGAGCTCGTGGCCCAGGCCGTGCAGCGGAAAGGCGAACCCGGGCTTGCCCAGCATGAGCTGGAAGCCGGCCAGGGCCATCGAGCTGGCCCACATCAAGTTCGCTGGTCAGTGCGGAAAACGGTGATGATCATTTTCCGCATGCTATTTGCCTACTCTCTTTGCATACTCCGCCGGATACCGGTCGCCGGCGATTTCAACTCGTGCGAGCGCTACGTTCAGGTCGTCCATCTCCGCGGTCGTCAGCACGACAGCCGCCGCGCCCAGATTTTCCTCAAGACGGACCATTTTCGTCGTTCCGGGGATCGGCACTATCCACGGTTTCCGGGCCAGCACCCAGGCGAGGGCGATCTGCACCGGCGTCGCGCGTTTGACAGTCGCGATCTCCTTGACCAATTGCACCAGCACTTGGTTGGCATGAAGGTTTTCCGGAGTGAAGCGGGGCACGATGCTGCGGAAATCGGTCGAGTCGAAGGTTGAATTCCGATCGAATCTGCCCGTCAGAAAGCCCTTGCCCAGCGGACTGAAGGGGACGAAGCCGATGCCGAGTTCCTCGAGAGTCGGCAGCAGTTCTTCCTCCGGTTGTCGCCACATCATCGAGTACTCGCTCTGGATCGCCGCCAGCGGCAGGACCGCATGGGCGCGGCGGATCGTCTGCACCCCGGCCTCGGAAAGTCCCCAGTGCCTGACCTTGCCCTGCCCGATCAGTTCCTTCACCGTTCCGGCGACTTCCTCGATCGGCACGTCGGGATCGACGCGATGCTGGTAGTAGAGGTCGATACTGTCGACCCCCAGCCGCTTGAGCGAGCCTTCAACCGCGAGTCGGATCTGTTCCGGCCTGCTGTCAAGGCGCTGTTTGCCGTCCTTGATCCGGATGCCGAACTTGGTCGCGATCGCCACCCGGCCTTTGAATGGTGCCAGAGCCTCGCCGACCAGCTGTTCGTTGGTGAACGGGCCGTACAGTTCGGCAGTGTCGAAGAAGGTCACACCCCGATCGACCGCTGCCCGAATCAGCGCCGTCATCTCCTGCCGATCGGCCGGCGGGCCGTACCCGAAGCTCATGCCCATGCATCCAAGGCCGATGGCCGAGATCTCCAGGCCGCTGTTTCCCAGTTTTCGTTTCTGCATCATGTCCTCCTTTGGTGTCGTACCGAAAAATCGCAGTCGGGCGACAATATGGTTGTCTGTTAGTGCGGGTGAGGCTCGATGACCGATCGGTTCAGGCCGCAGCGCGAGCTGCAGATAAACTTCTTCTCCGATGCTCGTCATCAAGCCATTTTCAACTCTTGAGCGCTCCTTCATTGATGCCCGACTATACAGGCGATGAAGGAGGAAGCGGTAGATTGATCCTGCGGGATTATTGCCTGATCGTCCGAACGTGACGATAATTGCTTCCTCTGGTAAATCGAGACGAGAACTTTGCCGGTTGAGGCAGAACGGATTTGCCCGAAAAATGAGGGGATCTGTATTGGGCAGAGGGAAGTGGTTTCGTTGAAAATGGCCGATAGATCCGGCATGCGCACAAGGTGTCGGCCGAGAGGACATAACGCTGGACATCAAGGGCTGGTCGTTTGATCACCGCAATCCAGGGATGCCACGCCGATGTTGCAATGCGCCAAGGCCGGTGTGATTCCTCGAGAGAAAATTCTATATGTCGCCTGTGATCATCCGGCGATTGTGGACATCGGCCTCTATTATCCGGCGCAAATCCGGAGCCAGGAAGGCGGCAGACTTCTACTGGTTGACCAGGTGCATAAGTCAAAAAGATTTTTCCTCTGCCTTGAAGAGGATCCGAGACACTTTCGACCTGCAGGTGATTTTTTTAAGGCTCATCGCCCCTGCGCATTGACCATCAACTCGCCGACCTTTTGGGCAGGGCTGTGATCGACGATCTGTCCGTCCTGTCCCTTCGAGAATTGATCGAGATTAAAACCGGTGCGCACTTTTCCGCCTGTCCACTCGAAGACAGTCTATCGCGACACCAGTCAATCTCCGCCGAGGTCTGCCGTTACTTCCGCCAATTGAATATCTGCCGAAATATCTTCGCCATGGCGCCTGCCCATTTTACCAGGGGTCAACAGGGACCCATTCACGAAAACTCCTGGGGGAGGTCAGGATAATGTAGAGGGAAGCTGCCTGCGGCAGAGAGCTTGCCGATTGCAACAACAACGCTCCTTCCGCAGGTCGGCTTTAGTGATATGCTGGGCTTTCAACACAATCCCGTTGAGCATTTGGGCGAATGTTTTCCTCAATTCAAACGAAGAGAAAATCGCTACCAGTTAGAGATCGGTTTTCCAAAGAGAATCATTCAATCGGTTGGCTGCGATATGGATAGTTTTTGAGTCGAGTATCGCTGCGCACATGGGTTTTCGTGATCGCTTTTTCAGGGTCCATCCAATCCTCCCATTTAAAGTTCTCGATTACCTGCGTCTGATAACTCTCCTCAAGAGGACGGTCCAATATATCATTGATATGGAGCCATTGTTGATGACGCATGAGGTCAACCTGGTAAGGGGTTGGGTTTCCGCCAGCCTTTTTCACAATGGCCTTCAGGTCTTCCACATCTTTCAAGGTCACCTTTGGCTTCCATGTGATTTTTCCTGGCAGCATGACAGGTTCGCCTGGGATGTTATTTATTCCATGTTTCCATGTTGCGAGAACGGCTACCTGAGTATCATCTCGATAGAGGATGATGGCATGGCTGTATCGTTTATCTTTAAAAAATGCGAGGTTGCCATATTGCAGTCTTGCTCCGGTCAGGAATGCAACAGCGTCAGACCAGCAGGGAGATTCGCCGCTTATTCCCCGAAGCACGCTACGATCGATGATTCCATCCGGGAAGAGAATTTTGAAGGCAACCCATGCGCAATTTGCAGCGGTTGTGATGCCTTCGCAGTCATGGCCGTGAAACCGCACAATGTCTTTGAGCGTTACGGGATATGTGTAAGGATAATAGCGCCCTTGAGTACCTTTGGTGGCTAATATCTCGAAGACGGGGGCATACGGTTTGGCTACCATGGAGGCATACCAGGTTGGATTACGATCTGGTGCTTCCACTCCTGTTTCAATAAAAATATTTTTGCCTTGCTCGAAAGTTGGTTCGGCTGCAAAGGAGCCCGAAACAAGTAGAAAATAAATGCTGCAAAGACACATTGCAGACTGTGCGAACCTGGATGCGAAATTCATTTAATCCTCCTTCCTTGTGTAATAAAATGGAGTGCCCGACATTGAGGTCAGGTGGAACCACGCTCATTGCGGTATTCCTTGAAACGATTGGTTAACTCAAATAATTTCGTTTATCTTTTGATGCGATATTTCGATGGAAATTCATCCATTGGTTTAAATGGTATTAGCATGGACCATGCATTAAACCATTCAGGAAACTAATTACAAATTCGGTCCATGAATTTGGCGTACCTGGGTAAAAAACAGAAGCGCCGGCCCTTGTTACAATAAAGATTGAAATTACGATATCTCCGACGACAAGCCGAATTGCAAAAGCTTTTATGGTTGAAAATGGAAAAACGAAGAAAAGCAACAAAGATGCCGTAAATAAAATTGTGAAAAACTGCTGCTTCCAAAGGAAACCACCACATGAAAATAGGCCAAAACATATACCACCGGCAATAGCTATAAACAAAGGCGGCAAAAACAGTAGTATTGATGCGTTTTTGTCTTTATCAATCATGCGGTTTATTTCAAGGGCATTTTAATTTCGTGCAGTCAGGCATTCATCAAGAGAGTTCATCTCGGCGCTCACCAGCGGGGCGGACGGCAAGCTGAAAGCTTGACGAAACAACCGACTGGCGAAGTGCCTTGTCCCGGTGCAAGCCGACGGGACAAGTAATTCTGCTGATCTGTATACCATCCCGACTTGTACGGAGTGTTGGATGCTTTCCTGTACCGACAAACCCAGGCTCGTTGCCTTGCCGGTCTGAGAAATTTACGTAATGTACCAAAATATTGTCAGATAATCTCGGAAAATTTGCTAGGCGCCTGACATCCATTTTCTGCGTATTGTCCAAAATGAAGGGGTATGCAATTCTGGAAGAACTTCATATGATACGAGTCCCTGGTGCAGGGCTGACACGTTTCGAGATGTGCCTTGCTGCACAAAGTATTTAAGAAACGCTTCGAATCCATTATAAAAAGTGGCTGCGTTTGGATCTTGATTTTTGTTCGAAGTGTCGTCGTGATGCAAAAAGAAGCGAGAGTCTCGCCGACTTTCAACGTAAGCCCTGCTTTGTAGACTCAGTTCAACAGCGGTTGGAGGTGGTAGTTGCGGTGGACCACGACCGGAAAAGTGGACAGATCCATTTTTTTTTTGCCGGCTGACAGGCAATTGACTCTAAAATCTCTATGCCGCGACCAGCCGGGAGAGGCCTTCCATACACCCCGCATCTTATAGTGCAGCGCGGACATAATCGTCAGTCAGTGTTTGTCGCCGATGCTGGCTACACCTATTATCCGGGGAATCTCATCGAGCTCAAGCGTGCCTTTGGCTGTACAATGTATGCTTACTGTCCCCTTTTTATATGACCCAGGGCGTGTATGGTTTTTCATTCTCTTTCCTTCATATGTATCTTCCTGCTCAACATCCTCCTCCCCGTCGGGATATCGTTTTTCACGTTCACCCAGATTGCAGTGCTGGTCGATGCCTATCACGGCAAGGTTCAGCCGATGAAGTTCACCCATTACTGTCTCTTTGCGTCATACTTCCCCTATATCATCGCCGGTCCGATCCTGCGGCACCAGGAACTGCTGCCGCAATTCACCGACAACCGAGGATTCCGGATCAACGGTGACAATTTTGCCATTGGAATTTCCATCGTCATCTTCGGCCTGGGCAAGAAACTCCTGCTTGCCGACAACCTCGGAACGGCGATGAACCCGGTTGTGGCCGTAGCCGACCCGCAATTGCTCCAGGCCTGGCTGGGGGCGCTGGCCTACACCCTGCAGCTGTACTTCGATTTTTCCGGCTACTCGGATATGGCCATCGGGGCCTCGCGACTGCTCGGTTTCAAAATCCCCATCAATTTCAATTCGCCCTACAAGGCCGCCAGCGTCAGTGATTTCTGGCAGCGATGGCATATGTCCCTGTCACAATTTCTCAAGAATTACCTTTATATCTCGCTTGGCGGCAACCGTCGGGGGCAACTGGTCCGTTACCGCAATCTCATGCTCACCATGCTCCTGGGCGGCCTGTGGCATGGGGCCAACTGGACGTTCGTGATCTGGGGCGGGCTTCATGGTCTGTATCTCTGCATTCAGCATGGCTGGAAACATCTGCGGCGCAACCGGGCGTCCCAGCCCTCGGCGGTGGCGGCGGCAGTAAGCCGGGTTCTGACCTTTGTCGCCGTTATGGTCGCCTGGGTCTTTTTCCGCGCCCCGGATCTGGCCTCGGCCTTGACGGTGCTGGCCGGCCTGGCAGGCCTGCACGGCATGTCCCCGGTCACCGAGCTTGCCTGGCCGGCCTATGGTCTTCTGATCGCCGCCGCGGTCATCGCCTGGTGGATGCCGAATACCAACGAGCTTTTTCTCGCCGCCGACAATGGCGAGGCCAGGGCGCCGGCGGCATTTTCACTGGTTCGGGCCGACTGGTCCCCCAATCTTCGCTGGGGGGTCGCGATCGGCCTCCTCCTGGCGCTTTGCCTCTTGAGCATCGACAAGGCCGACGATTTCATTTATGCCCAATTCTGACGAGAAGATGAACCCGCCCGTATCCGCCGGGCTGAAGCACTATTTCCGGGCGATGGGGCTGACGGCGCTGGCCGTGCTGAGCGCCGTTGTAACGCTCAACTACGTGGTCGATCCGTACCTCATCCATCAATGGGACACCCAGCCGATTCATCGACTGAGCCCGACGCAGCAGAAGATCGTGCCCTGGGGCAAAACCTATGCGGCGTTCCGTTATCGTCCCGAGGTGGTGTACCTCGGCAGTTCCCGGACGGAAATCGGCTTGCCGCCCGATTCCCCGATCTTTGCCGGCAAACGGGTTTTCAACCTGGCGCTGGCCGGGGCGTCGTTCGGTGACGCCATCAACATGCTGCGCCATACCAGCGTGTTTTACCGGCCGGAAATCGTCGTCTGGGGGCTCGATTACGGCTGGCAGTTCAGAGAAAAAAACGGCAATAGCGATTTCATCCCGGCGCTGGTGGCGACGGGGCCGTCGTATCCCCTGCGGCGGACGCTGCTGAACCTCAGACGCTCGATTTCCCTGGCAATGGCTGGAGATGTGGTGCAGATCCTCTCCGGTGACTCGGAACGGAAATGCCCGTCACTGCTCGCCACCTGCGGGCAGAAGCCCTCGCAATGTATGGAGTATATCATGCACGATGCAGGGGGAACGGCCAAGGCGTTTGAGAAAGTGCTCAAGAAAACGTCGCCGCTTGGACGCCCGCCCGACGTTCCAGCTGCTATCCAGCTCCTGGATCAGGTCACGGACGATTACTGCCGGAGGGGTACCGTGTTCCGCTTCTTTATTCAACCCGTCCATGCCCTGGCCGAACTGTCGTATTGGGCAACACGCCGGCAGGAAGTCGACGACTGGAAAAGATCGCTGACGACGGTGATCGATGCCCGCAGGCGAGAGGGATGCGATATTCGCCCGGTCGATTTTTCCGGTTTCAATCGGATAACCACCGAAGAGATCCCGCAGGCCACCGGTCAGGAGAACATGCAGTACTACTGGGAGCAGTCGCATTATCGCAGTGAAGTCGGGCAGATGATACTTGAGCGATTGTTTCGCGAGGGTCGGCAGGATGAGAGGGATGACTTCGGCGTCGATTTATCCGGCGGAACGATCGAGCAGCACCTTCGGGAGTTTGGCACAAGGCGCCGGGACTATATCTCCAGTCATCCCCGTGAAACCGGGAATATGACCGGAAATCCCTAGGAGGCTCCCCGCAGGTCCGCAAAGAGGGCTATCTCTATCGGCGTCAAGATTTTGTCGTAATCCTTCTACCAGAACCTCAGGTCCCATTGTCCATCGCCGATTTGACGTCATCTTGTCGCGAGCGACCTCCCATGGTAGAATGGTAAGGATCAGTAAATAAAGCAAAATATTTTCTGATTCCAGATTTTGTGGACGCTCGGCATCTTACGGATTCATAACTCTGCTTTCGGATTTCAACAGTGACCAAAATTATAATGTTTACCGGTAAGGGCGGAGTCGGCAAGACAACCATGTCGGTGGCGACAGCTCTCCACCACGCCGGCGTCGGGAAAACCCTGCTCATTTCAACCGACCCTTCCGGCTCGTTGAGTGAAATCTTCTCCCGCCCCCTCAACAGCAAGGTCCATACCGTGGCTCCCAATCTCGATGCGGTGGAGTTGAGCCGAAAGCTGGTCCTGGATCTGTGGCGGGAGAAATTTGCTGATGATATCTACACGGTTTTATCCTCTTTTCTGCCGGTGGGACGGGAGATTATCGACTACCTCGAAGGGGCTCCGGGAATCGAGGATGAGTTCATGCTCGACTATCTCCTGACGATGGCCGAGTCCGGGGATTATCCGACGATAGTCTGGGATACTGCTCCCACCGTCACCACGTTGAACCTGCTGTTTATCCAGCAGATGTTTTACTCTCACCTGACCCAGGCCCATAAGCTCTACTTCAAGGTGAAAAAGGTATTCAACAACGTCGATCCGCTGGCGCTGATCAACAGGTGGCGTTCGTTGACGGAACGGATAATCGAGCTTCTGCGAACCGATACCTGTGCGTGGGTGGTTGCCAACCCGGAACACCTGGCAATTCAGCAGGCCTCTAATATAGCAGACTCCTTTGATGATTTCGGGATTGAAGTGCAGGGTTTTATCCTCAACAAGGTATTACCGGCAGAGTTTTGTCAGGACCACCCATTCTGGCAGGCGAAATATAGTGCTCAGCAGAAATGCCGTGAAAAAATGCTGCATAAAGCCGACACTCGCCCGTTAAAGGAAATACCGGAATTGATCGGCAGTATACAGATTGAAGGGTTTCTGCAGGAAGTCGCTGGTCTTCTCCACCAGAACCGATAGGAACAAGGTTGACTGACCGCCATTCGGTGGTCTCTTGAATATGCTATTCCGAATCTGCATTCCTTCTATCGGACTTGATATATCCTCACTCAATAAAAAGGGGTTCCTGAAGAATCAGGAACCCCCGGGCAATTCATTTGGTGGGCGATGCAGGATTTGAACCTGTGACTTCCACCGTGTGAAGGTGGCACTCTCCCACTGAGTTAATCGCCCACGGGAAGTGCATGAAATATATCGGAGGATCGCACCTGAAGGCAAGTTATTATTTTGATGGAGCCCTCCCGATACGTCGTTTCAGCCATCATCATTAAAAAAAGCTGTCTCAATCCAACACATCCGGGACCCTCGAAAAAAGCGTAATTGGCGTAATTGGGGTCAGAGTATATTTAAATAATTGGGGTCAGAGTATATTTAAATGTTGCATTACCTCACACGACAAATTAGATTGCGCCTATCAAACGAAAGTATCCTATACGATGTACAGAAGCCATGGCCAGACTACCAAGAATCGCTCCAGCAGACGTTCCGATCCATATCATCCAGCGTGGCAATAATCGTCAGGTCTGCTTTGCCGCCGGAGAGGACTATGGCGCATATATCGTCTGGCTCACTGAATACGCCAAGAAATATATGGTCGAGGTCCATGCATGGGTTATGATGTCCAATCATGTGCATCTGTTATGCACCCCCCGGCGAGAAGGTTCGGTAAGCCTGATGATGCAGTCGCTGGGTCGTCGTTATGTTCGCTACTTCAACCATCAGTACCAGCGAAGCGGGACACT
>JROS01000179.1 GCA_000769715.1 Desulfobulbus sp. Tol-SR
TGCGTATTCCGCTGAAAGTGACCGGCGGCTCTGACGTGATGGCGACCGGCGTTCCGGTATGATGACGACCGGTGTTCCGGAGCGAAGGCGACCGGCAGGTGATGGTCGCGAGGTGAGGTTGTCAGAGTGTCACAGGATCTTGCCTGCGGTCAAGTGTACTTTGTTTCTTTCGCATTGATTCTTTCCCTTTCACCTCGATCTTGTGAGCATTATGCACCAGCCTGTCGAGGATGGCATCTGCCAGGGTTGGGTCCTGCATAGCATCATGCCAGGCCTTGACTGGCAGTTGACTGGTTACGACCGTTGCCTTTCGGTCATAGCGCTCTTCCACTATTTCCAGGAGTTCCCGCTGATCGTCCTGCGTGATGGGCGAGATAAGCAGATCGTCAAGCAGCAGAACCTCGCACTTGGCGAGTTGGTTCATCAGCTTTCCATATCGTCCGTCGTGGCGGGCAATGGCAAGATCGTGCAAAAGCCGCGGCAGGCGATGGTACAGGACAGAGTGACCGTCCCGGCAGGCCTTGTTTGCCAGTGCGCAGGCGAGATAGCTCTTGCCGGCGCCGGTGGGCCCGGTAATGAGGATATTGTGGTGGCTCATTACCCATTGATTGAGAGCAAGAGAGAGGATCTGGGAGCGGTCAAGCCCCCGGTCTGAGCGAAAGTCGAGATCCTCAACGCAGGCTGACAGGCGCAGGCGTGCTGCCTTGAGCCGGTTGTGCATCCTGCGGTTCTCCAGGTCGGTCAACTGGCAGTCGACCAGCAGACCGAAGCGCTCCTCGAAGGAGAGACCAGCCATGTCAGGGCGCTGGATCTGTTCGGCAAACGCCCTGGCCATGGCGGACAGCCTCATGGAGTTAAGTTTCTCGATGGTTGGTTGTGTCAGCATCATTGTTCCTTTCGTCATTGGTAGTAGTTGGTGCCGCGGATATTATCGTGGGCCACAGGCAACAGCTGGGGTTGCTGCGGCAGAGGTTTCTGATCCAGATTGTTCTCCAGGATCGACTTGATGCTCTTGTAGCTCGTCCCCTTGATGAGCAGAGCCCGCTGGCAGGCAGCCTCCAGTCGCCCCTTGTCGAAACGTTTGGCAAGCGACAGGATTCCCATGCAGGAGCGGAAGCCGTGCTCGGGGTAGGCCCTGCGTTCGAGAATCTGGGTAACCACTATTGCGGTTGACTCGCCTATAGTTGCAGCCCATGAAACCAGCCGCTGGGGTGTCCACTCGGCATAATCCCGGTGGGCCTTGGGCATATGCTCGTCACAGGTGGTAGGCTTCCCCTTGATCCGGGAACGGGCATGGGAAGCGACACGGTTGCCTCTGTGGAAACATTCCACCGTTGTTTCGGTGATCCGCACATCCAACTGCTCGCCGCGCAGGCGGTGGGGAACGCTGTAGTAATGGCCGTCTACCTCGACATGGTAGTCGATGTGCACCCGAGCCTTCTTCCACTCGGCATACTGGTAGACAGTCGCCGGCAAAGGCATCAGCGCCGGGCAATCGATCTCCAGGAAGCGGCTTAGGCGCGATCCTGGCAGTTTACGGAATGGGCGGTTGTTCAACAACTCCAGGCGTTCCCGGATTGCGGCATTGGCTTCGGCCAGAGAGAAGAAGGTTCGCTTTCTCAGCCCGGCAAGGATGAAGCGCTGGACGATCTGCACCCCTGCTTCCACCTTGGCCTTGTCCTTCGGGCGCCGCACCCGAGCCGGTACGATTGCCGTCTCGTAGTGGGCTGCCATCTCGGCATAGGTTTGATTGATCTCAGGTTCGTACCGGCAGGGCTTGGTCACCCCGCTCTTGAGATTGTCCGGAACAACAGCCTTGGGGACTCCTCCCAGGAAAGCGAAGGTCCTGACATGGGAACCGATCCAGTCGGGCAGGGACTGCGACCAGGTGGCCTCGGCATAGGTGAAGTTGCTGGCGCCCAGCACCGCGACAAAGACGGCAGCATCACGGACTTCACCGGTTGCCGGGTCAACAATGGGAACCGTGTCACCACAGTAGTCAACGAACAGCTTCTCTCCGGCACGGTGCTCCTGGCGCATGGAGAGATCGAGACGTTTATGCCACTGGCGGTAGAGATCGCAGAAGTAACTGTACTGGTACCCGGAAGTCTCCCGCTCCTTGTACTCCTGCCACAGAAGCATCAAGGTCAGGTTCTTGCGGGAAACCAGTTCATCGTGAAGAGAGGGCCAATCGGGGTGTAAAAGGGATCGGACTGAATGATGGGGAACCACCGGGTAGAGACGTCTCTCCAGTGCTTCATCATCAAGGGGAGGAAGTGGCCAGGAAAGGCCGGCGGCCTGAGCGCGGGCGATGGTCTTGGTAACGGTGGTCTTTGCGACCCCGCAACTGGTGGCTATTGACTGCCTGCTCTGGCCACAGGCCCAAGCTAGGCGGAGCATCTCTCGAATCTTTCGCATGGTAACTCTTTCTTGCGGCATCCTATCCTCCCTAATTTGAAATGAAGGTTGGAGGATACCTCTTGAGTTACCTCGCGACTACATCAGGTTGCCGGTCACCATGCTCCGGAATCGCGGTCGCGATGCCAGCGGAATGCCGGTCGCCATCACAACGGAATCGTGGTCGCCTTCCTCCGGAATCCGCA
>JROS01000180.1 GCA_000769715.1 Desulfobulbus sp. Tol-SR
GAACCTGCCACCGTGCATTTCGCAAGAGGTTCACCGATGTAACAATGACCGATCATGCGGCTTGCGGAGGCAGCGCATATAAAAATTGTTTATACATATAAAATATTATTATAGCCCATCCTGGCGGCCGGATTTCTGAAAAATAATGGTATGGGTAGTGTCCTGAAATAAAAAATGATTGTTTACAGTGAGATATGATTTTGCAACGATTTTTTTGAAATTGGCTTGAAAATTGAACGAAGATATCTCTAAGTCTTATCAAATAGCAATTGAGCTCGATCAGTGGGAAACATGTCCAGCAGGATAGAACCATTGAGTAAATATTTTTCATTATGACTCGTCAGAATCAAAGGATCTGAAAGGATTCTGGATGATACTTGAATATTATTGAATATTAGTTTCTTGAAAGTGCAATTGTGTTTTCCTGGCCGTGCAATCAAAATGCCGGTAGGTTGATAATGAAACAACAAAGCACAAGGAGGAAAAGGATCTTGCGAAGAATTCCAATGCTTGATCGGAACAGCCACGGATTCAGCTTGGTTGAATTATTGGTGGTAATTGCCATAGTCGGCATTATTGCAGGCTTCAGCACGCCTGCGTTGCTATCCATGAAAGCAAAATCCAGTTTACGAGCAGATGCCAGGGATGTCTATTCCACCTTCAGGTATGCCCAGGGAGAGGCTGTGAAACGGAGTGTAAGTGTTTGTATTATTTTTAATGACCCGTCGACAGGAGAATATAAGGTTTTTCTCGATAACGGTGCCGGTACCAAAGCAAACAACGCTGTTCAGGACACGGGCGAAGGAACTCTCTCGGTCAATCGTCTCCGGTCGGGCAGTTCTTTTGCGGGTATCAACTTCAAGGATGCTGCGCTTAATCCAGTGAACCCAGGTTTCAACGCTCGAGGTCTCCCGCTGGGAGGGAAAATCGGCAGTGTGGAAATTCATTCGTCCGCTTTAAAAATGAAACTGAGTCTGAGTGTTGCAGGGAATATAAAATCCACTGTTCTTTGATCTTGATGAACTGAGGAAATTAAATGGATAGTACAATTCAAAGCAGGAACTTCAAATCCGGAATCCATCTCAACAATGAAGATGGAGTGACTCTGATTGAAGTCATGGTGTATGTGGTCATCGCCGGAATGATGTTGGGTGCCGCTGTCATGCTCTTCACCGGCCAGAACAAGACCTACAATCGTCAGGATATTATTGCGGAAATCCAGCAGAATATTCGAGGTGCCACCAACTTGATGGTCTCGGAGCTCCGTTTCGCAGGATTTGATCCTGCCAAAAAAGGGGCCGGATTCCTTGCCGCGGCTAACGATGGCCTCTCGTTTGAATATTGGGAGGATACCGATGGGGATGGAGATTATGAAGATGAGACTACGCCTCGGAAAATTCAATATGGTCTTTATGATGCATATGGAGACGGGGTTACGGATATTGGGAGGAAAGTTGGAGCCAGCGCGTGGATGCCTCTTGCCGAGAATATAGAAAAGTTACGGTTTGAATATCTATACTGGAATTATAATACCGAGGTTTGGGCCTGGGCCAGTAGTGCCTCAGCGATAAAAGTCGCTCTTGGCATTAGTGACAATAAGGCTCTGGAACAGATCCGCGCCGTCAAGATCATTGTGCTCGGTAGATCCAGGTCGTCAGCTTTCACTTCTACCGATTCCACCGTCTACAGACCGCCTCTGGAAGGGAGCGCGAGTGAAACCTGGTCTCCGACCGCAGACAGCGGCGATAGACGATTGATGTCAGTGGTGGTCCAGTGCAGAAATATCAGAGGGTGAAATTATGTTGATACGTTCACAATTGAATCGAAAGGAACGGATTGGGGAGGATGGATTCAGCCTCATCGAGGCGATGGTTGCCATGGCCATCCTGACTGTCGGCATCATCGGCTGCTATAAGATGCAACTTCACTCGACTCATTCCAATGCCATGGGAGAACGGGTCTCCACTTCTTCCAATTGGGCTGTTTACGAAGTAGAGGAGCTCCTGGGCAAGGAGTACGATGATTCCGATCTGAAAGACGATGGCGATGATGGGGTAGCCGGTTTGGATGATCTCGAGGCTAACGCTGATGGTGTTGTATATGTGAAACCTGATGGGGCGAAATCAACGTCCGCTTCTGCCAATGATCTTTATTCTGTTTCCTGGAATGTAGTAGAGGGAAAGGCCACGGAAACATCTGTACTGCGTGATGTAAAACAGGTACGGGTGCATGTGGTTAGAAAAGGCGGCATCGGCTCGGGTAAGCTGTACAGTCATGACTATTTTAAAACCGAAGAATTCTGAGGATACCATGAATCGGCGGAATATTGTTGATGAACAGGGGTTTATCTTGGTCTGGGCGCTTTTGCTGCTGGTAGTCGTGACCCTGCTTGGCGTTTCCGGGATCTCCACTTCGATCTTCGAAACAAAAATGGCAGCTAATGAGGCCCTGCATAAACAGGCGTTCTATCAGGCTGATGGTGGTACGCAAAATGGCATTTCCTTACTAAAACACAACATAACCTGCATTAGCGGCTTCCAAGACGATACTTTAGACGGTGGTATTATGATGGCGACCACGGCCACTGGTAATCCCTCCCCTTCCGGTCACAGTAGGAATTTCTGGATATCTAATAATGACTTGAACGAAATTCCCATGGCCTCCGACGCAAATCGCGATTTCTATTATCCCGGCGGGTATTCTGCAGGTGCTCCCCACACCAATGGTCGTATTAATGGAAATATCAAAATGATAGCCGGTGCCAGCATCCAGCAACTCGCCGGCTATGAAGGAAAAGGGAAAGGCATAGGAGCTGATGGCGCTTACCTGGTCTTCGATATCAAGGTTGAACGGGTGGGTGAGCGAAACAGCAGATCCGGTATCTGCATAGAGTACCTGGTAGAAAATCAGTTTGCCGCAAACCCGGCAAATGATTGTGTCTATTAAGCCTGTGCATACAGGGAGGAATATTATGTGTTTTGTCAAAAAAGGTTTTCTGTGGTTTTCATTCATGATTGCCGCAAATTTCTGTTTATTTCCCCCTGCTGTTCAAGCAGAGGAAGATGTCTGTTCCCGAGGAACCGGTCTGCCCCCATTTCTTGGTTCCGGAGTTGACCCCAATCTGCTCCTTGTCCTCGATAATTCCGGATCGATGCTGGACATGGCCTATATTGACAAAGACAGGGATGAAGCTGGCCCAGACCGGCAAGAGCAGTGTTTCGACGAGGGGTATCTCCTGAACGATCTAGGAACCAACGATACGTCAATGAAGTACGAAGGTCCGTACGATCGGACGAAATGGTATAAGTGGCAGGAAGGGAAGCCAGTCTGGAGAAACACCTCGTATACCAAAGACGCCTTGGTGTATTCGGATGGCATCATCTTCCGGGCCTTGAACAGCGGGACGTCGAGCGGCATATCCATATACGAGGATTCCGCCGTGCAATGGGATAACGTTCTCCGCCCATCATGGAAAGCGAATACCTATTATCACGCTTATAGTTTTGTCTTTGACAACGTCAATGACAGGGTCTGGTACACTGCATCGGGAGGAACCTCAAACGCCACGGCAACAAGTGCCGACAGCGATACGAGTGTCACCTGGGTGGAAATCAAGCGATGGCAACCGGCCAAAGCATACAGCAGCGGCACCTTTGTGACATGGGATGATTTTCAGCTGTATTATACCGGGGGCGCCGGTACGTCGAATGGCAGCCAGCCGCTTAATGACGAAGGGGTGACCTGGCAACGGGCTGATTATAACAGCTGGCGGGCGGGGATAGCATACCGCAGTGGTGATGTTGTCACATACAATAGCATGATATTTCAAGCAAAATATTCTTCAGGCGGTGCGGCGCAAACGCATACCGCCAGCGGCACGGATATTTACGCCGATGGTTTCAGTACCTATTGGGAGCGACTCGACGAAGGTTATTTCTCACCTGTCGACTCAGAGGCGGAGGCCCAGGCATACTGCTCTGCTGCTACTGGTACCAACAAATACAAAAAAGTCGGCCATGCCTGCATTACCATCAACCATGGGGTTTCTGGGAGCACATCTGACCAGGTAACGGCATTCGCCGCCAGCGGCAATTTCCTCAACTGGGCGATGGCGTCGAAGTTTGATATCCAGAAGAAAATTCTCACGGGTGGGAAGTATGATGAGGATAACCAGCGGCTCATATCCGAAAACAGGGGCTGTGCCGGCAACAGATTTATTAAACAGGTCCGTCTCGATGGCGGGAAATATCTGACCCTGTCAGTTCGGGGCGCGAATGCAACTGATAAGGTCGATAGTATAGACGATACCGGCCGGCTCGAGATATTCGCCGTCACGGATAACGGCATCGATTTCGAGAATTGCCAGGATGCGATCGACGCCTTCAACGATCCGACCGGCGTCGGCCCGGCGGAACAGGCTGTTGCCGATTGCGTCGGTTTTTCCGCAACGGGGGGCAGCAGCGTGCCCATCGAACATATCATCTATCACAAGGCGATCCAGGAATGCTGGTACTACGCCAAGCACGGTTCCTGGAAGGGCGGTAACGACCACCCGCTAAAAACATGCCCGGAACTCTATAACGACGGGGTTTCACCACTTTGGTTCCCATCCACCGATCCGGCCTATATATGCTGGGGAAAATACGACTCCGGCCCCCACGATCAACGAGAAGGATATGTCGGGCGGTGTTGGCAACCGGCGTCAACGCCGCTGGGGACCTGCGTTAAAAAACCTTGCTCGGCGACAGCGGCTTCTTATCCCTGGTATTTTACAGTTGCTGGGGACAGTCGAGAGCACCGCTGTCTTGATGCAGGTTCCGAAGATATCTGCAGTGGGAATTTTAATACCACCCAAAAATCCTGCAATAAAGAATGGTTTAGCATTTATTGGGATACCTCGACCACGCCGCCGACAACCGACTGCACCCCGGCCGCCACCGCCATCCCGGCCGGCTGGTCGACCAATCTGAACGGTGATGCCATCATTCCCGATGCCGACGCCGCTGAGAAATGCGTTGATCAGGCCATGCATGATTTTTGTCGTGATCTCGAGGTCCCCGAGGTCATCGATCCATCCGATGAGGCGACTGAAACAACCAATTACTGGAACTTGCCAGCGATCCTTGTCGACTCGGGCTTGGTCGGGCAGCTCGACCGCGAAACCCCTCTGCTGGTGATGAAAGGCCAGATCAAATGGAATATTCCTGCTGAGCAGACGACGGATGTCGCAGAAAAGCCCAATGGACCGCGCGGCGTGCTTTATGATGTCGCCCAGGTTATCCGGGTCGGCATCATGGCCCTGAACGACAACGGCTCCCTGGCGGAGTGCAGCGCCACTTCCAGCAATAATCCGAGCATCATCAAATATTGTCCTGCGGCCAACAAGGATGGAGCCCGGGTAATCTCCCAGATCAAACAGGGCATGTATTTTGACGATATGGGAACGCCGGGCAATTCCAGTGACGATAAAGAAAATTGGGATCATTACACCGAAGTGGTTGCATCGATCAACGCAACCCGCGCAATATCATGGACTCCATTGGCTGAGGCGATCTATACCGCTTTGGGCTATTATGGCCAGAACAAAGTTCCAAGAATTGATCCGTTAGACCTAACTGATTACAAACTCCCCAACGAGGATACCGCTGCCGATCCATGGACGGATCCGGTCCAGTACTGGTGTCAGGACAACCATGTTCTCATCATAACCGAAGGTGCTTCAACCGCTGACGTCAATGCGATCGTCGCAACGTTTGCGAAAGCCCACGGGGAAAGCAGCGAGAGTACCGAAGCGGTGTGCACTGGTGGATTGGAAGGTTCCCCTTATCTCGACAACCTGACGTATTTCGGTCAGAATGCCACTGTCGAAGGTGCTACCGCCGATGTTTCCAACCTCTACACAAAACTCATCGCCACAAATAAACCGGCACCTGATCCGGCGTATGCCAAACAGCCAGTGACAACCCATATCGTTACTACCGGTTCGTTGCGCACCGACGGTACCGGCGAATGCAGTCCGGCGACCCTGATGACCAACGCGGCCGATAACGGTGGCTCCACGCTGTTGACTGGTGAGGATCCCGCCCAACTCGAAGCCAATTTGAAATCCGTGTTGTCCGGCATTCTGGGACGCGCTTCCGCCGGGTCGGCGGCCTCGGTTATCTCCAGTTCCCGCAGCGGCGAGGGGGCGGTGTATCAGGCGGTATTCTGGCCCAAGGTCGATCGGGCCTTGGGAGAGGATCCATTGACCTGGATCGGCGACGTTCATGGCCTCTTCATCGATAATCAGGGCAGGATGTGGGACGACAACCTTCGCGATGCCACATTGCGGACTGAGGATAAAGACGGCGATGGGCGACTGGATGCGGGTGAGGATATTGACCCAGACGGTACCGGACCTGAAGACGCCAACGGATGTCTGGATGGAGATCGGCGAATATTTTTCTACTATGATGGGGAGAATTCCAAAATTTGTTTCAACGATTCAGTTCTCTCTACTACCCCCCCTGTTTGTAATACCGCTGTCACAGGCTATTGCCAGAAAGCTGGCGAGCCATTACCTCTCAAGAGTTTTGATAAATATTTGTGGTCCGCGAACCAGGAACTGCAGGATATCGTCGAAGCCAACCTCCACGTCAACCGTGCAGTGGATGCAGACGGTCGTTGGGATTGGAATTCACCATCCCGCTATATTTTTACCTGGAACGACCTGGATAATGATGGCATTGTCGATTCGAACGGGATGGGTGGATCGACGGATGAGGTCATTCCCCTTGACGATACGGTCAACTGGGCGACTAAAACTACATCCCATCACTCCATTCTTGATGATTTTAAGGTAGCCACTGCAACTGAAATGGGCCATTTTCGCGACTGGCTACGCGGCCTTGATACGTGGTATGAAGTAGACACAGATGGCGACAACTTTCTCGATTCCACTGAAGACCTCAATAACAATGGAGTGCGTGATTATGTGTATCGATGCCGGCGAGGCGACTGTGACCCGGCAAACGCAGCCACCAACCCGGAATGGCGTCTAGGCGATGTCGTACACTCCACTCCTAAACTGGTGGCCCAGCCGGCGGAGGCCTTCCACACCATTTACCGCGATCCTTCCTATTCCAGTTTTGTCAAACGTCATCGCTATCGCCGTAATGTCATTTATTTCGGTGCCAATGACGGCATGCTGCATGCGGTCAATGGCGGTTTTTATAAGGAAGACGACAATAAATTTTATAAGAACATGGATCTGGCTGATGATACCGGTAAGACGGCTTACAATGATAACGGGCCGGAGTTGGGCACGGAAATGTGGGCCTATATCCCTTATAATCTTCAGCCTCATCTGAAATGCCTGACCGATCCGTTGTATGGAGGTGATGACGGCAATAGTCATAAGTACTTTGTCGACAAGGAACCTCGCATCTTCGATATGCGGATTTTCACGGAAGAACCAGTTTGTGCCACAGATCCTTATGACAAAAACTGCGTACATCCCAAAGGCTGGGGGACGATCCTGGTCGGTGCCTTGCGTTTTGGTGGGGCATCCATCACTGCCGCCACCGAGGGGACCTGGGAGTCAACAGACAACAGGCAGTTCATTTCCTCGTATTTCATTCTGGATATTACCGATCCGGAACGTCCGCCAAAGTTGCTCGGTGAATTGACCAGGACCTCGGAGACTGACACCTCCGGCGCCCTACTTTACGCCGATCTCGGTTTTTCCACTCCCATGCCGACCGGTGTTGTGATGCGTGGATCTGATGGTACTGCATCGTGGTATCTCGTTTTCGGTAATGGACCGACCACCATCAAGGGGGAAAATTCACAAAAGGGGAAGGTTGCGGTGCTTCCTATGAAGCTGAACGCTGCCGGTATATTAGAAAAGGGGTTCAGAATCCCTGCTCAGCTTCCTAGCGTTTCCACCGGTTATGCAGGAGCTATCCCGGTTCAGGATTCCACTACTGATACGAAAAATAGATTCATCTCCGATTTAATGACCGTCGATTACGATCTGGAGTCGAAAACCAATCCTACTTACGGCGCCTTGTACAAGTCCGATGCCATTTACTTCGGTACTGTTGATGGAACCGCATTTACCGAGGATCTGGCTAACCCGGGGATCACAACTTGGACTGGAGGTGGTGGGATATATCGTCTGGTAACAGAAAAAATTACGGCTGGTGAGCAGGACATTACCACTCCTGACGAGTGGTATCTCAGCAAGTTTGTAGATACAAAGGCGCCTGTGACCGGTGGTTTATCTGTGGGCTGGGATAATGCGAACTTCTGGGTATATTTTGGCACTGGACGCTATTTCGCCACGGAGGATAAAACAGATGCCAGCGTTCAGCGATTCTTTGGCGTCAAGGAGCCTCTTTATACAAACTGTGGAAGGACCTGGGGATCAGTTGGCTGGAGTGGAATTACACCTACCCCAGCCGCAGTGGCGGGCCTGCGAGGTCTTGTTCGCACTGACAACATTAAGGTTGTAGAAAAAGGGACCTTTGCGACATATCCTGACCCTGTGGTTTTCTGTCCAAGCGGGACTAATTCAACGGACATAACGCTGCCAAATTACTGCAGGCTGGACTTAATTGGCAGTCCATTGGGCACTAATGATGGAATAACGTATTATCGCTTTGAGGACTTAAGAAAGTATATTGCCGGCGAAGGGCGTGAGACACCAAGCAGTTGTCTGCAGAGCAACTCCTCAATCGGCGTAGATGGTTGGTATCGTGTGCTGCAGGATCCGCGTGAGAGAGTCACCGGTCAATCCGCTTTGCTGGGTGGTCTGGTTACCTTTACAACGTACCAACCTTTTGACGATCTGTGCATTGCCGAGGGTATGAGTAATCTGTACGGTGTGCATTACCAGACTGGAACTGCTTGGTATGAAAATGTATTTGGCACTGTTGTGAGAGATTCCCGTACGGTTGTATTGGACAAGCTATCTCTTGGTGTTGGTTTGGCCACGACACCAAGTATGCACTCGGGTGGTGGAGGGAATGATGCCAAGGCATTTATCCAAAGCAGTACCGGTGAAATCATTGAAATAGAGCAGGAAAATCTGCCCATTCAACCGCCGAAAAGTGGTGCGCAGAGCTGGTGCGATGATTGCGATTAAAGATAAAGGAGTGAAATTTTACTAATCTATTGCTGGAAGGTATTGCAGGAGAACATAGTATTGATACTATCCGTCGGGTTTGATTCATTGCGTTGATCGACAGATGGAAAGCGTTCGAAACGTTCTGACAAACTGGAAGTCGATGGTCGATTGATGGAACAACGACCATCGACTTCTTTTTTTTGAGTTCCAAAGGGGAACTGTTTTTACCTTTTGGTGTTTCAGATCAAAAAACCACTTCAAATCCAATCCTGCTGATCGCCGTCTTCACCGCATCGATGCCGATTTCCCCATCATAGTTCGCTTCGCCCTTCCCC
>JROS01000011.1 GCA_000769715.1 Desulfobulbus sp. Tol-SR
CTGATCGAGCTGATCGGCCGGGATGTGCTGTGGTCCTGCACGACCTGCCGGGCCTGCCAGGAGATCTGTCCGGCGGCGATCGAGCATGTCGGCAAGATCGTCGAGCTCAGGCGGAGCATGGTGCTGATGGAGGGCGAGTTTCCCGGCGACGAGGTCATGGCGGCGATGGAGGCCACCGAGGTCAACGGCAATCCGCTGGGCATCGGCTACGCCACGCGCGGCGACTGGGCCGAGGGCCTGGGGGTGAAGACCGTGGGCGAGGATGGCGATGTCGACATCCTCTACTTCGTCGGCTGCTACGCCAGCTTCGACAAGCGCAATATCGCCGTCGCCAGAGCCTTCATCCAGCTGTGCCAGGCGGCCGGGATCAGGGTCGGGATCCTCGGCAAGGAGGAGAAGTGCTGCGGCGAGCCGATGCGCAAGATGGGCAACGAGTACCTCTACCAGACCCTGGCCCGGGAGAACATCGAGCTGATCAATGCCGCCGGGGTGCAGAAGATCGTCACCACCTGCCCCCACTGCTACAACACCCTGGCCAAGGATTACCGCGATCTGGGGCTGGAGGTGGCGGTCGAGCCCTATACCGTGTTCCTCGAGGAGCTGATCGGCGACGGCCGGCTGCAGATCAAGGCTGACGATCTGGCCTGCACCTACCACGATTCCTGCTATCTCGGCCGCCACAACGATATCTACGACCCGCCGCGGGCCCTGCTCCGGGCGGCCGGCGGCACCATCGCCGAGATGGCGAAGAACCGGGCCGAGGCCTTCTGCTGCAGCGCCGGCGGCGGCCGGATCATGGCCGAGGAAAAGATCGGCGAGCGGATCAATATCCGTCGGGTGCGGATGGCGCAGGCCACCGGGGCCGGGGTGCTGGTGTCGAACTGTCCCTTCTGCCTGACGATGTTCGAGGACGGGGTCAAGGGGGCGGGGGTCGAGGAGTCGCTGCGTCCCCGGGATATTGCCGAGATCCTGGCGGAACGGATCGCCAAATAGGTTGTCGGCTGCGGCCGGCGCCATCACAACCGGGAGCTATCCCGCGAAGAACTGGAGGAGATACGATGAAGATACTGGTGTGCATCAAGCAGGTTCCGGATATGGAATCGAAATTCAAGGTGGCGGCGAGCGGGACGTGGTACGACACCGCCGATCTCGCCTGGCGGATGAACGAGTACGACGAGTATGCGGTGGAGCAGGCGGTGCAGGTCAAGGAGCAGGTGGGGGATGCCGACCTGACCGTGCTGTGCATCGGCGGCGATCAGGTCAAGGAGACGATGAAGAAGGCGCTGGCGATGGGCTGCGATCGCGGGGCCCATGTCGCCGACGACAAGGCGGCGGAGAAGGAACCGTTCGAGATCGCCGGGATCATCGCCGAGTTTGCCCGGGACAAGCAGTTCGACCTGATCTTCACCGGGATGCAGTCGCAGGATCGCGGCAGCGCCCAGGTCGGGGTGCTGGTGGCGGAGATGCTGGGGATCCCGAGCATCTCGACGATCGTCCAGTTCGCCTACGCCGACGGCCGGATCGAGACCCGGCGCGAACTCGAAGGCGGGGTCAAGGCGGTGGTGAAGACCACGGTCCCGGCCCTGGTGACCTGCCAGCTCGGCCTCAACACCCCCCGGTATCCGACCCTGCCCAACATCATGAAGGCGAAGAAGAAGGAGCTGCTGTCGCTGCCGGTGGCCGACCTGCTGAAGGTCGATGCCCGCCAGGCGACGGCGAAGATGTACTTCCCGGCGAAAAAGGGCGGCGGCCTGGTGCTGGAGGGGGAGATCGGGCAGCTGGCCGACCAGCTGATCCAGATTCTGAAGGAAAAAACCGGCGTTCTGGCCTAGGAGGGAACGATGAAGATATTGCTTGTAGCGGAATACAGGGATGGCAAGCTGCTGGGCAGCGTCAACGAACTGATCGCCTTCGCGGCGAAGATGGGCGCCGACAGCGCGATGTTTGTGGTCGGCAGCGAGGCGGCACTGCCGGCCTACGCCGGCAAACTCTATCTGGCCGAGGCCTCGGCCTGCGGCGAGTTCAATCCGGATGTCCACAAACAGCTGCTGCTCGATGTGGTGGCGAAGGAGCAGCCGGAGATGATCGCCTTCTGCCATTCGTCCTACGGCTGGGACCTGGCGCCGCGGCTCGCCTTCGCCCTGAAGGCGGCGCAGGTGTCGGAGGTGGTCGAGGTCGAGGACGGGGCGCTGGTGGTGCCGGCGTGCAACGCCAAGCTGCGTCGAGCCGTCGCCCCGAAGACCAAGCAGATTGTCGTGACCCTGCAGGCCGGGGCCTTCGGGCTGGCCGAGGCGCCGTCCGGCAGCCCGACGGTGGAGAAGATCGGCGGCGGCGGTGGCGGCCGGCTGGAGTTCGGCGGCTATGAGGCGGCCGAGGCGGGCGGGGTCGATCTGACCAAGGCCGAGATCATCGTCAGTGCCGGCCGCGGGATCGGCAAGCCGGAGAACGTGGCGATGATCGCCGCCCTGGCCAAGGCGTTGAAGGGCGAATACGGGGCGAGCCGGCCGGTGGTCGATTCCGGCTGGGTCGAGCACAAGCGCCAGGTCGGCACCACCGGCCAGACGGTGACGCCGAAGCTCTACCTCGCCTGCGGCATCTCCGGGGCGATCCAGCACCTCGCCGGGATGAAGAAATCGGAGTTCATCATCGCCATCAATACCGACAAGGATGCGCCGATCGGCGATGTCGCCGACGTCCTGGTGGTCGCCGATCTCAAGCAGTTCGTGCCGCTGCTGACCGAGAAGATCATGGCGCTGTAAGGGAGGCCGGGATGCTCGAAGAAATATTCAACCGGCTGCCGGAAGCCTTCGTTCCCGGTGCCGTCGACGCTCCGGTCAGCTTCTATTTTACGCTCGGGGAGACGAAGCGGACGGTTCACGTCTCCCCCGATGCCTGCAAGGTCGAGACGGGAAAGACAGTCGACAATGCCGACTGCGTCTGCAAGACCAGCCCGGAATTCTTCCTGCGTATCTGGCAGGACGACTATCGGCCGGGGATGAAGGATTTTTTCTCCGGAACGATCAAGTCCAACAATCCCGGAGCATTGCAGTCTTTTCTGCGCTGTTTCGGTAAAAAAGCCTGAGGCGGCGGCAGGACGGGGATACCGCCTGCCGCTGTCAACGCAAGGAAAACGGAGGGTTCAGCAGGATGGAATATTTGACCGAAATCAAGGTGAGAGGGTATCACGCCGATTTTTACGGCCACGTCAACAACGCCCGTTATCTCGAATTTTTCGAGGAAGATCGCTGGGCGCATCTGGAATCGACGATCGATCTCCTGGAATGGGCGGCCAAGGGCCTGAGCTTTCTCGTCGTCAACATCAATGTTAATTATCGCAAGGCCGTCGGCGTCGGAGAGATTGTCCATGTTTCGACCGAGATCGAGAAGATCGGCCGCAAGAGCGCGGTGCTGCTGCAGAAAATCATCCTCAAGAGGACAGGGGAGGTTGCCGCTGACGCCAAGATTACCTTCGTTATCGCCGACCGTTCCGGTCGGGCGATGACCCTCGAAGGCGAGGTACGCGGACAGATTGAGAGACTGGGAAGGAGCGTTCCCAACTGAGCGCACGAATTGTAACGATGCACGGGCTGAGCAGTTGCCTGACCATTGATCATATTCCGGACGGATATTGCTGCGGCAAGAGCAATTCTTGTTGACAGTGATCCTGTCGGTATATTACACAAACGTAAAGGTAAACTAGAGCAGCATAATTTCGTATGATTATGAATTTATGAACGAAATTGTCACCGCAAGGTGATGGGCAAGAGCGAGGAGGAGGCAGTATATCGACAGGGGGTGTTCACCGCTGCAGGTGGACACGTAAAATGAACCCGCTCAAGGGGAGAGAAGCATGAAGAAGACAATTTCTGCACTGGCACTGGTCACATTGTTTACCGCGACTTCCGCATTGGCATCGGGCTACCGGATTCCGGAACAGTCGGTTGATTCGACGGCCAAGGCCGGTGCCAACGTGGCCTCCGCCAGCCGTGCCGATGCGGCCTACTACAATCCGGCCAACATGTCATGGCTCAGCGATGGCTGGCAGGCCCAGGCGGACCTGACCTATATCCACCTGACGCCGATCTCGTACGAGGATTATCGCTCACCGTATTTCGATGCCGAATCAGAGGACGAGAACTTCCTCTTGCCAACCGGTTTTCTGGTCTCCCCCTTTTATGGGGATTTCCGTTTCGGTCTGTCGATCACCGCCCCCTATGGTCTGGCCAAACGCTGGAATGATCCGTACCCACGGGCGACTGCCCAGGAATTCTCTATCACCGTCATGGATTTCAACCCGACCGTCTCCTACAAGATCAACGACATGGTCTCGATCTCCGGCGGACCGCGGTTGGTTTACAGCGAGGCCAGGGTGGAGACCGATGCCAGATATGTGGGAACCCCAGCTGTCATGACAGTGGATGGGGATACCACGGAGTGGGGGTATAATCTGGCCGTCGCCGTCAAACCCTCCGAGGAGCTGAATTTCTCCGCCACCTACCGGTCCAATGTCGACCTCGATTTCGAGGGTGATGTCGACCTCTATCTCGGCAGGACCCTGCCGACCAGAGATGGGAAGTCTCCATTCCGGCCCCGGCGGTCCTGACCCTTGCCGCCGCCTTCGAGCCGGTCGAGGCCCTGACTGTCGAATTGTCCTGGGACCGGACCTTCTGGTCGGAGTACGAGGAGCTCGATTTCGATTTCTTCCCGGCCGTAGGTTCTCCTTTCGAAACTCCCAAGACGAAAGACTGGGACGACAGCAGCGCCTATCGCATCGGCCTCAGCTATCAACTCGACGAGACCTGGACCCTGATGGGCGGTATCGCCTATGACGAAACCCCGGTGCCGAAGGAGACCATCGGGTTTGAACTCCCTGATTCCGACGCCTGGTTGTTCTCGGTTGGAACCCAGTATAAGGTCAACGAGAAGATGGATGTTGGTATGGCCCTCCTCTATGACTACAAGGAAGAACGTGAAGTCACGGTTACCCCGCTTGGCACCGCTTATGGCGAATTTACCGACGCCTCGGCGATTCTGGTGACCGTTGGCCTGAACTACAAGTTCTGATCTTTTTTCAACGGTAACAAAAAAGCCCTTGCCGCTCTGCGTTGCAAGGGCTTTTTTTGTGCAGGAGGGAGAGGTCTCAGAGACCGCGCATATATTCCGGTTTCAGGCCGATGTTGCCCTGGAGGGCCTGGTCGATCAGGTTCAGTGTCCTGGCCTTGTCGTGCGGCAGATGAGCCTTGATCGGCAGATAGTTGGAGGCGTGGTTGGCGTGGAAATAGCCGTCGCTGAGATTGGTCGCCGCCAGCATCCGCCGCAGTTCGGCCAGCATCCCGTCCGGACCGGGGAGGACGAAGCGGCCCTCCCGCCAGTCGGTGTAGAGAGGCGTTCCCGGGGTCAGCATCAGGCTCAGCACCCCGACATATTCGGGGTCGATCGCCGATAATACCCGGCCGGTCGCCTCGGCATGGGCGGCTGACCGTTTTTCCTGGGCGATACCGAGCATCACGGTGATCGACAGCTTGATCCCGGCGGCACGGATCTTCCGGCCGGTCTCAATCATCCGTGCCGAATCCGCCCCCTTGACGATCGCCCGCAGGGTCACGTCGTCTCCCGATTCGAGGCCCAGGTAGGCGATGGCGAGGCCGAGGTCGCGCAACTCCTCGAGCTGCTCGGGGGTCTTGCCCCGGATGCTCCTGGTGTTGGCATAGGTGCCGACCCGGGTCACCCAGGGGAGTTGTTCGCGAATCGCGGTCAACAGGGAGACGAGGCGCTTCTGGGGCAGGATCGGGGCGTCGCCGTCGCAGAGGAACAGGCGGTTCTGGCGACGGCAGTAGGTCCGGGCGAACTCGATATCGCTCTCGATGGTCGCCTCGTCCTTCAGCGTAAAACGGGTCCCCTTGTACAGGTTGCAGAAGGTGCACTTGTTGTGCGAGCAGCCCCTCGTGACCTGCAGCAGGATGGAATTCGCCTCGCTCGGGGGGCGGAAGATGTTGCCTTGATAGTCCATGTCTGTTCCTCGATGTTGCCCGGAGATCGATGTTCTGCCCGCCCGGCCTGCCGGGTGGCGTGTTGCCGGTGATGGTAGTTTTACAATTGACGGAGACGAGCATATGCATACCACAGATTCAGCATTTCCTCACCTGTTTCGACCTCTTGACCTTGGCTTCATCACCATCCGCAACAGGGTCCTGATGGGATCGATGCATACCGGACTGGAAGAGGAGCCTGACGGCTTCAGGCGGATGGCCGCCTATTTCGGTCTGCGGGCCGAGGGCGGGGCCGGGCTGATCGTCACCGGCGGCGTCGCCCCCAACCGCTCCGGCTGGGTCGCGCCCTTTTCGCTCCGGCTGGCGTCAGCGTCACAGCTCGACGGTCATGAACTCATTACCGAGGCGGTACATGATCAGGGCGGGGCGATCTGCATGCAGATCCTCCATGCCGGCCGCTATGGCTACCATCCGCTCTGTGTCGCACCGTCGAAGCTCAAGGCGCCGATCAATCGCTTTTCGCCCTGGGCCTTGAGCCGGCGCGGGATCAGGAAAACCATCGACGATTTCATCCACTGCGCGGTCCTGGCGCGCCAGGCCGGCTACGACGGGGTCGAGATCATGGGCTCGGAGGGCTACCTGATCAACGAGTTCATCGCCGCCAGGACCAACAAGCGCAGCGACGAGTGGGGCGGCTCCTTCGCCAACCGCATCCGGTTGCCGGTGGCGATCGTCCACGGTATCCGGGAGAAGGTGGGGGAACGGTTCATCATCATCTACCGCCTGTCGATGCTCGATCTGGTCGACAACGGCAGTTCCTGGGAGGAGGTGGTCGAACTGGCGGCCGCGATCGAGCAGGCCGGGGCCACCATGATCAACACCGGCATCGGCTGGCATGAGGCCCGGGTGCCGACCATTGCGACCATCGTCCCTCGGGCGGCATTCACCTGGGTCACCCGCCGTCTGATGGGGGCGGTCGGGATCCCGCTGATCACCAGCAACCGGATCAACACCCCGGAGGTGGCCGAGCAGGTGCTGGCCGCCGGAGAGGCGGACATGGTCAGCCTGGCCCGACCCTTTCTGGCCGACCCTTTCTGGGTCCGCAAGGCCGGCGACAACCGGGCCGACGAGATCAATACGTGCATTGCCTGCAACCAGGCCTGTCTCGACCATATCTTCACCCGGAAGACGGCCTCGTGCCTCGTCAATCCCCGCGCCTGCCATGAGACGATCAGACCTTTCACCAAGGTCGTTTCATCGAAACGGATCGCCGTGATCGGGGGTGGGCCGGCCGGCCTGTCGTGCGCGGTGACCGCCGCGGCCCGGGGACATCGGGTCACCCTGTTCGAGGCCGCCGGTGAGGTCGGTGGCCAGTTTCTGCTGGCCCGGGCGATACCGGGCAAGGAGGAGTTCGCCGAGACGCTGCGCTATTTCCGGGTGCAACTCGCCAGGTACAATGTTGAAATCCGGTTGTCTTGTCGGGTGACGGTCGACGATGTGCGGGAATACGACGAGATCGTCATCGCCACCGGGGTCAGGCCGCGGCCGGTGGCGATCGAGGGGGCCGACCTGCCCCATGTTCACGGCTATGCCGAGGTGATCGGCGGCCGGGCGACGGTTGGCCGGAGGGTCGCCATCATCGGCGCCGGCGGTATCGGCTTCGATACTGCCGCCTTCCTCCTTGAAAGAGGGGCGGCAGCCTCCGGCATCGATGATTTTCTCGACGCCTGGGGGATCGACCGCCAGTATCGGCAACCAGGGGGGCTGAAAAAGCCGGTGTGGCCCGAGCCGCGCCGGGAAATTCATCTCCTGCAGCGCAAGTCGCGCAAGCCGGGGGAAGGGCTGGGCAAGACCACAGGGTGGATTCACCGCTCGCTGCTGAAGAAGAACGGGGTCAGATTCTGGAGCGGGGTCGAGTACCGGCGCATCGATGGCCAGGGGCTATGGATCCGCCATGCCGGCGAGGAACAGCTGATCGCGGTCGATACGGTGGTGATCTGCGCCGGCCAGGTGTCGGAACGGGGATTGGCCGAGAACATCGCGACCGCCGGCCACAGGTGCCATATCATCGGTGGGGCGCTGGAGGCCGGGGAGCTTGACGCCGAACGGGCGATTCTGCAGGGGATGGAACTGGCCGACCGGCTATAACCCGGATGTGTCGCCACCGCCGGGAGCAGGGCCGTGGCGATGACGATGCGGGGCAGCACCTGAACCCCATGCGATCCCTTCAGCGGCGGCATCGCCGGTGACCGTGCCGAAAGAACGCGGTGCCGGTGCAATCGCCGTTGCGTCGAGGTGGCATAGGTTTCAGAAGTCGACGCTCTCCTGCCGTTCCCGGGCGAGCAGTTGCTGTTCACAGCGTCGGGCATACCGCTTTTCGCCGGCGAGTAGTTCCTGTTCGAGTTCCCGGCACCTCTTTTTCTGGACATCCTTCTTTCGCTTCAGGTCCCTGTCGGGGTCCTTTTCCAGCTCCCGCTTGATTTTTTTCAGTTTCTTCCACTGGTCCCGGTAGTTGTCGTACAGGGCCGACCACCGTTCCTCCTCATCGGCGTCATAGGCAACGACGCCAAGCTGGTCGGCACTATAGGCGACGGAGAGCCTGGTCTCGCAGAACCGGCAGTGCCCTTCCTTGATATAACAGGTATGAGGCTCGTATCGGCCGTCGAAACGCTTTCTGCCGGAAGCGTCGTATTCGAGGCTGTAGGATTTGTCGCAGACGGGACAGAAAAAATAATATGTCGCCATTCCCCAGATCTCGCCTTCGCGTTGTTCGATCGTGTTCCTGCCTTTATCTTTTTTGGCCATGGTGTACCTCCGGGACAGATCCGGTCGGATTGTTGGACGGGAGCACCGCCTCGGGATTCAGAAGGGAATACTGTCCTCCAGTCGACGGGCGGTCATCAGCTGGTGGCATTGTTCGAGATATTGCTCGTTTCTGGTGATCATCTTTATCTCCAGTCGTTCCAGCTTCCGCTTCAGTTTGGACTTCTTCGTCATCAGGTCGACGGTCGGATTTTCCTTGAGCAGCTGTTTGATCTTTTTCATCTGCCGCTGCCGTTTATCATGTCTGGCCGCTAAGCGACGGCGACGTTCCTCGGCCGCTGCATCATAGGCCAGGATACAGAGATGATCGGCATCATAGGCGAGGTAGAGTGCTGTTTCGCAGTACCGGCAGCGCCCTTCCTTGATGAAACAGGTGTATTCGTCGTACTTGCCGTCATAGATCTTTCTGCCGGAGGCATCGTAGCGGATGCGGTACGGTTTGTCGCAGACCGGGCAGGAGAAATGGCAGGTCTCGGGGATGCCGATTTCCTGGTCCAGGTGGGCAGTGTCGTCAATCATCGTGTACCTCCCGGGGTGGTGGATCTGTGGAGTTCTCTATTGTAGCGAAGAAAATGCGCCAAGGTCAATCGGATGTCGGTGGAAAAAACGCTCCCCGGTCGGCATCGGGTCATTGTTTACCGGAGAGATCCCGGTCCGGATCGGCTTCCTCGCTCCGCCCGTCGGTTGCTTGTCCCGGTCTCGTCGGCGGAACCTGATCCTGACCGTCGCGGTCATAGAGTCGGGCCGCGGCGAGGAGCAGGAAGCCAATGGTGAGGATCGGACCAAGGAGGGGTAGGAGACCGCTTATTGCGGGATAACCGGCAGCAACGGCCAGATCGGGGGCGAAATACTTCAGGAAGGCGTAGCTGGCGCCGGCCATCAGCACATAGAACCACCACGGGATCCTGGTGAAGATCGGCGGTCGCCTCCTTGACCGCCCGTTCATAGCTCCTCCAGTACGAGTGCGGCCATCTCCCGGACCTGCGGGCTGGGATCGGTCAGTCTGGCCTGTACCAGCTCGACCGCCTCCGTGGTGCCGATGATGCCGAGGATGCTGACCGCTTCGCCGCGCAGCAGCGGCTCCTCGCTGCGAAGCACCCGGCGCAGGGAAGGGATCGCCTGGGCCAGCCGCTCCGGCTGCAGGCGCTTCAGTTCTTCGAACAGGATCGAGACCCCGAGCCGGACGGCAAAGCGCCGGTCGGCGAGGATCTCGCCGGTCCAGTCGTAGTAGCGCGGATCCCGGCGGAACATGGCGACGATATTGTCGACATGGCCCATGTCGAGGAAATCGGCGATTACCCGCTGCAGTTCTTCATCGCTGACCTGACCCATGCTGCTCCTGCACATTTCTGTTCGTCTCTTCGAGGCCGTTGTCCCCCTCTCCCACTGTGCTGGCAAACATCGGTAAAGGCAAGGGAATTCTGGCGGTTGCGGGCGGCAAGGGGCAAGTGCCCGACGTTTAGGGGCAGCCCTACTCTCCGTTGCCGTTATGGCGGTCCATGGCCACCAGTTCGGCGTAGTAGCCGCCGGCGGCCATCAGTTCCTCGTGGCTGCCCTGTTCGACGATGCGGCCATGCTGCATGGCGACGATATGGTCGGCCCGGCGGATGGTGGAGAGACGGTGGGCGATGACCAGCGAGGTCCGTCCCTTAAAGCTGTCGGCGATCGCCTCCTCGAGGATATTCTCCGATTCGGTGTCGATGGCGGCGGTGGCCTCGTCGAGGACCAGGATGGCGGGGGCGCGACAGAGGACCCGGGCGAAGGCGAGCAGTTGTTTCTCGCCGGAGGACAGCTCATGTCCTCCCTCGCCGATGAGGGTGTCGAGGCCGAGCGGCAGTCGGCCGACAAAGCGTGCCATCCCGGTGCGGGCGAGGATCGCCTCCACCTCCGGCCGGTTGCGGCCGCTGTTCATGACGATGTTGGCGAGCAGGCTGTCCTGCAGGATCAACACGTCCTGGAGGACGACGCCGACGATGGTGCGGAGATCGGCGAGGGCGAAGCGGGCGATGTCGATGCCGTCGATGGTGATCGTCCCGGCCTGCGGTTCATAGAAGCGCAGCAGCAGGTTGACCAGCGTCGTCTTGCCGGAGCCGGTGGTGCCGACCAGGGCGACGGCCTGGCCGGGCCGCAGGGTCAGCGACAGGTCGTGGAGGACGGGCTGGTGCTGGTCGTAGCTGAAGCGGACCTTATCGAAAAGGAGTTCGCCCCGGATAGCCGCCGGTTTGTCGATCGGCCGGTCGGCCTCGGCGATCCGGCTTTCGGTGTCGAGCAGCTGGAAGATCCGTTCGGCCGAGGCCATCGCCGACTGGACAATCGAGTATTTCTGCGACAGCTCCCTGAGCGGCTGGAAAAACAGGCGCATGTAGGAGATGAAGGCCACCAGCTCGCCGAGGGTGAGGCGGGAGCGGAGGATCTCGCCGCCGCCGTACCACAGGATCAGGGCGGTGGCGAGGCTGCTCAAGAACTCGGTGATCGGCATGAAGGTGCCGAAGAGGCGGATCTGGCTCAGGGTCCGCTCGAGATAGCCGTGGCTCAGATCCTCGAATTCCCGGCGGCTCTTGCCCTCCCGGCCGAACAGCTGCAGGATGCTCATGCCGCTGATCGCCTCCTGGAGGAAGCTGTTGAGCCGGACCAGCTGGCGGCGGATCGCCCGGAAACGGGCGCGGGCCAATCGGGCGAAGAGGACGGTGACGAGGGCCGAGAGCGGGACGAAAATGGTCATCAGCAGGGCCAGTTCGACATTCATCAAAAACAGCAGGACGAGGATGCCGACCAGGCGGACCATTTCGTTGAACAGGGTGACCATCACCGAGGTGAACATCTCGTACATGTTCTGGATATCGTTGGTCAGACGGGTGACCAGACGGCCGGTGGGGTGGTCGTTGAAGAACTGCAGGTCGAGGCGGAGGACGTGGGCGAACAGGTCCTGGCGGATGCGGTGCATGATCGACTGGCCGATCCATTCCAGGACGATGGTCTGGACGAAGGTGGTGCCGAAGACGAGGATCACCAGCAGCCCATACCACAGCGAGGTCGTGGCCAGTCCGGCGAGCCGGACGGCACCGTCGAGGTTGGTCGCGGTGATGAAGCCGTCGATGCCGTGCTGGAGCAGGGCGGGCAGGGCCAGGGTGCCGCCGGTGACGAAGAAGGACAGCAGCACCGCGGCGGCAAGGGCCGGCCAGTGGCGGGTGCTGTACCGGAGGATGCGGCCCCAGATGTTGATGTCGCTCAGCGAGCCGGCCCTGCCGCCTTCATCGTAGCCGAAATCCTTCATCCTGCCGCCCCCTCGCCGGCCTGCGGCCGCATCTGTTTGTCGTACATCGAGCGGTAGAGGGAACTGGCGGCGAGGAGCTCGTCGTGGCCGCCGGCGCAGACGATCCGGCCCTCGTCGAGGACGACGATCCGGTCGGTGAGGGACAGCATCTTGATCCGGTTGGAGACGATCAGCACGGTCTTGCCGGCGAACCGCTGCCGCAGGCCGGCGAAGACCTCATGCTCGGTGGCGACGTCGACCGCCGACAGACCGTCGTCGATCACCAGCACCGGCCGGTTGCAGAGCAGGGCGCGGGCCAGGGCCAGGCGCTGGCGCTGGCCGCCGGAGAGCTTGACGCCGCGCTCGCCGATGAGGGTGGCGTAGCCGTCGGGCAACTCGCGGATCTCGTCATCGATCGCGGCGGAGCGGGCCGCCTCGATGATCTCCTCCTGGCTCGCCTCGGGCCGGCCGAGGGCGATATTGGCGGCGACGGTGTCCGAGAACAGGACCGGTTCCTGGCCGACATAGGCGATATGGGAGCGGATGAAGGCCAGCGGCAGGCTGTTGACATCGCGGCCGCCGAACAGGATCCGCCCGTCCGGCACGGGATAGAGGCGGGCCAGGAGGCGACAGAGGGTCGACTTGCCGCTGCCGGTGCGACCGGTGATGCCATGGATGCCGGGACCGATCTCGAGATCGATGTCGCCTAAGGCCGGCGGCATGTCGGGGGCGTACCTGAAGGTCAGGCCCCGCAGAATGAAGGACGGTTGGGCGAGCGGCGGTTCGCCGCTGTCGGCGATATCGGGCAGGGCCGCCTGGCTGGTGAGCAGGTGGTGGATGCGGTTGAGCGAGGTCAGGCCGCGCTGGACGATATTGGCCACCCAGCCGATGGCCATCATCGGCCAGACCAGCATCGCCAGGTAGGAGATGAAGGCGACGAAGTCGCCCATGGTCAGGACCTCGGCGATGACCAGCCGGCCGCCGACAAGGAGGATGATCAGCATGCCGAGGTTGCCCGCCAGGGTAGCGATCGGGCTGATCAGGCCCTGGATGAAGGCGACGGCGATGTTGCTCTTCACATACTTGCGGCCGAGGCGGTCCAGCTGTGCGGCCTGGAATTTCTCCATCGTATAGGCCTTGATCAGGCGGATCGAGACGACGGTGGAGCGGGAGAATTCGGTGAGCAGGGAAAACTGCTCCTGCACCGTGGTGAAGCGATGGTGCAGCCGGCCGGCCAGGCTGCGGGTGAACCAGGCGAGAAAGGGCATCGGCAGCAGGGCCAGGAGGGTGAGCTGGACGTGGATATGGAGCATGAAGACGATGGTCGCCACCGACATCACCAGGGCGTCGGCCGCCGCCACCATGCCCATGCCGCAGGCCATCTGGACGGCGGCGAGGTCGTTGCTCGAGTGGGCCATCAGGTCGCCCGGGGTATGGCGCTCGAAAAATGGGGCGTCCATCCTCAGCAGATGCGAGAAGATCCGGTTGCGCAGCGCCTCCTCGAGCAGGCGGGAAAAGCCGATGATCAGGTAGCGCCAGACAAAGCGGAGGCCGGCGACGGCGATGGCGATCAGGATGACCAGGGCCGCCAGCAGCAGCAGGTCGGTGCGGCTGATGGTGCGCGCGGCGAGGCCGTCGACCCCGTGCTTGATGATCCGCGGGATGACCAGTTGGAGAAAATCGACCACGATCAGGGCGGTGAGGCCGGCCGTCAGGCGCAGCCGGTGCCGGGTGAAGGAGGGCCGGAGCAGCTCGAGAAGCTGGGCGAGGCCGGCCGGATTCGGGCGAGCCGGCTCGGGCCTGTCTGGAGAAGTCGTTTCCACGGAGAACTCCGGGCACCAGGTAGCGGGAGAGGCGGAAAGAATCGAAGGAGACCGTCTCGATGATTCAGCGGGCCATCTCCTCAGCTATAACAGACAATGGTCTGAAACCCAAGGAGAAAGCGCCGCGGCGGGTGGGGGTGTTCGGCAAATGGCCCTTCGCGGCGGCGATGGGGTCGTTTTTTTCGATCAGGATGATTATGCTTTTCAGCACGCGGCGACAGGCGCTGTCAACATCCCGGAAAAGCAGGAGCGGCAATGGCGGAGTTCATCATCGAGACCAGGGAGCTGGAGAAAATATACACTATCGGCGAGCGGCGGGAACATATCCTCAAGGGGGTCAGCCTGCAGATCGAGGCCGGGGCGTTCATCGTCGTCGCCGGTTCGTCCGGCAGCGGCAAGACGACCCTGCTCAGCCTCCTCTCGGGCCTGGATCGGCCGACTTCGGGGACGATCCTGCTGTCCGGCCGCGATATCACCGGGCTGAGCGAGGACGAACTGGCGCCGATCCGCAATGTCGAGACCGGCTTCGTCTTCCAGGCCTTCCATCTCGTGCCGTCGCTGACCGCCATCGAGAATGTCATGTTCCCGGCGGAACTGCGCGGCGACCGGCAGGCCCCGGCCAAGGCCGAGACGCTGTTGCGGCGGGTCGGCCTGTGGGAGCGGCGGGACAATTATCCGCAGCAGCTGTCCGGCGGCGAGAAGCAGCGGGTGGCGATCTGCCGGGCCCTGATCAACCGGCCGAAGATCGTCTTTGCCGACGAGCCCACCGGCAATCTCGATTCCGACAACAGCCGCGGCATCGTCGATCTGCTGGCCGGGCTGCACCGGGAGGAAAACACCACCCTCGTCCTCGCCACCCACAGCCCGGAGATTGCAGCCCGTGCCGACCGGGTCATCGTCCTGCGCGACGGCCGGATCGTCGAGGGTCGGGAGGGGAGCTGATGCTGCATCGCCGCTTCCTCCTCCGCGAGATCTGGCAGGGCCGGAGACAGGCCCTGATCTTCATCTTCTGCGTCGCCCTGTCGCTGGCCACGACCGTCGCCCTGAACGGCTTCCGCCGCGACATCGATCGCAGCATCACCGGTGATGCCCGCGCCCTGCACGGCGGCGACGTCATCCTCCATTCCCACTACGAGCTGTCGCCGGGCCTGCGGCAGGCGCTCGACCGCCTGCAACGGCAAGGGAAGATCGCGGCCGCCGTCGATACCTATGGCTTCTATTCGCTGATCCGCAGTTCCCGGGGCGAGCGGACCCAGTTTGCCAATCTCAAGGTGGTGGGCGAGGGCTACCCGTTCTACGGCCGGGTCAGCCTGCAGTCGGGGCGGCGGCTCGACCAGGTCCTCAAGGCGGGGGAGATCGTCGTCGCCCCCGAGGTCCTCGACCGGCTGCAGGTGCGGATCGGCGACCGGATCCACATCGGCGAGGCCCTGCTGCGGGTAGCCGATGTGGTGACATTTGAGGCGGCACGGCCGGTCGACCTGTTCAGTTTCGGGCCGCGGGTCTTCGTCGCCGCGGCCGACCTGACGGTACTCGATCTGATCAAAAAGGGCAGTCGGGTCAACTACGAAACCCTGGTCAAGGCCAGCCGGGACAGCGAGGTCGAGCCGCTGGCGGCTGAGCTGCGGGCCGGCTCGATCGCCGGTCAGGAGCGGGTCGAGACCTTTCGTACCGCCGGGTCCCGGATCAAGCGCTTCTTCGACAACCTCCTGTTCTTTCTCTCGCTGATCTCGCTCTTCACCCTGCTCCTCGCCGGGATCGGGATGCAGAGTTCGCTCGCCGCCCTGCTGCGGGAAAAGGAGACGACCCTGGCCATCGTCAAGGCCCTGGGGGCGACCACAGGGTTTCTCTACCGCCATTACCTTGTCCTGGCCCTGCTCCTCGGGATCATCGGCAGCCTCGCCGGCAGCGTTGCCGGGATGGTGCTCGAAGGCTTTCTGCCGCGGCTCTTCACCGGCCTGCTGCCCCCCGGCAGCCAGGTCGAGGTCTCCATCCTCGACCTGGTGCAGGGAATGGCGCTCGGTCTCGCAGTCGTCTTCTTCTTCACCTTTCTGCCGCTGTCGCGCCTGAACCGGGTTAAACCGACGGCGATCCTTCGGCGGGAGGAGAACGACGGCAACCGGCGGGTCCTCTATTACCTCACCCGGGCCGTCGGTCTGGTTTTCCTCACGACCCTGGTCGTCCTGCAGCTCCGCGATCTCGAGGTCGGCCTGTGGTTCGTCGGCGGCAGCCTGGCGCTGATCCTGGTGGTGTCATTGCTCACCCGGCTCGTCCTCCGGCTGAGCCGGCGGCTGTCGCCCCGGCCGCTCGCCCTGCGGCTGGCGGTCCGCAGCCTGGTCCGGCCGGGCAACGCCACCCGCGCCATCGTCGTCACCTTGTCCTCGTCGCTGGCGATCCTGCTGGCCATTTTCCTGCTGGAGCGCAACCTGCGCCAGACCTTCATCGACTCCTATCCGGCCGCGGCCCCCAACCTCTTCTGTCTCGATATCCAGAAAGAACAGCGCGACGGCTTCCGCTCCCTGGTCGGCGGCGATGTCGAGCTGTTTCCGGTGGTGCGCGCCCGCCTGACTTCGATCAACGGCCAGCCGGTGGTCCGGGAGAAGGACGAGACGCCGCGCGGCGACAGCCTGACCCGGGAGTTCAACCTGACCTATCGCGACGATCTGCTGCCCGACGAGGAACTGCGGCGCGGGCGCAGCCTCTTCCGCGCCGCCAAGGACGGGCGTATCGGCCTGCAGGTGTCGATTCTCGACACCGTCGCCGAGATGGGCGACATGGAGATCGGCGACGTCCTGCGGTTCAGCATCCAGGGGGTACCGCTGGAGGCCGAGGTGACGAGCATCAGGACCAGGACCAGGTCCAAGCTCTACCCCTTCTTTTACTTCGTCTTCCCGCCGCCGTATCTCGAAAAGGCGCCGCAGACCTATTTCGCCGCCCTCCACCGGGCCAAGACGGAGATCCCCGGGCTGGAGAACCGCATCGTCACCGCCTTCCCCAATGTCAGCGTCATCAACATGGCCGCCAGTGCCGCCGAGCTCGGCGGCCTGATGCACCGGCTGGCCGGCATCATCACCTTTTTCGCCGCCTTCTCCCTGCTGGCCGGGGCCCTGATCCTGGTGAGCTCGATCCTGGCGACGCGGCTGGCCCGGGTGCGGGAGGCGGTGTATTACAAGATCCTCGGCGGCCGCTCCTCCTTCGTCCTGGCGGTGTTTTTTTACGAAAACCTGCTGCTTGGGCTGACCAGCGCCGTTTTTGCCGTCGTCCTCGCCCAGGCGATCAACTGGGCCGTCTGCCGCTTTGTCCTCGAGATCGCCGTCCGGGCCGATTGGATGGCAACGCTGGCGGTGATGACCGGGACAGTCGTGCTGGTGATCCTGCTCGGCGTGCTCAGTTCGGTCTTCATCCTGCGTCAGAAACCCGCCGATTTCCTGCGGCAACAGGGAGGAGAATAGCGGCGATGGGTCCCGGCGGCGACCACGGCCTGCCGGGGAGGCCGCCCTTGATTTCAGCTCGTGCTGCTGCTACAGTCGAAGGGTACCGGACCGGGTTCGGTCCCTCCCCCGGCTCGGTCTTCATTCGGCCGACCGCAACGACCGCAACGAATTTTGAGGACAGCCATGCTCCATCCCATCCTCGCCATCAGCATCGGTGCTTCCGCCGGAGCGGTGCTGCGCTGGCTGCTCGGCCTGACCCTCAATGCCGTGTTCCCGGCCATCCCGCTCGGAACGCTGGCCGCCAACCTGGTCGGCGGCTACCTGATCGGCCTGGCGATGACGGTGTTCGCCAATCTGCCCGGTCTGGCGCCGGAATGGCGGCTCCTGATCATCACCGGTTTTCTCGGCGGGCTGACCACCTTTTCCACCTTCTCCGCCGAGGTCACCGTCCTGCTCCAGCAAGGTCGTTATCTCTGGGCCGGGGTGGCGGTATCGATCCATGTCGCCGGTTCGCTGCTGATGACGATGCTCGGCATCGCCACCGTCGTGCTGGTACAACGTCTTTGATGAGGAGAGAGTGTATGCTTGGATTCCAACTCACCTTCTTTACCCAGCAGGACCGCAGGCACCATGGCGTTTCCCTCGGCCAGTGGCTGCTCGAGGTGGCGCAGGGGCTCGGCATCAACGGGGCGACGCTGATCACGGCGGCGGAAGGATTCGGTCATGACCGCAAGATCCGATCGGCGCATTTCTTCGAACTGACCGAGCAGCCGATCGAGGTGACGATGGCGGTCAGCGGCGAGGAGGCGGATCGTCTGTTTGTCCGGTTGAAGGACGAAGAGATCAATATCTTCTTCATCAAGACCCCGATCGAGTTCGGCATGACCGGAGAACTCTGATGTTCGACATGGTGCGTCGACTGCCCCAGGCGGTGTGGCTTATTGGCCTGATCAGCCTGGTCAACGATGCCGCTTCGGATATGCTGTACCCCTTGATTCCCCTGTATCTCGCCTCGGTGCTGATGGCCGGGCCGCGGACGCTGGGCATCATCGAGGGCATAGCCGAGGCGACCGCCAGCATCCTCAAGCTGTTTTCCGGCGTGATCGTCGATTATACCAGCCGGACCAAGGCCTGGATCGTATTCGGCTATGCCCTGGCCGGCTTCGGCCGACCGTTGATCGCCTTCATCTCCAGTTGGCCGTTTCTGCTCGCCATCCGCTTTGCCGATCGAGTCGGCAAGGGGTTGCGGACCTCCCCGCGCGATGCCCTGCTGGCGGCCAGCGCCGGCCCGGACATGCGCGGCCTGGCCTTCGGCCTGCACCGGGCGATGGATAACGCCGGGGCGGTCCTCGGTCCTGTGGTGGCCTCCCTGCTGCTGGGATTCGGGATGTCGCTTAAGGACATCTTCCTGTGGTCGATTGTCCCGGCAGTCCTCTGCCTGGTCCTGGCCCTGAAAATTCGTGAACCCGACAGGATCATCCGGGGCCCGGCAGTGAAGATATCCTGGCGGCTGCACGACATGCCGCCCGCCTTCCGCCGTTATCTCGTGATCGTCGCGATCTTTACCCTGGGAAATTCGTCGAACATGTTTCTCCTCCTCCGGGCCCAGGAACTCGGGGTGCCGCAGGCCCGGGTACCGCTGTTGTGGGCCGCCGTCTCCGCCGTGGCGATGCTGTTCTCGACGCCGCTGTCGGCACTGTCGGACCGATGGGGCCGGGTCCGTCTGCTGCTTGTCGGCTACCTGACCTACGGGGTATTTTATCTCGCGATGGGGCTGATGCGCGGCAATGGCCTCGGCCTGTATGCCCTTTTCGGCTTTTACGGTCTGTTCATGGCTGCCACCGAGGGGGTGGAAAAAGCGATGGTGGCCGATCTCGCCCCCGAGGGCCGGAGGGGCACCGCCTTCGGCTGGTTCAACCTGACCGCCGGCCTCATGCTGCTGCCGGCCTCGATCCTGTTCGGCTGGCTGTACGAGCGATTCTCGTCGCTGCCGGCCTTTACCTTCTCCGGCGCCTGCTCGATCATCGCCGCCCTGCTGCTGGTTACATGGTTTCGCCCCGGGAGGCGAGGGAAGCGGGGGGAAGGGCGTACCCGCAACACGGACGCCGGCACCGGCAAGGGAGGGTAATGCGTATGAAGATGGAGATTTGGCCGATACTGATCGTGGTTCTGGGGGTCCTTGTCGCATCGTGCCGCGACGACCCGGAGCCGCCGGCGGCGCCGGCGGAGCCGGACAAATCCTCCCTGACCATCGTCGCGGTCGGCGACAGCCTGACCGCCGGCTACGGCATTGAGGAAGGCGAGGCCTATCCGGCCTTGGTGGAAAAGGCGCTGCGGGCCGAAGGGATGAAGGTGCAGGTGGTCAACGCCGGGGTGAGCGGCGAGACGTCGAGCGGCACCCTGGCCCGGCTCGACTGGGTGCTGACCCTCGACCCCGACATCGTCATCCTCGAAACCGGTGCCAATGACGGCCTGCGCGGGCTCGACACCGCCATGGTGCGGGACAACCTGGAGCAGATCATCGACCTCCTGCAGCAGAGAGATATCGTCGTCATCCTGGCCGGGATGAAGATGGTGTGGAATCTCGGTCCGGCCTATACCGGCGAGTTCAATCGCATTTTTCCCGACCTGGCGGCGAAAAAGGGGCTGATCTTCATGCCGTTTTTCCTTCAAGGGGTGGCCACCGACCCGGCCCTTAATCGCGATGACGGTATCCACCCCAACCCGGCCGGGCACCGGATCATCGCCGACAATATCCTCCCCTTCGTCAGGGAGGCGATCACCGTCCTCGGCAGCAAGGCATCCAGGTAACGTACCGTGGCCATGAGCAAATCGAAAACACCGGACGACATCACCAGCATCGCCACCGAGGTGATTCTCGAGAGCATATCGGACGGGGTTTTCACCGTCGATCATCAGTGGCGGATCACCTCGTTCAACCGGGCGGCCGAGGAGATAACCGGCGTGCCGCGCGATGAGGCTGTCGGCCGGTACTGCTGGGAGGTCTTCCGGTCGAACATGTGCGAAGGCGACTGTGCCCTCAAACGGACGATGAAGGAGGGTAAGTCCTTTGTCAACTCGTCGACCTATATCATCAACAGCGACAAGCGGCGGATCCCGATTTCGGTTTCGACGTCGCTGCTCAAAAGCGCCGACCGGAATGTGCTCGGCGGGGTCGAGACCTTCCGTGATCTCAGTGTGGTCGAGGAACTGCGGCGGGAACTGAGCGGTTGCGTCCAGCTCGGGGACATGGTCAGCCGCAACCGGACAATGAAGAATATCTTCTCGATCCTCGAGCAGGTTGCCCGCAGTGACAGCACGGTGCTGATCGAAGGGGAGACCGGCACCGGCAAGGAATTGCTGGCCCGGGCCATCCACAATCTCTCGAGCCGCGGCACCAGGCCTTTCGTCGCCATCAACTGCGGCGCCCTGCCCGATACCCTGCTCGAGTCCGAACTGTTCGGCTACAAGGCCGGGGCCTTTACCGGGGCCGATCGGGACAAGCCGGGGCTGTTTGTGGCGGCGGAGGGCGGGACGATCCTGCTCGACGAGATGGGCGATACCAGCCCGGCCTTCCAGGTCAAGCTCCTGCGCGTGCTCGAGGAGCGGGAGTTCCATCCCCTCGGCGGGATTGCCAACGTGCGGACCGATGTCCGGGTCATCGCCGCCACAAACCGCGATCTGTCGCAGATGGCGGGGGACGGCATTTTCCGGCGCGACCTGTTCTATCGTATCAATATCATTCATCTGCACTTGCCGCCGCTGAGGGAACGGCGCGAGGATATCCCCCTGTTGATCGAACGCGTCATCCCCCGGATGAACCGCCTCAAGGGCAAGGCGGTCAGCGGCATCGACAAGGAGGCCCTGGCGCTGCTCATGTCGCATGATTATCCCGGGAATATCCGGGAACTGGAGAATATCATCGAACATGCCTTTGTCCTCTGCGCCGACGGGACGATCGGCGTCCGCCACCTCCCCGCCGGTGTGGTGGCGGTGGGGACCACCCGGAGGGGTGATCGCCCGGCGGTGACCACCGGGGAGATTCCGAGGCTGGCTGAGGCGATTCGCTCGACCGAGGCCGAAATCATCCTCGAGGCCCTGAAGCGCAACGACTACAACCGCCGGGCGACGGCCGAGGAGTTGGGGATGCACAAGACCACCCTGTATCGTCGTCTCCGGAGTCTGGGTATCAGGCTCCCCGACCGTGATGGCCGATCGGTCCGCCAACATCTCGGCATATAGTTGCATACACGCATTCATATGCAACGATATGCATCTACAAGGATTGCATTTCCGCTATTATTTTACCCCGCTGTTTTTCTGTAAATCCACTCCTGCTCCCTATCTAACTCACCATATTTAATCAGAATAATTGTGAATCGAGGTTGGTTTCCGGTTCTGGCACGCCTATTGCTGTGCATATGTTAATTATCTAACGGAGGGGATCGGCCATGCGTGTTGCCATGACAGTCTGGGGAGACCGGGTTTCGCCGGTGTTGGATTGTGCACGGTCTCTGCTCGTCGTGGAGATGGCGGGAAGCAAGGTCGTAGATAAGGCCATAGAATTCGTTGAGGCAGGATATCTTCCCGGGATGATGCGTATTATCAGGAAACACGGGGTACAGGTCCTGATCTGCGGGGCGGTTTCGCAGGAGCTGGCCAATATCATCGAAACCTGTGACGTCGAGTTGATACCTTTTCTTGCCGGTGATGCGGAGACGATCCTCGAGACCTTCGCCCGGGGGCAATCAATCTCCGCCTTTGCCATGCCGGGGTGTCGATGTGCGGGAGGCTGCAGAAGACGCAATGATTGGAGCGCGCTGAAAACATCGGGAAATCGTTCTCGGTGAAGAGTGAATCATAAACCCAGAGGAGGTCGGAACATGCCGGGAATGAATCGCAAAGGGGGGTGGAACGTGCCGGGAGCCAATTTCGAGGAGCGAGAGGGGACAAGACCGATGACCGGCGGCGGGCGCGGAATCTGTCGGAGAAGCGGCGATGCTGCAGCGCAGGGGCGAGGAATGAACCAGGGCGGAAACCGGGGGCAGGGAATCTGCCGGGGCCAGGGAGGTGGTCGGGGGCTCGGGCGGAGTGGCATGATCGGCGGTGCGGCACCTGGTACGGCAGGCTTTACCCCGGGAGGGAATGCGGCCGAAGGTCGACAGCCGTCGGGACAGGGCGCGGCGGGCCAACGGGCACTTGAGGCAATAATGGACGCCGTTCGACAACTGGAAGAAAAAAACCGGAAAAGGGAAGGGTAAGAGTGAAGACGATGCGGCGCGTTGTGCTGGCCAGCTACGAACATGAAGGTTTGGCGAGATTGGTGGCAGGTCTGGCGCAGAACGGGGATGTAGAGATCATTGGGGTCGATACCGCTGCCGCTGCCCTTGATGCCGTGCAAAGAAAAGCGGTGCATCTGGTGGTGGTGGGAGAAGAACTTGCGGATACGGATCCTGTCGATTGTGTCAACAGGCTCATTCGTCTCAATCCGATGATCAATTGCGCGATGGTCAGCGCCTTGGCTGCGGAGGACTTTCATGAGGCGACGGAGGGGCTTGGGGTGTTGATGCAGTTGCCGCCCAATCCTTCCGGCGCCGATGCCGCCGTTCTGATGTCGAAGGTGGAGGCGCTCAGTGCCCTGCTCGACGCGGATACCGTACAGGGGGCGCGGACATGATCATCAGTGTGGCGAGCGGCAAGGGCGGCACCGGCAAGACGACGGTGGCCACCAATATGGCGCTCAGCATGGAAGGTGGGTGCACGCTCCTCGACTGTGATGTCGAAGAGCCCAATGTCCATCTCTTCCTCCACCCGGTCATCGAGCGCCGCGAGACGGTGACGACGTTTATCCCTGCGGTGGACGACAGCCGGTGCACCTGGTGCCGCAAATGCGCCGACATCTGCCGCTTCCGAGCTATTGCGGTGGTAGGGCAAAAAGTCCTTGTCTTCCCGGAGCTCTGTCACAGTTGCGGCGGCTGTCAGGTGATCTGCCCGGAACAGGCGATAGGTGAAGGCTTGCGGGAACTGGGTGTCGTCGAATGGGGAGAAGGCGCGGGGGTGCCGGTGGTCCAAGGCCGGATCAGGGTCGGCGAGGCGATGGCGCCGCCCTTGATCAGGAAAGTACGTGCGGCGGCAAAGAGCGATGGGACCGTCATCATTGACGCCCCCCCGGGGACCTCCTGTCCGGTCATCGCGGCGATGCGCGGAGTCGATTTTGTCCTGCTGGTGACCGAACCGACCCCCTTCGGGCTCCATGATCTCGAACTCGCGGTCGGGGCGGTGCGGCTGCTGGATATTCCCTGCGGCCTGGTCATCAACCGGGCCGACATGGGGGACGATCGGGTTCGGCAGTACGCCCGCCGCGAGCAGCTGCCGGTCCTGCTCGAAATTCCATTTGATCGCCGCATCGCCGAGACTTATTCCCGTGGCCGCATGATTGTCGAGGAACTGCCTGAGTGGAAAGAAAAATTCAGGGATTTGTTTCGGCGGATCGAGGAACGGGTCGAGGCGGCGCCAAAGGGGAGGACGGAGCAATGAAAGAGCTGGTTATCGTCAGCGGCAAGGGCGGCACCGGCAAGACCAGCCTGACCGCCGCTTTTTCCAGCCTGGCCGGCCGCCATATCCTCTGCGACGCCGACGTCGATGCGGCCGACCTGCATCTGCTGCTGGCGCCCGAGGTCAGTGAGCGGCACGAATTCATGGGCGGCGGCAAGGCGGTCATTGACCCCGAACGCTGCAGTCGTTGCGGCCAGTGCCGCGACCTCTGCCGCTTTGCGGCCATAGAAGGGGAGTTCTCCGTCGATCCCATTGCCTGTGAAGGCTGCGGCGTCTGCGTTGATCTCTGTCCGGCCGGGGCCATTGATTTTCCGATCCAGAAATGCGGCGAGTGGTTTGTCTCGGATACCCGCAATGGGTCAATGGTCCATGCCCGGCTCGGGATCGCCGAGGAGAACTCCGGCAAGCTGGTCAGCTGTATCCGCCGCGAGGCCCGGCGCTTGGCGGAGGAACAGGATCTGGAGATCATCATCACCGATGGCCCCCCCGGCATCGGCTGTCCGGTCATTGCCGCTATCGGCGGCGCAACCGCCCTGGTGCTGGTCGTCGAGCCGACGGTTTCCGGATTGCACGACATGTCCCGGCTGGTCGATCTTGCCCGGCATTTCCGGGTTCCCTGTCTCCTCTGTATCAACAAGTTCGACCTCAACCTGGAGATGACCCGGAGACTGGAAGATGAGGCCAGGGAGCGGAAGATGCAACTCGTCGGCCGCGTCCCGTTCGATCCGCTGTTCACCGAAGCGATGATCGCAGCCCGGACCGTCATTGAATACCAGCAGGATTCCCGGATTGCCGTGGCGGTCCGGGAAATATGGCACGCTATCGTCGCTTCGCCGGCGATGAACAGTTACGGCATACGGACGATGTAATCACATCAACACAACAACAAGGAGAAACAGCAACATGGCACGGGTACGTATAGCAATTCCATCTGAGGGCGAGGGTGGCCTCGACGGCATGCGGTCGGGACATTTCGGACATTGCGATGTCTTCACCTTCGTCGACCTCGAAGACGGGATCATCAAGGAGGTGTCGACCATCCCCAACGTTGATCATACCCAGGGCGGCTGCATGGTTCCGGTCAGCCTGCTGGCCCGGCACAAGGTCAACGCCCTGGTGGTCGGAGGCATCGGCATGCGGCCGCTGATGGGTTTCCGGCAGGTCGGTATCACGGTCTTTCATGAGGACCAGCGGGCGGCGATCAGGCCGGTCGTCGAGGATCTGATCGCCGGCAAGCTCATGGTGATCGAGGACAATCAGGTCTGCGGCGGCGGCAATCGTTAAGCGGACGGGCATGAGGAGAAAGACATGAAAATCGCGGTGACATCGATGGGCCGGGATCTTGCCTCGGCGGTAGATCCCCGCTTTGGTCGCGCTGCCTACATCCTGATTGTCGACACAGACACGAAGGATTGCAAGGTCATAGACAATACGGTCAATGTCAGTGCCTTCAAGGGGGCGGGCATCCAGGCGGCGACGATGATTGCGGAGGAGGGGGCGGAGGTGTTGTTGACCGGATATTGCGGACCGAATGCCTTCCGGATCCTGGAGGCTGCCGGCATCAAGGTCGGCAGCGACATAAGCGGAACGGTGGCGGATGTGGTCGTCGCCTTTGTCGAAGGAAAGATCAACTACATTGAAACTGCCAACGCCGAGGGGCATTGGTAATCTTTGATCCTGCCGGCCTGGCTCGGAGCGCGATGGGGCCGGGCCGGGCAGGGGTGGTGAGTGAACATGGCTATGAACGATGATGAGTTCGAGGCGGCAGTAGCAAAGATTCAGCAGGAGGTCTTGAGCGACGTCCGTCGCGCCTTCGGCGACGTCGGATTCGAGCGCTGGCGCAAGACCCGGTATCACGGCCGGATGAATGATGCCGACAGCTTTGCCCGTATCCGCGGCAGGTGCGGTGATACGATGGAGATCTATTTGAAGTTCAGAGACGGGGTGGTGCAGAAAGCCACCTATTTCACCGACGGTTGCGGATCGAGCGCGCTGTGCGGATCTTTTACGGCAGAGCTGGCCATGGGCAGGAATCCTGATGAGGTCTGCCGCATCACCGGGGCGGATGTGCTGAAAGAACTCGGCACCTTTCCCAAGGATGAGGAGCACTGCGCGGCCCTGGCGGTCGAGACCCTGCAGGAGGCCCTTCATCAATACATGCTCAACGAAACGGGGCAAAGGAGCGAGGGGGCCGCAAAATGACGTTTGGCCCGAAGTCGTTGCGGCTGCTTCCCGGCAGGATCAGCGCTGCCGGTGCCGTTGCAGTTCGCTGATCCTGCTGAAGTCTTCCTCGCCCAAACGGTCGCAATCGACACCGGCACCTGTTCGTCCCCGTGATTTCATCACATCCTGGTGGTTACGCTCGCCGGGTACTGTCAAAAGCCCAAGGTACCGGAGAATGCTGCCGCAGTCTGCCGGCAGGCGGGGAGGGGGCGGTGGCATCCTAGCTGCGCGACCGCGGGAACCGGCCGTGGATGAGCTTGCCCATTGCCGCCGGCGCCGTTGCTTTCCCCTCGGCTGTTCCCGCCTCTTCATTCTTTTTCAATCCCCGCCTCTTCATTTCATTCAGGAAACCGGCATACGTCTGCAGCTGTTCGATCGCCATCGGCAGGGTAAACAGGAGTACAGCCAACTGCCGGTCCGGGGTGTCGCCTTCCGCGGCATCGTCCTCGGTAACGGCCTCCTTCATGATCTCCTGGGGCATACGGTCGAAGACGACGGTCCGGACTTCGGGAGCAAGCAAACCCTCGATCACCATCAGGCTGGAAATGACATCGTGGACCATTGTCGGTGGCAGTGCCGACAATTCTTCCGGTTCCCAGATGTCAGGACGCAGAGATAAAGCCATATCGAAGCCGAAGGTCCAGTCCAGAATTGCATCGAACACTCCATCTCTGGCAGAAAAAATATCGAATGGAAATGCGGGACAGCCGGCATCGAAGGCGGCCTTGATGGTTCTATGGACCTGCCGCAGTCCATCGAACAACTGCCGACCCTGGTCCATTGAGGCGAATTCCGGTGTTTTGCCGGCGAAGATCCGCGGTATCCACTCACTCGGCAGCAGGGTATCCGGGGTAATGGCGAGGCCGTAAAGAAATCCGGTCAACTGGTCATAGGACAAGGTGTTTTCCGGCTCGGGCGCCAGTGCAAGGAATTTCTTGAGTGTTTTCTTCTGCTCCCCAGTGATCATCATGTCTTTTTGCCGATCTTGAGTGAAGGGTATTCAAGCGTCAATACATCATCCGAGCAGGTTTAATGGACAGTGGCGGGAAAGAAAAGGAGAATCCGTCCGGTGTATCCTGGGCGACAGCAGCCTTCACTTGATGGGACGGCGGTGGAAAAGAATTTTCTATCAGCCTCGGCGTTCGGTGAAAAATGCTGGGATTGAGCGGTGGAGGCTGGTAGAATTGCGGTCTTTGCATCCAGCGATGAAGGTATCGCAATCAAGTGAGGTGGCCATGGAAGAGAACGAAGTGTTTTCGCAGCTTCTTGCGATTATTGAACAATATTATAGAGATCAGCGGTCGGGGATTTTCCTTGATTACCATAATCCCGCGGAGCTTGCGGATCTGCTGCAACTCGACGGACCTGAAGGCAGTGAAAACTGGGAGAATCTCTTCGGCTGGGTGGAGAAATACCTCCGCTATGCGGTCAAGACCAACCACCCGGCGTTCGTCAACCGGATGTGGAGCGGCGCGACCCTGCCGACCGTGATCGGCGAGATCGTCACCGCCATTTCCAATACCTCGGCCTGCACCTACGAGAGCGCCCCGGTCTCGACGCTGTTCGAGAACTATATGATCGACCGCCTGCTCGACATCGTTGGTTTTACCGGCGGTCAGGGGCAGATGACCACCGGCTCGAGCAATGCCAACATGATTGCGATGATGTGTGCCCGCAACCTGTACGACCCGGTGATCAAGGAAGAGGGTGTGAGCCGCGGCCGGCTCGTCGCCTTTGTCAGCGCCGATGCCCACTATTCGATGGATCGGGCGGCCAACATCCTCGGCCTCGGGCTGAAACAGCTGGTCCGGGTCCCGGTAGATCGTCGCGGTCGCATGGATGTCGAGATTCTGGCGCAGCGGCTGACTGAGGTCCAGGCCCAGGGGCAACAACCGTTTTTCGTCGCCGCCACCGCCGGGACGACGGTACGGGGGGCTTTCGACCCGATCGAACCGCTCCTCGCATTGCGATCCCGGTTCGGCTTCTGGCTCCATGTCGACGGGGCCTGGGGCGGGGCGACGGTGCTCAGCGAGACTCTGCGCCGCCGGTATCTGCAGGGGTTGGAAAAGGCCGACTCCTTCACCATGGATTTCCACAAGATGCTCGGTTCGTCGCTGATCTGCAATATCCTGATGCTGAACCGGGGGAAGAATACGCTTCGTGCGTCCCTGGCGGCCGGCGATGGCAGCTATCTCTTCAGGGAGGATGGCGAGGACGGGATGTTCGATCTCGGACCTTCGTCGCTGCAGTGCGGTCGCCGGGTCGACAGCCTCAAATGGTTCCTCGATTGGAAGTTTTACGGCCGCGCCGGCCTGGCCGCCCGGGTCGAACGGTTTCTCGAGCTCTGCGGCTATGCCGAACAATGCCTGGGCCGACACCCGGAATTGGAACAGATGGCCCCGCGCGAGTCGTTTAATGTCTGTTTCCGTTACCGCAGGCCCGAGGCCGAGGCCAACCGGTTCAACCTCGCCCTGCGCACCAGGCTGTACCAGCGGGGGATCAGCATGATCGGCTGCGCCTATGTCGAGGGCCGGCTCGTCCTGCGGCTGCTGATCACCAACGTCTCGATCGATGAGGATGATATCGAGAGGTTCTTCGCCGGTATGGTGGACACCGGCCGGGCGCTGGCGACCGAATGGAAGGCGGGGGCGACCGGTTGACGGGCGGTGACCCCGGTGGGGCAGGTATTCAACCGGTTTTTTTCTTGAAGTCCTCCTTGTTCAATCCCAGCCGTCTCATCTTGTTGTAAAGCCCTCGCGGATTCAGTCCGGCGAGTTGGGCAGCCCGGTTGATCCGGCCCTGGCTCTTGGTCAGCACCAACCGGAGATAGAGATCCTCGACCTCATCGGTCACCTCCTGCTGCACCTGGGACAGGGTCTTGCCTTTCCAGTTGCTGGGCGCGGTCTTCTCCCCGTTCGGGTGGGTCAGGGAGAAAAAATCCTCACTGTGAAAGACGCTGGGCAGATCCTGCAACGAGATCTCGTCGGTCTTGCACAGGAGCATCGAGCGCTCGATCACGTTCATCAGCTCGCGGATGTTGCCCGGCCAGTCGTAACGGCACAGGGCCTTCATCGTCGGTTCGGAGATCTGCCGGACGTCCCGGCCGATCTTGTGCTTGTAATGCATCAGAAACCGGCGGGCGAGGGAGGGGATATCCTCCCGGCGGTATCTGAGGGAAGGGATGTGCAGGGTGACCACGGAGAGGCGGTAGAAGAGGTCCTTGCGGAAATTGCCCTTGACGACCTCTTCTTCGAGATCGCGGTTGGTCGCGGCGATGACCCGGACATCGACCCAGGCCGATTTCTCGGCCCCGATCGGTCTGATCTCATAGTCCTGCAAGACCCGCAGCAGCTTGGCCTGCAGATGCAGGGGCATCTCGCCGATCTCGTCGAGGAAGATGGTGCCGCCATGGGCCTGTTCGAAGGCTCCCCGCCGCGAACGGGTGGCGCCGGTGAAGGCCCCCTGTTTGTGGCCGAACAGTTCGCTCTCAAGGAGCTGTTCCGGCAGGGCGGCGGTGTTGACGGCGATGAAGGGGCCGGCAGCCCGCGGGCTTTCGGCGTGGATCACCTTGGCGAGATGTTCCTTGCCGACCCCGGTCTCACCGGTGATCAGGAGCAGGGAATCGCTGGGGGCGACCTGCTGCACCTCGTTCATGAAGATCTGCATGATCTCGCTCTTCGTATTGAGGTCATTGATCTTCGGTTTGGCCTGGCCCCGGTGATCGAACCGTTCGAGTTGGAAGAACTGGCGCCGGGATTCCAGGGTCGCCTCGATGGCCTCGGTCAGGCTCTTGGGGGAGATGCCGGAGAAGAGCACGGCATCGGCGCCGGCGGCCACCAGCTGGGCCTGTTTTTCGGCCGAGTCGATATCGTGGAGGATCACCGTCGTCGGGTTTTCAGGGAGGTTGTTCAGGGTCGAGATCCCCGACTCGACGGGCTGGGGGATCAGGGCGTCGCTGATGACGATGATATCGCCGCAGCTCTGAACCACCTTCTGCCATGGGTTTTTTTTGTGACCGAAGGATTCGATCTGGACGTCGGCCACCATTGAAATGTTGTTTTCCAGCAGTCTCTGCAATTCGGTGTCCTTCAGGGCAAAAATCAGTCTGGTGAGCATGATATCCTAAAACGGTATTTCAGTTCCTGAAATCGGGAAGTAAACCAGGGTCTCAATAAAAACGGTATGAAGATACCGATAAAATTCGACAGAATCCCTGGCGGAAGGGGGTTTGCATCGCAACAATATTTGTTATTGTATGCTGATGTCGAACCGAAAAAGCCTTTGTATCGTTACGTTGCTGACGCAATCGAGCGTTACAAAATACAGATTATTGGTAAAGAAAACAAGATGGTAAAGTTGAAAAGGAAGCACAGTTCCGAAATTTTTCCGTTGCGAGGCCGGGAGGCTGGGTCTCATGGGATGGAAAAAAGTGAAATCAGGTAGATACGTATGTGTAACGGATCTGGCACCATATATGCTAAAGGCGATCCCGGTGCCAAGATACTATGAACGGGAAAAAGAGAACCCTGGCGGCTGGAAACGATCGCCGGAATGAGTTCCGGCAGGGTGATCAATTGGTTACAGGAATGCTAACATGGCGAAGAACTGCATCAAAGAACCGGAAGTGAGACAGTCGGAAGCGGGGCTTGCCGACGTCGTGGCCTGCCAGTCGGATATCTGTTTTATCGACGGCGACAACTGCCGCCTGGTCTATCGCGGCTATAACGCCCTCGACCTGGCGCTGAACAGCAATTTCGAGGAGGTCGCCTACCTGCTGTGGTACGGCTGCCTGCCGAGGATTACCGAGTACAAGGCCTTCCTTGCCGGTTTCACCGGGTCGATGTCCCTGCCCAGCAATACGGTAATGATCCTGCGGATGTTCCCGAAATCAGTGACGCCGATGGAGGTGCTCCGCACCGCGGTCTCCTCCCTGGGGCATTGGGACCCGGACAGCGGCAATACCGCCCTCGACGCCTGTCTGCGCAAGGCTCAGCGCCTGACCCTGCGCATGCCGCTGCTGATCGCCGCGCACCAGCGCCTTCGCGAGGGCAATGAGCCGATCAACCCGATCCCCGGCCAGGGCATTGCCTACAACTTCCTCTATACCCTGCAGGGCAAGGTTCCTGATCCGAAGATCGTCGAGGCCTTCGATATGGCCCTCATCCTCCATGCCGACCATGAGCTCAATGCCTCCACCTTTGCGGCCCGGGTGACGGCGGCAACCATGGCCGACATCTACTCCTGTGTGACCAGCGCCATCGGGGCCCTGAAGGGACCGCTGCACGGCGGCGCCAACATGGAAGTGATGCAGATGATCGAAGAGATCGGTACGCCGGAGAACGCCGAGCCCTATATTCTCGACAAACTCGAGAACAAGGTGAAGATCCCCGGCTTCGGCCACCGGGTCTACCGTTGCGAGGATCCCCGGGTCACCGTTCTGCGCGACTGCGCCGAATCGATCTCGGAGTTGGCCGGCGAGGGCAAAAATTACGCGATCACCCGGGAGATCGAGCGCGTCGTTCTCGAGAAGACCAAGGTCTATCCCAATGTCGACCTCTATACCGCCTCGCTGTACCATGCGATGGGGATCCCGACGGAGTTGTTCACCCCGATCTTCGCGATCAGCAGGGTGGTCGGCTGGACGTCGCATATCCTCGAACAGTGGTCGAACAACCGTTTGATCAGGCCTCGGGCGGAATATACCGGCCCCCGGGACCTGGTCTACTCGCCGATTGACCAGCGGACGAGGTAGGGCTGGAGTATTGCACGACAGCGATGGGATTGATGGCAGCCGCACCGGGATTGAAAACAATCGGCCAATGAATGTGTGTAGTCAAGCTGCAAGGCCCGGTGGCGTCCACCGGGTTCGAATCGGCAAAGCTGCCTGGCTCTATCCAGGTATTCTCAACAGGGAGAGTAGCGAGAGACAATGTATCCATCGCATTTTGGCAAGAATGTGCTGTTTCCACGCAGTCAGGACTTCGAGGTGGTGGTCAAGGATGAAGTCGTCGGTATGGGGGTCGTTGCCCACAGAGGCTTTACCAAGGGAGAGCTGATTGCCGCCCTGGCCGGCGAACTCATCCATGACATCCGCCAGCACAGCCTGCAGATCAGGCCGGGCGTCCACCTCTACGACATCTATTTTTCCGGATATTTTCTGCACTCCTGTGCGCCGAATGTCTCTCTCGACATGGAGAATCTGGTGGTCCATGCCATCAGGGATATCCGGCCCGGCGATTACCTCTACATGGACTATGCCCAGACCGAGGACGTGCTGTTCAAGCAGTTTCCCTGCAGTTGCGGCTCGGAAAACTGCCGTGGCTGGATTACCGGCAGAAGAGAGCAGATAACCGGGTATATTTCCGATAACCTGACAGATTTCCCTGCCAACAAGATCATCGGGTAAGATTGGCAATGAACGGATGGTGGGAGCGCGATGATCTGCGGTACGCCGATGACCGCCTGATGTTCGCCGGCCGGTCGGCGGCGGATCTGGCGTACCAGTACGGCAGTCCTTCGTTTTTCTACAGTGCCCGCCGGGTGGCGGCGAATCTGACCCGGCTGCACGCGGTTCTCGATACGGCCGGATTCGCCGGTCGGCATCGCCTCAACTATGCGATGAAGGCCAACCGGTTTGCGCCGTTGCTGACCTGGATGAAGACCAGCGGCCTTTGCAGTATCGACGCATGTTCTCCCCAGGAGGTGGAGCATGCCGTCGGTTGCGGCTTTTCACCGGCCGAGATTTCATTCACCGCGACGAGCCTGTCCGACCGGGATTTCGATCGGCTGTCACGGCTCGACGGCCTGGTCATGAACTGCGATTCCCTCCATTCGATCCGGCAATGGGGGGAGCGCCGACCGGGACGGAAGATCGGCATCCGTGTCAATCCGGCAGTCGGCGTCGGCCGGGCCCACAACGAGATGCTGCAGTACAGCGGCGGCCGGACCACCAAATTCGGGATCTACCGGGAACAGTTCGCCGAGGCTGTCGAACTGGCGGCACGGTATGGTCTCACCATCGAGCGAATCCACTTCCATACAGGATGCGGTTATCTGACGCCGCAGTTGAACGCCTGGGAAAGGGTGGTGAAGGAATGCCTGTGGTTCGTCGACCGGATCGACACGGTCACGACCGTCAATGTCGGCGGCGGTCTCGGCGTTCCCCATACCGCCCAGGACCGGCCCCTCGACCTGGCGCAGTGGGCGGCAATCCTGACCCGACATTTCCAGCCGCGCCGGCTGCAGATCGAGGTTGAACCCGGAGATTACCTGGTCAAGGATGGCGGACTGCTGCTCCTCACGGTCAATGCGGTGGAGAAGAAGCAGGACACGGTCTTTGTCGGTGTCGACGCCGGCTTCAACATCGCTGTCGAACCAGCCGTCTATGGCCTCCCTTTCCAGCCGGTGCCGGTGTGTCGCCGGCCGGGCGGGGAGCCGTGCACCCTGGTCGGCAATATCAATGAGGCCCTTGATGTCTGGTACGCCGATGTTCTGTTGCCACCGGTGGCATCAGGGGATTTCCTGGCCCTGATCAACGCCGGGGCCTATTCGGCTTCGATGGCCTCCAATCACTGCATGCGCGGCGAATTCAGGGAATTCCTGCTCCTCTGAGATGCGTCGGCATTGGCCGTGAAGACTCGACGCCTGACGCAAAACGCCGGGCCGATACCGTTGGCCGTTGCCACCCCATGCACAACACCAATACACATCGCCCGAGGCAGGGGCTCGTCTGCAGTCCGGAAATCCGCGTGAGCTGCCTGAATCGTTGCAATTGGTTGATTCTTCACCTAGAATGAATTCCGGAACGGTCGGCGTTGCCCGGGCGCTGTTCCATTGGTAAGATGATGGTCGCAAGGGAATTGAAGGAGATTTGATCGATGGGGAATTCATTTCGGGAACAGTTGCTGAAGCTGGGTCTGGTCGAGAAGAAACAGGTCGATCAGGCGAAGAAGAAGGAATACCTGACCAAGAAGCAGCAGCCGAAGAGCCGGGCCCAGCAAATCGTTGACGAGAACAAGGCCCTGGCCAAGCAGGCCCTGGCGGAGAAGAAGGAAAAGGAGCGGCTGCGCAATCAGCAGCGCGAGGAAGAACTGCGGCGCAAGCAGGAGGCTGAACAGGTCAGGCAATTGATTGCCAGCCACCGCCTGGCCCAGGACAAGCAGGGGACGGCCTTTCGCTTTGCCGACACGGGCAGGATCCAGCGGATCTTCATTGCGGCAGCGATGGTGGATGGCCTCAGCCGGGGGATGCTGGCCATTACCCGCTCCGGTTCCGCCTATGAAGTCATCCCGGCGGCGATCGCCGAAAAAATCGTCCTCCTTGAGCCGGCGGTTATCGTCTTGTGGAACCGGGACCGGAATAACAACGAATCGACCGTCGACGATGCCTACGCCGGCTACGAGATTCCTGACGACCTGATGTGGTAGATCCTTCGCCTATTTCGTGCTGACCTCCGGCAGGAGACTGAACTGCAGCATGTCACGGCGGGCCTCGATATTGACGAACCGCATGGCGATCATCAGTGTCTTGCCGCCGCTTCTGGCGATCAGCGGTTTCATGTCCTGCATCGACACCGGGAACTCCCTGCCGTTGAGGAGCGCCACCAAAGCCTGGCCGAGATCGTCCTGGCCGCCGTTCTGGGTCGCGTTCATCATGTCGACCACGGGCTTGACATAGAGAATCTGGCGTTGCGGATCAAAACGCAGGCGGGCGTTGCAGTTGAAATCGATTTCGACCTCCCCGACCTTGAGATTGATCTGGTGGCCGGCCAGTTCGGAAACGATCCGGAGGTCGCTGCCGGCCACGTGCAGTCGGCAGGAGAGGTACTTGTCGCCGAACTGCAGGTTGTCGATGCCGATGATCCTGATCGTTCCCTGAAGCCCTTCCGATCTGGCGTCGATATCCAGAGGCAGTACCGCTCGGACGGTCCTGGCCATCACGCTTTCAGGGAGATTGAGGGTGATCGTTTCGGTCGTCTGCGCCAGGCTGCTCACCGGGAGGAGAAGGAGGAGAATGATCGCTTTGATCGTCGTCTTCATGAGTGGCGTCCTTTGTCTGGCTGGGGAGGTGAGAATACAACGGTAGTATAATCGTTTGCAATGTCAGAACACAAGCCAGAAAAATTCCCAGCATCGAGGCCGGATCCCTGAACCGGCTGTGCATCCGGTAGTCAGCGACTGCCACATTATCCGGGGAGACGAATCGGCCCCGGATCGAGACTGATCCGGAACTGTCCGGCATCGCTCCCTCCAATCTGATTGTTTCGCCGCTGAAAATGGTGACGGTCGCCGCCGCCCGATCATAGGCGACACGATCGAATTCAATATATTTTCCGGGGCGGGCGGCCTTGTTTTTGAGGGTATGGAGAAAGTGAAAATCGGTTTGTTCGAGAACGTCGAGAAAAAAGAGCGGACCGGTCAGGTAGAGTAAGATACAGATCACAGCGGCGACAATCCGGCCAGGGTTCGTGGTGGCGGCCCAGATCTGCCGGCGCAGGATTGTCGGCCAGGACCACAGGAGAGTGATCAGCCCGGCGATGGTCAGCGGAATCCCGAGGGGATGGTCGATGTCAAACAGGTTAAACTGCCAGGCGGACCAGTCGAACGGGGCCAGAAGATGGACGCCGTTGGCCCATTTGACCTGCGTCGCATCGAGCAGCAGGTGGAGAAGACTGTTGCCGGTGAGGATGGCGAACGTCGCGGCCGGGTGACGGGACAACTGGGCCAGGAAGGCCGAAAAAAGGGCGCAGAAGAGGAGACTGGCCTGGATGGTGGTGTAGAGCCTGACCGTGTATGGCGCCGCCAGATCGAGGGCAAGTGACGTCCGGAGCAGGATCCAGGGGATATCCGGGATGATGCAGCCGGCCACGACCCACGGCAGGACCTTGTCCGAGAATGCGGCCCTGTGCGCCGGCATCTGCAGGGCGATATGGCAGAGTGTGTTTGGCAAGCCTTTGTCCTTCGGGTAAGATGAGCCGATAGCGGCAGCCGCTCTTCCGCGCCGGTACTGGCCGCCAGGTGATAGTAGCCAATTCATCGACGGAGCACAAGCCACCCTTCATCGATCATCGACACCCACTCCATGAACGCGCCGATCCTCACCGTATCTGCTGATTGCCTTCTGACTGGAATCGACGGCGGCGTCGAGCAGGAACTCAAACGACAACTGACCATCGACAACCCCCGGTATATCGCGGCCAAACGCTATGGTCGGTGGATCGGCAAACGGCTCAAGCCGACACTGGAATACTTTGTCCCGGTTGGGGATGGTCTCCGGTTTCCGCGCGGATTTTCAAACCAGGCGATATTGCTGTGCCGGGAATTGATGGGTCGTTCGCCGGAGATAGTCGACCGCAGGCGCCTGCTGACGGAGATCGATTTCAAATTTACCGGCAGTCTGCGTCCCTATCAGCAGCAGGCGGTTGAGATCGCCCGGAAACGATCCTTTGGCGTCATCGAGGCCGGAACCGGCAGCGGCAAGACGATCATGGCCCTGGCCCTGATCGCCGGAAGAAGGCAGCCGGCCCTGGTGATCGTCCATACCCGGGAACTGCTTTACCAGTGGCGGGATCGGGCTGTGGAATTTCTCGGCTGTCCGGTCGGGCTGGTGGGCGACGGTCATTTCGTCGTCGAGCCGTTCACGGTGGCCATTGTCAATTCGGCGCGTAAACATGTACAGGAACTTGTCCCTCATTTCGGCCACCTCGTGGTCGATGAGTGCCACCGGGTGCCGGCGACACTGTTCACCGATGTCGTCTCGCATTTTGACAGCCATTACCTCCTTGGCCTCTCGGCCACCGCCTTTCGCAGCGATGACGGCCTTACCAGGCTCATCTACTATTTCATGGGCGACAGGATTCACAAGGTCGACCAGGGGGAGTTGGAGGCAACCGGGGCCGTTCTCAAGCCGCGATTGATACAGCGGGAAACAGCGTTCACCTTCAGCTATCGCGGCGACTACCAGGCCCTGATCAGGACCCTGACCAGCCACGAGGGGCGAAATCTCCAGATTATCGAGGACATCTGCAAAACGGTCGAGGAGCCGGATGCCGGGACGGCGCTGGTCGTCTCCGATCGCATCGGCCACTGTGAAATCTTTGCCGATGAACTCCGGCGCCGTGGGATCAGGGTCGAACTGCTGACCGGGCAGATTTCCCAGGAGCGGCGTCATACCGTTGTCGCGGCTGTCCAGAATGGGGATGTCCAGGTCCTGGTTGCTACCCTGCAGCTGATCGGCGAGGGCTTCGATTGTCCCGGTCTCAGCAGCCTGTTCCTGACCACCCCGATCACCTTTGAAGGACGACTGCTGCAGGTCATCGGCCGGATCATGCGTCCAGCCGCCAACAAGGAGGCGAGGGTCTACGATTATGTCGATGGATCAGTCCCGGTGCTGCGACGATCGGCCGTTTCCCGTCGCAACGTCCTGAATCGATTGTAGGCGGACGGAATGGGCGCGCCGATTCAGTATTCATTCGGCTTTTACTTGCCATTGGACAACCATTGGTGTATAATATTTATTTTTTATCAGAAAATCCGATTTGACGGATTTCAATGCCGGCACTCCTGTCCAGGTGAGTGCTTTTTTTGTTGTATCATCTCCGAATACGACCTCGCCGCCGCAGGATGCAGCGGCCTTCGCAACTTCTTCAGGACAGAGAAATGGAACAGGCAAAGATACGCAACGTGGCGATCATCGCCCATGTTGATCATGGAAAAACGACGTTGGTTGACCAATTATTTAAACATTCAGGAATGTTCCGTGACAACCAGCAGGTTTCGGAACGGTTGATGGACTCGATGGATCTCGAGCGGGAGCGCGGGATCACGATCACCGCCAAGAACGGCTCCTACCACTACAAGGATTACTGGATCAACATCATCGATACCCCCGGCCATGCCGATTTCGGCGGTCAGGTCGAGCGGGTGCTGCAGATGGCCGACGGGGCCCTGCTGCTGGTCGATGCCCAGGAGGGGCCGATGCCGCAGACCTATTTCGTCCTCAAGAAGGCGCTGCAGAACCATCTGCCGGTCATCGTCGTCATCAACAAGATCGACAAGCCGGCGGCCCGCTGCAATTGGGTCGTCGACCAGGTCTTCGATCTCTTCGTCAAACTCAACGCCCCCGACCATATTCTCGATTTCGCGGTGGTCTACGCCTCGGCCAAGGGGGGATATTCGATGCTCAGTCTCGAGGACGATATCGAGACGCATCGCAATATGGACAGTGTGTCGGAGATGATCGTCGAGCATATCCCGGCGCCGAAAGGGGCGAGCGATCAGCCCCTGCAGATGCAGGTCGGCACCATCGAATACTCGCCCTATCTCGGGCGCCTGGGTATCGGCAAGGTGGTAAACGGGACGATGTCGATCAACCAGCCGATCGTCGTCGCCCGACGCGACGGCTCGATCAAGCCGGTGCGGATCTCGAAGATCTTCCGTTTCCAGAGTTCGGAGAAGGTTGCGGTCGACACGGTCGGTGTGGGGGAGATTGTCGCCATTGCCGGCATGGAGGATGTCACCGTCGGGGTGACCTTCACCGATCCGCTCGATCCCCGGCCGCTGCCGCTGATCACGATCGATCCGCCGACCATCTCGATGAACTTCATTCCCAACGATTCGCCCTTTGCCGGCAAGGAGGGGAAGTTCGTCACCTCGCGGCATATCGAGGAGCGGCTGCTGCGGGAGACCCTGGCCGATGTCGCCCTCCGCTACGAGTCCCTGACCGATGCCGTCGGGTTCAAGGTCTCCGGCCGTGGTGAGCTGCACCTGTCGATCCTGATCGAGAAGATGCGGCGCGAGGGCTATGAATTCCAGGTCACCCGGCCGCAGGTCATCATGACGGAGGACGAGAACGGCCAGCTGTTGGAACCATACGAACGTCTGACCGTCGATGTCGATGAGCTCTATCAGGGGGCGGTGATCGAAAAGCTGGGCAAGCTCAAGGGACAGATGGAAGAGATGACCACCGCCAACGGCATGGTGCGATTGGTGTTCGTCATTCCGACCCGCGGCCTGCTCGGCTACCGGTCGCAATTCATGACCGACACCAAGGGCATGGGCATCATGAATTACGTCTTCCACGATTACGGCCCTTATGCCGGCGACATCATCAATCGCGTCAACGGGGTGCTGGTGGTCAAGGAACCGTGCACCGCCGTTGCCTATGCCCTGTTCAACCTCCAGGAGCGGGGGCGGCTGTTCATCAATCCCGGGGCTGCCCTGTATCAGGGGCAGATCATCGGTGAGCATTGCCGGTCGGTCGATCTCGTCGTCAACCCGGCCAAAGGCAAGAAGCTCACCAACATGCGGGCCTCCGGTTCGGACGAGGCGGTCATTCTCACCCCGCCGGTGCTGATGAGCCTGGAGGACTGTATCGCCTATATCAACGACGACGAACTCGTCGAGGTGACGCCGGAATCGATCCGGCTGCGCAAGAAGAGCGGGGTCAAACTCAAGGCCTGAGGTGCGCCATGGAGCTGTTGCTCATCCTCCTCATTTCGGTGGCGATCGGGATCGCCACCTTCGCCGTCATCGCCAGGAAGTACGGCAGCGACTGCATCCCCTGACTGCTGTTGTATGGATCCGTAGGCACGGGTCTGCTTGCGTTCTGGCTGCTGCAGATGATCTTTTAGGCGGTCTCTGTTTCGTTCCTCACCTTCCTGCCGCTTTTGCCGCATAGTAGTCGGCAAGGATCCGGGCATGGTCGAAGGCCAGCCGCGGCAGGTTGCTGCCGTCAAAGAGGGCAGCCTGGCCGGCATCGTCGCCGGCGGTCGGTTCACCCTCCGCCCTGCCGATGAACACGGTCGAGGCGGTGTGCTGGCGGGGATCGCGACCCGGGTCGGAGTAGGTGTGGAACTGCCTGAGATCGGTGACGGTCAGTCCAGTCTCTTCCATGGCCTCACGCCGGGCCGCCTGTTCGTAGGATTCTCCGTAATCGACAAAACCTCCGGGCAGGGCCCAGCCATACGGCGGATTGTTGCGCTCGATAAGGACGATCCTGTCGCCGATCTCGATGATGATATCGACCGTCGGGGTCGGATTGCGATGGAGGGTGATAGGTTGGTTGCAGTGGGGGCAGTGCATTGCGGCGTTCCTTCTTCGGTTCCGAATCAAGCGTTGCCTCTCATCCTTTCAGATGAGGGGGATGCGACCCGTTCGCGTGGTGCCGGCCGGCACCGCCCGAATTTGTCCAGTCTCGTCAGCGCATCCGATTGTCGCCTGCATTTACATCTGCACGGGGAATGGGTTTACAGGGTGATTAATTGACGAATTTCCTGCCAGCTGGTCACTGATCGCATGTCCTGCCGGTCCTGATTCCAGGGTTGAGAAAAAACCAGCGGGGTGATGTTTTCAACCGCCAGCTGCCGGCAGGTCTCGGCTCGGTCGTCGACGAAGTAACGGAGCTTGTGCTCATGGATATACCGTGCCTTGTCGTTATGGTCGCCCATGGCGATGAGGTTGATGGAACGACTCGCCTCTCCGGGAAAGTGTGCGTCAATCCAGTCCCTGGCCGGCTGCAGCAGCGGGCGGGCGGTAATGATCGTTACCGGAGCGGCAGCCGCGAGTTCGGTCATGACCTCGACCGCCCCTGGCATTGGCATCAACCCGGTGCCGAGTGAATCCTCGAGGATGTCGGTGAAGATCTGTTCCACCAGAGGCATCGGTATATCCAGACAATCTTCGACATGAAAGGAGGTAATGTCGGCCAGGGTGAACGAGCAGTAGTCGTGTTGCTCGCAGGCCAGACGGATGAAGGTGGCGGCGGTATCGGCGATGACGCCGTCCAGGTCGAAACCAATCTCGTGTGGAAAGATCTTCATGGCAGTTAATTTTCAATTGGCTGCGTCATAGCCCGCCTCCATATCCTTGATCTGCTGGACCAGGCGGAGGTTTTCCGGGGATTCCAGGCCTAGGGCTCTCCCCTCTCTGACGATGGCGCCGTTGATGGCGTCGATTTCCGTCCGACGTTGCCGCCGCACATCCTGCAGCATCGATGAGATGTTGGCCGCCGTTTTTCTGCAGACCTCAACAGTGGCCATGAAAGGATCGCCGGAGACGGTGATGCCCTTGGCGCGAGCGACCTGCTCGGCCTCATTCACGGCGGCCCGCATTCGTTCGGCGATGCCGGGGAGAGTCAGGAGGTCGCCGTTGGCACAGCCATGGATGGCGGTCAGGGCATTGATGCCGACATTGACGAACAGTTTGGCCCACAATCGATGAAGGATGCCGTCGGTGATGGCCGTGCTCATCCCGCCGCGGTCGAAGATCGTGGCCGTCTGGTCGAGGAGCAGGGCACTATGGGCATCCGTCCGGGAGGGAAATCCGAGAAACGTGGTCCCATGGCCGGCGTGGCGAACATGGCCGGGATTCATAAGCGTCGCCCCTTCCGTCGTCGTGCCATAGGCTATGGCCGCCTTACCGGCTGCTGCACCGCAGTCGAGGTGGGCGACCCCGTTTTGCAGAAAGAGCAGTACCGTCCCCTCAACCAAAAGAGGGAGACAGGATGCAAGGCTTGTCGGGACATCGTAGGACTTGACGCAGAGGATGATGACATCGGTCGGGCCGACGGAGAGCGGATCTGCGGTCACGGCAAGAGGAAAAGTGCGGCGTTCTCCATCCAGTTCATAGACGATTCCCTGGCTGTTGAGGAGGTCGGCGCGCCTCTGATCGTGGTCAGAAGTCCTTATCGGCAACCATTTTGCCTTCGGCTGTGATTGTCGCCCCCTCGGTCGGAGTTTCGGCGGTGGTGACGACCAGGTCGTGGGTGTTGGTCAGCGGATCGCCGGTACCATCCTGCAGGTGGATCCAATTACGACCCATGATGTTCATGTTGATCTTCATCACCTTGCCGCGCACACGGACGGTCTTCCCGTTCAGCTCTTTGGATTTCTTGAATATTTCATCTACCGTGTATCCATTCGGGCCACTGGCCTTGTCAACCGAGATTTCGGCGAAGGGGACGACGGCTCCCCCGCTGCCTCCGGAAGTCGACGCCGGCGGCGTTTCGGCGGATTTTTCGGCCGCGATGGCCGATGTGAATGTATCGTTGCCGCCGGATGGTGATGGCGCCGCTTTGGCTGTATTGTCACCGGATGTGTTCTTCTCGAGCCCCGGCGAGAAAATGAGAGTGGCAAAGGTTCGATCCAGGGTTTTGCTGTGGAAATCCTTCATCGTCATCCCCGGCTGGTACCGCACGGATTCGCCTGCCTTGACACTGGTTTCGGGGATTGCCACCCAGGTCCTGTCCGTGCCGGATTCGACCAGGAGATAGGTGTAGCCGCCCGAGTTCATCGTTTCGATCACCTTGCCTTCGCCGGCGGTACCGCTGCCGGTGTCGGGAGGGGGAGTCGCCGCTGTGGCAATGCTGGCGAGGGCGAGGGTTATGAGGAGGAAAAAGGTGCACACCGAATGACGTCTGCCGTGGAAAGGTTGTCTCATCGCGTTCATCGTGGAAAAAGAAAGGAAGAATAATTTTGCCTTACTCATCATCATTTTCGATGAGGAAGGCGACATGTTCGAGCAGGGTCCTGGTCCAGATTTCATACGCCTTGGGGGTCAGATGGACTCCGTCTGCCTGAAACAGGTCTGCATCCGACTGGGTGAACTTGGTGCAGACGTCGAGATAGCAGCTGCCCGTCTGCATGGTCATCGTTTTGATGCCTTCGTTGATTCTGGCAATCTCCGCCATCCCTGGAAAAGAGAGACGCATCGGCAGGAGGCTGGTGACGATGATCTCCGCGGTCGGAAATTCCCTGCTGAGCTGAATGACTATGCGACGCAGGCCGTCGACGAAATCGAACTGCCCATCGAGGGCATCGTTGGTGCCGATCATGATCAAAATGGCGGCCGGTGAATCCACCCGAATGCTCAGGTCTGGCAGGGCGGCAAGGAGATCGTCGACGGTGGCCCCGGGTACGCCATAGTTAAGCACTTTGCAATAGGGTATCCGACTTTGCCAGTTATTGTCGGCGACGAGAGAGTCACCGAGGAAGAGGAAACTGTCGATTGCGGCCTGACTGGTTCGGATGAACATGTTCGTTTGAGCAATATGTTATTTTTATTGAAAAAAATAATCATTGACGAGAAAAAATCCACTCCACCATATTACCATGCTCATCTGTTTCCTCCAAAGGTTTTCTTGCGGACATCATCGGAGGGAGGGTGGCAATACGGTCATGAAAAAAAGTTATTTCAAGGCATTGGATCGCAATACCACGATAGACTGGGGGAGTACGGCGAGACAGTCGCCGCCATCGAGCGGAGGGTGGGCACCGTTGTCGACAAAGTCATCCGGTGCGGCAGCGGCGGTATCGATGATCTGGAACCAGACACGCTTGACGGTATCTCCCGGGACGTCGGGGAGGGTGAAACGCAGGGTTTCCCCGCGACTGCCGTTGATCATGATGAAGAAATCATCATCCCGGATCATGTCCGGCCGTCGGCCATGGAGAAGGAAGGCGAGCCCATGGCAGTCCGGCGCCCAGTCCGGTTGCCCGGGTTCGAGATACTGCCAGGTAATTTCCGGGGCATGGCCGGTTTCAGGGCCTGATTCGTGGTGGCGGAAAAACTCCTCCCGTCTGAAGACCGGGTGCTTCTTGCGCAGATCGATGCAGAGCCGGAAAAACCGGAGCAGGTCCTTGTTCTTGCGGGCCAGGGTCCAGTCGATCCAACTCACCTGGTTGTCCTGACACCAGGCGTTGTTGTTCCCCTGCTGGCTGCGGCCGAACTCGTCACCGGCGGTGATCATCGGGATCCCCTGGGCGAGGAGGAGGATGGTTGCCATGCTCCGCATCCGCCGGAAACGGAGTTTTCTGACGGCACTCGGAGCCGGATCACCCTCGCAGCCGCTGTTCCAGCTGAGGTTGTGATTTTCCCCATCACGATTATTCTCGCCGTTGGCCCGATTCCGCTTTTCCTCATAGCTCACCAGATCGTACAAGGTGAAGCCGTCATGGCTGGTGATGAAGTTGATCGAACTCAGGGGGCTGCGACAGCTGGTCTGATAGAGATCGGAACTGCCGGCGATGCGGGTGGCAAGTCGAGTGACCGTGTCGTCAAAACCGGACATGAAGGCCCGGACGTCATCGCGGAAGCGGCCATTCCACTCGGCCCAGCGTCTGTCGGTGGAAAAGGAGCCGACCTGGTACAGACCGGCGGCGTCCCAGGCCTCGGCGATGATCTTGGTGTCTCTCAGCACTGGATCTTCGGCGATCATCTCGATGACCGGTGGGTTGGCGAGGACCTGGCCGGTGCTGTCCCGGCCGAGGATCGAAGCGAGATCGAAACGGAACCCGTCCACATGCATTTCGATGACCCAGAAGCGCAGGGCGTCACGGATCAGGCTCCGAACCACCGGATGATTGCAGTTGAGGGTGTTGCCGCAGCCGGAGAAGTTCAGATAGGCTCGGGTTTCCTGGTCGAGAAGGTAGTAGATACGGTTGTCGATGCCGCGGAAGCTGCTCGTCGGGCCATCGTATCCTCCCTCGCCGGTATGGTTGAAAACGATATCGAGGATGACCTCGATTCCGGCCTGGTGGAGGCTTTTGACCATCGCTTTGAACTCGTTGACATGATTGCGGCAATCGGCGGCGTACCCTGATTTGAGTGCGAAGAAGGAGACAGGGTTGTAGCCCCAGAAGTTTTTCAGCGGTTCGGAGCTGTCCGGATCGCGGAAGACGATATCGTTCTCGTCGAATTCCGTGACCGGCATCAGTTCGACGGCGGTGATTCCAAGGGCCTTCAGATAGGGAATCTTGTCGACGATCCCGAGATAGGTTCCGGGGTGGCGGGCGCCGGCGCTGGGGTGTCGGGTGAAACCCCGAGGGTGGAGTTCGTAGATCACCGTGTCCGGCAGGGGGGTATTCAGGGGGCGATCTTCTTCCCAGTCGAAATCCTGCTTGACCGGTGTACAGGACGGGGCCTTGCCGTACCTGCATTTCTCCCCCCATTTCCTCGGCAGGAGGCGAGGACAGTACGGATCAATGAGGATTGTGTCGGGGTCGTAGATGAGTCCGTTATGCGCCGGTGAGAAGGGACCATCCATGCGATACCCGTAGGTGAAGTGATCCAGTCCGGTTTCGAGCCGGACATGCCAGATGTCCCCGGTCCGGTTTTCATCGGGATGCAGCGGGATTTCATGGCGAACCTCTGTGCCTTCGGTCGCTGTAAAATCGATGATGAGGATGACCCCGGCGGCATGTCGGCTGAACACGGCGAAATTGTATCCTCCTTCTGGAGAAGGCGAAACACCAAGTGGCACCGGGCTGCCTCTTTTTTTGCGAAAAGGAGGAGGAATGCTGGACATAAATAATAATTATTCCTATCGTTAAAAAACAGAAGGGCCGGAGACGTGCGCGATGGAAGTGCTTCTGCAGCATACACTACAACATGCCTTGGAATAAAGTATTTCAGAAGGACGGCACGCCAGAGGAAAACTTACAGTGGAGAAAGAACATGGCAACGTTTCACCGAATCCAGTTCGGTCAGCGAACGATCAGCTCCATCGACTGGGAGATGAACCCGGACCTCAGTTTCGGTACCTACGAGTCCTGGGGTGGACGGGAGAGGGTACGCAATAACAACGAATTCGTTTATTATTTCTTCATCGACAACTGGGGAGAAGAGCCCAAGTTGTGCCTGATGGAGCGGGCCGTCAAGCATGCCAGAGTTATCGCCGAAATCAAGGCCCCGCCTGAGTTGGTGAGGCGATGCGTGGAAAGCCAGGGGCTATCGTCGCGCTTTGAGCAGAGTTATGCCATCAATGACCAGGTCAGACAGTGGCTGATCGACAATGTCCTTGAAGGCGGGGATGGTTCGCTCGTTGTCCCGGTCGAGGAAAAAATCGATATTGAAGACATGGGCCCGGCCCTGCCGTCCCGCTCAGCAGTCGACGGGCCCCGGAATATAACCCTGCTGCCCGCTGTCGCAAGGGATATCAGGGATGAAGAGGCTGCCGGCATCGTCAGGCATTGGAAATTTTATGATGCCGATCGCAATGTTCGGGGTCGGTTCGACAATCTGCTCGTCGGAGTTGATGACAGCCGGGTGGCGATCGATCTTCGGACCTCATTGATGTGGCAGAGGGGAGGGTTCGACATCTCCTCCCACCGGATGATGCAGAAGAGAGTGGACGAGACCAATGAACCGGGGCTTGCCGGTTTCAATAATTGGCGTCTGCCTACCCTCGAAGAGGCGATGTCGCTGATGGAACCGCAACTGAATGGCAAGGGGCTGCATCTCCACCCCTGTTTTTCGCGGGAGCAACCGTTCATCTTCGTCGCAGCCCGGAGACGGCCGAGCGGGCACTGGTTTGTCGATTACAAACAGGGGCGCTGTTTCTGGTCATCCGCGACCATTCCCGGCGGGTTTGGCAGGCTGGTCCGATCACTGGATTGATGGCTTGCAGATTTGGGGGTGATGGGTCACTGGGGGTGGCCGGGACATCATCGTTCCGCACTGCGAAGAGTGTGGGCAGCGCTTTTGCCCAATCGTGGCGGGGAATTGACACCGCGCTCGCGATTGTTTTCATCCCCCGGAATGAAGATGAATAACGGAGGAATGGAAAAGAATCCTCTATGGGTGTTTTTGTTTCATGATTTTTGCGAGATGCCGTATAATCTTTGGTGGCAGGTTCAGAGGTGCGGTTCTTTACTCGAATGGTAAGTCATGCAACGAATATTGATTATCGATGATGAAGAAACATCCCTTGATATCCTCCGGCAGATTCTGGAAATCGAGGGTTATGAAGTCGTCGAAGCCAGAAATGGCCAGGAAGGGATCGAGATATTTAGAAAACAATCGTTCGATCTGGTCATTACCGATCTGGTCATGCCGGTGAAGGACGGATTGAAAACCATTCTGGAACTGCGTCAGACCGATCCGGATATACCAGTGATCGCCATCTCCGGCGGTGGCGTCATCGACAAGGAGAGGTATCTCAGTGTGGCCGGATATATCGATCGTGTAACAACCCTGGCGAAACCGTTCAACCGCCTTGACCTGGTGGATTCTGTCCACAGGCTGATCAGGCCGGTTTCCCCTTCAAATACCATACCTGCCTGAATATGTCCGGGGTGCCGGACTCTGCTGGCCTGCCCGGATACCGAACCATGGAGCCGAAACAGGGAGAGAGAGGAAAACTGAGGATCGGTGTCAGCGCCTGTCTTCTCGGCCATAAGGTCCGGTATGACGGCGGACACCAACTCAATCACTTCATCCGGGATATCCTGGGACAACACATGGAGATTGTGCCGGTGTGCCCGGAGGTGGAGTGCGGCATGCCTGTTCCGAGAGAGGCGATGCGTCTCATCGGCGACACGGATAACCCCAGGCTCATTACCCGCCGGACCGGCATCGATCATACCGAACAAATGTCGATCTGGGCGGAGACCAAGGTTCGACAGTTGGAGGGAGAGGGCCTGTGCGGCTTTATCTTCAAGAAAGGGTCACCGAGCAGCGGTCTTTTCCGGGTCAAGGTCTACTCGCAGGATGGAGTGCCCCATGGAGCCGGTGTCGGCATGTTCGCCGGAGCCTTCGTGCGCCATTTCCCCCTCCTGCCGGTGGAGGAGGATGGTCGGCTCAACGATGACCGGTTGCGAGAGAACTTCATCGAGAGCGTCTTCGTTCACCGGCACTTCCGCGACCTTATCGCCGTTTCGTCCGGGAGGGGGGTACTTGTCGATTTTCATGCCCGTCATAAAATGCTCCTTCTTGCTCACAGCCAGGAACATTATCGCCGGATGGGCCGATTCGTGGCCAACCTGCCGGCGGAACTCGAAGAGGCGTATCAAGGATATGGCCTCCTCCTGGCCGAGACATTGCGGGTGCTGACCACGCCCAAAAAACATTGCAATGTCCTGCTGCATGCACTTGGCTATTTCAAATATGATCTGTCGGCAGATGAGAAGCAGGAGATGCTGGAGATCATCGATGCCTACCGCAACGGTGATGTCCCGTTGATCGTCCCGATCACCCTGCTCAATCATTTCGTCCGCAAATACAACCAGCCCTATCTGCGGCAACAGTACTATCTCCACCCCCATCCCCTTGATCTCCGCCTTCGCAGTTACATTTAGGGCCTGTTACGAAAAAAAATTACATATTCACCCATTGTGTCACGGCCCCTGATGCCGGTAACGACGCTCCGCTGATACGGGTATATGTATACAACGGCTTAGTCGTTTTATCTACCACTTCGATATGCCGGACATTCTGGAATGAACGCCGATCGGGAGATCAGGACCGGGTGTAAGAGGAAGGCCGGTCTGGGAGGGATCGGGCCCCAATGAGGCAATAAAATCTGTGCCCCGTGTTCTCCGGATCACCGGCAGATTGGGAATGAGCAACTGCTTTGAGGATGGATGAAACCGATAAAGCGAATCAGGGAGTCGACTGGGCAACAATCTCATGCACGGCAATTGTCGATGAGGGGGCGGCGGCGGTAAGACGATCCTGCAGGGAAAATCCATGCTGGACCAGTTTCTTGACATCGGCCCACATCGTTTCACAGCCCATGACGGCGATGACGATCTCCTGGTCACCACGTTTGAACTTGCCGACATAGGTCTGGCGGGCGGCGTTGGTGAAACCGGTTTTGCCGCCCTGCGTGCCTTCAACCTGCCATAATGCTTTATTGTGATTGCGGAGCAGGCTGCCGTAGCTGGTTTTCACTTTGACCTGTTTCATCCGGGAGGCGAAGGCCGGGTCCTGCATGAAATGCCGGAACATCACGGCGAGGTCACGGGCGGTGGAGGCCTGCCCCTTGGCGGTGAGGCCGCTGGCGGTCTTGCAGACCGTGTTCTTTGCCCCCCACTCCCGGGCTTTTTCAGTCATCATTCTGGCGAAGGAGGGTTCGCTGCCGGCGATTTTTTCGGCCAGGGCGACGCTGGCATCATTGGCGGAGGCCAAGAGCACGGCATTGATCAGATCGTTGGCCTGGTAATGCTTTTTCGGATTGAGATCGACTTTCGAGCGCGGCTGGTCGGCGGCCCAGCGGCTGACGGCGACCTGCTCGCTGCCGCTCAGGGACTTCAGCGCGATCATGCCGGTCAGGATTTTGATGGTGCTGGCGGGTTGACGCGGGTTGTCGGCATTTTTGGCGTAGAGGGTCCTGCCGCTCCTCCCATCGAGGATGATGGCGCTTCGTGCCGATATGAGTTTGCCGATCCTGCTGTTGTCGACAAGGGACGTGTTCGATTTTTTCCGAGGGCCGGACACTGCCTGGACCTTTGCGGGGGCAGGATATTCGGTCGATCGCAGTACCCGTTTCACCTTGCTGATATCGTTGAATTTACCCAGCACAACCACCTTCGATGTGCTGGTTGTACGTTTTTTGCTGTATTTTTTCTTGGTTGCGGCATCTGCATGACTGGCGAGACTGAACAGGGATATGACGGTGAAGAGGAAAAATGTAAGCAGGGTTGTGCCGAGAATGGTCAATCTGTTCATAATCTCTTAAGCGTTGGGGGTTTATACCTGGGAAATAATGATGCACGCCTGATAATTTGTAGCTGGACGATATGGCAAAGTCAAGTATTTTAAAGACTTCAGGGCAAAGTACATTCTCAGACAGGACGGTAGCGGGCGTTTGACCGGAATATGCGGTTTGTGTGGAATCCGGATACGGTTGTGGGATGACAGCTGCGATGTCCATTTGGATGAGATATGGAATACCATGCATACAATATATTGAGGTGAACCGATGACGGTTGCAACGGAAGTGCGGATGACGCTGAACTATGTCCTGGATTCGAGCTGCGGCAAGTATGGCGATACCTCGGCCATCGGTATGGCCCTCGAAGAGCCGATCAGCTACAACGAAGTCCATGATCGTGTTCTCGCCCTTGCCTTCCGGATGCAGCGGGAGGGGGTTGGAAAAGGTGATCGGATCGCCATTCTCGCAGAGAATTCGCATCACTGGGGAATTGCCTACTTCGCCGCGGTCCGGCTTGGTGGTGTGGTGGTCCCGGTGCTGCCGGACCTGCCGGAGAGTGACGTTCGCCATATCCTTGGCGAGATGCAGGTGAAGATTCTATTCATGACGCAGCGGCAGGTCGACAAGATCGTCGAAATGAAGGGTGGGGTGCATGGCCGGGTGATCACCCTCGACGATCATGTTCCTGATCCGGAACTGGTGCCGGTGGTGACATATACCGACTACCTTGCCGGGGCGCGGACAATCCTGGCCGAAGCGGGCGGGCCTCCGGTCTTTCCCGATGTCGACCAGGACGACCTGGCCGCGATACTCTATACCTCGGGCACCTCCGGCCACTCAAAGGCGGTAATGCTCAGTCACAAGAATCTCACCTCCAACGCGTATGCCGCATCAGGCCTGCTGCCCATCCCGCCGGGGTCGGTTTTTCTCTCCATCCTGCCGATGTCGCATACCTATGAATTCACCTGCGGTTTCATCGTGCCGCTGATCACCGGCAGCCGAATCGCCTATGCCGGCAAGAGCCCGACCCCGGCCATCCTGCAGAAATTCTGTCACCATGAGAAACCACTGGTCATTTTCGCCGTCCCTCTCGTCCTCGAGAAGATCTACAAGAAACGGGTCCTGCCCCAGATCGAGAAGAGCCGGCTGCTGACCTTGCTGTGCAAGACCACCTTCGCGCGTCGGTTTGTCTATCGTAAAATCGGGCGCAAACTCCTCGATTTCTTCGGCGGCAACCTCAAACTGATGGGGATCGGCGGCGCCGCCATCAATCCCGAGGTCGAGACGTTCCTGGCGGAGGCAAAATTTCCATATCTGGTCGGTTATGGTCTGACCGAGACCTCGCCGTTGCTGGCAGGAGGACCGGCTGGGGATGCCACCATCACGATCGGTTCAACCGGGAAACCGATTCCGGGGGTCAAGATCAGGATCGCCAACCCGGCAGCAGATACCGGTATCGGTGAAATCTGCGCCTGCGGTCCGAATATCATGATCGGGTACCACAACGACAAGGAGGCCACCGCCGAGGTTCTGTCCCCCGATGGCTGGCTGGCGACCGGCGATCTCGGCTTCATCGACGATGCCGGCAACCTCCACATCTGCGGCCGTTCGAAGAACGTGATTGTCCTGCCCAACGGAGAAAATGTCTATCCAGAGGCAATCGAGCACAAGATCAACAGTTACGGGTGGGTTGTCGAAGGGCTGGTGCTGGAAAACAACGGCAGGCTGGAGGCGTGGGTCCACCCCGATTACGAGGTGATCGACGAACAGACGGCAGGGCGGTCGAGGATCGAGCGGCGCGAGCATATTGACGGACTGCTCGAACAGATGCGGCGTGAATTGAACGAGCAGCTGCCGCTGGCGTCACGGATCACGAAAATTTTCGAACGGCGGGAACAGTTCGTCAAGACGGCGACGCACAAGATCAAGCGCTACCTCTACGACAGCCACAACTCCCACGGTTGATCCTGCGGTCAGGAGAGGAGGAGGCTATGGGCGAAGTCGATGATCGGCACGATGATCCTTGACAGTATTCCGGTGAAGGCCAGGACCAGGATAAGGATGAAGCCGAGGTGTTCGAAACGGGAATATGCCGCCGCCAGGTTGGGCGGCAGCAGGCCGCTGAGGATCCGGCTGCCGTCGAGCGGCGGAATCGGCAGGAAGTTGAAGATGCAGAGCACCAGGTTGATCCAGACGCTGGCGATCAGCATGGCCTGGAATGGGACCAGGATGGCCGCGACGATCTGAGCCGAGGGCACCACCTCCATCAGCAGCCAGAGTGCCCTGGTGGCGATGGCGCTGATGACGGCCACGATCAGATTGGTCGCCGGACCGGCCAGGGCCACCCACAGCATGTCCTGGCGCGGGTTCCGGAAATAGGCGGCATTGACCGGAATGGGCCTGGCCCAGCCGATTTTGATCAGAAAAAAGGCGATGGTGCCTATGGGGTCAAGGTGTTTGAGCGGATTCAACGTCAGCCTGCCGGCCAGCCTGGCCGTCGGGTCGCCGAGGCGGTATGCCACGTAGCCATGGGCGAACTCGTGGAGGGTGAGGGCCAACAGCAGGGGTGGGGCGATGATGATCAGCTCGGTAAAGAAATTGTTCATGAAATATCCGGAAAAAATGAATGAAACTATCGATGCAGAAAGACCTTCTGCCAGGCAGTCATTCTAAGCACGCGGGCCGGCGGCGGCAAGGGACTCCGGAGGAAAGGTCCGGCGCAGGAGGGCGATTTCCTCCTCGCGGTTGTGGACCCGGTCGTCCAGCCGGGCGTCGAGGAGGTCGTTGAGGATCATCTTGAATTCCGGACCCGGTCGGTAGCCGAGGGCCATCAGATCGTCCCCGGTCAGATCGGCACGGGTGTAGCGCAGTTTGGTGACGTAGTTCGATACGGCCTTCTTCACCTGGTTCTTGCGGGCCAGGGCCATCAGGTAGAGCAGTCCCTCGATGCTCAGTTCCTTCAGGAGCCAGTAAATCTCGCTGTTGGCGATGATGGCTCGTCTCGACAGCAGGTTGGCCGTCTTTTCGGCATGGGTTTTCTGCCAGAGGAGACGGTCGGCAATTTTCTGGGGAACCTGGAACCGGCTGCAGAACGCGGTCAACACCTCTTCCGGTGATCTGCTCATGATGGCGAGGAGGTAGACCATCCAGTTGTGGTAGGGTTCGTCGAGGTAGAGCAGGCGAAACCAGGAGATGGCCCTCTGTGTTTGGTGCAGGATATGGAGGAAGCGGCGGTCGATCTTGAGGTGGGGTTTGAGTTCCGGCCAGAGGAAAGGGAAGAGATTGAATTCGGCCAGCCGCTGGATGGCCGGGACGGGGTCCTCCTCGGAGAGAATCTGTTTGAGCTCGGAGAAGAATCGCGGATCGTCGGTCTTGCCGAAGAGCTGCATGCTCACCGCATTATGCATCAACCGCCGGGTATGGGGGGCAATTTCGAAGGCCATGCGCGCCTCGAAGCGGATGGCCCTGAATATCCGGCTGGGATCCTCGACGAAGCTGAGATTATGCAGGACCTTGATCGATCGGTGGTTGAGGTCGTTCTGGCAGTTGAAAAAATCGATCAGGGTGCCGAAATGTTCGGGGTTGAGCTGGATGGCCATCGCGTTGATGGTGAAATCGCGGCGGTAGAGATCGAGTTTGATCGACGACAGTTCGACGGTCGGCAGCGCTGCCGGGTATTCGTAATACTCGAGCCGGGCGGTAGCGACATCGATCTTGGTTCCGTTCGGCAGCATGACCATGGCGGTCCCGAAGCGTTCATGGGTCTTGATCCGTCCCTGCAGAATTCCGGCAAGCTTTTTGGCGAACCGGATACCATCCCCTTCGATGACGATATCGAGATCGAGGTTGCTCTTCTTCAGCAGCAGATCCCGGACGAAGCCGCCGACGGCGAAGGCGTTGAACTGCAGTTCGTCGGCGACCGCACCGATCTTCTGCAGCAGTTCGATCATCGGTTTGTTGAGGCATTCGACAATGATCGAGTTCAGGTTGCGTTTGCGCTCGAGAGACGGGTGCTCCGATTCGTGGAGCAGGTCCTTGGGCAGGTGAGCGGGGTCGTTGACCAGGCGGTTGAGCAGATCGGTACGGGTAATGATGCCCTGGAGGACACCGTTGTCGACGATCGGGATCAGCCGCTGGCGATGCTCGATGATCAGCTCCTGGATATCGGCGAGGGTCGCGTCGGCCGTCAGGGTGGCGATATCCGAGGTCATGTAGGCGCTGACCGGCAGGCCGCCGAGATCATGGTGGATGGCCTTTTCCACCACCATGCGCGAGATGATGCCGAGTATGGCCCGGGGGGGTGGGGTTTGGCCTGGTTCGGCAACGGCGAGCGGCGACAGGACCGGCATGGCGGTGATGCTGTAGCGGGTCAGGATCTCGTTGGCCTTGGCGATCGTCGTGTCGGCGGGGATGGTGATGGCCGGCTTCGACATCATCTCCCGGGCGATCGGCTGGGGCAGGACGTGGCGGTGGAGGGTGTGGATGAGTTTTTCCTGGGCCTCGGTCAGGGTCATGTCGCGCAGGGTGGCCGAGGCGGCCGTGGCATGGCCGCCGCCGCCGAGATCGCGGGCGATGATGCCGACATTGACCTCGGCGATGCGGCTGCGGGCGATCAGGTAGATGCGGTCGGCCATCGAGATCAGGGCGAACAGGGTGTCGAGGTTCTCCATGTGCATGAATCGCCTTGCGATCATGGCAAAATCATCGACATAGGCTGGTAGCGACAGGGTGACGACGACGATCGGGATCCCCTGGATGGTGTACTGGATCGCCGTCTTCATCAGGCTGTGGAGCAGCTCGACCTGGCTGGAGGTCAGGTCGTAGGTGATGAACTGGGCGATGATATCGAGCTTGGCTCCTTTTTCCAGCAGCCAGGCGGCGGCGATGAGATCGTCGGGAGTGGTGGTGAGATGGGTCAGGGAACCGGTATCCTCGTAGATACCGAGGCCGAGAATGGTCGCCTCTTCCACCGAGATGTCAATGTCCCGCTTTTTCAACTCTTCGATGAGGATGGTCGTGGTCGATCCGACATCGCGTATGATCTCGATCTCACCCCGCAGGTCGCCGGAGGCCGCCGGGTGATGGTCGTACAGGTGCACCTTGATGCCGGGGTTGGCGAGGCAGGCGGCGAGGTGGCCGATCCGCTCGGACGACCGGGTGTCGACGACAATCAGGGTATCGACCCTGGCCAGGTCGATATTTTTGGTCTTCTGAAATTCATAGCGGTAAAGCAGGGTCTGCGAGATGAATTCCCTGACGTTTTTTTCCTGCGATCCGGGAAAGGTCAGCAGGGCGTCGGGATAGAGCTTCTGGGCGGCAATCATCGAGGCCAGGCTGTCGAAATCAGCGTTCAGGTGAGAGGTGATGATGCGCATCGCAGAAGGAGTCAGGCTGGTTGTTGACGGTCGGTTGTAGCGGAATATCCTGCTATTGTATACCAATGCAGACGGGAATAGCCATCGGAAATCAGCCCCGGGGATGGTATTTGCGATGAATCGATTTCAGCCGATCCTGGTCGATATGGGTATAGATCTGGGTCGTGGTGATGTCGGAGTGGCCAAGCATCATCTGCACCGAGCGCAGGTCGGCGCCGTGGGCCAGGAGATGGGTGGCGAAGGAGTGGCGGATCATGTGCGGCGAGATATCCTTGGTGATCCCGGCGGCGATCGCCGTTTTCCTGAGGATCTGCCAGAACCGTAATCGGGTCATGGCCGTACCTCTGGCGGTGACAAAGAGAAAATTGCTGCGTCGACCGCCCAGGATCAGGGCCCGACCCTGTCGAAGGTAGGTCTCGATCTGTTCCCTCGCCTGGATGCCGAAGGGGATGAGTCGTTCCTTGCCGCCCTTGCCGAAGACCCGGACAAACCCGGAGGCGAGATTACAGGCGGCAAGCGGCAGGCTGACCAGTTCCGAAACGCGAAGGCCGGTGGAGTAGAGGAGAAAGAGCATGGCTCGATCGCGGCAGGCAAGCGGCGAGGTGACCGCCGGTGGCGCCAGCAGTTTGTTGACCTCGGCCAGGGAAAGGGCCTTGGGCAGGATCTGCCCGCTTTTCGGCAGATCGATGATTGCAAAAGGGTTGCGGTGGACCTGGTCGACCCGGACCAGGAAGGAGAAGAAATGTCTGAGGGCGGAGATGCGCCGGGCGTTGCTGCGATGGCCGATACCGTGCACCCGTGCCTGTTCGAGAAATTGATGGATGACCGGGATGTCGACCAGTTCGAGATCGGCTATCGATGCGCGCCAGATAAAGTTCAGGAAGAAATCGACGTCAGCGGCGTAAGCCTTGACGGTGTTTTCGGCAAGACGCCGCTCGGAGATGAGATAGTGGAGAAATGATTCGGCGACGGAGGAAAGATGTTCGGGGAGGCGTGAAGGTTCGATAATCTCGTGAAATGCGCTGCCGAAGGTTTGATACGGATTATGAGGTCCGGCGCGGGGCCGGACCTCATAATCCGGCGAGAATCAGAGCGATTTTCTGATGCGATTGAACTTGCGGAGCTTTCGGCGGGCTTCCGCCTCTTTGCGACGTTTTTTGACGCTTGGCTTTTCGTAATACTCCCGGCGTTTCAGTTCTCGTTTGATGCCGTCAATCTGCAGTTTTTTCTTCAGCTGTCGTATGGCGTACTCGAGATCGCCGCGAACTTCCACTTCAATCATCTGGGGGCTCCGTTGAACGAATTGGTTTCCTGGAACTGACGGTAAGAACCGCAAGAGCGAGTCAGACCAGACATAATTTCATGACATGAAACCTGTTATATAAAAACCAGAGCATTTTCTGTCAATGCATTTCTTGGCCGAAGGTCACCAATCGTCCAGGCGAACCTGCCCTGTATTTCGAGCGGATAGCACGGAAAGCGTCGATTATGCGTTTTTTTGGGGAAATATCTTGCCGGGATTGAGGATGTTCTGCGGATCGAGGAGATGTTTCAGGTCTTGCATCAGCTTGATGGTGGCCTCATTGAGTTCGAGTGACAGGAAGGGGGCCTTGCTGAGACCGATGCCGTGCTCGCCGGAGAGGGTGCCGCCCAGGGCGATCGCCTGGCGAAACAATCGGTCTTTGGCGGATTCCCCGCGTCGCAGCTGTTCCGGGTCGTCCTTGTCGAGCATGATATTGACATGGATGTTGCCGTCACCGGCATGGCCGAAGGTCAGGATCGTCAGACCAAGCTCTGCCGAGAGCTGCTCGGTGAAGGCGACCAGGTCGGGGATACGGGTCCGCGGCACGGCCACGTCTTCGCTGATTTTGTGCGGACTGAGATTGAAGGTGGCGGGCGAAATCGAACGCCGTGCCTGCCACAACTCATCGACCTCGGCCTGGCTGGCGGCATGGTGGCAGCGGCAGTCCGGTTCGGCCGCGAGCAGGGCCTTGAGACGGACCGTCTGGTGGTCGACGGTCTGGCGGTCGCCGTCCAGTTCGATGAGCAGCAGGGCCTCGGTGCCCGGCGGCGGAGGCGCCGACAACCTGTCGGTGACGACCCGGATGGCGGTTCGGTCCATGTACTCAAGGGTGCAGGGGCGGATGTTGCTGTTGAGGATTTTGGCCACCAGGGCGGTGGTGCGGGCCAGTGACGTCGAGGTGACGAGGAATGTCTCCTTGTGCTCCGGCAGGGGGAGGAGGCGGAGGATGAGCCTGGTGATGATCCCCAGGGTCCCCTCGGACCCGATGAACAGCCGGGTCAGGTCGTACCCTGTCACCCCTTTTTCGGTGCGGGTTCCGGCGGTCACAATGTCCCCTGAGGCGAGCACCGCCTCCAGGCCGATGACGAAGTCCTTGGTGACCCCGTATTTGACGGCCGAGGGGCCTCCGGCGCATTCGGCGGCATTGCCCCCGATCGTGCAGAATTTCAGGCTGGCGGGATCCGGGGGGTAGAAGAGTCCGAATTGCCGGACCGCCTTCTGCAGGTCGCCGGTTATGACCCCGGGTTCGACGATGGCGATCTGATTGGCGGCATCGATCTCGACGATCCGGTTCATCCGGCTGAGGGCGAGGACGAGGCCGCCGCGGGCCGGGACCGACCCGCCGGTCATGCCGGTGCCGGCGCCCCGCGGCACCACCGGAAACCCGTATTCGGAGGCCAGGCGCATGATGGCGGCGACCTCGGTGGTTGCCGCCGGAAAGGCTACGGCCTCGGGCAGAAAGATTTTTCCTGCACCGTCGAAGGAATAGCAGTGCAGATCTTCCCGTCGCGTCGTACAGAAGCCGGGGCCGACAATAGCTGCAATTTTTTTAATGATAATCGGGTTCATCGGGGTAATATACAGAGGGTCCGGTCGTGACGTGCAGCCGGCGGGGAGCACCGGGACGTGGTCGGTCCGGTGATACGGATCGTGGTTGAGAATTGATACCGATTAACATAAGGATTGTCGGCAATGCAAGGACAAAAGATGCGAATCGCCCTCCTCGCCGGAGGGACTTCGGGGGAGCGGGCGGTATCATTGAATGGGGCGGCGGAAGTGGAAAGGGCCCTCGATCCAGGGCGGTTCCAGGTCAGAAGATACGATCCCGCCTGTGATCTGGCGAAACTGGTGGGCGATGCCGGCGAGATCGATTTCGCCTTCATCCTGCTCCATGGCCTCAACGGCGAAGACGGGACGGTGCAGGGGATGCTCGATCTGCTCGGCATCCCTTATCAGGGTTCAGGAGTGCTCGGTAGCGCCATCGCCATGGACAAGTACCTGTCCAAGGAACTGTATCGGCTCCACGGCCTGCCGGTCGCCGACTGTGTGATCATCCGGCCGGGGGAGGGCGGCAGCCTCCAGGGGATTGTCGACCGGCTCGGCCTGCCCGTGATCGTCAAGCCGGTCCGCGAGGGCTCGAGCCTGGGGTTGACCATCGCCGGGTCGGTCGAAGAGCTGCAAGCCGGGATCGAGACGGCGAAAAAACATGACCGGCAGGTCATGGTCGAGCAGTTTATCAAGGGTCGTGAGATCACCGCCGCCGTCCTCGGCAACGACGACCCGACGGCCCTGCCGCTGATCGAGATCATCCCCGGCGAAGGGTTCGCCTTCTTCGACTATACGGCCAAATACCAGCCGGGCGCCTCACGGGAGATCTGTCCCGCCCCGATCAGTTCCGAGCTGACGGCAGAGGCGCAGCAGTATGCCCTGGCCGCCCATGCGGCCCTGCGTCTGCGGGGATATTCCCGGACCGACATGATCCTCGACGAAGCCGGACGGTACTTTCTCCTCGAGACCAACACCATCCCGGGAATGACCGCCACCAGCCTGATGCCGCAGGCAGCGGCGAAGCATGGGCTCGATTTCCCGCAGTTCCTCGAGCGGTTGATCGAACTGGCTGTCGAGGACCGGAAGACGCAACGGTAGGCCGCCGGTCGAGACAGGGGACGGCCGTGTCCGCAGCCGTCAGACGACGATCCGTTCCGGGGCGTTGAAGACGTTGAGGCGGTCGGGTCGGGCATAGGCCCCCAGGGTCAGTCCGGCCTGTCGGGCGATGGCCAGGCCGAGCGAGGAGGGGGCTGTGCGCGACAGCACGATCGGGATCCCCATCCGGGCGCACTTCAGCACCATATCCGAGGTCAACCGGCCGGTCGTATAGATGGCCCCCCGGATCGGCGCCTTGCCGAGGAGAATCGCTCCCAGGACCTTGTCGACGGCGTTGTGACGGCCGACGTCTTCATAGTAGACCAGGATTTCACCATCGGCCCAGAGCCCGCAGCCATGGACGCAATGGGTCTCCTGGCCGAGGGTCGAGATCCGGGGGGCCTGGGTGATGAAGTCGCGCAACTCCTCGAAGGGGAGGGTGTATTCCTGCAGCGGCTCGAAGGCCCCCTCCAGCATTTCCCGCGGTATCTTGCCGGTGCCACCGCAGCCGGAGGTGATGATGACCTCTTTCGGGCGGGTCGATACAACATCGGCATACACGGATATTCTGCCTTCCGGGCAGACGATCACCTCCTTCACCTCCTCCGGCGTTCGGATATACCCCTGGCCGAAGAGAAAGCCGACCCCGAATTCGGCCAGGCCGACAGGCAGGACCATCGAGGCGCCGATGGTTTCGTCGTTCAACGCCACGGTATACGGTGTTTCAATGGCCAGTTGCTCTTCCTGCCGGTGGCTTCCCTGGGGGGTGACTACCGTCGTCAGGTGGGTCAGGGTGACGTTGTTTTTCATGGTATTGCAGTCAATGGCTTGAATGATCACGGGCTGAATCAAGAAGGTGCTCTCATCGAAAAGAGAGTACATCCTATAGAGACTCGGTGTCGATTTCAACTGTTTAGGACGATGCGCCCGTCTTTCGGCGGCTTTTTCTTGGTAGTTGTGCCTCTCCGATGGATATTGTACTCTTGAAAATGGTGCGGCGGCTCTTGCGCATCAAGCGGTAAAATTTCCGGGGTGGAGGGATTCGGGGCGATGCGGGGACAGTCGGGGGAGTCGAAATGTTTCTAGCTGGTATCATCAGGACGGTGGTCAGGACACGAGCGATGATGGTTGCCATCCTCGCGTTTGCGTCTGCCCTCCCTGCCGGGGTGCGGGCGCAGGCCGTGCATACGGAACAGGTCCCCATTGTCCTGGGACAGTCGTGCGCCCTGACCGGCCCGTCCAAGAATCTCGGCCTTGAATTGCGGGCGGGCCTGCTGGCCGCTTTTTCCAAGGTCAATGATGATGGGGGCATAGGCGGCAGGGATATTCTGCTTGTCAGCCGCGATGACGGGTACGAGCCTGATCGCGCGGTCCGCAACACCAGGACCTTTATCCAGGATGAGTCGATATTCATGTTGATCGGCGAGGTCGGGACCCCGACCTCGAATGCCGTTCTCCCGTTGATCGAGGAGTACAAGATCCCGTTTTTCGCGCCGTTCACCGGCGCCGAGGTCCTGCGGCAGCCGTTCCGCCAGTATGTCATCAATGTTCGCGCCAGCTATTATCAGGAGATGGAGAGGCTCGCCTCCTATCTCATCGAAAAGAAAAAAATTACAAAAATCGCCTGCTTTTACCAGGATGACAGCTATGGTCTTGATGGTCTGAAAGGAATCGAACTGGCCCTGGCACGACGCGGCCTGCGTCTGGTATCGAAGGGGAGCTATGAACGGAATACCGTTGCCGTTCTGCGCGGTCTGACCGATGTCCTCCAGGCCGACCCGGAGGCGGTGGTCCTGGCCGGGACCTACTCGGCATGTGCCGAATTCATCAAACTCAGCAAGACCAGGACGTCCAAACGGCTGCTGTACTGCAACATCTCCTTTGTCGGTACCGAGAGCCTGAAGGACGCCCTCGGCCGTTACGGCAGCGATGTCATCGTCTCCCAGGTCGTCCCTTATCCGCTCGACACCGAAGTTCCCCTGATCCACGAATATACCGACGCGATGGAAAAGTACCAGCACGACGCCCCGATCAGTTTTATCTCGCTCGAGGGATATATGGCCGGCAAGCTGTTCGCGCAGATCGCGACCATGGTGCCGGGCGAGTTGACTCGGGAAAAATTCATCTCGACGATGGAACAGGTGGGCACCTTCGATCTGGGAGGGGTGACCCTGCAGTTCGGACCGAAGGACCACCAGGGCATGGATACTATCTATCTGACCGAGATAAATCCTGATCTGAAGAAGGTGGTAAAGGAGTGAGAGCGGCGATGTTGATGGACCAGCCCCGTTGGGAGGCATCCAGCCGGGTGATTCGATGACTGCCAGGTCGCGACGTATTTCCCTGTCTTCGGCGCCGTTTTACGCCTCCCTGGTCGTTATTTTCTCGCTTGGCCTGTTCACCGGCACGTTCTGGGCCTTCAACGAGTATCAGGCCTACCAGGAGAGCATCAGCTATATCCGCAACAACTACCAGAAACAGTACCGGGACCGGTTGCAGGAAGAAATCGGCGGGGTGATGGACTTCATCCAGTACAAGCGCTCCCAGACCGATATCCTGATCGAGAACGAGATTCGCCAGAAGGTCCAGACCGCGTATACGACGGCATCCCATATCTACAGCCAGTACAAGGATGAGAAGAGTATCGATGATCTCCGGGTGATGGTGCTGGAAATCCTCCGTCCCATCCGGTGGAACAACGAGCGCGGGTACTATTTCGCCGGCAGGGTCGAGGATCAGGTCATCGATCTCTTCGCCGACGACCCCTACTTCGAAGGCAAGAGCAGGGCTCGGTTCGAGAAAGAGACAGGGATCGATGTCATCGGCGATATTATCAAGATTATCGAAGAAAAAGGCGCCGGGTTGTATCGCTATAACTGGGCGAAGCCGGAATACATTGGTTCAAGCTACCAAAAGGTGTCTTTCGTTAAATATTTCAAGCCGTTCGACTGGTTCATCGGTGCCGGGATCTATATCGATGACATGGAGAAGCTGATCCAGGAGGACGTCCTGGCCCAGGTGCAGAAGATGCATTTCGGACGGGATGGGGAGGTCTTCGGTTTTCGCAACGACGGAACCATCATCTGCAACCGTGACGAACGATTGATCGGCCGCTCGATCAAGGACCTGACAGGGGACAAGGGAGAGCCTTTCGGTGAGCAGATGTGGAAGGCCGGCATCAGCAGCGACCACGAGGATTACGTCAGTTATGCCGTACTGCGGCCGGCTGAGGGGAAGGTGTACCAAAAAATGAGCTATGTAAAGGCGTTCAAGGAATGGGGCTGGGTCTTTGTGGCCAGTATGAACATGGATGAGATGGAGAAGGCCATCATCGATGAAACCAGGACCTATATCCGCATCGCCTTCAAGAATGCCTTTCTCTTTGTCCTGCTGTTCATTGTGGCGGTTTCGCTCTTGTTGCTGATCGCCTATTTTTATTCGCTGAAGATCAAGCAGGGTATCAGCCTTTTTACCAATTTTTTTCGGGAGGCGGCGGATTCGAAGGTGAAGATCGAAAAAACCGATCTGGCCTTCGCCGAATTTGAAGATCTCGGCAACCTGGCGAATCGGATGATCGATGATCGCATCCAGAAGGAATTCCTCCTCCATCGTGACGAACTCCGGCTCGATACCCTGCTGCGCCTGGGGATGATGGAAAAATATTCCCTGCAGGAGAAATATGATTTCATCATGCAGCGGATCGTCCAGATCACCCGGAGCGAGGCAGGCTACATGGCGCTGGTCAATACCGGCCAGACCCAGCTGTCCCTGTGCAGTTTCTTCTCGAAAAACCCGCAGCGGCCGGAGGCAGCGGGATCTTGCCGGCTCAATGAATCGAGGCGGGTTGAAGATGGCGGCCTGCCCGGCGATGCGGTGATGCAGAAGAAGGCGATTATCAACAATGCCTTCGTGGAGGGCGACAATGGAGTGATCTACCCCTATCAGCTGCAGGTCCGGCGCCATCTCGATGTGCCGATATACAACAGTGGCAAGATTGTCATAGTCGCCGGGGTCTGCAACAACAGTTCGGATTACGACAATTCGGACCTCAGGCAGATGGCGATGCTGCTGGAGGGCATGTGGCTGCACGTCCTGAAGACTTCCTCGGAGATCGAGATGGCTCGGCTGGAACGGCAGATCATGGCCGTCAGTCTCGAGGAGAGAAGCAAGGTCGGGCGGGATCTGCATGACGATCTGGGCTCCCATCTCAGCGGCGTCGAGATGCTGGCCAAGGTTCTGCAGAAGAAGCTCGAGGCCGACGCGCCGGACAAGGCCAGGCAACTCCAGCGCATCCGCAACCTGATCCAGGAGGCGATCGAGAAAACCCGGCGCCTGGCCCGTGGCCTGTATCCGGTTCATATCATCGAGCAGGGGCTTGAGGCGGCGATCGAGGAGTTGATTGTCGAGGTCGAAGGTCTGTTCTATGTCGAGTGCACGCTGTCGTTCAACAGCGTGAAAGAGGCAATCGACAACAACGAGGCGACCCATATCTATTACATCATTCGCGAGGCGGTATTCAACGCCGCCCGGCATGGCAAGGCCAAGAATATCATGATTACGATTTCCAAGGGTGCCAGTCACCTGGACGTAACCATCACCGACGATGGAGACGGGATAGCCGAGGCCGTCCAGCACCAGGGGATGGGCCTGCATACGATGAAGTACCGGGCAAAGGCTATCGGTGCCTCGCTGTCGATCACCCCTGGCGAACATGGCGGGACCATTGTGGCCCTGTCCGGTGAGACCCAGGGATAAAAGAATTTCTGGCGAAGTCGACTGCGGATGATATTCGTATGGCGGCCGAGTGAACTTGAAGGGTATCGGCTACCGCCGATGGACCGTGTGTATGAGGGCTACGAATGGCTAAGATATTGATTGTCGACGATCATCCGGTTTTTCGAATGGGGATGGAGGAATTGTTGAACCAGGAGGAGGACTTTACCGTCTGCGGGGTGGCCGAGGATATCCGGTCGGCAAGAAGGGAACTGATCGAAAAGAAACCGGATCTGGCAATCATCGATATCTCGCTGGCGCAGGAAAATGGCCTCGATCTGGTCAAGGAGATCGCCAGCGGGCACCATTGCGTACTGGTCCTCGTTCTCTCCATGCACGATGAGTCGGTCTGGGCCGAACGGGCCATTCGCGCCGGGGCCCGAGGCTATGTCATGAAAAAGGAGGCCTCGGAGTCGATCATTGTCGCGATCCGTAATATTCTCAAAGGGAAAATACACGTCAGTGCCAACATGATGTCGCATCTGCTTGACAAATTCCAGGTCAATCCCGATTTCCAGAGCGGTCAGTCGGAAGAGGTGCTCACCGACAGGGAACTCGAGGTGTTCCGGCTCATCGGCCATGGTCTGTCGACCCGGGCCATTGCCGACCAGATGAAACTCAGCATCAAGACCATCGGGACGTACCGAGACCGGATCAAACAGAAGCTGTGCCTGAAGAGTGCCGTGGAATTGACAAGGCGAGCGGTGCTGTGGACGGAAAAGGAGAATTTCAGTAAGAACTCTCTCGATAACGTAAGAGAAACACCTACAGAAACGTAATTTTTTGACCTACGGCAAAATAGGGTCTTCCCTGATTCATTTCATTTACAATTCAAGTACAATAGTCTCGGTTCAACAGGAAGCCGTCTCCACCCGTCTGCCAGGGGGCGGCTTCCTTTTTTTTTGCCTGGAGGTGAAAAAAGTGTGTTCCTCTCGGTGGCAGAAAAAAATGATCAATCGCATGAAACAGCTTCAGTTCGTTGAAAAGGGGAGATATGACGCCAATCGTCACCTTTATCGGCTGGCATGACAGCGGCAAAACCACGCTGGCAAGTCAGGTTGTCAGTCATTTGAAAACGATGGGATATCGTGTCGCGGTCATCAAATCCAGCAAGGAATCAGGCGTCGTTTTCGATACCCCGGGGACGGACACAGCCAAGCATACGATGGCCGGGGCCGACTCGGTGATGTTCGTCGGACCGGACAAGATGGTGCTGCAGGCCGCAAACGATAACCTTCCTCTGCTGGCGCTGGCATACCGGTATTTTCCCGATGTTGATATCGTTATCGGCGAAGGATTCAAGGATGCACGAAAGGTTGCCAAGATAGAGGTGCTGCGGGACCGCGAGCGGATGCTGCGCAAAAAGGTGAATGGTGTTGTCGCGGTCGCCACGGACCTGGAAGATGTGGAGGGAGAAAACGTCTTCCGTTTGGATCAGAGCCTGGAACTGGCGCAGTTCCTTGAGAAGCGGTTTCTCCTGGGACATCGCAACGGTCAGGAAAGGACAATTCTCTTCATCAATGGCAGAAGGATACCGTTGAAGAATTTCGTCCAGGAAGTCCTGGCCAGCACTGTCCACGGCTTTGTCGGATCGCTGAAATGCGCCGACCAGATCGAAGAGATTGATATCCGGATCCGCCTGCCGAAGGCTTGAATCGCTGCTGTCTCCATCAAAATCGATTTTCGAAATACGGCTTCAGGACTTCGGGCAGGGTAATGCTGCCGTTCTCCTGCTGATAACTCTCAAGAATTGCCAGCAGCGTCCTGCCGATAGCCAGGCCTGATCCGTTCAGTGTATGTACCAGCCCGCTCTTCTTCTGCCCGTCCGGGCGATAGCGGATTGATCCCCGCCGCGCCTGGAAGTCGAGAAAGTTCGAGCATGACGAGATCTCCCGGTACGTCTGCTGGCCCGGCAACCAGACCTCGATGTCGTAGGTCTTGGCTGAAGAAAATCCAAGATCGCCGGAACACAGGCTGACCACCCGGTAATGGAGCCCGAGCAGTTGCAGGACTTCCTCGGCATCGTTGAGAAGCTTTTCCAGTTCCGGCATCGATGTGTCGGGGGTGGTGAACTTCACCAGCTCGACCTTGTCGAACTGATGCTGGCGGATCAGGCCGCGGGTATCACGGCCGTAGGAGCCGGCCTCGGAGCGGAAGCATGGGGTGTAGGCGGTGTAGTAGAGCGGCAGGTCCCGTTCCTCGAGCGTTTCATCCCGGTGGATGTTGGTGACCGGCACCTCCGCCGTCGGGATCAGATAGAGATCCCAGTTGTCGATCTTGAACAGGTCTTCGGCGAATTTCGGCAGCTGCCCGGTCGCCGTCAGCGAGGCGGTGTTGGCCATGAAGGGCGGAAGGACCTCGGTATATCCATGCCGTTGGGTGTGGAGGTCGAGCATGAAGTTGATCAGCGCCCGCTCGAGACGTGAGGCGAAACCGGTCAGCAGGGCGAAGCGGGCCCCGGCCAGTTTGGCCGCCCGGTCGAAATCGAGAATCCCCAGTTGTTCGCCAAGTTCCCAGTGCGGTTTCGGAGTGAAGCAGAAGGCGGGTTTCGTTCCCCAGGTCCTGATCTCGACATTGTCGCTCTCGTTGCGGCCGATCGGCACACTGTCGTCACAGAGGTTGGGGATCGCCATCACGATGTTCTGCAACTGCTCTTCGATCAGGGCCAGTTCCTGGTCGAGATCCTTGATTCGCTGGTTGGCGTCGCGCATTTCCACGATGAGGGCGTCGGCCTGCGCCGCGCCGTCTCCCTGCTCCCTTTTCAGCACCGAGATTTCTTTGGAGACCGTGTTGCGGCGGTTTTTCAGCCCTTCGACCTCGGCCAGGAATGTCAGTCGACGCTGATCGAGGTCGGCGAATTGCTCCAGCATATCGGGCGCCTGTCCGCGACGCGCCGTCTTCTCCTTGACCAGATCGAGATTTTCCCGTATGAATCGCAATTCGAGCATGGCTGTATATTTGGGTATGGGTAAATGGTTCGGAGTAGAGGGTTGTTTTTCCCTCCCTGTTTATCATGGCCGGGTGCTGAACGCAACCTCTATCAAATTGCATTTCCGATCTGTATTTGCTATCCTATAAGGCTCAGCGCCCATTTTTTCTTTCTGAAGAGCCGCACATTCATGGCCCATACAAGCACTCTCGTCATCATTCTGCTCGAACTCCGTCGGACGATCAGGACACTCATTCTGACGACCTTCGGGCTGACGCTGGCTATTTTCATCCTGTCGCCTCGTCTGCTTGATATAGTCCAGTCCCACCTAGCCGAGAAGTTGTATTTTTTTTCGGTCGCCGAGCCATTTCTTTCCCATGTCAAACTGTCTCTGTTTGCCGCGATCTATGTTTTGTTGCCATGGGCTGCAAGCCTTTTCTGGATGGCGATAGGCAAGCCATTCAGCGTACGAAGACGAGATACCGTCTTGTTCGTGGTCTTTACCTGCCTGTTGTTTTATGCCGGGACCCTGTTCTGCTATTTCGTCACCCTGCCGTTAGGGATCAAGTTCCTGCTGGGATTTGGCTCGGCGGAATTGCAGCCGGTCATATCGATCAGCAGATTCATCAATTTCACCACCATATTTATCCTGGCCTTCGGTGGGATATTTGAACTCCCTCTCCTGATGATATTCTTTGCTCGCGTCGGAGTGTGCACAAGGCAGTTTTTTGAACGGCACCGGAGGGTAGCCGTGCTTGTCATCGCCATCGTTGCGGCAATGCTTACCCCGACACCCGACATTGTCAACATGCTGATGATGGGGGGCCCTCTTTATCTCCTCTATGAAGCCGGGATCGTTGCCCTGATGCTGATGCGGGTCAGGTAGGAGGACAGGTTCAGGATACCCCTGCCGTGGGGAAATCTCGATCACGTGGTCACCGGGATGTGAGAGAGAAGGTACCAACGGCGATACCTCTGGACCTCCGGCATATCGTCGACCTTGACGAGATCTGTCGCATGCCGGGGAACGCCTCCCGTGATCAAATCTTCTCGACGTTTTCAGTGATATCTGGTCTCTTAGACCAAGGATCCGCGAAGACAGCGAATCGGCACGGCAGACACTGCCGAGGGCAGCTTTTTGCCCAGGGATCAGGTTCGGTATGGATATGAGGTTGATTCAATGAAGAGAAATCTGAGACTGCACTTATCCCCATTGCAGGAAAAGTTGTTTGTCAGGATTACGGTCGTCCTGCTCGTAGTCGCTCTCGCCTGGATTATCTTTTCCCCGCGGTCCGGAGCTCTCGCGTATCTGCAGCAGCGTTCAAAATTGCACAATCTTCGGGAAAGGACGGTCAAGCTTGAACAAAGCAACGAGGAACTTGAAAAAGAGACAGAGAAGTTGCGTAACGACCCTGGCTATCTTGAGGAGGTCGCACGGCGTGAACATGGTTTGTTGAAAAAAAACGAATATATATACGATTTTTCACAACAGCGGGGAAAAGAATCCAAATAAACCCGACCGGGTCATGATTTATTTTGCTCAGGAAAATCCGCCACTTGGTTTGCATCCGCATTGACCGCCTGTCGGTGCCGAAGATACTGATCGGAGTTTGAAACCACTGCTGGAGAGGATCTTCCTGACATTTGCACTGTTGCAGTGACTGCAGACAACCTTGTCACTGCCCGTGGCAGATGTTACCAGGATCTCAAATATGGTATTGCAGTCATTACATTGATATTCATAAATGGGCATTCGTCTACCTTCCTTATTGATTTCATTATATTAAAGTTATTGCTCAACATTTGAGTGAACATTCAATAGCTGATATTATAGTTAATGCTTAAATAGAAGGCAATGCTTCAGCAGAAAATCTTTACAGGTGTCCGGCTGGTACCTGGCGAACATCTTCCGGTGCGAAGATATGAGTTATTCCATGAGCGAGAGAAAGATCGGGCAGGCTTTGCAGACTTCGAGTTTGTTCGTGCTATTGGATTGCTGGGTGCACTGGCACAGTGTACCATTGAGGAACCAGCAGAGATGACCGCTTTGAAATTCCCATGCGGGGCAATGTTCTCGCTCGGAGCATTGTTTTTTCTCCCAGCACGGAATACGATTGGTATTTCTCCCGCGCTGGTTGATGAGGAGAAAGAAGAGCTGGCGTTCAATATGGGCGGGAACGGTTCGCCACCCCTGTTCATAGCTGTGAATGGTCTTGAGTGACATGCCCAGCAGTTCCGCCAGCTGTTTCTGGGTCTTGCCGAGTTTTTTCCTGAATAATCCGAATTCTTCCTTGTTCAAGGCAATAAGTCCTTACGTAATGTGATTGCAGACAGATATGTAGCCGGATTGTCGGATATATCAAGCAAAACAATTATAGAATAGATTGTATAACCAGTGTTTATCGTACCATATGGCCCGGTCATTGGTCTCTCATTTTTTCAAAACCAAATCGAGAAAATGTTCTGTAATTCATTCATAACCAGAACCGCACCATTTCGGCCTGCCGGGCTGCAGCAGGTCATTTTCGTGTGTCTTGTCTTCAGGTCTTCCGGGCAGTGCTCCAGAGGAATGGATGAGTTGACGGTAGCGGAGAGATAAATGCGCGAATCCGGATACTTGCAAGAATTGATTACACTTCTGCAGTATCATCGCAGTTCCGGGATACTCTATTATCCCCGCGATGAAACGACAGAACGATTTCTACGATCGGTGAAAAGACAGAAATCGCAACTGCCTCCATTCGATGGCGGGGCAGATGTTCCAGGGGAATCGTCCTCCCGGCCTTCGGCTTCGGGAGAGATGAACGAGGGCTTGATGGATGTCGATGCAGTCCTTTCCGCTCTCGTTGATGAAGTCGCGGTATGCCGGGCATGCAACCTGAGTCACCAGCGCCTGGCTGTTCGGGCCGGGGAGGGTGGCAGGTCCGGGCTGCGCTTGATGATTGTCGGTGACTGGCTCAGATGCGGAATCGATACCAATCTCCCGGATTCAGTACTGTTCGGCATTGAAGAAGATCGAATGGTTGCCCGGATGCTCCAGGCAATTCACCTTTCGATGGAGAACGTCTATATCTCCAATGTTATAAAATGTGTGGTTCCAGAAACGTACCAACCCGCAGCCGACCACATACGAACCTGTCTGTCGTATCTTCAGCGACAGATCGAGTTGCTGGAACCTGAATGTATCTGTGCGATGGGACTGGTCGCAGCAAGGGCCCTTGTGGGAGGTTCATTGCCGCTTTCGCAACTGAGGGGACGTCTTCACTCACTTGTCATTGGGGAAGGACGGCAAATTCCGGTGATAGCAACCTATCACCCATCGTTTCTGTTGAGGAATCCGGAAATGAAAAAGGCGGCCTGGGTGGATCTCCAGGCGATAGGAAAACGGCTGAAACTTCTGCAATAATGCGGCGGATATGAATCGGCTCTCAGCTGGTGGAAGTGGGATCCGTTATGAATATGGGCATTGACAATAAAAAGCCGCTCTTTTCAGGGAGAGGCTCGTAATGACAGTCGTGGCTGCGGCCTGCTCAGAAACTCATTGTCAGTTGATTGCTGATCATGATGATGCTTTCAACATCGGTATAGGCGTTCCGTTCCTTGAAAATATCACCGGTATCCATATAACCGAAATGCATTTCATATTGCAGATTGCCGAACATCCTGTAGATCACGCCGAGATTTGCTTCCCAACTGGATTTGTTATCCGAGGTACTCGTCTCCCAGCTGTTTTTCGTGACACCCACGACACCCTGGATGGCAAGTTTTGACAGAGGCGAGAATTCGGCGGCGATTGCAAAGCCATTGGCTGAGCCCCTTTCGTCGGATGTCCCAAGAGTCACATCTCTGAACTGGTCGGCGCCGAGAACATCATCCTTGGTACTGGATATAAGAAGTGGTCGATATCTGGTTGAATTTATAGGCGAAAAATCCTGAAAGTCGGCCGCCGACCCAAGGTTGTAGGTTGTAACCTTATACAAACTGTGGGTGGGCGACTCTTCCGCCTGTAGATATGGCGCTACCAACATCAGAAAGGCAAGAGTGCAGAGCACCTGGAACGAAAATTTCATCTTCTTCATATTTAGCAGGTCAACATAGTCCGCTCATGGGACCGCATGGTACAAATTATTATACTCTGAATATGCGTTGTTTAGCGATGAAAGTCAAGGTTAAATTATGGCTGGCTTCGTTTGCTGAGGGTTGTTTCGAAAAATGGCCAATAACAGCTGGATGTGGATGATCTGTAGGATTTGCCGAGTTGATGACCTGTTGCGGGAGACTGGAAAGTGCGATATAGGTAGCCTGTCACATAACAAAAGGTGTGAGGCGAGGTTAGCGACGAATGAACAACGAAAACAGGTGATTTGTATGCTGAATAGATTGTTGGGAATTGTGGTTTGTGTGCTGATCCTTATTGGCGGTGGTTCGGCGGCTCTTGGTGAAGAACGGGTCGGAATTTCCCGGTTTCTATTTCTTCCCTTCGACAGCAGTTCCGCTGGAAAATATGCATACCTGGCCGATGGCGTTCATTCCATGCTGGCAAGCCGATTGGCAGCCAAGAGGGGGGTGAAGTTGGTTGATTCATCCGTTCATGAAATGGATCTGAAGCAACTGGAGGCGGCCGGGGTCGATAAGCAGAAGGCCGCCGCTGTGTTTACCAGGCTGCAGACAGATTTTCTCGTGTCCGGAGCCGTGTATGCTACCGATTCCCGCTTGAAGGTCCAGGTGGTAGTCACTTCGGCCGAGTCGACGGCAGAACCTCAGAGTTTCACGGCTGTGGCTGAAGGTGAAGATCATATCATCTCGGCAATCGGATCGCTTGCCGACGATATTGTCGACAAAGTGATCAATAGGCGACACCCCGAAACTATAAAGACGGTGGATGCGGAAGTTGAGGGGATGGCTGGATTCCAGACCGAGCATCCGGAGAAACAATACAAGAAAGGATTGTATGGCGGGGGAGCGATCGTCAGCAGCGAGGGGAGCGGTGTCAAGGTTACGGCGAAAGGGGTGAAGAGGAGTTCCACTATTCCAGTGGTCATTGTGGCCATGGATACCGGTGATCTAGATGGTGATGGTGAAGCCGAAATTGTCTTTGTTTCCAGTACCGAATTGCAGGTATTCAGATACAGCGGGGGGAAATTCCAGAAGATTGGGAGTCATACCTTCAAGCCCACCTTCAAAATACATGCTGTCAATACCGCAGATCTCGATCGGGATGGAAAGGCTGAGATTTATATCAGTGCGAACGAGCAATTCAGGGTCGCCTCGATGATTCTGCGATGGTCGGCTGCCGACGGTTTGACAGTACAGCAGGATAATATCGCCTGGTTCCTCAGGCCGCTTGATCTGCCTGGAGAAGGTTTGATCCTGGCGGGGCAGATGTCGAGCAACGATCCGGCACGGGGTTTTGTTGGGCCGGGCATTTACAGACTCGAGAAAAAAGCGGACGGCAAAATTCATCGTGGCGCCAAATTGCCTGTTCCCGATCGGGTTAACCTGTTCGATTTCGTCTGGGCCGATATCGATGGCGACCGGACCAGCGAAATTGTGGCGATCGATCGGAATGAGAAGCTGTTGGTCTACGATGACCAGGGCAACCTGACCTGGGTCAGTGAAGGTAATTATGGCGGCAGCAGGAATTATTTCGGTCCGTCGAGAGCCGAAGGAGAGCGAGGCGGCGCAAACAGCGTCGCATCGGTATCCGCTGATGACAGGGATCTCGCCTTCATCCCGACAAGGCCGGTGGCCGGAGATATCGACGGCGATGGCCAGCAGGAGATAATCATCGGCAGGAACAAGAGAATGACGCCATTATTTTTTCGCAATTTCCGGGAATACGACGGGGGGAGCATCGCCTGCCTCGGCTGGCGCGACTCGGCTATGAGCGAGATCTGGACTACCAATACCATCCCGGGATATATCAGTGATTACAGTTTTATCCTCGCCAAAGATGTCGGAGCGAGGACCGTAACCGAGGCGAATGCGCAACTGTTTGTCGGCCAAGTGCCGGACAGCACATTCCTTGGATTCCTTGCCGCACGAGAGAGCAAGATCTTGGTGTATGAAATCGAACTGCCGAAAAAGTGACCCGGGATGGGTATAAATTTTTAAACTTGTGGTAAAAAATACTTGACATGGAGAGGGATCAAGTATACAAAGAGATGAAGCTTTTTCTCTTTCTGTTGGCGCAAAACGTGGCTGTTGTGCCGGTTCGAATGAGAAGGATTTTTCGTCAGCCCCAAATCAATGGGGGAAATACAAGAGATTAAGGAGAAAATGAGATGAAGAAATTGATTGTTGCCGCAGCCGGCCTGATGCTGGTAGGTGCCATGGTTTCAAACGCCTCGGCAGAGGCCGGTATGAGTTTCAAGGGCGACGCTCGTGCCCGTGGTCTGTACCGGGATAATTATTATTTTGGCGAACTGACTGATGCTGCCGGTAACAAATTGGACGATGATAAAAGTCAGTGGCAGTCCCGTGTCCGCGTGATCTTCCAGGGCGAGTCCAAGGGCGGCGCCTACGCCAACGCCCGGGTCCGCTTTGCCGATTCCTCGTGGGATGGGACCCAGAAGACCCGCGCCCTGGGCGAAGGTTCCAATATCTACACCGACTGGGCCTATGTCGGCACCCCGATGGGACCGCTCGCCGTCGAGGCCGGTCTCCTGCCCTGGAACCTCACTAAGTGGTCCCAGTGGGACCAGCGCGTTGATGGCCTCAACGTCAAGTATGTCAACGACATGACCACCGTCATGGCCTTCTATCAGAAGATGGACGAGTTTGACAACTCGGCCACCGATCCAGTGTATCGTAATGGTAAACAGATCGGAACGATGGATCTCGTGGACGACGATGACATGGATCGTTACGGTGTCTATGTCAATCAGAAGTTCGATGGCGGCTGGGGTGTGGTCGGTGCCGTCATGATGATGAATGACGACCAGGGTAAGGATGCCAGCGACCGTGACGGCGTTGCTGCTCTCGCCGAGGTCACCGGCACGATCGGCAACGTCGCCGTCCTCGCCGATGCCCATTGGCAGGAAGCTGACGTCGATCCATTGCTTTTTTCAAATGGTGACGATCCTTACGGCGGTTATCTCCAGGCCGTTGTCCCGGTCGGCGCCGTCAACCTGCTGGGCGGCGTTGGTACGACCCAGAACGGTTTCGTCGTTGACGGCGATTTTCAACAGTTCATCATGCTGAGTGATGACAGCAGCATCGCCACCGCATACGGTGTCGGTGCGTTTGGTGACACCAACTTCGTTCTCCTGTCGCCGAGCATGAAGGTTACCGAGCAGTTGACCCTGACCGGTGTTGCCTCGTATCTCGATATCGATGCTAATGACAGCTTTTCTGAAGCCGATTCCGCCTTTGAGCTTTCCGGTCGCGCTGCCTATGCGGTAACCGACGGTGCTACCCTGTCGGCTGAAGCCGGTTATCTTGACGTTGACGGTTTTGAAGAGCCGGCCATCGGTGCAGGTCTGATCCTCGTTATCGGTTTCTAATAACGATTTCAAGAGCCTGAAGTAGAACGTCCGAAGCGGACCTCCTTGCGGGGTCCGCTTTTTTATTGTCTGACTGGCAGGGAGTGATGGCAACGGTGAATCCCAGGCGATGGCCGTATTTTTTCATGGTGGCTGCCGGCGTCCTGATGTCGACGATGGACAGCAGCATGATCAATGTCGCCCTGCCCAGCATCATGCGTTCTTTCTCGACCTCGCTTCCGGCCACGCAACTGGTCGTTCTCGTCTATCTTTCGACTATCACCATCACCCTCGTCGTATGGGGACATCTCGCTGATATCTACGGCAGAGGAAAAACCTTTCTTGTCGGCATCCTGGTCTTTGCCGGTGCCGCTCTCGGTTGTTCATGTGCCGGTTCCCTCGCCCAACTGGTGGCCATGCGCAGTATTCAGGGCGCCGGGGCGGCGATGATGATGTCGTCGGGACCGGCAATCATCAAGATGGTATTCCCGCCCGATCAACTTGGCCGTGGCCTGGGACTCGTCGGTCTTGCCACGTCGTGTGGACTGATGAGCGGACCAGTGGTAAGCGGCTTGCTGATTCAATATTTTTCGTGGAGAGGAATATTCCTGGTGACATTGCCGCTGAGCCTGTCGATGTTCGTTGTCGGCAGATTTCAATTACGGCTCAATCAGGAGTCGCTGGTTGCAAGGCTCAACCGCAGTTACGATTGGAAAGGATTTTTTCTGTGGGCGGTGTCGATTCTGCTGTTTGTCAATTTGATCAGCTTTTATGAGATCATGTCGATCCGGATAATCGCACTCATGATTATCTGCCTTCTGCTCGTCTCGATCGCATTTGTCCTGGTGGAACGACGCGTTCAAGACCCGCTGATGCCCTGTATCCTTTTTCGGCGAAGGTACTTTTCAACTGCCTCGATTACAGCGGCTCTGTCGTTTACCGTGCTGTTCATCGTCATTCTCATCATACCCTTTTATCTCGATACCATCCTTCAACTGCCGGCGAATCGTATAGGCCTCGTCATGCTTGCCCTGCCATCCAGCCTTGTCATCGTTTCACCTCTGGCGGGGTGGCTCTATGATCACATCGGGGCGAGGATACTGACAACATCAGGATTGGCCGTATGCAGCCTGGCAATATTCTCAATGACACGATTCGATACACAAACACCGATCATCGAAATTCTCGTTAAATTGTCACTTCTTGGAGCAGGGCAGGCAATCTTTTTATCTCCGAACAGCGCTTCGATTCTCTCCAAGGTCGAGGAGCGATATACCGGCATTGCCTCGGGGATTCTCGCCACCGCCAGAAACCTCGGTATGCTGGTCGGGGTGGGATTGTCAGGGACCGTATTTTCGCTGGTTTTTGCGCGATACAGCGGCGGAGGTGATCTGCATGCCTTCCAGGCAGAGTACATCCCGCATTTCCTGGTCGCTCTTCAATGGACATTCTACCTGGCAGCGTCACTGTCAGCTGCCGGTTGCTTCCTTTCCAGCTTAAGGAATGGTTGACGAAATTAAAGGAAGGGTAACAACCGCGATCATCCCTCCGTCAGTGTTCGGCCTCAGTTGAAGGCTGCCCCTGTGCATGGTCAGGATTCGTTGGACGAGCGTCAACCCCATTCCGGTTCCGTATACCTTGGTGGTATAAAATGGATCGGTCGCATGCTGGAGTGCTGCCTCTGAGATGCCGAGGCCGGTATCGGTGATTGTGATCCGGCAAAATTCACCTTCTTGCACGGCCTTGACCGTCAGGGTTCCACCTTCAGGCATGGCCTCGATGGCATTGCGGATAAGGTGCAGCAGGGCCAGTTTGATGCGGGTGGCGTCGATTTGAACGGCGATGTTCTGGTCGGGGAGATCGAGTTCGAAGGTGATGTTGGCCTTTCTCATCATCAGGTAGAAGGCCATGAGACAACGACGGATCAACGGGTTGATCGGTTGACTGGCAAGCTCAAGCTTTTGGTCCTGGGCGAAACTCAATAGATCTTCAAGTATGGTCTCAATCTTCGAGGCTTCTTTAGTTATGATATTGAGAAAGTTAATCGTGTAGGGATCTTCACTCTTTCTGGCAAGAAGACGGGCAGTACCACCGATTGATGTGATTGGATTACGAATGGCATGGGCGAGTTGCGCCGACATATGGCCGATTGCCGAATATTTTTCCGCCTCGACCAGAAGATCCTTGCTGTGTTCGAGTTCCTGGCTGACGAGTTCCAGTTCGTCGATCTTCTGGAGCATGTCCTTGTAGAGGTGACTGTGTTCGATAGCCAAGCTTGCTTGGCTCGCGAATATTTCGAGTGAACTGATATCATCGCTGGTAATGGGTTTACCGGTAATGAAATTATCGACGATGATGACGCCGAGTGAGCGGCTGGGAGAATACAGGGGTATTATGACAAAGGTGTTTTCCTGGAGAAGGTCCAAGAGCTCCTCGGGGACTTGTGCTTCTTCAGCCTTCGCGGCGGTGACGAGAATGCTCTTGCGCAACCTGGCGGCCTTGATCAGAACGTGTTCATGCTCGGAGGATGGTATCTGTAATGAATGTACGATTCGGTTGACTTCGATATCTCTTTCTTGATATTCACTTCGCAAATGAGCTATGATGTCGGGTAGATGCAGGTCGTGTTCCCTGATCGAGGTCCATACCCTGTCTGCGTCTTCACGATTGGAAGGACCGATGGCGATGCGTCCCTGGAGGAGATCGCCGCTTTCATTGAACAGAGCGAGGAAGGCGCGGTTGAACTGAAGTCCTTCCTCGGAAGTGATGCCGACCAGGATGGCCTGGAGGATTCCGGTGAGTTCGACCGTTCCGAGGTAGGCCGAGTTCATCTTCTGGTTGAGTTGGTGGAGGAATTGCATTCTGAAATTGGTCGCTTCGAGTTCCCGCTGGAAAATCCGGTTATCGATGGCCAATCGTCTTTTTTTCAGCGTGTTGTTGACGGTATAGTTGATTTGGTCCATGGTCACGGGTTTGGTCAGATAGTCATCGGCTCCGCGTCGAAGGCAGTCCAGCGCTGTCTGCAGATCGAAAGACCCTGTTACCATGATTATACCCAGGTCGTGATGATTGGCGACGAGATCGTCGAGAATCACATTGCCGTCACTATCGGGGAGACCGATATCAAGGAGAACCAGAGCTACCTTTTTGCGCTCGAGATGGGTATACAGTTCATGTGCTGAACTGGCCTGATACACGGTCAGACCCTGTTTTGTGAGGTAATGGTTGAGGAGGAGGATAATTTCCGGCGAATCATCGACAATGACGACACACTCGTCGGGATCGAGGAGGGCGGCAGTCGGTAATGAGGTGCGTGTGTCTTGGTGTGAAAGAAGCTCAACCATGGATGGGTGTGGGTGCCGAATTCAATGCCGTGGATTCAGGGACCGGTTCGAGTACCTGCCGGGCAATTTTTCAAAAATATCCGTTCAAACAGAGGTCACATATCTCTTTTATGACAGGTCTATCTGAAAATGAAAAGAAAAAATGAAACCCGTGAGACCCGCGGTACTCTAAAGGATTTATTCGGAATCCGGAAGGGGTGGATAGCCGTTGTTTTTTTGATTGGCGTTGACAGAGGCGATGAATGAGGGACATATTCGCAGAGAATGGTGTGCTGGCGAGTCAGTTGGCACATTTCGAGGCCCGTTCAGGCCAACTTTCCATGGCCGAGGCGGTGGCCGACCTGCTCCAAGGCGACCAGGAGGATATTTCTCTTCATCCGGCCAGGGTGCTGGTTGTCGAGGCCGAAACCGGGATCGGCAAGACCCTGGCCTACCTGATTCCTGCGATCCTGTCCAGCAGGAAGATTGTTATCTCGACTGCAACCTTGAATCTTCAGGATCAGATCCTCAACAAGGAGATACCGCTGATAGAAAAGGTGCTGGACCAGCAGGTCCCGGTCCTGTGCGTCAAGGGCCGGCAGAATTACCTCTGTCATTATCGCTGGTTCCAGTATCGAGCTGCAATGCAGATGTCGCTGCTTGACGATCCGGATGGAGACAGGATCGAGAAATGGCTGGAGGACACCACGACCGGTGACCGGTCCGAGCTGGCCTGGCTTCCCGACCGGTCGGCGTTGTGGCCGAAGATCTCGGCCCAGTCGAGTCAGTGCCTGGGGGGGGATTGCCCGGAATCGGCATTTTGTTTCATCAACCAGTTGCGGAGAAAAGCGGGATCGGTTCGTTTGCTCATCGTCAACCATCATCTGTTTTTCTCCGATCTGGCCCTGCGCAGTTCCGGATTCGGCGAGGTACTGCCACGCTATGAAGGGGTGATCTTCGATGAGGCCCACCATATCGAAAATGTGGCAACACAGTTTTTCGGACGGACTTTCAGTCAGTATCAACTCCTCGACCTGTTTGCCGACCTCGAGCGACAGGCCGAACTGGATCTTGACCCGGCTGCGGTCGATGTCCTGCGTGGAATGGTGCAGGGCCTGTCTCAGCGGTTGGATCATTTCCTCCGTCTTTTCCCCGAAGATCGGGGCCGGTTTCATCTCGACGCCCTGGTTGAGCGGATCTCGGATGCCGCCTGGCGAAGCGAGATTGATCAGTTGTCGCTGGCCCTCGAGCGCCTGCAGGCGCTGGTCGCAGCCCATGACGGCCGCGGCGAGGGTTGGGGCAGTTTCGACAAACGGGTTTCGGAACTGAAGGAGAACCTGCAGCAGATCGCCCTGCCGGCAGAGACAGGGTCGGTCAGGTATGTGCATTGGTATGAACGCCGGGAGCGGACGATCAGCCTTTCGGCAACCCCTGTCGAAATCGCCGGTCATCTTCGCGACCATCTGTATGGGGCGGTCCGGTTCTGCGTCATGACCTCCGCCACCCTTTCTTCCGGAGGATCGTTTGCTTATGTCAAAGACCGGCTCGGGCTCGATGACCAGGCTGAATTTTTACGATTCAATTCTCCTTTCGATTATCGGGAACGAACCCTGCTCTACATTCCTGAAACGAGCTTTCCTGAACCGACCTTCCGCGAATATCAGGAAAGGACCTGCGAACGAGTACTCGATATCCTCCGGATCAGTCGCGGCAGGGCTCTGGTCCTCTTCACCAGTTTGAAGGCGATGGACTTGGTGGCGGATTTCCTTGACGGCCGTCTGAGCTATCCTGTACTTGTACAGGGCAGGGCTTCCAGGCAGAATCTGCTCGACACCTTTCGCAATACGACCGATTCGGTCCTCCTGGCTGTCGCCAGCTTCTGGGAGGGAGTCGATGTCGCCGGTGAGTCATTGAGCTGCGTGATCATCGACAAACTGCCGTTCGAGGTTCCATCCGATCCGGTTCTTCAGGCCAGGATACGGACTATCAGTGATAATGGCGGCAACCCATTCTTTGATCTTCAGGTGCCTCGGGCCATCCTCAGCCTGCGGCAGGGGGCGGGCCGGTTAATGCGATCGGCAACCGACCGGGGAGTGATCGCTATCCTCGATGTTCGTCTCTTCTCCAAAGGATATGGTCGAATATTTCTCAAAAGTCTCCCGCCTTCCCCGGTAGTACGGACCCTGCAGGAGTTGTCGAGGTTTTTCGGTACTGAAGGCCGGGTTGTATGATCAATGCTGCAATTGGAGTGATATGACGATGTCGGCGACTGAAATGGTGATGGAAACGATCCGCAGCGAATCACGTCTGGTGGATGTGGCCATGCGGGACGATCTGGAACGGTTGGCGCCGGAGGTTGACGGTCTTCTGCTCGAGATTCTCCAGTACTGTCTGTTCAATGGCGGCAAACGGATTCGCCCCTTGCTCGTGGTGCTTGCGGCGCGTATCTGCGGCCGATGCGGTCCCGAGATCTACCGGCTGGCCCGGGCCTTCGAATACCTGCATGCGGCGACCTTGATGCATGACGATGTGATCGACGATGCCGATACCCGGAGGGGAAAGCCGGCGGTACATATCCGATTCGGTACGGTCGCGGCCATCCTCACCGGCGACTTTCTCCATGCCAGATCGATGGCCATCGTCGGCTCCCTGGCGGGAACCGAGTCCCTGAACGTCTTTTCCGGGGCAGCCGGGAAGATGGTTGACGGTGAGTTTCTGCAGATGCGCAATGCCGCCTGCTTCAATCTTTCGGAAGAGGACTACCAGCAGGCTATCCTTGGAAAAACCGGCAACCTGATATCAGCAGCCTGTGAAGTGGGTGCCTTATGGGCTGAGGCGGGCAACAAAGAGCGGGCGGCCCTGCGGGATTACGGCATCTATCTCGGCTGCGCCTTCCAGATGATCGATGACCTGCTGGATTACCAGGGAGACCGGGGAAAGACCGGCAAAAAAGTGGGGAACGATCTTGCCGAGGGAAAAATGACTCTGCCGCTGATCCTTACGGTGCAGCACGCTGACAGGCAGGATCGCGATCGCCTGCAGGCAATCGTCGGCGATGAAACCGGGCGGCGGCAGGGACTGGAAGAGGTCTGCGGGCTGATCGCGAAATACGATGGATTCACGATGACCCGGACCAGGGCGGAACAGATGGGGGCATTGGCCCTGGCGCAGCTCGATATCTTTCCCGACGAGACCTGTGCGCAGGAGAAGGCCGTAATGCAAGGCCTGGTAAACTTTGTTCTCAAGAGGGAAAAATGAGAATGAAGATGGTGTTTACGGAAAGACGGAAAACCTCGGTGGCCTGGAGATGGCTGCCAGGCTGCCCGGAATATGTTCTGTTGGGTGTGCAGGGCGCGATGGCATGTCGGTGGTAACCGGGCATAACCCCGGATTGGGATAAGAGCGGGCGTGAAGTAAGCAAGACCGCCGGATGAGGGATGGATGAAGAATATCGCCATACTTGGAACGGGGCGGCACGGCAGCCGATATGCCGGACATATCGTTCGCGATATCGAGGGGATGGAACTGGCCGGGATATGGCGGCGTTCCGAGGAAGGAAAAAACCAGGCACGGCAATGGTCGACCACCTACTACCCGGATTGGCGGGAGATGATCGCCTCATCCGGTGTCGATGCGGTCGTCGGGATCGTTCCACCGGCTCTGAATCCAGCCATCGCCGCCGCCTGCGCCCGTGCCGGCAAGCCGCTGCTGCTCGAAAAACCGCTGGCCCGCAACGTGGTCGAGGCCCGGGCCATCGTCGCTTCGCTTGCCGCGGCCGGCGTCCCGCTGACCGTCGGCCAGACCCTGCGCTATAATCCGGTGATCGGGGAGTTGCAGCGGCAGCTGCCGGAGTTGGGGCCGCTGCATTCGTTTGCGGTCAACCAGCGGCTGGAGCCGTCGACGCTGGACTGGCATGATGACCGGGAAACGGCCGGGTCCGGAGTGCTCTTCCACACGGCGGTCCATGTGTTCGATGCCCTGCGGCTGATCACCGGCCTGAAGGTCCGGCGGGTCATGGCCCACGGCCGGCTGGTCCATGCGGCGGTCCTCGAGGATCTGGTACTGATCGTCGCCGAACTGGAGGATGGGGTGATCGGGACGGTCGATGTCAGCAAGGTCGGCCGGGCCAGGACCGGCCGCTACGAGTTCATCTGCCAGGACGGTCAGCTGCATGGCGAGCAGATCCATGCCGCTGTCGAGGTGATCCGGGGCAACGTCGTGCAGACAAGGCGGGAGTTCATTCAGAGACCCACCGTGCTGCACCTGTTGCGGGATTGGCTGACCTTCCTGGAGGGAAACGGCGTCAACCCTGTGACCGGGGAAGAAGGGCTCTACGCCGTCCAGGTCTGCGAGGCGTGCCTCGTTTCGATGCGGGAAGGGCGATGGATCGAGGTTCAGTAGGGGAAGAAGATGTCGGCGAATGCCGTCAGCCAGAGGACCAGGGCGAGAAGGAGCGAGAACAGGACGGCGGCGCTGCCCATGTCCTTGGCCCTCTTGGCATAGATGTTGTAATCCGGGGAGACCAGATCGACCACCGATTCGATGGCCGAGTTGAGCAGCTCGACGATCAGCAACACGGCGTAGAAGG
>JROS01000181.1 GCA_000769715.1 Desulfobulbus sp. Tol-SR
TGCTTAAAGGAGAGAAGATAATGCTTGTAGGTTTGCACGATGCAGATAACACAGGGTTTCCAAACATCCCACTGATGAAGTTGAGTGCAGCCTACAAGCAGGCCGGCCATGAAGTTCGGGTGTATTCGGAAGAGATTACATTCGATAAAGTCGTATCAAGTAAGGTATTCACATTCACTCCGGAGCAGGACCTACCGGTAAGTACAGTAAAAGGCGGCACTGGTTACAGATCTACAACATCACTGCCGGAGAGTGTGGAGCATATATGTCCGGACTACAGCCTGTATAACTGCACTGAGAGTTATGGTTTCCTCACCAGGGGCTGCCCGAATAAGTGCCCTTGGTGTTTCGTGCCTGCAAAGGAGGGAGACATTCGCGCTCATGCAGACATAGAAGAGTTCACCAGGCATCGGGATGTAGTCTTGATGGACAACAACGTCCTGGCCTCACGGCACGGCATGGACCAGATAGCAAGGGCGACAAGGCTGCAATTAAGGATTGATTTCAATCAAGGGCTGGATGCCCGCCGGATATCCGATGTGGAAGCGAGGATATTGTCAAAAGCATTATGGCTGAAACCGATCAGGCTTGCCTGTGACTCAGCCACGCAGATGCCGAGTATCCAGAAGGCGGTGGCCCTGTTGCGCTGGCACAACGCTACCCCCAGGCGATATTTCTGCTACGTCCTTGTGAAGGAGGATGTGCAAGACGCCCTGGAGAGGGTGAGATTTCTCAAAGGGCTTGACCTCGATCCGTTCTGCCAGCCGTACATCGACGAGGCAGGCACTGAGCCGACACTTGAACAACGCCAATTAGCCCGGTGGGCAAACACCAAAATGCTTTTCAAAACAATGACGTTTGACGACTATAAAGAGAGTCGCAATGGTAGGGTGTAAAGGAGAACACACCATGGCAGAAATCAAGATCGATCCGAAAGTAGCGTATATGTACGAGGTCCTGGAGAAGGCCATGATCGGTCCCACCGATTTCGCCAGCCTGACCAACATCTCAAGAGAGACCCTCTACCGCTGGAAAAAAGGTGCCCCGATCGCCGACAAGCTCAGGCTTGACATCGCCTACAACACCGCCCTCCGCCTGGAGAAGGGATGCAGGCACGGCCGGTTGCCACTCAAGGAAAAACTCAAGGCGCCGCAGCGCGTCAAGGTGCTGAGGAAAATCGTTGCAGAAATGCGTTCCGCCAAGTAGGTATTCAACTCTATAACCTACAGGTGGAGGTAACCTATGTTCTTGCGCCGGCTCCTTCCGGAAGAAGGGATGTATTGTGTCGCACAGCTGCTCCCCAGCGGAGGCTTCCGGCATTTCTTTTTTGACGACCTCGACTCCGCTGTTCTCCAGATCAAGATGCTGGATAAGAACGGCAATACCACCTACATAACCCAAGCCACCTACGACCCGGGGAAGATCCGGGAGGCTCAGGCCCATAACAAACAGATACCCTACGGCCTGCCGAAACCGGAGTACAAAGCCCTTGCCAAAAAGACCCGCAGCCAGGACAACGCCAGGTACCTGAAGAACTTCTTTCTGGACATTGACTGCGGCGAGAAGAGACCCCTGAAGAATCAGAGC
>JROS01000067.1 GCA_000769715.1 Desulfobulbus sp. Tol-SR
AAACCTTACCGGTCTGATACAGCACAGTTCGGGTTTGCCGGCGTATAAACCCTATTATCTTGGTCTAATGCAAATTGCTGATGAGCAGGCTCGCAAGGCGAGGATGGTGGATTGGATACTCAACGAGCCAATTGAGTATATGCCCGGAACAAAAACCATTTACAGTGATCTCGGCTTTATACTCCTCGGTCATGCTATTGAACAACTGTCGGGCGAATCTCTTGATGCGTTTTGGGAAACCAATGTTGCGATGCCTCTATCGCTGGAAAAAAAACTATTGTTTTCACCAAATAGGAAAAAAATAAGCGACAGACTTGTGGCTTCGACGGAATTGTGTCCTTGGACCAAAAAAATGCTCTGTGGAGAGGTTCATGACGAAAATTGCAGAAGCATGGGGGGAGTTGCCGGCCATGCGGGACTGTTTGGCACAGTTGAAGGGGTACTGAGCATCTGCAGCCATTTACTCAGACAATGGAGAGGAGATGAAGAGCATCCGAACTATTCTTCGAATCTCTTGCGGGATATATTCGCGTATAGGTCCGATTCGGCCTGGCGCTATGGCTTTGATACACCGTCAAAGATCAATTCAAGCAGCGGACAATTATTCTCATCTCTGAGTGTCGGTCATCTCGGCTTCACCGGCACATCTTTCTGGATCGATCTCGAAAGGGGAGTGGCAGTTGTCCTACTGACCAACAGGGTTCATCCAAGTCGAGCGAACGAAAAAATACGCTGGTTCAGGCCAATATTCCACAATGCTGTCATGCAGTCAGTCATCAAACTTATCGCTTAAAAGATCAAGGCACGATGTTTCTTTTCTCCATCGTGCCTTGATCCTTCTGTTTCATGCAATCCCTTTCTCTTACCACCAACTTATGGTTTGATCTGCGGCAAAAATTTTATCAACAAGCTGATCGTAATCAGGTTTTTCGACATTGAGATAGAACTCATCCGACTCCCTGTCTCTGGTAACAATTTCAATAAGCTTTTTGGTAGTATCGTCAGGTTCGGATCGGTATACATTTAAAATCTTCATAAATAACGGTCTCCCTTGGATATGGGCTATTTTATACCATAAGGAATGATATGGGTCATATCGCGCAGTTTCTCTCCCAATTCTTCCAAAGAAATCGCTTCAAGACTGAGATTCTCAACATTTGCAGGTACGGTCGAATAGATTTCACCTTCCATATCACGCAACATTTCGATGCTTTCCTGAGTGTTGTCATCCAGGGCTTCGATCTGTGTATCCATGACGACGCCATATGAGTACATATTCTCGACGGCAAGCCCCAGGGCCGACCTTATCCCGTCAACAGCGTAGTCTTTGTGTCTGTACATGAAACAAACTTTTTTATAATCGGACATCACTCCCTCCTCTACAGACTGAGATAACAGTCGAAATCTTCAATTATTATGCCGTGCTGTGCTTGAGTGGCCATCTTTTTTGGCGTCAGACCGGTAGGAACGTCGTTGATGTCGTATCCTTGTTTTCTATAGCTGTCGACACATATCGACACATCGTCGGCTATTTCACACAGAGTCGGAAAAAGGGGATCCTTGCTTGCGTGAGTGGCGATCCAGGTAAAGAAGACCTTGACCGTTGATCCCTTTGCCTTGGCAGCCTTGGTTATGCCAAGCACGTGGGGGAGACTTTCTTTTGTGGTAACGAAAATACCAAGACTTTTTGCCATAGTATCCTCCGGCGGAGTAAAGAGATATGCTGGAAAGTGGTTCAGAGCGGACCGGTCCGGTTAAAGACCGATCCGGGAGGTAATATTTGAATCAACCTTTTTTGATGAAAAAGCTGATATAACCGGAGTGTTCCTTCTCACCGAGATATTCATGGCCCGATCTTTCACACCAACCGGGAATATCGTTGCGGGAACCAGGATCGGTTCCATCGACCTGCAGGATCTCTCCGGCAGAGAGTTTTCCGATCTCTTTTTTGGTGCGCAGCAGCGGCATCGGGCAACTCAGACCTTTTGCATCAAGCACCACTTTCGGCTGAATTCCATCGGCGGCTACTTTAAAATCACTCATGATTGTCCTCCTGGGATTGAATAGGTAGTCTGTTAGGTGAATACACGATCTAAGTAAACATATTTCTTCTGAATTTTACAATAACATTATGTGTTATTACTTTAGCGAAAATGTAAAGTCAAGATCAAAATTTCTGTATGGTAAGTGTTTGATAATAGAAAAAAATATGATTAAAAAATTTTTAGGAAATCGAAAAATTGAGACCATAACGGAGTCCCTGGCCATACATTCTTGACAAATGATTTTTCGGAGGGTAGAGCTTAAAAAATTCGTTTGAAAACAAGGAACAAACATTATTTTCCTGGAGGATGAGTCATGAGTGAAGAAAGTATTGTGAAAACCAAGGCTGGTGAACTCTACAAGGCGATCTGCCAAAGTGAGTGGAATCCAACCGTAACCGGGGTCGTCATCGCCTTTCTCTCGGTCATGATGATGGCCTGGTGGCGCCCCTGGGGTGCTGTAGGAGCCCTGAGGAATTGGGGCGACTGGATCATGTACTGGCTGGCCGGCCTGCTCGGTACGGATGCCGGAATCTTTGCCTTCTATGAAGAAGCCCCAAGATCGGTATTTATCGACTCCGGATCAATCATCGGGATCGGGTTTATCGGCGGCGCCTTCATCTCCGCCTGCCTGGGCAAGGATTTTGCCTTCAGGATTCCCCCTTATCGGGAGATGGTCAAGGCGATCATCGCCGGTATCCTGATGGGCGTTGGCGCCTCGCTTGCCGGCGGGTGCAATGTCGGGGGGTTCTATAACGCCATCGGTAATCTGGCCGCCAATGGTTTTGCCATGTGGCTGGGACTGGTGTTCGGGGTCATTCTGGGACTCAAACTCCTCTATCTCGAGATGGAACATATCGAGTGGGGCGCGGGCGGAGCCAAGACGCTGAGTATCCCCACCGGTGTCCTGCCCTACATCGGTATCGCGGGTGTAGTTGTCCTTCTGTATGTGGCAAACGTGTTTTCCGGCAACGAGGATGACGATTATATCGCCTCGCTCGGAGGTGTCATCATTCTTGCCGCCGCTCTGGGTTATGCGATGCAGCGAGGACGGTGGTGTATGGTTCAGGGCTTCCGCGAACCTCATATGACCGGTGATTGCACGATGGCGAAATCGGTCATGTTGTCGATCGTTCTCGTGGCGGTTGGAGCCGCGATCTTGAAATATGCCGTGCCGATGCGGGCCGGGGGAGAGGCGGTGCTCGACCCCATCAGCTATGTACGTGGGACCTTCGGCTGGGGAGGGGTTGTCGGGGGTTTTGTTTTTGGACTTGGCGCCATGTTTGCGGGTGGCTGTGGTTCCGGAACCCTGTGGCGCGTCGGGGAGGGACAGGTGAAGCTGATGATGGTGGTGCCGTTTTTTGCCGTTTCGACCTCGATCATGACCGCATGGTTCAGGGAGAACGATTTTGAGGCGGACGGTGTCCTCGGTTCATACGTTTATCTGCCGGATGTCATGGGGTATGGCCCGACCCTGCTGTTGATCATTGCCTCCATGGTCATCTGGTATCTGGTGGTTACATGGAATGAAGAGACCAATAAACTGATTGTGCCGATGTGAATTAACCCCCTGTCCGGAGGGATACATCGCCAGCTCTCAAGGTCGAGTTGGCGATTTTTTTTTGGAGGATTGAAACCATGTGCGATACCGACAGTATGCGTAAGCAGGTGCTGGCACAACGGGATATGCTCGGTCCCGGGGAGAGAAAAGAAAAGAGCGAGAGGATTCGTCATCGCTTTCTTGACCTGGTGAATCCCTTTGATCCCGCCACGTTCTTCCTGTTTGTCAACTTCAGAAGCGAAGTTGAAACGTTGGAACTTATTGGGCAACTGCTCGAATCCGGTAAGACCGTTACGGTGCCCCTTGTCTCCGTTAACGAAAAATCAATGACCGCTGTGCGTCTGATCGATCCCGATAAAGATCTCGTCCCCGGCTATTACGGGATTCTTGAACCACGCAAGGATTTGCTGAAGACACGGACAATCGATCACAAAACCATCGATATCGTGGTGCTGCCGGGGTCGGTTTTTGATGAAAGAGGGGGCAGGCTCGGGTATGGGGGAGGATTTTATGACCGTTTTATTGCAAATGAGGTTCTTCCTTCGGCCCTGCGGATCGCCCTGGCCTTTGAGCTTCAGGTTCAGAGTGAAATTCCCCAGCAACCGCATGATCAGCCCGCCGATTTCATTATAACCGAACAACGGGTGATCCACGGGAATCTGGACCCCTCGCGTCGAATATATACAGGGAGATAGTTGGTGCATCAATCCTGAGAAAAGTATCGGCAGTGGTATATACTGGTAGGGGAGTTGCAAAAAAAATACGGAAATTGTACATTTTGCCCTCGCAATCCACCTGAGAGGTGGTTCCTTCCGGAGACGTTCTGTTGATAAAGAAACAAGCAAAGATCCTTGTTGCGGATGACGATGTGATGGTCCGCACCACGGTGACGAAGATACTTGAGATGTTCGGTCACAACGTGGTGACGGTGTCTGACGGCAAAGGGGTAATCGATGCCGTTGACGACAGTTTTGATGTCATTATCCTTGATATCAACATGCCGGACATGGATGGTTTTGCAACCATCAATGCCTTGAACCAGCTGGACCACAACATCCCGGTTCTCTTTCTCACTGGAGCTGGTTCGATGGATTATGCGGTCAGAGCCATAAATCTGGGCGCCTATGATTTTCTGACGAAACCCATCGAGGATCTGGATATTTTCAACGTCAAGATTCGCAGAGCCATTGAAAAGAGAACGTATGTCCTGCAGGAACGGCGGTACAAGGAGTACCTTGAGGACGACATCCAAAAGAAGGCCCGGCAACTGGAGGAGCAGAACCAGCTCTTATTGAGATACAGCAACAGTCTGGAGAATGCTACCCTTCAACTCATGAGCAGTTTCCAGAACGCCATGGAGGAGAAGGACTACTACACGGCGGGCCATACCATGCGAGTCACTGAGTATGCGGTGATGCTGGGAAAAGCCGTGGGGCTGGCCGAGCAGGATATATTGGTCTTGCGTCGGGCGGCCCAGTTCCACGATATCGGTAAGCTTGTCATCGATCTGTCGTGTATTCAGAAACCGGGAAAATTGACTGAGGATGAGTGGGTCCTCATCCGCAAACATCCGAGTGTGGGCGCCAATATCATTGAACCGCTCGGGTTCATGGAGAGGGAACAGTTCATTATCCGCCATCACCACGAACGCATGGATGGAAGTGGATATCCGGATGGTCTGAAGGGGGGAGATCTAGACGAACTGACCAAGATACTGATTGTCGTTGACAGCTATGATGCCATGACCTCCCGACGTAATTACAGAAAGAACATGACGATGAGGGAGGCTGTTTCGGAATTGCTCAGATGCAGCGGCAGTCAGTTCGATTCCTCTATCGTCGAGGTTTTTTCAAGGAGCATTTTCGATTTCACATCATCCAACACTATTTTTTCTCAGGGATATCTTGAACCGGCATGTAACAGGCGGAACTAGCCAGACATACCCCTGGATTCGGAGTTATGATCAATGAAGATATCAAGAGCCGAAGTAGAGCATGTCGCTCATCTGGCACGTTTGCACCTGACCGAAAGCGAATTGTCGAAGATGACAGAGCAACTGGGTATGATTCTTTCGTATGTGCAGAAGTTGCAAGGGTTGGATACCAAAGACCTTCCTCCGACCACCCACGCCATATCGGTGTGCAACGCCTTTCGTGAAGATCGGGTCTTGCCGTCGTTACCGCAGAAGGTGGCGCTTTCCTGTTCTCCCGGGCATAACGAGGAGATGTTCCAGGTTCCGCGGATCATCTGAAAATGTGCGATCCCGTTTCCAATTCCATCAGGCTGCGAAGCAGACCGGATTTTCGAGGGTTACATGAATCTGTATGAATTGACCGTCGCTGAGGCGATGTCGAGAATGGCGATCGGTGATCTAACCTCCGAGGCCCTGACCAGGAGCTGTCTTGATCGTATCGATCAGGTCGACGGTGAGGTGGGGGCCTTCATCACTCTTGATCGCGAGGGGGCTCTCGAGCAGGCCCGAAAAGCCGATAGTGAGCGTAGGCGGGGGCGGGTCGGGACCTTGTGCGGTATCCCCGTCGCCATGAAGGATCTCCTGTGCACCAAGGGCATGAGGACCACCTGCGGTTCAAAGATACTGGCAGATTTCATACCTCCGTATGACGCCACGGTAGTGGAAAAAATCAGAGGACAGGGAGGTGTCATCCTGGGCAAGGTGTCGATGGATGAATTCGCCATGGGTTCAACCTCCGAATCCTGTGCCTTCGGCGTACCGCAAAACCCATGGAAAAAAGGGTATGTCGCCGGAGGCTCTTCCGGAGGATCGGCGGCGGCGGTCTCCGCCGGTGAATGCCTGGCCTCGCTTGGTTCCGATACCGGAGGCTCAATCCGGCAACCGGCCTGCCTCTGCGGCACGGTCGGTATGAAGCCGACGTACGGCAGGGTTTCCCGATATGGCCTGGTGGCATTCGCCTCGTCTCTGGATCAGGTGGGTCCCCTCTGTCGTGATGTCACCGACTGTGCGATTCTGATGAATGCCATCAGCGGCCATGATCAGCGCGATTCGACCTCGGTGAAAATCGAGGTCCCTGATTTCACATCGTTTCTGGTTGGAGATGTCCGCGGATTGCGCATCGGGGTGCCCCGGGAATATTTTACCGCCGGGCTCGATCCTGAAGTTGAAAGGGTCGTCAGAAACGGGATCGATCTTCTCCGCCTGGCGGGTGCCGAAGTGGTGGACATTGCCCTGCCGCATACGGAATATTGTGTCGCCGCCTATTACCTGATCGCTCCAGCTGAGGCCAGTTCCAACCTGGCCCGCTATGACGGGGTGAATTTCGGCAGTCGTGATACGAGGGCCGATACCCTGATGTCCATGTACAAGGATACCCGCTCCGCCGGCTTCGGAGCCGAGGTGAAACGGCGTATCCTGATAGGTACCTACGCCCTGTCATCCGGCTACTATGATGCTTATTACAAGAAAGCCTCGCAGGTCCGTACGCTGATTTTACAGGATTTCCAGACAGCGTTCGAATTGTGCGATGTATTGGTGTCTCCTGTTACCCCGACTCCTGCGTGGAGACTGGGAGAAAACAGCGATAACCCACTTGCCGTTTATCTCTCCGACATAATGACCATTTCTGCCAATCTTGCCGGCATACCGGGAATATCGGTCCCCGGGGGATTCAGTGAGGACGGTTTACCCATCGGCATTCAGATTCAGGGCCCCCATTTTGATGAGGGGACACTACTGAAGGTTGCGTATATCCTTGAAAAAATGCTTGGTGTAACGAGGATGCCGTCACTCGGTTAAAGGTGCGGAACGAGGTTACAGGTGATGATGATTGTGATTCAAGAGACAATGCCTTCTGCGCCTAACGATTGGTTCAAAATATGATCGAATCACAGGCTGTGATAGCCATAGATGGCCCATCCGGGGTCGGTAAATCAACGATCAGCAGAAAGATCGCCAGGGCGCTGGGTTTTACCTATCTCGATACCGGTGCCATGTACCGGGCGGTGGGGTTGTTTCTGCAATGGAATCGGATTGATCTGTGCGACGACCAGGCGATGCGGACCAGTCTTGCCAAGATTCAAATACAGTTGCTGCCCGGTAAAAATGAAGATGATGACACCGGGGTCCTACTGAATGGGGAGGATGTAAGCGGCGCGATCAGGACCCCGGAGATGGCGATGATTGCCTCGAAGGTATCGGCCAACCCCCTGGTACGTGAAAAGCTGACGGCGTTGCAGCGAGAACTCGGCAATTCGGGTGGGGTGGTTGCAGAGGGGAGGGATACCGGGACGGTGGTCTTTCCGCGGGCCAGGTTCAAGTTTTTTCTTGATGCCAGGCCGGAAGAACGGGCCCGAAGGCGAGTTCGGCAACTCCGTATGCGAGGCGAGACCGCCGATGAGCAGGAGATTCTCGAAATGACACTGCTGCGGGACAAGAACGACCGGGAGCGGGCGATTGCACCACTTCGACAGGCCGAAGACGCCAGGATCATTGATACAACCAGCAGGAGTATCGATGAGGTGGCTCGCTTGGTTTTGGAAGTGGTACTCGAGGAACGAACAGAAACGACTGACCCGCGGGAAGACCATATTCAACCCGCGGGTTAGGTGAACAGCCGCTACTGCATTATGAAATCGTCTCTTCTGTTCTGGCTGTAGCTTTCTTCATCCTGCCCGGGAAACAACGGACGTTCTTCACCATAGCTGATGGTCTGGATCCTGGATGCATCGACCCCCAGGTCGACTAGATACTGCTTGGCGGCCATCGCCCTTCTCTCCCCCAGGGCGAGGTTATACTCGTTGGTTCCCCGATCGTCGGTATTGCCTTCAATGACAATCGCCCCACCGGGGACAGATTGCATGTGCTCTGCGTTTTTTACCAGAACCTCGGTCATGTCGGCGCGGACGCCATATTGGTCGAAGTCGAAATAGATCGGGAACAGGTTGTCGGAACAACGACCGTGCAGCCTCTTGTATTCATCTGAAGCGCTGTCCGCCATGGAAGAACCACCACCGGTTTTGCCGGGGTCATCGAGGGTACCCTCCGAGGCCAGGGTGTTTTCATCGTATCCACTGCTTCCTGCACCACTGCCCGTTGCACTTGCACCACTGCTGTCGGGTGGAATGACCGCTTTTTTGCTGCAGCCGCCGGTGAACAGGGCAAGAGACCCGATAAGGGTGATGAGTACGGCGGTCCCGCAGAGTGTCTTTTTCATATGTTCTCCTGTCGTCGAGTGATTGATAGGTACGGTAGGCAATATTGAAAATGATATTGCATGATTATATACAGATTTCAACAAATCATATATTTTATCCTTAATCGTCGGGAGGTCAAGGAAATTTGATATTTTCCCGGCGTCGGTGACGCAGAAGCTGATCCTCCCCCAAACAGCTGAACTACAGAGACATAAAACTGATGGACAGTGCATACTACAGACTCGCGGCCAGCTGTGCAATTGGAATGGAAGGGTTGGTAACGGGGGAGGTCGAATCCTTTGAGGGCCGGAATATCCGTCAGTCGCCTGGACTGGTGTCCTGGGAGGGCGCCCTGGCCAGCGGCTATAGGGCGTGTCTGTGGTCTCGGTTTGCGTCACGGGTTTTCCTCGAATTGGAATCGTTCGACATGGCGGACGAGTCGGTGCTGTATGGCCGGAGCCGGGACGTGGCCTGGCAGGACCATCTGGAGCTGGAGACGACCTTTGCCATTGATTGCACACTGTCCGGGGAACCCCTTCTCAAGCACAGTCAGTTTGCCGCCTTACGACTCAAGGATGCGATTGCAGACAGTTTCCGCGACCGTCTCGGCCGCAGGCCGTCGGTCGATACCAACGCTCCCGGGGTTCGCTTCCATTTACATATCCAGGATTCTATCGCCCAAATCTCCCTCGATCTTTCCGGCGACAGTCTGCATCGGCGGGGATATCGTGTCAGCGGCGGTCCCGCCCCGCTCAAGGAGACCCTTGCCGCCGCTCTGGTGGCGTTGAGCGGCTGGACCGACCATCCGGGAGAGGCGTTGCTGGACCCGATGTGTGGAACCGGGTCCCTGCTGATCGAGGCAGCCCTGATGTTCGGCGACTCGGCGCCGGGATTATCGAGAAACAGGTTTGGCTTCATGGGGTGGAGGCAGCATGACGCCTCCCTGTGGGAAACGCTCGTTGACGAGGCGATAGCCCGTGAAGAAGCGGGCCTGTCTCAACATTGGCCACGGTTTCTGGGGTATGATGCCGATCCGGCGATGGTGACCGCCGCGAAAATGAATATCGCGCGGGCCGGCCTTGCAGATCATATCGAGATCAGGCAGGGAGAGATCGCCAGGCTGGAGTCGCCCGGAGGGAGCGGAATGCTCCTTACGAATCTTCCGTTCGGCGAGCGGCTTCTGGAGAAAGAGGAAGTGGCGCTCCTCTACCGGGCCTATGGCAGAATCGCCAGACAGAGATTTCCCGGGTGGAGGCTGGCGGTCTTTTTGTCCAGTCCGGAACTGACCGATTCGTTCGGGCTTGCATGGGAGAAAAGGTACAAGCTTTACAACGGTGATCTGGCCTGTCGATTGCTGGTGGGAACCGTGCCGGAAAGACATGATCAGCCGTTCATCTGGAATCTGGCTGAGGTCGGAAATAACGACGAGTTTGTCAACCGTCTGCGCAAGAATATGAAAAAAATGCAGAAATGGGCTGACAAGGAAGGTGTGCATTGCTACAGGATCTATGATCGCGATCTGCCGGAATATAATTTCAGTATTGATCTCTATGAAAAATGGGTGCACCTTCAGGAATACGCTCCGCCGGGATCGGTGGATCCGGATCTGGCATCGGCCAGGTTGAACCATGCGCTGCAGGGGATCAAGGAACTGTTCGGCATTCGGCGAGACAGGATATTCGTCAAGACCAGGCGGCGGCAGAAGGGCAGTGAGCAATACCAGCAGCGGGAAAGCAGGAAAAAGTTGTATGAGGTCCGGGAACATGGTTGCCAGTTCCTGGTCAACTTCACTGATTATCTCGATACCGGCCTCTTTCTCGATCACCGCCTTGTCAGGATCAGTCTGGCCGGAAAGGTGAACGGAAAGAAATTTCTTAATCTTTTCGGCTATTCAGGAACGGCCACAGTGCATGCTGGGATGGGGGGCGCTCTCTCGACTACAACCGTCGACCTGTCAGCAAACTATCTCCAGTGGACCAGGATGAACCTGGCCTTGAACGGATTCTCGAGGTTCGCCCATACCACGATCAAGGCCGATTGTCTGCAATGGCTCGAAGAAAATCGTGAACAATATGACGTTATCTTTGTCGATCCTCCAACTTTCTCTAACACCAAAAAAGAAAAGCGGGTATTCGACATCCAACGTGACCATGTTCGGCTGCTGACCTTGGCGATGGCGAGGCTGGTGGATGACGGATTCCTCGTGTTTTCAACCAATTTCAGACGATTTTCCCTTGATCCTGCGATCGGGCAGATGTTTGCACTGCGTGAGATCAGTAAGGAGACAATCCCCTTTGATTTCCAGAGAAACCCAAAAATCCACAGGTGTTGGGAAGTGAAAAAGAAAAATTTATAGCGAATGATGACCACTTGCTCATCGTTACATTTGATACTGCAGGATATATTTTATGCCCCATCATTTTTTCAATCAAATGGGATCGTGCTATACTACACCAAACACAGATGCGGTACCGAGAACAGGATGCCGGGTGATGGATGGTCAACAGGCATTGCAGGAGATCCGCAGGATCGAGGAACGGCATGGTATCAGGGGGCTTGACATGGTCAAAGTCATCATGGTTACCGCCGTCGATGATTCCAGCAATATCATGAAGGCCTTTCGTCAGGGACAGTGCGAGGCCTACCTGACAAAACCCTTGAATCGGGAAAAGTTGATAACCAAACCCATATCCGTGACCTCGGTCTGATAGAGCAGGATGTGATCAGGATATGATCACATCCATCACGGAGCTCCGGTATGATATCTTAAGATATGATCGTGATGGATACAGTGAATACACTCATGTCATGGTGACAGGTTTCGGTTGATAGTCAGCTGATCCCGGTCTCTGTCGATCGTCTGCGTCGACATTTCTCGCTAACCTACAAACTCAGCGACGAGCAGGGGGAGTTTATGGTGAGGAGTGCTGCGAGATCATTGCAGACAACCTTTGATTCTGTGGATCAGATTCTGGCCGGTGGTGATTCTGGTGCAGCCCAGGCCCGGGTGGCCCATAATCTCAAGGGTCAGCTGTTGAACATGGGGGAGACGGGATGGGCGGATATTGCCAGGATGGTTGAATTTGCCGCCAAGGCGGAAGAGGACCATGATTACGCCCCCCCGCTTCAGGCGATACGCGAGGCGATGTCGGCCATCATGGAGTATCGTTCGTCTTAATTCATCTCATCGTCCCCGATTATATTCCCTTCGATCGACTCCGGCTGGCATCTGGTCCGGACCGCCTTTCCCTGTTGCAATACCTGTTGTCCATTATGACAAATTCTCCTGACCGACCATACGGCGGCTATAAGTCAATGTTTGTTCTGTACCTTTTTTCATATTCTGGTAAGTTGAAAAAGTCATATCTCAGTTGGAGGATAGGGGGGAATCCATATAACCAGCGCAAGGGGAGGATCGTCGGTGTCGGAGTCAAGAAAACTGCAGCAGCAGATACAGGAACTGCATCAAAAAGTGAGTTCCCAGCAGAAAGCCAACGCCTTTCTCCGTGAACAAGTGAAACTCTCGATCCTCACTGGTGAGCGCCCCGGCGGAACCGTGGAAAGTGTGCTGGTCGAAGAAGAGGTGAAGAGAAGGACGCGTGAGTTGCAGGCGGCTCTCGAGCAGGCCAAAAACGCCTACCGCCTCAAGGCTGAATTTCTTGAAAACATGAGCCATGAGCTACGGAACTCCATGAACGGCATCATGGGGATGACCGGTCTGGTCCTGGAGACCGATCTTACGCCGGAGCAGCGACAGTACCTCGAAATGGTCGACGAGTCGGTCGATCGCCTCCTTGATGTCGTCAACGATATCCTTGATTTTTCACGGATCGAGGCTGGTCGTCTCGTCCTTGACCTCGAGGATTTCAACCTGAAGGAAAGTCTCGATCTCGATCTCTATCTGCTCGATCTTTCGGCGAGGGATAAGAATATTGCCCTGATTTGCGAAATAGCTCGCGATGTCCCGCTCTTTATTCATTCCGACCCGACCCGCCTGGTCCAGATTCTGACCAATCTGGTCGCCAACGCCATCAAGTTCACGAAAAAAGGCAGCGTAACGATCCGGGTTTCCAATGACGGCTACGACGACAACGGGATGTTGATCTTGAAGTTTACCGTCGCCGATACCGGAACCGGAGTCAAACCCGAACGGCGCAAGGAGATCCTCAATACCTTCCAGCAGGTCGGTTCGGAGAGTGCCCTGGCGACCGGGAGAGTCGGCCTGGGACTGACCATTTCTTCCCAGCTGGTCAGGCTCTTTGGGGGCGAGATTGGGCTCGAGAGCGGCGCCAAGGGTTCGACCTTCTGGTTTACCGTGCCGGTCAAGGAGGTAACCGATATTGAGGCGTTTGATGAGCTGGCCAACCAGTCGTACGAGATCCCCGAAGAAAAGGCGGTATACGCCCTGCGTGGGGCGCAGATCCTGCTCGCCGAGGATGAGCCGATCAACAGGGTCCTGACGGAAACGCTGCTGCGGCAGGCTGGTGTGGAGGTGACCTCGGTTGAAAATGGTCAACTGGCCGTACGCGAGGCCAAAAAAGGTTGTTATGATGTCATCCTGATGGATGTGCAGATGCCGGTGATGGACGGCCTCGAGGCAACCCGGAAAATCCGCGACTACGAACGACAGCATGGCGGCCACCAGTGTATCGTCGCCCTGACTGCCCTCGCCATGCGGGGAGACCGTGAAAAATGTCTCCAGGCCGGTATGGATGATTATTTGACCAAGCCGGTGGAGAAGTCCGATCTTATCGATATTCTAATCAAATATCTCACCAACAGGGCCCTGGTGATCGACAATGACCCGGCGAGCCAGAACTTCATCATCAGTTCCCTGATCGAGTCCGGGTGGAATGTCGTGATTGCCGAAACCGGCCGGTCGGCGATGTATGAGGCGTCACTCGCCAATTTCGATCTGATCCTGCTCGATACCCAGATGTCTCAGGGTGACAGTCTGGAGGTGACCCGCATCATCAGGAAGCTGGAGGATTATTCCGGTCGGCATTCGTACATTCTCGGGATCGGTACCCTGGCCCCGGATGAAGGCCAGAGGTTTGTCGACAACGGTCTTGACGCCTATCTGCAGCGGCCGATTACAGGGGCCTCGCTGCACGAGAAGCTGGCACTTTTCGAATAAGGGGAGGGATTTTTTTCTTCCATGGCGGTGCAAATGGCGTCCTGATAATTCCCCAATAAATCGACAGGAAGCGATCTTTCCTGTACAATGGTTTCCCTGTCCCGCGCCGTCAACCCCATCCATCAATCGCCAGAGCCAGTCCATCATGCTGCAGTATTCCCGAGTCTGTCTTGATACCTTTGGTTATCAGCTCCCGCCACGAACCCTTACTTCGGCGGAGATCGAAAACCGTCTCGCGCCGTTGTATGATCGGCTGCGCCTGACGCCGGGACGGCTCGAACTGATGACCGGCATCCGGGAGCGACGCCTGTGGCCCCGGGGGACGAGACCGAGTGAGGCGGCGATCCTGGCGGGACGAAAGGCTCTCGAGAAGGGGGGGTGGGACCCGGCCCGCATCGATTGCCTGATATTCACCTCCGTGTCCCGGGACATGATGGAGCCGGCGACCGCCTCGTTTGTCCACCTCGGTCTGGGTCTACCGCCTACCTGTCTGATCTTCGATATTTCCAACGCCTGTCTGGGGTTTCTTGACGGCATGGTCATGCTGGCCAATATGATCGAGCTTGGACAGGTGGAGAACGGTCTTGTCGTCTCTGGTGAAACCGCCGAGGAGTTGCTGGAATCGACCCTTGAAACCCTCGTCCGCGATACCAGCCTGAGCCGGAAGGCGATCAAACCGGCATTTGCTTCTCTGACCATCGGTTCCGGGGCGATCGCTCTGATCATGGAGAGGGCCGGCGCCGATGAGCGGCGATGCCGCCTGGTGCACGGGAGATGGAGAGCGAGCACGGGTCACTCCGACCTGTGCCATGGCAATCAGCATGGGGCCAGGACCACCCTGATGGAGACCAACTCGGAGGAGTTGATGCACCGCGGGGTCGAGGCCGCCTGCCAGACATGGCAGCTTTTCTCCAGTGTTCCCGGCTGGGGGGGAGAGGATATCGATCGGTTTTTCTGTCATCAGGTTGGAACGGCCCATGCGCGGCTGCTGTTCGAACGCCTCGGACTCGATAGCGGCAAAAATTTTGAAACCCTGGCAAGGCTGGGAAACGTCGGTTCGGTCTCAGCCCCGATCACCATGGCCATGGCGATGGAGCAGGGGGCGTTCAAACCGGGACAGAAAGCGGCTCTACTGGGGATCGGGAGCGGCATCAACTGCATGATGCTCGGGGTGGATTGGAGGGCGACAGATGGAATGCACTGACGACCAGGGGAAGACGCTGCTCAAGCTGGCCCGCCGCATCATCGCCTCCCGGCTCGGTTGCGGTGAGCCCCCGGAATCCGGCGACGATCACAGGGATCTGCAGCAGCAGGGAGCCGTCTTCGTCACCCTGAAGAAACGGGGACGACTGCGGGGCTGCATCGGCAACCTCGAACCGGTCGGACCGCTGTGGCAGGGGGTCAGGGACAACGCCCTCAACGCCGCCTTCAACGATTACCGTTTTCCGCCGTTGACTGCCGAGGAGATCGACGAAGTACATATCGACATCTCGATCCTTGGTCCTCCGGTCCCGCTCGACTATGCCGATGCCGATGATCTCCTGGCCAAGCTGCAACCCGGGCAGGATGGGGTGATTCTGCGCAGTGGCACGGCCAGGGCGACGTTTTTGCCGCAGGTGTGGCAGCAGCTGCCGAATCCCGAAGATTTTCTCGATCACCTGTGCCGGAAGGCGGGGTTGAGCGACTCGGCCTGGCGGCATTCGCACCCGGAGATCCGGATCTACCGGGTCCAGAGCTTTGAGGAGGAATGAGTTGAACGAACTTGCACTCCCTGAGCCGCTGGTCCAGCGGCTCAAAAATATCTACCGGGCCATGGAGGAGGATTATGACGAGGTGGCGCGGCAGCTCCGGTTCGGCTGTTCAGGGTGTCCGGACAATTGCTGTGACTCGTATTTTCTCCATCACACCTCTATCGAATGGGCCTACCTGTGGCAAGGGATGAGACAACTATCCCCGGAACAACAGCGGGAGATCCTTCACCGGGCCGCTGGGGTGGTCCGTGTCTGTCAGGAGGAGCTGACGCACGGGCGAAGACCGGTCGTCATGTGCCCGTTGAACGAACATGGGCTCTGTGTCCTGTACCCCTATCGGTTACTGGTCTGCAGGACCCACGGGGTGCCGGCGGTGATGACGCGGCCGGACGGCAAGCGGTTGTCCTTTCCCGGATGCTTTCGTTGTCAGGAAGTCGTCAGGGCCAGAGGAAACGATGCCGGGGTCCCCTTCGTCGACCGGACCAGACTGCTCCAGCAACTGGTCATGGTGGAAAACGAATTGACACAGAGATTTCGCCGTCCGCGCCCCAGGATCAGGATGACCATTGCCGAGATGCTGGTCGAAGGTCCTCCAACCCTACCCTGACCGGATCCGGTCTGAAGAGCCATGTGCACGCCGGCCCTGGCAGACAGGGATCCGGTGGGCACCATATCGTCTCACCTCAACACAGCGGTCGCCATGCAGGTCAATGTCAAAAAAAAGCAGCCGAATTCAAAGATGTGCTTTGTCTGCGGCCTGAAAAACAGGTTCGGGTTGAAATGCCGTTTCTACGAGCTGGAGAATGGTGAGCTCATGGCGATATTTCAGCCGTCGCCGGAACACCAGGGATATCCCGGACGGCTGCATGGGGGGATCGCCGCCACCATCCTCGATGAAACCATCGGGCGGGCCATAATGCAGTTGTATTCCGATCATATCTGGGGAGTGACCGTCGATTTTTCGATGCGTCTCCGCAAGCCGGTACCGATAGATCGGGAAGTCAGGGTGATCAGCAGGATCGTCAGTGACGGCAAAAGAAGCTTCGAGGGCACGGGCGAGATCCTCCTCGAAGATGGATCGGTGGCCATAGAGGGGAAGGGCAAATACCTCAAGATGGATATCGGCAAGATCGCCGATTTCGACCATCGGGAACAGGAATGGGGAATCGTTGAATCTCCGGATGATCCAGACTCGATCACGTTACCCTGAGACCGTGAAACGGGGTGGTCACAACTCCAGTGCAACACACATGCTCCCAGTGTGATGGCAGGTTGGAATCCACGGCAGGATCTGCCGCTTCATACGATTTTGACAGACCCGGATATTCCGACCGGGAACGGCATCGGGGCTGGAGGATCCATAGCATTTGCCGCGGGTCCGGAACGGTTCCGGGAATGGATGGGACACGGCAATGTCGACTGAACCGGAAATCCCCCGGGGGGGATGCACCCTCACCCCGATCGGTCGCATTCATTCCTGTTTTACCGAAAAATTCGGTATCCCGCGGCAGCCCGGCCTTGTTTCAGAGGCGAGGGCGACGCTGGAGATCCTTCCCCCCTTTGATCGTCGAGAGATGTTCAAGGGGCTCGACAGGTTCTCCCACATCTGGGTACACTTCATCTTTCACGAGATCCTTGCCGAAGGCTGGAAGCATACGATCCGGCCCCCATGGCTCGGGGGGCGGACCAGGGTGGGAGTTTTTGCCAGCCGCAGCCCGCACCGGCCGAACTTCCTCGGCCAGTCTGTCGTCCGTCTTCTGGCCCTCCGCTTCGAGAACGGAAAGATCCTTCTCGATCTTGGGGGGATCGATCTCCTCGATCAGACTCCGGTGGTCGATATCAAGCCCTATCTTCCCTACAGCGACCGGATCGCCGAGGCGACAAGCGGATATGCGATGTCGATGCCGGCCCCGGTTGCGGTGCTCTTCAGCGAGGAGGTTATCGCCTTTGGCGTGTCCTATCAGAGGGAGCAAGGAAGGGATATTCTCCGTTTGATCGGCCAGATCCTGCAACAGGACCCACGGCCGGCAAGTCAGAAAGAGGCGGGACGGGATTTCGGGATGAAGCTCTGGGACGTCAATGTCCGCTGGCAGGCGAGGGAGAATGATTTTTTCGTGCTCAGCTGTCGGCGGCTTATGGTCGGCTGAAACCTTCGATGACACTGCGCACCCGACCGCCAATCTCGTACTGGCCGGTTTCGACCTCGTACCGCAGACTGCCGCCGTGGATCTCGGCATCTTCGGCTACCAGTCTGGTTGCCCCCGGGCACCACACCGTCCGTTTTTCATCGTCATAGTAGAGCAGGTCGGTATACAGGCTCTGCTTGTCCTTGGTCTTGTTGATGACGACGTTGTCGATCAGGGTAAGCTGCTTGGTCTCGATGTTGTACAGTCCACGGTCAGCGGTGATATTGGTGATCGCACCGTTCTGGTCAAAGACATCGGTATCGACTTTGGTCATCACATACTCATCGGGCTTATCGCCCGTCCGGGCATTTTCCGCCCGTATTTCCGCCGACTTTTTACCGCTGTGGATCTGCTGGACCCTGATCTTGTCCATGGTGAAATCGTGGGTCTCGTTGTCCACGTTGGCGTAGGCCGGATCATACCCGCCGCGCGGGGTGAGAAAGGCGGCCAGGGGTATCCGCCACAGCGGGAAGGTGACGAGCAGGGCAAGCGGCACCAGCCAGAGGAGATTGCGTTGACTGATCATCGGCTCATGTACCGTTGCAGCAGGCCGGCAAGCAGTCCCTTCGCTTCCAGGATGACCTCGCAGGCCTCGCGGACCGCTCCTGCCCCTCCCGGCCGGGAAGTGACATAGTGGGCCGTCTCCTTGACGGCGGCAACGGCATTGGCCGGAGCGAGGGCCAGGCCGACTCGCGACAGCAGGCAGAGATCGAGCCAGTCGTCTCCCATGTAGGCGATTTGATAGGGCTTGAACCCGGAAGTTTTGAGGATCTCATTCAATGTTGCCAGCTTGTTTGAAGATCCCTGGTAGGTGTAGCGCAATTTCAGTTCATCGGCCCGGCGCGCCACCGCCCCCGATCGGCGGGCGGTGATCAGACCGGCGTCCAAGCCGGCCTCCTGCAGCAGCCTGAGGCCGAAACCATCCTGGGTATTGAAGCTCTTTCCTTCGTCCTTGTCGCCTGAATAGTGGATCGTGCCGTCGGTCATAACGCCGTCGACATCGAGCAGGAGTATCTGGATTTCCTTGGCCTTTTCGCGAACAACAAGGCTTTCGCAGCTGCTGTCCGAGTGCTGCGTCCGTTCACGGGCGCGGGTACGGTAGCCCTCGGTGATCTCACAGTCGGACGGGTAGGCGCCAGGATTGGCGGGGGAACACGGGTTGGTCATCGCGATGCGGTGTTTCCTGATTTCAGAGGGCGGCCCGGATCCTCAGCAGTTGGGCGAGCACAGGCTCGATGCCGTCAAGGGGCAGAGAGTTCGGACCGTCGCAGAGGGCCTTCTCCGGCTGCGGATGGATCTCCATGAACAGCCCGTCGATCCCGACCGCCATCGCCGCCCGCGCCAGAGGCACGATGAACTCCCGCTGGCCTCCCGATGATCCGCCGGCCCCTCCGGGAAGCTGGACCGAATGGGTGGCGTCGAAGATCACCGGACAGCCGAACGAACGCATCACCGGCAGTGACCGCATATCAACCACGAGGTTATTGTACCCGAACGTCGCTCCGCGTTCGACCAGCATAATCTTTCCGCCACCGGCGCCGCGCAGTTTGTTGACGGCGTTTTCCATGTCCCAGGGGGAGACGAACTGGCCCTTCTTGACGTTGACCGGTTTGCCGGTCCTGGCGGCGGCGACGAGCAGGTCGGTCTGACGACAGAGAAAGGCCGGGATCTGCAGGATATCGAGGATCTCGGCGGCGGCCTCGACCTGCGACACCTCATGGACATCGGAGATGACCGGGACAGCGAGCTCCTTTCTGATGCGGGCGAGGATCGCCAGGCCTTCCTTCAGGCCCGGGCCGCGGTAGGAATCGAGCGAGGTGCGGTTGGCCTTGTCGAAGGAGGCCTTGAAGACGTAGTTGATGCCGAGCCGGCCGCAGAGTTCCTTCAATGTTGCGGCAACCGTGCGGGCAATATCTTCCGATTCGAGGGCACACGGGCCGCCGATCAGCAGCAGCGGCTGGCCGCTTCCGACCAGGATGGGGGCGCCTGTCGGGTGATCTACGGCAACAGGGGCTATCCGGAGGTTATCCATTATGTTTCTTGGTCAGGGCCGCGCTGATGAAGTTGCGGAACAGGGGGTGGGGCTGCATCGGTTTGGACTTGAACTCGGGGTGGAACTGGCAGCCGAGAAACCACGGATGATCCTGTATCTCGACGATCTCGACGAGATTGTTGTCGGGAGAGACCCCCGAGATGACCAGACCGCAGTCCTCGAGCCGTTTCCGGTAGAGGTTGTTGAATTCGAAGCGGTGGCGGTGTCTCTCGGAAATCTGGGCCTGCCCGTAGGCCCGGGCCGCATGGGTATTTTCCGTTAAAACGCAGGGATAGGCACCGAGCCGCAGGGTTCCGCCCATGTCGGAAGTCTCGTCGCGCACCTGCATCTGGTTGGTGCGGTAATCGAACCACTCCTTGATCAGGTAGATGACTGGATCGGGGGTGGCGAAATCGAGTTCGGTCGAGTTGGCCCTGTCGAGTCCGGCGATATTGCGGGAGAACTCGACGACGGCCAGCTGCATGCCGAAGCAGATACCGAAGAAGGGGATCTTGTTGATCCGGGCGTGGGAGATGGCCCGGATCTTTCCTTCGGCACCGCGTTTGCCGAAACCGCCGGGTACGAGGATGCCATCGCAGCCATCGAGCAGCTCGGCCGGATCCTTCTCCTCGAGATCCTCGGCGCTGATGTAGCGCAGTTTGACCTTGATGCCGTTGGCCAGCCCGCCGTGAACCAGGGCTTCGTGGAGGCTTTTGTACGATTCGGTGAGGTCGACGTATTTGCCGGTGATGGCGATCGTCACGTCGTCCTTCGGGTGCTTGATGGTGTGGACCAGGTCCTCCCACGGTTTGATATTGGGCTGACCGGTCCAGACATTGAGCAGCTCGAGGATTTTCGCATCCAGGCCCTCGCGATAGAAGTGGAGGGGCATCTCATAGATGGTCTCGACATCGATACCGGTAATGACCGCATCCTTCTGGACATTGCAGAACAGGGCGATCTTGGCCTTGAGGCTGTCCTCGAGGGGGACCTCGGTCCGGCAGATCAGGATATCCGGCTGAATGCCGTCCGCCCGCAGTTCCCGGACCGAGTGCTGGGTCGGCTTGGTCTTGACCTCGCCGGCGGTCTTGATGTATGGGACCAGGGTCAGGTGGATGAACAGCGAGTATTCCCGACCGAGGTCGGTTCGTAGCTGGCGGATCGCCTCGATGAAGGGCAGGCCCTCGATGTCGCCGACCGTGCCGCCGATCTCGATGATGGCGAAATCGGCGCAGCCATCCAGCTGCAGGATGGCCGCCTTGATCTCGTCGGTGATATGGGGGATGACCTGAACGGTGCCGCCGAGGTATTCGCCGCGCCTCTCCTTGGTGATGACCGAATAATAGATGCGGCCGGTGGTGTAATTGTTTTTCTGGGCCATCACGGCGTTGGTGAAACGCTCGTAATGCCCCATGTCGAGATCGGTTTCGGCCCCGTCGTCGGTGACGTAAACCTCGCCGTGCTGGAACGGGTTCATCGTCCCGGGATCGACGTTGATGTAGGGGTCCAGTTTCTGGAAGGTGACGGTGAGCCCCCGGCTCTCGAGCAGTGCCCCGATGGTCGCAGCAGCGAGCCCCTTTCCCAGGGAGGAAAGAACGCCGCCGGTGACGAAGATGAACTTGGTCCGTTTGCTGGTCTGTGGTGTTTTCATGCCGCCACTATAGCAATGGCACCCCTTTTTTGGAATAGAAAAGCCGGAATCACCGGTGAAATTATAGGCTCTATCTGTGCCAGGCGGGCGGCGGCTGATCGCCGGCCCCGGGCCAGCGGCAGCTGGTGCGGCGGTCAGACCTCGGCAAAGGGAAAATCGGGGTCCCCGAGCAGTTTGGCCATCCGCTGTTTGGTGCCGGTCTTGCGATCGTGGAAATCGATCAGGGTCTCGATGGCGGCCAGCATCTCCGCTTCGGTCACTTCCTTTTTGATCCTGCGGCCGATTTTCGGTGCCGGCCCGCCCTTGCCGCCGGCATAGACATCGTAACCGTTGCGGGTGGCAACGATGCCGATGTCGCTGGTCCTGGTTCCGGAACAACTGAGTATACAGCCGGAGAGGGCGAGCTTCAGTTTGGCCTTGGTGTGCCCACGGTCGGCGAACCGTGCCAGAATTCTGGCGCTCACGGCCTTCGTATCGATCAGGCCGAGGTTGCAGTGCGGTCCGCCGACGCAGGCCCGCGGTATCGGAAACCGGCCGGGGGCCTTGAACTCGGCGCCAAGGGCGGCAAGGCGCGCCCTGATCTCCGTCGTCGCCGTTTTCGGCACGTTGAGCAGGCGCAGGTTCTGCAGGGTGGTGAGATAGACCTCGAGACCGTATCGTACCGTCAGCTGGTGGACCTCGTCCATGATGGCGAGCGGGAGCCTGCCGGCCGGCAGCAGGACGGTTATGTGCTCGGTTTCGGTGGTGATGTCGGTTGCCGGATTCATTTGCTCTAAGACCTTGATGAAACAGCCGCGTTCGTTTTGCCGTTGAGGATATCCTCGACCGTGACGTCACCGACGCGGGTGGTGAAGATGGCCTGCAGCAGCGGCCGCAGTCGGCTCTCCTCGGCTTCGGTGACCAGGAAACCGGGGAGGGGGCGGGCGGTCATGGTGCGGAGTCGACCCTGCATGATCCGCGACGGGTCGGCGAGCGCCTCCGCCACCGGGCGGTAGGCCGAGATATCGAGAAGAGCCAGCAGGACGTCGACCATAGTGCCCCAATACTCCTTCTGGCCCAGGTGCTCGATCAGCTGCAGCATGGCGGTGCTGGCGGCGAGATAGTGCTCGTCGACCTGCGCCGGCCGGACCACCGAGCATCGGACGGTCGAGATGAAACAGCGGCAGGCAAACGGGCGCACCGGATAGATCCGGCAGACGTCATCTTCCAGCAGGGGACAGGTGGCCAGGGACGCGTTGGCCCCGGGATCGGCTTCCCTGTGGTTGATGCAGGCGTGGGCAAACTCGTTGGTGGTCATGCGCGACCGTTCCACCCGGGCCGGATTGCGCAACCGGTCGGCCAGCCATTGTTCCATCCCGCGGTCGATGACGAAGGCAAGAATCCTCTCCCCTTCGAGGGCGGTCATGGTGACATTCTCCGTGCAGCAGGTACTGCAACCCATCGAGCAGACACGGCCATACTGGTTTCCCCACTGTTCGAATTCCGTGATAATGGTCTGGTAAGCGGCTTTTTTCATAATGTTCTCTGTAAGTATCGTTATTGCATCGGGACTAGTATAAGGCGGATTTGGCGGTTGTCATCCCCGGGGCAAAACCGCAGTGGTTCAGCGCAGGCCCTGCAGGGTGAAAAAGGCCAGTGCCGCATAGCGGCAGACCTTGCCGAGCGGCACGAGCACCAGAAACAGCGGCAGGGAGGTCCGCAAGGCCCCGGCGACCAGGCAGAGAGGATCGCCGACCACCGGGACCCAGGAGAGCAGCAGCGACCACACCCCAAACCGGCGGTACACCGTTCTGGCCCGGTGGAGGTCTCGATCGGAGAGCCGCAGCAGCCTCCCGGTCAGGTAGTCGGAGCCGAAGCTGCCGATCAGGTAGGTGGTAACGGCCCCGAGGGAATTGCCGAGAGTGGCGACCGCCACAGCCGTCGGGGCAGGCTGCCCTTGGACGATGAGCAGAATCAGCAGCCATTCCGAACCGAGCGGAACCAGGGTCGAGGCGAGAAAACTGAGGCCGAACAGGGACACCAGGCCATAGGGTGGAGACAACATCCCGGTCATATCCATATCAGCGGCTCACCAACACGTAGTATTCACTTATCCCGGCGTTTTGTCGGCGGCGGCGGTTCGGATTTCTGCAACTCGTCATCGAGCTCGAGGCCGGTACCGCCGCAGGCAGGGCATTCTTCCGTCGTCAGCGGGAACCGGCTGACCCCCTTGAACGAAGAGATCTGGCCGCAGCCGTTGCATATCGGGCACGGCTTCGGCGCTGGAGACGTTTTTCTCATGTGACTACCTCCTCCGGGCAGCTGCAACCGAGGGAGTGGCGGATGAAATTCCTGACGGCCTCAAATTCGGTGACCTTGGTCATGGGCATGGTTTCCGGGTGGACGGTACTTGCACCGCTCTCCCGGTGCGGTTCAGACAGCGAGCGGTTCAGCCTGGCCGGCCAGGGTCTGTTTGCAGATCAGGGCCGCCCCGACGGCGTTGCCAACCTCACAGTATTGCGGGAACGATACCGTGGTCGCCAGCCTGGAGGCGACCGCCGGCAGAAAATAGCGGGCGGCGGCGCCAATGCCGATGAGCGGGATCTTCAGCGAGAAATTGACGCCGAGGACCGGATGGTCGTTGCGGCTGGCGATGAAGCTGGTCAGCGAATTTCCCCAGTAATGCTGGACGAGGTGATCGATGACGAGATTCTCGATCTGCTCTTCCGTCCGCCTGATGACCATCTCGCAGAAGGCCTCCGCGGTCATGCCGATCTCCCCGGCCAGCACCGCGGCACCGGCCAGGGCCTTGGCGCGGTCCCCCAGATCGATGCGGCCCAGGACATGCAGGGCGTCGGTCGGGGTGAATCCGCATTCGTAGGTCTGCTGCGATCTTTCCAGCTGTTCGAGATCCCGGCCGAGGGTGACGCCGCTGAGGCCGGTGGCCCGACGGATCTGCTCCGGGGTGGCCTGGCCCCGGGTGCGGAGAAAGGCCGTCAGCGCATCTGCCGTTGCACTATCGGCTTCTTGACGGAAGATGATGAGCCGGCTCCGCTCTTCCTTGCCGAGCCATTCATCGATCGGCGGCAGGTCGGCCGCCATCGCCAGGGGGACGACACGGTTGGGACCGATGGTGATATGCCCTTTTCCGTTCATGGAGACGTGCGAATCGCCGCCGATACCGCCGGTACTCATGTCGATGGCCTCCACATGGGTCCGCCAGTCGCCTATCTTGCAGCCTTCCGTGGCCATCAACGGCCGGCCGTTCTCGATCATCGCGATATCGGTGGTGGTTCCGCCGACATCGATGACCAGGGCGTTGCCTGCGATCTGGTCGGCACCGAAACTGGCGGTACAGGCGGGGCCGCTGGCCACCGTCATTCCCGCCAGTTCCACGGCCCGGTCGGAAGAAATGGTCCCGGCGTTACCGCTGATGATGATCATCGGGCAGGAGAGCCCATGGGCGGTCATGGCCTGCCGCACCCCGCCGACATACTCCTGCATGATCGGCATCAGTTTGGCGTGGAGACCGGCGGTCGCCGCCCGCTCGTGCATGCCGGCGGTCTGGCTGATGCGATGCGAACAGAATACCGGCTTGGGATCGATCATCTCGATGGCCTTTTCCGTCACCAGTTCATGGGTCGGGTTGACCATCGACATCGCCGCACAGACGCCGTAGGCATCGACCTCCTCCTTGAGGCCATGGATCAGGCTGACGAGATAATCGAGTTCGAGCGGTTCCTCCTCCTCACCCATGATGGTGTGGCCGCCTTTGACGAAGATCACCGCCTTGACCGGGAGTTTGAAATGCCTGACATAGCCGATGACGAACAGGGCGACCCGGGCCCCCTTGTTTTCGACGACGCTGTTGGTGGCCAGGGTCGAGGAGACGGCCACCGCGCCGATCTCGGCCGGGGGGGTTCCGGTACCCTGCAGCAGGGCGGCAAGGGCCGCGCCGGTGCTGTCCGCCAGTCGATAATGGGTGGTTGGTTTCTTGGCGGCAGCGACGATCCTGCCGGTCGTTTTCTCCATCAGGACGGCATCGGTGAACGTGCCGCCGGTATCGATACCGATTATGTATTTTTGCATGCCCGGTTATGTTTGTAGGGATTTCGAGATGAACGGTGCGGTTGCCTTGCGCGGCAGGTGATCTGCCGGGGTGTATTCCTGCAGATCATATACCGTAATCCAGGGGGAAAGGACAATGGAAAACGCCGGCGGCAGGGGCTGGCGGCATGCGCTATGGGTGAGCACACGATGATTGCGGCTTGTCTCGGGTTGCCGGGTAGTGTATCCTGCGGGGGATGGAAACGGTTGATTTTCAAGGACCTCCTCCGATTGTGGGACAATGGGATTTCTCGAGCTGGAAAACAGGCGCTTCGTGGTCTTCGGCCTGGCCAACAAAAAATCAGTGGCCTGCGCCATCGCCAGGGTCTTGGCGGCCGAGGGCTCCGAGGTCATTCATGTCGTGCGTACGGAGGAACGGCGGGCGACCGCCCGTAAACTGTTTCCGGGGATGCCGGTGTTACTCTGCGATGTCGAAGACGAAGCCGATATCGTCCGGGTCAGGGACGAGATCGCCGCGGCGATCGGCGCGGAACGGGGAGGGCGGCTGGACGGTATCGTCCATTCCATCGCCTTCGCCAACTATTCGGACGGCTTCAAGCCCTTCCACCAGACGGTAAAGCGGGATTTTCTCCAGGCCGTCGATATCTCGTGTTTCTCTTTTATCAGTATTGCCAATCACTTCAAGGACCTTCTCGATCCCGATGCGTCGATGCTGACCATCTCCATTTCGACCACGAGGATGGCGGCCGAGAACTACGGCTATATGGCACCGATCAAGGCGGCGCTCAACTCGTCGCTCTGTTTTCTGGCCAAGAGCTTCTCGGCCTTTTCCCGCATCCGCTTCAACGCCGTGGCCCCGGGACTCCTGAAGACCTCGGCCTCCGCCGGCATTCCCGGCTATGTCGACAGCTATCTCTTCGCCGAAAAGGTAATCCCGCGCAAACAGGCGCTGCAGATCGAGGAGGTGGCGAACACCGCGGCCTTCCTGCTGTCGCGACGGTCGTCCGGCATCAACGCCCAGGCCATTGTCGTCGATGCCGGGATGGAGGTGAACTATTTCGACCGGGAGATCGTCAGTAAGTCTGTAGGCAGTTGAGGGCGTCGGGGAGGGGATATGATTGCATTCCATGTGGACAAGGAAAAGTGTATCGGCTGTGGCCTGTGCGCTGCCGACTGCCCGATGGGCATTATCGCCATGGAAGAGGGGCTGCCGGTTATCCCGGCGGCGGACGAGGCCCGCTGCATCCATTGCCTCCACTGTTTTGCGATCTGCGATCCAGGGGCCATTGCGATCGACGGCCACACTGCCACCGCTCAGGATGCCCAGCATGAGAACCTGCCGTCACCGGAGCAGATGGAGAGCCTGGTCCGGGGCCGCCGCGCCATCCGCAACTACCTCAAGGAGAACCTGGAGCCGGGCCTGATCGACAGGATGCTGGCGGTGGCCTGGCATGCGCCGACCGGCAGGAACGAGCGCCGCCTCCTCTTCACCGTGGTCGATGACCGACAGGTGCTTGACCGCATCCGCGAGGAGGCGCTGCATGGTCTGTCGGCACTGGTCGAACAGAGAAAACTGCCGCACGGGATGGAGATCTTTGCCGACATTGTTGAGGCCTGGCAGGTCCAGAAGATTGACATCCTGTTCCGCGGTGCCCCGCATCTGCTCGTTGTCTCGGCCCCTCGCAACGGCATTTCCCCCCTGCCGGACGCGGTCATCGCCCTGACCACCTTCGAGCTCTTTGCCCGGAGCCTGGGTGTAGGGACGGTCTGGAACGGTCTGGCCAAGATCGCCATCGACGACCTGGTACCCTCGCTCCGCGCGCTGATCGGCATTCCCGAAGATCACCTGATCGGCTATGCCATGTGCTTCGGCCGCCCTGCCGTCCGCTATGCCCGGCATGCCCCGCGCCACCCCCAGGCGATCAACCGGGTCAAAATCGCCGGCTGACACGGCCGGGATGATCGACCCTCCCATGCCTTCACATTCGATCGGAAGAGGCGCACTTGCCGCCCTGCTGCTGGCCATCCTCGGCAGCGACCAGCTGACCAAGCGGCTGGCCTGGCGTCACCTTGATCCCGCCGCGCCGTTGTCTTTCGTCCACGATACCCTGCGTCTGTCCTATGTCGAGAACAGTGGCGGCTTTCTCGGCCTGCTCGGCGGCCTGCCCGAGGAGTTCCGTTTCCTGCTGTTGACCTGCGGCGTGGCGGTAGTGGTGATCCCCGGCATCGCCTATGTCCTGTGGCGGGCATCGCTGCCGCAGTCGACGGCGATCGCGGCGCTGCTGGTGCTCGGCGGGGGGCTGAGCAATCTTCTCGACCGCCTGGTCCATGACGGCCGGGTGATCGATTTCGTCAACCTCGGTCTCGGCAGTTTCCGCACCGGTATCTTCAACCTGGCAGATGTCGGTATTCTCTGCGGCTCGTTTGCCCTGGGGGCGATGTGGTTCCAGCGGGGAGTTGGGGGAGGGGGCGGTCAGGGAC
>JROS01000182.1 GCA_000769715.1 Desulfobulbus sp. Tol-SR
GTGCCTCCGGTCGTCACTCCGACGTAGACGTTGAGAATTTTCTTGCGAGCCTTGATCCCGCAGTTGCTGATGCCGAAGTCTACCTGCCAAGGGATCGTCGCCCCGGCGTCGGTGTTGCCGGTCAGTTCGTAGACTCCGTCGTCGGCGAGCCCGTAACACATCCCGTCGCCGTTGTCGTCGAGGAATGAGTTGAAACCGTAGTCGTCATACTGGCTAGTGGCGGCGGTGTCGATGTTGACGACCCACACTCGGTCGGCGGAGTCGAGCGCCGGGGCGGTTCCGACTGCCGCTACGACCCCTCCGTCGATGCGGAGTGGTTCATCCATGCCGACCAGTAATGAGCAGAGAGTCGAAAAGGTATTGCCCGCTTCGATGCTGGCAATGACCGAATCTATCAGTACACGGTCCCCCTCGATTGTCGAGGTGATCGTCCCCGAATTGTCGATGAAGACGATGTAATCCCCGGCAACAGCGATCCCATTCAAGACAATAGCCCGGTTGTATATCGGTGCGTCGAACGGGAACATATCGTGGATTGCCAGCCCGACGAGTGCCGGAAGAGTAGAATCACCTTCGCCGTACTCGCTTTCGCAGCCGATCCCACCTAATGCCGGAATGGTCGAATCTCCGGTTATCGGCGATACTGTGTGGAGAAACCCGGACGAAACCATAGGTGGCAACATCGAGAATCCATAGTTGGTCACCGTCGGCACGTACAACCCGCCTTCAGCGTAGGATTCAAGTGCCGGAAGGGTAGAGTCGCCGGCACCGTATGCAGTGTAGTATCCGCCAAACGCCGACAATCTCGGGAGAGTGGAATAGCCGTAGTTCGACGTGGCAAAGGCCGACAGCGACCCTTCGCCGCTCATCGTCACCGACGCCTGCTGCGGGATGGCTATGGTCAGACTTCCGGTGCCAGTCATGCTCACCGCGTAGTCTACAATGTAGAGGTATCCGTATCCCTGCATCACACGCTCCCGTATTGTACTTCGCCGGTTCGATATCGTGCTGTCGTCACTTTGTCGCTCGCTATGAACAGATACCCATAGGCGTAAATCGGAGTGGCCTTTGATGGAGCCGCGACAAGACTTGTATAAACTTGTGTAGCTGTTCC
>JROS01000068.1 GCA_000769715.1 Desulfobulbus sp. Tol-SR
GACGCGATGAACTTCTCCGACTGGACCCATGCCATCAGCAAGGCGCCGATGCTCAAGGCCCAGCATCCCGACTACGAGCTGTTCGTCAGCGGCACCCACGGCCGTCGCGGGGTGTCCTGCGCCGACTGCCATATGCCGAGCAGGACCGAGGGCGACGTCACCTTCACCGACCATCATATCGCCAGCCCCCTCGACAATATCGCCAATACCTGCCTCAACTGCCACGACCAGAGCGAGGAGGAATTCCGCAGCCATCTCGCCGTCAAGCTCGAGCGCAAGGAGGAGCTGATGGACCTGGCAATGAACGGTCTGGCCCGGGCCCATCTCGAGGCCGGCAAGGCCTGGGAGGCGGGCGCCACCGAGGAGGAGATGAAGGACATCCTCCAGGACATCCGGCACGGCCAGTGGCGCTGGGATTATTCGATCGCCGGCCATGGCAGTTATTTCCATAACCCGGAGGAGACCCTGCGGCTGCTCGCCCAGGCCAACGACCTCGCCCAGCAGGCACGGGTCAAGCTGGCGGCGGTGCTCGCCCGCCACGGGGTGATCGGCTACCAGGTCCCCGACTTCTCCACCAAGGAGAAGGCCCAGGCATTGGCCGGCATCGACATGGCGAAAGAGGTCTCGGAAAAACTGGCGTTCAAGGCCGCGCTGGTGCAGGAGTGGAACAAGGAGGCGGTGGCCAAGGGCCGTCTCAACATGGAGTCGCGCCAGGGAATGAGCGATCGTTCCTCGTATTCCAAATAAGCCGGGGGCGACTCTCCCCGTCCGGTCATCCGGTACGCCGTTCAGGGCGGGCCGGATGACTCGGGACCTCCGGGTGAAGGGCTGCAGTTCTGAAAATGCAGCCCTTCGTCTATTCCAGGCTGTACCCCTTCATCTTCTCCCACAGATTTTTCCGGCTGATGCCCAGCAGCCTGGCCGCTTCGGTCCGGCTGCCGTTGCAGTGCCGCAGGGCGGTCAGCAGGCAGTCCCTCTCGGCCACGGCCAGTCTGGCGCTGAGATTGAAACCGGCATCGAGCTGACTCGCCTTGCTGGTGATCTCCAGGGGCAGATCGGCGGGGGTGATCTCCGGTCCGCGGCAGAGCACGGCGGCCCTCTCCATCAGGTTGCGCAGTTCCCGGGTGTTGCCGGGGAAATCGTACTGCCTGAGGCAATCGATGGCCTCCTTGGTGATTCTTGCCGATTTCCCATGTAATGTATTGAACTCCTTGAGAAATGCATTGCAAAGATCGGTGATGTCCTCCTTGTGTTCCCGCAGCGGCGGCATATGCAGGGGAATGACCTGCAGGCGATAGAGGAGATCCCGGCGAAAGCGGCCGGCCTCCACCTCGTGGTGCAGGTCTTTCGAGGTGCAGGCCAGGATCCGGACGTCGACCCGGATCGTTTTGGTTCCCCCGACCCGCTCGAACCGGCTTTCCTGGAGGACCCTGAGCAGTTTGGCCTGCAGCGGCCCCGGCAGATCGCCGAGTTCGTCGAGGAGGAGGGTGCCGTTGTCGGCCAGCTCGAATTTGCCTTTGCGGCGCTGGTCGGCGCCGGTGAACGCCCCCCGCTCGTGGCCGAACAGCTCGGACTCGATCAGCCCCTCGGGGATTGCCGCGCAGTTGATCGAGACAAAGGGTTTATCGTGCCGGGGGCTGGCGCTGTGGATTGCCCTGGCCGCCAGCTCTTTGCCGGTGCCGGATTCGCCGGTGATCAGGATGGTGGCATTGGTCGGCGCCGCCTGGGCGATGAGCGCATAGACCTGCTGCATGGCCGGACTGGTGCCGAACAGTTCCCGCTCATGGTTGTGGCGGCAGGTGTCTTCGAGAATTTCGCACCGGGCCTTGATCGCCTGGTGGTTGAGGAGACGGGTGACCCGGATGACCAGGTCGTCGAGATCGAACGGCTTGAGGATATAGTCGGTTGCCCCCTGGCGCAGACAGTTGAGTGCGTCATCGACCGAGCCGTAGGCGGTCATGATGATGATGTCGGTCTCCTGGTTCTGCCGCCGCACCTTGTCCAGCAGGGACAGGCCGTCGAGGCCGGGCATGCGGATGTCCGAGATGATCAGCTGGTAATGGTTTTTCTCGAACAGGCTCATGGCCTCGAGACCGTCTCTGGCCTCATCCACCTGCCAGCCGTACTTCCGTAATCGGTCGTAAATCGAGATCCGCATGATCTCGTCGTCTTCAGCGAGGAGTATCCTTGGCATAGTCTTTACTCTCCGGTGGCCCGAAGAAGGCCGTTGATGCCGATGCGGCTCAATTCGCCATTGGGTGATCGGCCGGGTCCCTGCGAGGTGCGGTCGGTGACCGGCAGGGTAAGGGTGAACACCGACCCCAGTCCGGGTTCGCTCTCGACGGTAATTTTCCCATTCATCCGTTGCACCAGGGCGTAGGTCACGGCCAGGCCGAGCCCGGTGCCTTCACCCACGCCCTTGGTGGTGAAAAAGGGGTCGAAGATGTGCGGCATGTTCTCCTCTGTGATCCCGGTCCCGGTATCGTGGAAGATGATGAGCAGCTGCCCCGCTTCTTCATGGCAGCGGATGGCGAGTTTGCCGCCGTGCGGCATGGCCTGGATGGCATTGAGGCCGATGTTGATGATGATCTGCTTGAGGGCCTCGGCATCGAGAAGATATTCACCGGCGGCGGTGATGCTGGTGACCAGTTGAATGTTTTTCAGCTTGTAGGAGAGCAGGAGGGTGCACTCGTCGAACAGCGCCTGGAGATTGACCTTTCTGATATTGAGGGGTTCGGTCCGGCTGAAGTTGAGGAGCTGGCGCATGATCGTCTCGATCTGCCTCAGGCCCTTGTCGAGGAGGGGCAGGTAGCGTTCGACCAGTTCCCGGTCGTCGGGATTCTCGCGCATCGATTTGACGCAGTTGAGCATCCCGCCGAGCGGGTTGTTGACCTCGTGGGCGATTCCGGCGGTGAGGATGCCGAGCGAGGCCATCTTTTCGCTGAGGTGGGTCTGGGCCCTGGTCTGCAGCAGTTCGTCCTGGGACTTCTTCAGCCGGTCGCAGAACAGCACGAAGGTGTCGCTGACACTGTCCAACTCATCCCTGATCAGCGACGGCAGCAGGTACTGTTCCGGCGGATCTTCGGGAAAACTGTCCATCGCCTGCGACAACCGGCGGATCCGGTGGACGATGAGCGATTCGAACATCAGGAAGAGCGCCGCGGTGACGATCAGGATGCTGGTTATGCCGATGAACATCAGCGAATGGATGTTCCTTGCGATCAGCTCGTCCGCCCAGTCGATGGGGATGGTGATCGACAGCCCGCCGCGGATATCGCCCAGGGCGTAACCGTGCCGGGCATGGCAGCCGAGGCATGATTCGTTGACCCGCATGGGGGCGATGAAGCGGACTACTCTGCCCGTCTTCGCCTCTTCGACGTCAATTATTTCATCGGCACCTGCGGCGAAGGCCTCGAGGGCCTTTGTTTCAAAGGCATCCGGCCTGTTGTCGGGGTTGACCGGTTTCAGGCTGGTGACCCGGAATTGACCGAGCCCGCCCTTTTGGGCATAGGCCGAGAGTTCCCTGGTGATCATCGCCGGGTTGCGCAGGAAATACGATTGCCCAAGCGCATCGGTCACCACCGGCAGTTCGAGATACGGATTGGCCTCGACCCCCTGGCGTTCGAGGACAAACAGGCCGTTGTGGTCGGCCGCCCATTGCCTGGTCAGCAGGATCTGTTTGTACAGCATCCGGGCCTGCTGTTCCGCCTGTTTGAGGATCATCTTCTCGTCGAACACCGCCGTGCGGTAGAGCATGAAAAGGTAGAAGGCGGAGATGATGGCGCCGATGAACACAACGAATTTGGTGCGGAGCGAAAGCCGGGCGGTGAACGATCTGGGCATGATCTGTCTGCTCTCGGAAGAAACCTGGCCTGCTGTTGAACTACGGGAAGAACGGGCCGTGATTGTTGGTGCGGCGATACAACGGGGCGTCGCAATTTTCGCGCCAGCCCCAACCTTTTATATAAAGAATGATGGGAGTTTGGGGAAGATGGTATCTCGAAGTTGATCGGAGTTCCATGACGATACAACGCCTTGAGGGTTTTCCGGAGCGGTCTCCGGGGGGAGCGCTGTCGTTGATGTTGCGCTCCGATCTCGAAGGAGACCGACCCTCTCTGTTACCGAACGGTAGCAAAAAAGGGCGGAAAACGCTACCAAATGGTTACGTCGCGAAGGAGCGGGACCGGGTAATACCCTGATAACGGACCATAACTGATGATGGAATAGAGATTGCATTATTATCTGCAGTACCGGAATCAGGGTCGAAACAGCGGCCGAGGGCAACGCGGGATACCAAGTGGACAGCACAACCTGAGGAGGAGGGATATGGCGATCAAACGAAGAAACGTAATTCTTGCGGGACTGGTCCTGGTCCTGCTGGGGCTGATGGTGTCGGGTACGACGGCCACGGCGGCGGAAAAAGAAAAAGCGGGTCATCCCCAGCTGTCGCAGCAGGAGATGCTGATCGATTGTGCCGACTGTCACCGTGAGGCAACTCCCGAGATCGAGAAGGAATGGTTCGGGTCGGTCCACGGTATCGCCATGGTCAAATGTTATCAATGCCATGGCACCTTCGAGGAGTTTGCCGTGACCCCGACCAGAGCGACCTGCGGCACCTGCCATGCCGACATGCTGCAGAAATGTCCGCAGGACAGACCGTGCTGGGAGTGCCATGTACCCCATGCGTTCAAAGAAAAGAAATCCGACGAAAAATAAGGAGGCCATGATGGCACAGACGCGACGTGAATTTATCAGAAAGGCGGCGGCCTTGTCGGCGGCCTCCTATGTGAGCATGAATCTGCCGATCGGGCCGATCAACCTGGTTCTGGCCGATGACGGAGTGACCTGGCACCGCGGCAGTTGCCGCCTGTGCGGGGTCGGCTGCCGGGTCGAACTGGGGGTGAAGGGCGGCGTGCCGATGGGGCTGCGCGGGGTTTCCGAATCGCGCACCAACTTCGGCTATGTCTGCATGAAGGGGATGCATTTCTGGAAATGCATGCGCCATCCCGATCGCCTGACCAAACCCCTGTACCGCGACAAAAAGACCGACACGTTCCAGGAGATATCGTGGGATAAGGCGCTCGATAGCCAGCGCGGTCGGCGGCTACATGTCGTCGTTCGGGGCGGACGAGCCCATCGGCGGCTATGCCGACCTGGAAAAGGCCCACTGCTTCTTCATCGTCGGCTCCAATACCGCCGAGGCCCACCCGGTGCTGTTCCGGCGGATCATGCGGCGCAAGCTCGACAATCCCGACACGGTCAAGGTCGTCAATGTCGACCCCCGGATCTCCCAGACCTCGCGGATCGCCGACATGCATCTCCAGTTCAAGCCGGGGACCGATCTGTCGCTGCTCAATGCCATGGCCCATGTCATAATCGAAGAGAAGCTCTACGATGCAGAGTTTTTAAAGAATTACGCCACGTTCAGGAAGGGCAAGGGCGAGGCGGCGACCTTCGTCGAACTGCAGGCCCATCTGGCCAGGTATACCCCGGAAGAGGCGGCGAAGACCTGCGGCGGCACCTTCAAACCGGAGGATATCCGTACCGCGGCCCGCTGGTTTGCCGGCTCCAAGGGCACGGTCAGTCTCTGGACCATGGGGCTCAACCAGCGCAAGCAGGGGGTGTGGGCCAACAACCTGATGCACAATCTCCATATCCTCACCGGCCAGCTGATGAAGGACGGGGCCGACAGCCTGTCGCTCACCGGTCAGCCCAACGCCTGCGGCGGGGTGCGCGAGGGCGGCGGCCTGTGCCATATCCTGCCCGGGCATCGGCCGATCGAGGCGGAACCGCTGCGCCGTCAGGTGGAGGAGGCCTGGGGGATCCCCGCCGGCCGCATCCCCGCCGAGCCGGGGCTGCACACCATGGCGATGTTTTCGGCGCTCAACGAGGGCAAGATCAAGGCAATCTGGATCAACTGCACCAGCCCGGTCCAGAGCCTGCCCAACTGCAACCTGTACAACAAGGGGATGGACCGGGAGGACGTGTTCATCGTCTGCACCGATATCTTCCACACCCTCACCACCCAGAAGGCCAACCTGGTGCTGCCGGCCTCCTTTCATTTCGAGAAAACCGGGGTCTACGGCTGCACCGAACGCCGCTCCCAGCTGACCAGAAAGGCCATCGACTCGCCCGGCGAGGCCCTCAGCGGCGCCACCTATGCGGTGCTGGAGCAGATGGCCGACGGAGTGCAGTGGCCGGCGCCGACGGCGGAATACGCCCTGACCGGCGGCACGGTGAAAAAGTTCGTCAAGGGCCGCGATCCGCTGGCGACCAAGCTGTCGAAGAACGATCTGCCCTATCAGTTCTACGGTGCGGCCCATGAAGACCGCACCCTGTGGATCTGGCTGCGGGACCAGGCCAACCCGGAGGAGATTCCCGATGCCGAATACCCCTTCTACCTCTCCACCGGCCGGATCATCGACCACTGGCACACGATGTCGATGACCGGGCGGGTGCCGGAGCTGCTGCGGGCCAATCCCTATGCCTTTGTCGAGGTCAACCCCAAAGATGCCGAACGGCTCGGCATCAAGCCCGGCGACATGGTGGAGGTCAGGTCGCGGCGGGGGGTGAACCTGCTGCCGGCCAAGGTCTATGAAGGGCCGATCGAGGGGATGGTCTTCGTCTACTGGCACGATCAGCATGCCGACCGGATGATCAACAAGCTGACCAAGGACGCCTTCGATCCCGGCTCGAAGGAACCGGAGTTCAAGATCTGCGCGGTGCAGGTCAAGCGGGCGTCGGGGCCGCAGCCGCTGCAGCCGTTCATCGTCTGAACCAGGCGCCCGGCCGGAAGGATGGCTCTGCCGGCCGGGCCGCCAAACCCCTATCCATCAACAGGAGCAGCTATGCCGATCAGCGGGGTCGTCATCACCAGCGGGCCGACGGACAAGGCCGAGGTCCTGCGCTCCCTGGCCGCCATCGCCGAGGTCGAGGTGTTCGGCGATGACGATCGGGGCAATATCGTTGCCGTGCTCGAAACGGCGTCGTCGGAAGACATGGAAAAACTCATCGATCGGACCAGCAAGGTCCCGGGGGTGCTCCATGTCGGCCTGACCTATCTCAACACCGAGGACGAGGCCGAACGGATGGCGCGAGGGGAGCCGGTCGCCAAGCCCTTCGGCTTTCGCCGGCCAACCGCGGAAGAGCCGTGAAACGGAGGCAATTTCTCGGATGCATGGGGGCGGGGCTGGTCTGCCTGCCCCTGTGGCCGGGAGCGGTCGGGGCGAAACTGCTGGAGTCGCCGCTTGCCACCAACCGGTTGCGGCCGCCGGGCGGGGTGCCGGAGGAGATCTTCCCGGCGAAATGCATCCGCTGCGGCCGCTGTGTCGAGGTCTGCCCCTACCGTTCGATCGTCATGCTCGACATCCGCGCCGGGATCTCCGCCGGCACGCCGCTGGTCGAGGCGGAGAAGATTCCCTGCTACCTCTGCATGAAGTGTGTCGATGTCTGCCCCACCGGCAGCCTGCGGCGCATCCGCCAGGAGGATACCCGGATGGGGCTGGCGGTGATCAACCGCTTTCATTGCGCCGCCTGGATCGGCACCACCCTCTGCCGGACCTGCTACGACAAGTGCCCCTATAGCGAAAAGGCGATTCGCCTCGACCAGCTGCGGCCGGTAATCGACGAGACGGTCTGCACCGGCTGCGGCATCTGCACCCATGCCTGCCCGGTCACCGCCCCCGACGGCGGCAAGGCGGTGAATATCGAACCGATCTTTGCCCGGAACAAGGTGACGACATGACGGGCGAAGAAACCGGCACAGCGCCGCCCGTCGCAACAGCGGCCAAACGGCCGAAGAGGCGCTACAGCCGACTGCGCTTGACCGTCCTCACCGGGGCCTTCCTGCTCATCGCCGTCAATCCTTTTGTCAACTATTACCTGCACATCGATTTCATCCAGGGCTGGTACCAGTCGCTGGGGATCGGCAGACTGTGGTTCGTCTCGCCGCTGGAAGGGCTGGAAAGCCTGCTGATCACCAAATCACCGTACCTGCCGTCGCTGGTGGGCATGCTGTTTCCGGTTTTGCTCGCCTTCTTCCTCGGCCGGGTGTTCTGTTCGTGGATCTGCCCGATCTCGTTTCTGCTCGAGCTGTTCGACCGGGCGCGCCGGCTGGTCTCGGCAAAGCCCTTCCTGCGCAACCGGCTGCTCGTGGCCAAAAGGCTGCTGTGGTTCGTGCTGATCGCCGAGTTGGTGGTCAGCCTGGTGCTCGGCGCCCCGCTGTTCGTCTTTCTCTCGCCGCCCGGACTGGTCGGCCGGGAAATCATGATGGCGGTGTTCTTCGGCACGCTGGCCCTGGAGGGGGTGGTGGTCATCCCCGTGATCCTGCTCGAGTTGCTCACCCGCCGGTTCTTCTGCCGCACCTTCTGTCCGCTCGGCGGCCTCCTGGCGTTTCTGGGGTTGAAGCGACGGCTGCGGGTCCATCTCCAGGCCGCCGACTGCACCGGTTGCGGCCGATGCAGCCGGGCCTGTCCGATGGGCCTGCAGCCGGAGGCAGGCGAAGGCCTGTCGGCCTACTGCCGGAATTGCGGGGAATGCGTGGACAACTGCCGGTTCGATGCCCTGCACTTTCGGTGGCAATAACGGAGGCCGGGCTGTTGCCGCGTCAGCGTGGCGCCCCGGTACGGGACTGCGTCAGCCCCGCACCCTCCTTTGACCCATGCCGGATCAGGCCGAATGCTGTTTCACCCAGGCCGTGTAACGGTCGATCCAGCCCTGGAGGAAGGCCTTGCCGCCCTCGCCGATATTGCCGGAGGCGTCGAACATATCATCCCGCATCTGCAGAAAGGCCTCCGGCTGGCCCATCGTCGGTACGTCCAGGTAGGCCAGGACATTGCGCAGATGCTGCTGCGCCATCGCCGTCCCGATCGTTCCGACCGATATGCCGATCACCCCGGCGGGCTTGCCGGCCCAGGTATTCTGGCCGTAGGGGCGGGAGGCGTGATCGATCGCATTTTTCAGCACCCCGGGCATGGACCGGTTGTATTCCGGGGTCATGAAGAGCAGGCCCTGCGCCGCTGCGATCTCACTCTTCAACCGCTTGACCGCTTCGGCCTGATTGCCGTCGTCATCCTGGTTGTAGAGCGGCAGATCGCCGATTTCCAGATATTTGAAGGTGAATTCCGGCGGTGCCAGACTGACGAGGGCCCGTGCCAGGGAGCGATTGAAGGAATCCTTACGAAGGCTGCCGACGACGACGGCGATTTGATACTGACTCATGTTTGTCTCCTTTACCTGTTGGGTTAATCGAGCGTGGATTCAAGCGGTGGATGTCACTTGAACCTTAAACGGTTGTGCCGGGAGTCCTGTACCGGCCCTCGGAGGGGATCTCGATATCGCTCCCGGTCATCGATGGCCGTCACTCCCGATACAAGAAACAGCGGCTGCATCCGCCTGGATTTCTGCCCGGCGATTACAAGGTATGTAAGTACGAATAGCGGAAACATCAACTCGCCACGGTGCATATGGCCGAGGTGACGGCGCGGAAAAACGCGCCTTGAGGCAGCGATATTCTGCCGGGAGTGCATATCGTATTGCTTGGGGGGCAAACATGGAGGAAATATGAAGGCCTTGATCATAAGTGCGGATAAATTCGAGGACTCTGAACTGCTGGTGCCCTATTACCGGCTGCAAGAGGCGGGGATTGAAGTCGTGGTGGCGTCGATGCGCCGGGAGGGCATCAGGGGGTTGCACGGGTATGAAATCGCCGTGGACAAGACCCTGGCCGAGGTCAATCCCGACGAGTATGCACTCCTCGTTCTGCCTGGCGGCAAGGCGCCGGCGGCGGTGAGGAAGGAGGAGAAGGCGCTGGAGATCGCCCGCAGTTTTTTCGCTGGCGGCAGACCGGTTGCCGCGATCTGCCACGGACCGCAGATCCTGATCAGCGCCGGTCTGCTGCGGGGGCGACGCGCCACCTGTTATCGCTCGATGGCCGATGAACTGATCGCGGCCGGTGCGGACTATGAGGACCGGGAGGTGGTGGTGGACGGGAATCTGGTCACGTCCCGGCATCCGGCCGATTTCCCCGCCTTCCTGCGCGCGACCATGAAACTGCTCGGACGGTAGCCGGTCGGCCGTTGTCCCGGCGGCTCCACTCGCTTGGTAACGAATCGGTCAGTCAGTTGACCCCGCCGCCGTCCATCAAAAAGAGGGCCTGCATGATGAGCGGTTCGACATTTTCCTCCAGGACGATATCCTCGTCGGTCAACGGAACGGTATCGACAAACTCGAATCTGCCTTCTTCCCAGGTAATGGCCTCAAAAAACGCGTTCTTGAGCTGAGTGAAAAAAAGATCCGCGATCTGAGCGTGCTGGATATAACCGTTTTTTACCGCGATCGATCCAAGTCGCTGCCATTTTTTGGCCGTCTTCTGCTCGACCAGACAGTCCCGCAGCTGCTCGGTGGTAATGAGGCGGGATTCGAGGAGGATCCGGCCTATTTTTTTATGCCCTTCCCGGGACAAGGCATAATTGAGTCTCCCCCCGGTGAAGATGAAGATGATCGAATTTTCGGCACAGCGCATTTTCAGTTGCCCGGATAGCGAGGCAAGACCAATCGGCTGAAACAGATTGACGGCGGAGAGCAGACTGAGATCGCCATAAAAGGATCGTTTGTTGGCCATGATCATTCCAAGTAGTTTGTGTTATAGGGTATTGGCCTTCCGCTCAATACCTTCGATCTTGGAATGAGAAAAGCAATTTTCATTCCTCCTGGGAAGGAATATGCACTTATCCTTTGACTACGCGGGCTTTCACGACTGTGGAGCTGCACCCGGTCCAGACGATGATTCAATTCCCGGAAGGAAATATCCGTATTTTCGGAAAAGCGATGGGCGGTGCTAATAGCTGTTTGTTTTTCCGGAAAACGAGAGGGGTTGCTCGAAGCTGTTTCCGGAATTGAGGAGAAGAAGGTGGTGACGTCGCCGGGGTGACGGGCTGGCGACCGCATTGCTGCCTCGACGCCCAATGCGGCCGACACGACATCGGGCGTCCTGAATGAGCAGGCGTGTGCCGTTTCCGGGGGCGGCAGTCAGTGTTTGTGGTCGTGTTCTTCCTTGTCGTGGCCGGAGTGGTTGTGGTCGTGGTTCTCCATATCGCCTGCGGGGTGAGAATGGCCATGATCATGTCCTTGTCCATGGTCGTGTTCATGCTCGTGTCCATGGCTGTGGCCGTGAGCGTGTTCATGTTCGTGCGGATGCTCGTGAATGCGACCGTCATGCTCATGCGGGTGCTGATGCTGGTGATGGTGCTTGTGTTCATGCTCATGTTCGTGTGGGTGTTTTCCGTCCATATCTGCCTCCATAATATCTCGTTGGTTGTTTGCGCGGGATAGCGCCGCGTCGGCACTCGGGGTTATACTCCATATATGCATCATTGCCGACAAACGGAAGGATCACCCTAAATATGCCGGATTGGTGATTCGTCTATTACGATGTATAGATATATGAAATAATGGTTGTTGTTATGGGGAACGGCGTCGGGCTGAACCGGACGGATCCTGCTACTGTGTGGCAGGGGAAGCCCCTCCGTCCGGATCGCTCAATTGTCGTCAAAAAAAGGAGAGAACATGCAGATTATTAAAGAGTTCAAGGAATTCGCGGTGAAAGGCAATGTCGTCGACATGGCGGTGGGTATCATCATCGGCGCCGCCTTCGGCAAGATCGTGTCCTCCCTGGTCGCCGATGTCGTCACCCCGCCGATCGGCTTTCTTCTCGGCGGCGTCGATTTCTCCCATCTGGCCATCACCCTGAAGGCAGCTGCCGACGGGGCGCCGGCGGTGGTCCTCAGCTATGGCAAATTCATCCAGACGGTGGTCGATTTCACGATCGTCGCCGCGGCGATTTTCATGTTGATCAAGGGGATCAATGCCCTGAAGCGGAAGGAGGAGGCGGCCCCGGCGGCCCCGCCTGCTCCGAGCCGGGAAGAGGAGTTGCTGACCGAGATCCGTGATCTGCTGAAGGAAAGGAAATAGGCCTCATTCGCAATGCCTGCGGCCGGGGGGATGGCCTGGCGGCGAACCATGTGTTCTGCGCCAAGCCTCCGCGTCGTCCGGGTGCTGTCCCGGTCCAGCCCCTGGAGAGGCCGGACAAGAATTGTCGAATCGAGGGATTCAGTCGCCGATCGCCTCCACTCGGCAGGGCACGTAGCGATGCAGCGGGGTGCCGAGGGGGTCCCGGTGGCTGCTGTTGGTCAGCCGGTTGACATTGATGCCATATACCTCCCCATCGTAGATCAAGCCAAATCCATGGGGGATGAGCACGGTTCCCCGGCGGACGTCGTCATCCACCTCGACTTCCCCGACCTCGCTTCCGGCCGTGGTCGTCACCCGGACCTGCTGCCCGTCGCGAAGGTTCAAGGCCGCCATGTCATCGGGATGCATCGCCACCGTGCAGGCTCTGGCGCCATTGTTCCACGCCGGATCCCGCATCAGGGTGTTGGCGTTGTATTTCATATGGCGGCCGGCGTTCAGGATCAGCGGGAATTCGGCGGGCAGGCGCAGATCGTCCGCTTCCCGCACGGCGTTCAGGGCCTTGGCCGGTTCCTCCAACTCCGGGATATACACCTCGATTTTCCCCGAGGGCGTGCTGATCCCGGCCATCGGATTGGCGGTGTCGGCCGCACCGACCCACAACCCCTGCGGGTTGTCGATGACCGCCTGGAACAGGCGATCGCCCTGATCGATTCCCGGTTTGAATCCGGCCCGGGCCGCATTGTCCCGCAGGGATTTCGGTGCGGTCATCAGCATCCCCCACAGCGCCGCCTTGTTGGCGCTGTCCCACTCCGCGCCGAGGGTCCTGGCGAGGATGAACGGCATCTTCGAGCGGATGGCCGGCTCCTGCGCCGCCCATTCCATCAGCCTGGTGGCGAACAGCAGCCGACCAGCCCGCGCCGCCTCGCGAACCTCGTGCGGGATATCCGGGATCAAGCCAAGCTTGTCGGCAAGGTCGGTGAAGATCTGCGAGGCCTCCCGGCAGTCGCCCGGCGCTTCGACCAGCGGTTGCCGCATCTGGAAGTAGACCCCGGGGTAGGACCACGGGAAAAAGGTGCCGTCCCAGGATTCATAGGGGGTGCGGCAGGGCAGAACGTAATGGCCGTATCGCGCGGTTTCGCTCATGACGATGTCGCAGACGACGAGCAGGTCGAGTCTGTCGAAGGCCTGCTCGTAGGCGGTGGTGTCCGGATAGGAGCGCAGGGGATTGCAGCCGCTGACATACAGGGCCCGCAACCGTTCCGGGTGCTCGCTCAGGATCTCCTCCGGGACCACCGCCGGCGGAAAGGACCCGGCCGCCGCCGGCGGCATGTTGGTCGCCACGGTCCGCCAGGTCTTCGGATTGCGTTCGTCGGCATGGAAGCCGAGGGGCATGACCATACCGGGGATCATATTGCCGCCGCGGACCCCGAAGATGCCGCACACGGCGCCGAGGATATTCATCAGATAGGAATTGAGGGTACTGTGGCGGCCCATGTAGATGCCGAGGTCCGGATGCATGCACCACCGCCGGGTGGTCATCAGGCGACAGAGCTCGACCACCCGATCATAGTCAAGCCGGCAGACGGCAACCGCCGCCTCGATATCGAACCCGGCAAACCAGGGCCGGATCGCGGCAAGGCCTTCGACACGATGTTCCAGGTACTCCGTGTTTTCCCAGCCCCGTTGCAGGATGATCGCGATCATCGCCTTGATCAGCAGGGCGTCGGTCCCGGGCCGCAGCGCCAGGTGGATATTGGCGAGCCGCGCGGTCTCGCTCTGCCTCGGGTCGATGACCACCAGCAGTTTGTCGGAATGGGCGGCGATCCCAGTCAGCACCCGGGGGGCCTCGGGCATCTGGTGGCTCCGCATCCCGTTCCAGCCCCAGCCGACCAGCATCTCGGTTTCATGCTCATCGGGAATGGCGAGATTGTACTGCTTGCCCAGCATCCGCCCGTAGACCCACCAGGCGCCGCTGAACTCCTGGCCGGCGGAGGAGTAGAGGTATTGCGAGCCCAGCGAGCGGAGCAGGGTCAGGCCGAAGGCGGCTTCGAAATGGCCGCCCTGGGAGCTGGCGCCCATGTAGGCCAGACATCGTGAACCGTGGGTATCCACCAGATTCCGCATCCTGGCGGCGATCTCCTCCGTGGCCTGGTCCCAGGGGATGGGCTCGAACCTCTCCCCCACCCGTTTGAGGGGAGTGGTCAGGCGACCGTTCTGATACTGGTAGCTCAGGATCTTCATGCCCTTGCGGCAGGCATAGCCTTTGCTGCGGGGGTTGTCCTTGTCCGGTCTGACCTTGATCATCCGGCCGTCTTCGACAAGGATCTCCAGGCCACAATTCTGGGCACACAGAATACATCCGGTCTTGCGCCATTCTTTCATCGGTTTCCTCCTGGCATGGGTTGAAGGGACGGGCGGTTGCAGGCATGTGCCTCTACTTACCCCTTGCGGGGGCGGAACAAAAGCGGCATAAATGCCATATACCGTGCAGAAATGGCCATTCCGGCCGCAATCGAATGAGGAGATCCTCCAGTGAAGATTACCTTCCTCGCCGCGGAAGGCTGTCTGGCCTCGGGAATTGCCGGCCTGCTTGACATGTTTGTCATCGCCAACATGTGGTCGGCCCATTTGTCCGGCAATCCGGAAGCTCCCTTTGCCACCGAGATCGTGACCCAGGGAGGAAGGCCGGTCGTCAGCAGCGGCTGTGTGCAGATGCTGCCGCACAGATCGATGGAAGACGCCCTGGTCACCGATCTGGTGCTGATCCCGCCGTTCATTCCCCTGCCAGGCCAGGATCAGGGCGATACCGTCGAGGTGCGGCAGTGGATCATTGGCCACCACAGGCGGGACACCCCCGTCGCCGCAATGTGCACGGGTGTCTTCCTGCTCGCCGAGACCGGGCTGTTGCAGGGCAGGATCGCCACCACCAACTGGCAGTTCGCGCGGAAATTCCGGCGTCGTTTCCCCGACGTCGACCTTCGACCGGAGTTCCTGCTGACCGAGGACAATGGCCTGATCTGCACCGGCGCCGCCACCGCCTATTACAATCTCGGGCTGCGGATTATCGGCCGCTACGGCTCGGCCGAACTGGCCTCGGCCTGCGCCAAGGCCCTGCTGCTCGACCCCAACCGCGACAGTCAGACGCCGTATTTCATGCTGCCCCGGCAACGGGAACACAATGACCATGACGTGCAGAAGGCGCAGCGCTATCTCGAAGAGAATTTCTCGAAAGGCGTCGTCATCGATGAGATTGCCCGCCATGTCCGCATCAGCCCGCGCCACTTCAAGCGGCGGTTCAAGCAGGCCACCGGCCATGCCCCGATGCAGTATCTGCAGCTGGTGCGGATCGAGGCGGCAAAGATGAAACTTGAAACGACGAGGGAGACCATCGACGAGATAACGCAGTATATCGGTTATGAGGACAGCAGCACCTTCCGGCGTCTGTTCAGGCAGCACACGCAACTTTCTCCCCGGGAGTACCGGGATAAATTTTCCTGGGTCTAGGTTCCGACAGGCGCCTGGGCGCAGTCGGGGGTGGATGAGCAGTGGCGATCCGGGAGAAAGCGAGGGCGGCAACGGATGAGAACGTCGCTCCCACCGGGCTGTACAGAGGCGATCGAGGCGGCCCTGGTGGCTGCCCCGATCCTTGTTGAGTATTCCTATTTCGTCGTGAGATCCGCCCCGGGTGCCAATCGGCGGGCAGGTCCGGAGCGTAACCTCGATCTCGGATCAGAACCGGTAGGTGAAGATGAGGGCTGCCAGATCTCCTTCGGAGCGGTCTTCGGCGCCGAATTCCATCACGTATCGGAATGTGGCGTTGGTCTTCAGCGGGGCGATGTAATAATTGACCTCCGGCCCGGCGGCAAAGACCCGGTCACGGGAATCGGTTGCCCCCTGGCCGGAATCATCGGTGACCTGCCATTGACAGTAGCCGGCCGCCCCGATCTCCCAGACCTGGGCCAGTTTCTTGCCGATCCCCCACTCGAAATGGAAATCGTCGCCGTTGGTCATGTCGGTGTCGTCGTTCTCGCCGTGAAATTCATACCGGGCCAGGATCGAGGCCGACCAGGTCTTGGGCTGATCGAGATAGTAGGTGGCGCCGGCGGTGATCATCCCGGTCCAGTAATTCAGCCCGGGCGAGGCCGGTTCGGTCTCGTCGTACTCGCCCACCGGCACGTAGGCGCCGGCCGACACCGCCGCATCGTAGCGATCGCCGTGCCACGACAGGCCGAAGGGCTCGACGGCGATATCGCCGAGACCGAACTGATCGTCGCTGAACAGGGTCATATTCCCCATGCCGAGGCTGATGTCGGTGGAGACCAGGGGCACGACGACATCGACAAAATAATCGGCGCCAAGGAGCTTGTAGTTGGTGATCCAGATGAACCGGGGGACGACGGCGAACACGTCGAGATCGAAATTGCCGAAACCGTCGCCGTTCCTGTCCTTCAGTTCGTCGGCACTGTAGAACACGTTGTACAGTCGGAAGTAGAATCCCGGCGGCGGCAGCGATGCCGCCCGGATGCCCTCGACCCCGTTGGTGTAGTGGGTGCCGAAACCGGCCCAGGCAGTCGTGGTACAGATCGTGATGAGGACGAACAGACTTGCAGCGCATACCCTTTTCATTGCCCCTCTCCTGTTGGTTGTAGAATGATTTTCCCTTCCCTCGACGATCAGCCGGACAATGGCGCCTTGCGGCAGGATTGTCCGGCTGTTGCAACCGTTTATTCATTTTGTCCCTGCATCGGGTGGTAATGGGCCAAGGAGTACCTGATCGGGGGGCTGATACCCAACAGTTTTTCTCCATCGGTCGTTCAATTTTTTCACAACTTATGAACCACTTGCAAAAATGACGAAATTGCTGGCGGGCACCGATGGAAGAGACGTTGGTTTCGACATTTCGAGCGATTCCGAGAAATCTCGTTTTTCCCCGTTGGAGATCTCTCCCTTGCGGTCGAGATGACAGCGGGGGAAGGTCGAGATGACAGCGGGGGCAGGTCGAGATGACAGCGGGGGCAGGTCGAGATGACAGAAACGGCAGGGAGAGATGGCAAAATATTCTCTATCAGGCCTCTGAGGTGTTACGGGTCTGTTTTTTTGTCTACCACCTTCAACATGTTTTTTAAGGAAAGGGAAGGAAGAAGGCTGAAGGGGCAAAAAAGAAGGTGGATGG
>JROS01000069.1 GCA_000769715.1 Desulfobulbus sp. Tol-SR
AGGAGCAACGAGCAATGAACAGAATGTTGGCGGGGATACTCCCGCAGGAAGGCGGTTTGGAGGCGAGCGTATCCGGGAAATACGCAGCGGCGATAGGTCTGTTCGGCCTGCTGACGCTGGTCGGGGTGGGGGCGGGGATCCATTCCCTGTACGCCGGGCACGAGCATACCTTCGGTGTCAGCCGCGAGGTGCCGTGGGGAATCCTGATCGCGGCCTATGTCTTTTTCGTGGTGACCTCGACCGGGCTGTGCATCGTCTCGTCGATCGGCCATGTCTTCGGTTTCAAGAACTTCAACCCGATCGCCAAGCGGGCGGTGTTCATGTCGATTGCGACGATCGTCGCCGGTTTTCTGGTGATCGCCTTCGAGATCGAGAACAGTTGGCGGATGCCGGTGGGCAACGTCATCGGGGCCAACGCCACCTCGAACATCTGGTGGATGGGGACGCTGTACGGGGCCTACCTGTTCTTCATGCTGATCGAGTTCGTGATGCTGCAGAAGAACGACCACAAGAAGGCGACGGCCTTCGGTCTGGCCGGGCTGCTGACCGGTGTCGCCGCCCACTCGAACCTGGGGGCGGTGTTCGGCCTGCTCAACGCCCGTGAGTTCTGGCACGGCCCCTACATGCCGATCTACTTCATCACCTCGGCGGCGATGTCGGGGTGCATCGCGATCATCTTCTTCACCTGGCTGGCCTATCGGGCCAACAACTGGCGGATGAGCGAGGAGATGAAGAAGTCGATGGAGAGCGTGGCCAAGGTCGGGGCGCTGATGATGGCGGTGATCATCTTTTTCACCTGCTGGAAGATGATCAGCGGGGTCAGCGGCAACCCTCCGGGCAAGTACGAGGCGATCATGGCGCTGGTGACCGGCCCCTATGCGCTGAACTTCTGGGGCGGCGAGGTGGCGCTGGGGATGGTGATCCCGTTCGTGATCATCATGCTGGTGAAGGGGCGGAACATGAACGCGCTGTTCGCGGCGTCGCTGGCGGGGATGGTGGGGATCTTCTTCATGCGCTACGACCTGGTGATCGTCGGGCAGCTGGTGCCGCACTATCACGGGATGGGGCTGGTCGATTATGCCGATTTCCTGAGCTATACGCCGTCGCTGCACGAGAACCTGGTGGTGATGGGTGGCGTCGCCTTCTGCCTGATGCTCTTCCTGATGGGAGAAAAGCTGTTCCGCGGCCACGTCTCGGAAGACCACTGAGAGGGTCGGTCCCGGGATCCGGCGGCAGATGATGCTCTGCCGCCCGGTCCGGCTTGTCGGGTCGGGTCGGATTACATACTGACATTTTCCTGTCGAATACAGGAAAATGAGAGATATCAACA
>JROS01000070.1:0-25829 GCA_000769715.1 Desulfobulbus sp. Tol-SR
GAGGGTTGCGGCGGTATGGACCTCTGTCGCCGGTCCGGCGGAGCCGAAATCGGCCGGCCGCCGCCGTGGCTCGGTCGCCGCCGTCGGGGCGGAGGCCAGATGGCGCAGCAGGTCGCGCGGGGTCTCGGCAGTGGTCAGCGCCTTTTCCGGCAGCCGTACGGCAAAGGCTCGTTCCAGGCGGGCCAGCAGTTCCATGCGGGCCAGGCTGTCGAGGCCGAGGTCGCGGTCGAGGCGGCTGTCGAGGGTGATGTCGAGCCGGGACGCGGCCTCGGGATGGAGCTCGGCCATCAGGTGCGACAATATTTCCAACAGCACTTCGGGGGGCGTTGCCGATTGCATGGATGGCCTGGGGCGATGCGGGAGTTCAGGGGCGTCTGCCGTCCATGGCGGGACAGGCACGACGCCGGCTCGTGTCTGGTTCAAGTGTATAGCAGGATGGCGGGGATACAAAGGAAAATCGGCATCAAGGTCAAGAGGATACGCGGTTGGCCGGGAGATTCGCATCATCCTCCGGCACCCGGCTGAGCAGCCAGGCGCCGATGGCGAACAGGGCCAGGATGCTCAGCACCCCCCAGCGCGTGTCCCCCGTCATCCGTCCGACCGCGCCCATCAGAAAAGGCCCGGTGATCGCCGCGAATTTGCCGAAGACATTGAAGAAGCCGAAGAATTCGGAGCTGTGTTCGGCGGGGATGAGCTTGCCGAAGCAGCTCCGGCTCAGGGCCTGGATCCCGCCCATCGACGAGGCCACCAGGAAGGCGACGCCCCAGAAGGCGATGGTTCGCATCCCCATGTCGGTGATGGACGGCAGCAGGAAGGCGATGAAGGTGACGAGGCCGTAGACCGCGATGCCGGCCAGCAGCATCGTCCGGGCCGAAAAACGCACGGCCAGCCGACCGTAGAGCAGGGCGAAGGGAAAGGCGACGATCTGGATGAACAGCAGCACCGCGATCAGCAGGGTGACGCCGAAGCCGAGATCGCGACCGTAGGCCATCGACATGGTGATGATGGTGTCGACCCCGTCGATATAGAAGAAATAGGCGAGCAGGAACAGGAAGGCCCGGCGGTGGCGGCGGATCTGCCGGAAGGTGGTGACCAGTCGGGCGAGGCTGTCGTGCAGCGGGGTGGCCGAGGGCGGCAGGTAATGGATCTGGCGGACATTTCTGACGAGCGGGATGGAGAAGGCGAGCCACCACAGCGCCACGACGATGAAGCCGATCTTGGTCGGGACCACCGGCAGGCCACTGGCCATGCCGGCCGAGAGCAGCAGCCCGATCACCGCCAGAAAGGGGATGACGCTGCCGATATAGCCCCAGGCGTAGCCGCGCGACGAGATTGTGTCCATCCGGGCGTGGCTGGTGACATCGGTGATGAAGGCGTCGTAGAAGATGATCGTCCCGGCCCAGCCGACCCGGGCCAGCACGAACAGGACGAGGCAGAGCAGCCACTGGCCTTCCCGGACGGCCGGCAGGGCCAGGTTGAAGCACAGGCCCACGGCGAGAAAAACGAGGAAAAAGAATTTTTTGCGGTGGCGGTAGTCGGCCATCGCCCCGAGGATCGGGGCCAGCAGGGCCAGGATCAGCGAGGCGGTCGAGTTGGCGAACCCCCAGTTGGCGGTCGACACCGCCGCCGGCAGGCTGCTTGCGGCATAATCCTTGAAGAATATCGGCATGATCGCCGTCACCATGACCAGGACGAAGGCCGAGTTGCCGACGTCGTACAGCACCCAGCTCTTCTCCTCGGTGGTCATCTTGATGCGCATTGCGGCATATCTCCTCGAATGGATACGTTCATCGCCTTGCCGTCTGCGGTGCGGCGACGGCCGCAGGCATCGACACGGATCGGCAACAGGATACTCTATCCGCCGTGATTGGGGAAAGGAGTTCCGGAGCGAGGCGGGGGAACTAGCGATCGACGGGCTTTGCCGCTATCGCCCTGGCGTGGCCGGCAGCGGGTCGTTATGGCATTTGATGCACCCCTTGAAACCGGGGTGCGATGTCGCCGGGGTGCCGTCCTGGCGGTTGTCGGGGGAATGGCAGCCGAGGCAATCGGCGTCGTCGGTGACGGAGACGTCGTGGATATCCGGAGCGTGCCGTATCGATGGCCCATGCATCCCCAGATAATGGCGATAGGCGCAGCCGGTGGTCGCCGCGAGGCCGATGACGAGCGTCAGGGTCAGCATCCGTGTGGTGTTCATGGTCTGGTCTCCATTTTTCCGTCTTTGAGCGGGATGACCGTCTCGATCATCCCCGCCAGTTCCTGGTCATGGGTGGCGATGAACAGCATCGTCCCCCTGGCCGTGCACAGGGCGAGCATCAGTTCGACGAGGCGCCGGCTGTTGTCCGAATCGAGGCTGGCGGTCGGTTCGTCGGCCAGCAGGATCGCCGGGGCATGGGCGATCGCCCGGGCGAAGGCGATGCGCTGCAGTTCCCCGCCCGACAGTTCGGCCGGCAACGCCTTGTCGTAACCGGAGAGGCCGAACACCGCCAGCAGTTCCTCGATCCGCCGCTGCTGGGCGGCGCCGCGGATGCCGTTGAGTTCCAGGGGGAATTGCAGGTTCTCGGCGATGGTCAGCCACGGCAGCAGGTTGCCGGCCTGGAACACGAATCCCACCTGCCGCCGGCGGAAGAGGTTGCGTTGCCGGGAGCTGAGGGTGCAGATGTTGGTGCCCTGGTACAGGATGGCGCCGGCATCCGGCAGATCGAGGGTGCCGATGCAGTTGAGCAGGGTCGTTTTCCCCGAGCCGGAGCGCCCGGTCAGGACAACCGCCTGGCCGCCCTCCACGGCAAACGAGATGTCATGCAGCGCCGCCACATGGCCGCGGCCGGAGATGAAGTGCCTGGAGACTCCCTGGAGATCGAGCATCGGTTAGAAATTCCTGAGTATATCCGCCGGGTTTTTGCGGATGATGTAGACTATCGGCCAGATCGAGGCGGCAAGGCCGAAGACCACGGCGACAAGCGGCGGGGTCAGCAGGGCCTCACCGGTCAGGCGGGGATAGAGGATGCCGGAGACGGCGAAATACTGGTTATGGGAGGTAAAGGTGCTGATATCGATGCCGGTATGGGCGAAGACGGCGGTCGTCAGCGTCCCGGCCAGGGTGCCGAGAGCGGCGGCGGCGATCGTCAGCAGGCCGATCTGGATGAGCAGGAGCAGGGCCGTTTCGCCGGCCTCGAGTCCCATGGCCTTCATGATCCCGTGTTCGCGGAGATTTTTCAGGGTAAAGATCAGAAACGAGCAGGAAATGCCGACGGCAACGATGGCGAACACCAGGGTGACGACGATCGCCATGCAGATATACTCCAGGTCGATCAGCTGTTTCAGGTCGGGCATGAACTCGGTCCAGGGGGTGAAGGTGCCGGCGGGGAACCGCTGGCGGTACCGGGCGACGGTGGTGTCGAGCGGGGTGTCGGCATCGAGGAAGAACGCCGCCGAGACACTGGCCGCACCGGCCGGCAGGGCGGCGGCCGGGCAGAATGCCATCCCCTGGTCGAGCTGGGTTATCCCTGTCCGGTAGAGGCCCGAGACGGTCAGCGATTTGAGCCCCACGCCCTGGCCGTCGGCGACCGTCACGGCATCGCCTACGGCCAGGCCGAGGCGGTCGGCGGTGTCCTGACTGATAGAGATCGCCGCCTCGCCGGCAACCGGGTACCTGCCGGCCACGGTTTTCCCCGGCAAGGCGGTGGCCTCCTGCTCGCGGTCGGGATCGATGCCGACCAGGGCCACCGGCTCGATCAGCGAGTTGTGTCGAAGAATGACCGGCAGGTGGCGCCGGACCAGGACGTGGCTCACCCCCGGCATCGCCAGCTGGGCGACGTCTGCCTCCCGGATACCGCTGGCGGCGATATGGCCGGAGAACAGCCCGGTGGAGTTGCGGATCATGGCGTCGTTGGTGCCCACCGCCAGGGCCGAGAGGAAGACGAGCGCCGCCACGGCGGTGACGATCATGAAGGAGAGGACCGCGGTGGCCCGCCAGGAGCGCCACAGGGTCACCGCCGCGATCTTCAGCAGGAAGGGATAGGGCATGGGGCGATCGGCATCCGGTTCAGTAGGCAACGGCGGCACCGATACGGCTGGCCACGAACAGCGCCGCCGGGTGGACCAGATCGTGGTGCCTGTCGAAAAACAGCGCCCGCAGCCCCTGTTCGATGGTCGTCATGGCCTCCGTTTTCAGCCGCGCGGCAAAATCCGGCCAGTCGGCGTACAGGCGGTCCGGGGTCTGGTCGGTCGGCAGCAGAGTCTGCAGCTGCTGCCACAGTTCTCGCGGTTCCCGGTGGACAATGATCGAGGCGACGTAATTGTGCCGCTGCTGCCGGACGTCGCGGAACAGATCGACGAGGTCGTCGAGAATCTGACAACCGATGCCGACCTGGAACAGGGCTTCCTGGACGGTGGCGGCTTCCGGCGGGAGATCGGCCTCGAGGACGGACGGAACCGCCCAGGGGGACTGGAACAGGACCCCGGTCTTGTCGTGGTGGATCCGGCCCAGGACGATCTCCGGGGCGATCCGCTCGGCGATCCCTTCCTCCTCGGCGGCCTCCTGCGCCCCGCTTAAGGTCAGGGCTCGCAGGGAGGCGGCGCTGGCCTGGAGGGCCAGGTCGACGGGGAGCGCATGCCTGTGGCAATGGTCGGCAAGGACGGCGAAGAGGACCCTGTCGGCGACCATGATATCGAGCACCGAACGGAAACGGTGTGCCGGCAACGGCAGGTCGGTCTCCAGGGTGGTCTTGTACTCGTCGTCGAGGAGGTTGTCGCAGCCGGTGACCATGCCGCGCAGGCACTGGTTGACCGCGGCGTAGAGGATCCGTCGTTCGGCCGGCACGCCGATCCGGTAATAGGAGTAGAGGAACAGCATCGAGAAGAAGTTGCGTGGCAGCGACAGGGTCGCCTCATCCGGCGGCGACAGGCGGATCGGCCCGTCATCGAGGATGGTGGCGGCGGTGCGCCAGAACAGTTGCAGGCCGGACCGGAGTTCCGCCTCCAGGGCGGCGATATCCGAGGCGGTGTCGGCAGTGACGTTCAGCAGTGTGTTCACAGTGGTCTCGTGGTGGAAAAAACGGCGATGTAGCCGAAATACCGGGCAACGATCCGGGGTGGCAGAAAACCTGATTCGCTCATCAACTCCGGCAGCACGCCACGGATATTCTCCGCAATCTGCGGCTGCAGGAACAACCAGCGCGACAGATGGGAGACCAGCGCCCCAATGAAGGTCGTCGGCGTGTGCATATCGGCGACGATCAGCCGGCCACCGGGCTTGAGGACCCGGAATGCCTCCTCGAGGCTTCGGCGTTTCAGGTCCAGCGGGACATGGTGGTAAAAGAGGCTGGAGATGACCGCATCGAAGGCGGCGTCCGGGAAGTGCAGGTCCTCGGCGGCCATCGCCTCGAACCGGCAATGGGGGGTGGCTCTTTTGGCCCGCGCGGCGGCGATCATCCTGCCGGCGGCGTCGATGCCGGTGATGCAGCCGCCCTGCCCGGGATCGAGGAACTGACTGATCTTCCGGCATTGCACCCCGGTGCCGCAGCCCAGATCGAGGATCTTATCCCCTGGTTGCGGGTCCAGGGCCTGGAGCACGGTGCGATCGAACTCGTCCTGGCGGTTGAGGAGGCACAGCGGTTCGAGCAGATCATAGACCGGTGCGGCGTAATCGAGGGTGCGGCCTCTGGTCGGGACTGACGGGACGGTCATGGCGTGGTTCCCGGTTGAGTGGGGTGGGGCTGTGACGTTCCATGGGGACAACGGTGGCCCCTAGACCTCAACTTCACTATAGGACAGATGGACGCAGAATGAATGGACACGACGCAAAATAGCTGACCGAGCTGTCGTTGGAAAAGATAATCATATAGATATACGGGAGAAAAAAAAATCTGCTTACCACTGAAACTCAGCTTCGACCGATTTATCTGTGGTAGGACGCTCTATGAAACAATGTTCGTCAGGGTGGCGAGAATTGATTGTGTACCGTCCCAGCATATCAAGGCAATAGGGTTTGGCGAGACAGGTCTCGGCGCCGAAATTCCAGGGATCGTTGATGATATCGCCGGTGATCAGGCCGGATCGTCTCCTTGTCGTCAACCGCCAGGGCAGGAGTGACAGGACCGATTCTTGATACATTTTTGACGAGGATACCGACAGTATTGACCCAATCTTGATATTAAAGACATTACATTAGCGAGAAAGAAAAAAGATGTTGGCACGTATGGAAGAAGGTTTCCTGATGTATACTGGGGTGAGGTCGAAATGAACATGGTATCGGGAGGATGGCAATGAACATCTTCGATTGGCAACAGACAACGCTGTTTTTTGCAACCCTGCTCCTCTTGATAAAACCGTTCGGCACATTCATGGTCAGGGTTTATCAGGGAGAACGGACTTTTTTTTCTCCCCTGTTGCGACCATGCGAAAATGTTCTTTACCGGCTTTGCAGGATAGAGAGCACCGACGAGATGGACTGGCGGCGTTATGCCCTGGCCATGCTCCTCTTCAACCTCGTCTGTTTCCTGGCGCTCTTTACCATGTTGCTCAGCCAGCAGCTGTTACCCCTTAATCCGCAGCAGGTCCCGGCCTTCTCCTGGCAGTTGGCGCTCAACACCGCCGTCAGTTTCACCACCAACACCAACTGGCAGAACTACGGCGGCGAATCGACCGCCAGCTACTTCACCCAGATGGTCGGATTTACGCTGCATAATTTCGTCTCCGCCGCCACCGGCATGGCCGTCGCGATTGCCGTGATCCGTGGCTTCGTGCGGCGCAGGACACAGGCCTTGGGCAACTTCTGGGTCGATATGGTGCGGACGATTCTCTACATCCTTCTGCCGATTGCTCTTATCGCCACCATGCTCCTCATCTCCCAGGGGGTGATCCAGAATTTCAGTCCAGCCACGAGTGTGACCCTGCTTGAAGCCAGCCGGGAGGTGCACATCCCGATGGGACCGGTGGCCTCGCAGGAGGCCATCAAGGAACTGGGCACCAACGGCGGCGGGTTTTTCAACGCCAACTCCGCCCATCCCTTCGAGAACCCCACGCCTCTGACCAATTTCCTGGAGATCCTCCTCATCCTGCTCATTCCGGCCGGTCTCACCTACACCTTCGGTCTGATGGCGGGCAACACCCGGCAGGGCTGGGGCCTGTTTTCAGTTATGCTCTTTTTACTCATCGTCTCCTTTGCTGCCCTGCACTGGGCGGAGACGGTCGGCAATCCGCAGGTAACGGCCCTGGGCGTACAGGCCGGCAATCTGGAGGGCAAGGAGGTCCGTTTCGGCCTGGCCGGCAGCAGTCTCTTTGCGGTGGCCACCACCGCCACCTCCTGCGGCGCAATCAATACCATGCACGATTCGCTCACCCCCTTGGGCGGGATGGTGCCGCTCAGCCTGATCCTGACCGGCGAAGTGGTCTTCGGCGGGGTCGGCTCCGGGCTCTATACCATGCTCGCCTTTGCCGTCATTGCAGTCTTCGTCTCCGGCCTGATGATCGGCCGCACCCCGGAATATCTGGGTAAAAAGATCGAGGTGCGGGAGATCTGGATGGCGATGCTGACCATTCTGACTGCCGGGGTCACCGTGCTGCTCCTCTCCGGGGTGGCGATGTTTGTCCCCGCGGCCGTTGCATCAATGGCCAATCCCAGTGCCCACGGCCTCTCCGAGGTTCTCTACGCCTTCGCCTCGATGGCCAACAACAACGGCAGCGCCTTTGCCGGCTTGAACGGCAATAATAATTTTTACAACCTTCTCGGGGCCTTTGCCATGCTGGCCGGCCGCTATATCCCGGCGGTGGCCGTGCTTGCCATGGCGGGGTCGTTGGCCGAAAAGAAATACATCCCGCCCAGTCTGGGAACCTTGCCGACCGACCGCGCCCCTTTTATCACCTGGTTGTTGCTGGTCATTCTCATCGTCGGTGCCCTGACCTTTTTCCCGGCCCTGGCCCTGGGACCGGTTGTCGAATATCTGACCATGACGGGAGGTAACTGAGCCATGTCCATACACCCGCAACCGATTCCCTCGATATTTGACGGCGCCTTGCTCCGCGGCGCCCTGGCAGGTTCGCTGCAAAAACTTCATCCCCGCTCCCTGTGGCGCAATCCGGTGATGTTCTCGGTGGAAATCGCCAGCACCATAACGCTTATCACCTTCGTGATGTCGCTTGCCGGCACTACCGCCGAACCGGTCTGGTTCACCGGCATGGTGTCGCTCTTTCTCTGGCTGACCGTGCTCTTTGCCACCTTCGCCGAGGCCCTGGCCGAGGGCCGCGGCAAGGCCCGCGCCGCCACGCTGCGCCGGTCGCGCACCAACATCATGGGCAAACTCCTTGCCAAACCGGAATTCGGCAGCATATTCACATTGGTTGAGGCCAGCCGGCTCCGCAAGGGTGACTGCATCCTGGTCGAGGCGGGCGATCTGGTTGCCGGCGACGGCGACGTTATCGCCGGTGCCGCCCTGGTCAACGAATCCGCCGTCACCGGCGAATCTGCGCCTGTAGTCCGCGAGTCGGGTGGAGATCGCAGTGCGGTCACCGGCGGCACCACGGTCATCGCCAATGCCATCGTCGTCCGAATCACCACCGATCCCGGCGAGACCTTCCTGGACCGGATGATTGCCCTGATCGAAGGGGCGAAAAGACGCAAGACGCCCAACGAGGTCGCCCTGGAGGTGCTGCTGATCTCGCTGACCCTGGTCTTTTTGCTGGTCTGCGCCAACCTCAAGCCGCTGTCGATCTATAGCGTCAAGGCGACCGGAATCGGCGAGCCGGTCTCGCTGACCGTCCTGGTGGCCCTCTTCGTCTGTCTGGCCCCGACCACGATCGCCGCCCTGCTGCCCGCCATCGGCATCGCCGGGATGAACCGGCTCTTTCAAAAAAACGTCATCGCCCTGTCCGGCCGGGCCATCGAGGCCGCCGGCGACGTCAACGTCATGCTGCTCGACAAGACCGGCACCATCACCCTGGGCAATCGGGAGGCGGTGGCCTTTATCCCGGTGAACGGCCATTCCGAACAGGAACTGGCCGAGGTCGCCCTGATCGCATCGATGACCGACGAAACGCCGGAGGGCCGCTCCATCGTGGTGCTGGCGGAGAAAGAATACGGTCTGCAGCGCCACCTGCACCCGGCGGATGCCGAGGTCGTCGCCTTCAGCGCCGATACCCGCCTCTCCGGGGTGAACATGAGCGGGAAACAGTACCGCAAGGGGGCGGCCGATTCGCTCATCGCCTTTGTCCACGGGCTGGGCGGCAGTACCCCCGGGGATCTGATCGGCCTTGTCAACCGCATCGCCCACGCCGGTTCGACCCCGCTGGTGGTCAGCCGCGATGCCGAGATCTTCGGCATCGTCAACCTGAAAGATATCCTCAAGACCGGTATCCAGGAGCGCTTTGTCCAACTCCGCAAGATCGGCATCAAGACGGTGATGATCACCGGCGACAATCCGCTGACGGCGGCAGCCATCGCCGCCGAGGCTCAGGTCGACGACTTCCTCGCCCAGGCCCGGCCCGAGGACAAGCTCAGGATGATTCGCGACTACCAGGAGCAGGGTTTCATGGTGGCGATGACCGGTGACGGCACCAACGATGCCCCGGCCCTGGCCCAGGCCGATGTGGCGGTGGCGATGAACACCGGTACCCAGCCGGCGCGGGAGGCGGCCAATATCATCGACCTCGACAGCAATCCGACCAAGCTGCTCGATATTGTCGAGATAGGCAAGCAGATCCTGATGACCCGTGGCAATCTCACCACATTCAGCATTTCCAACGATGTGGCCAAGTACTTCGCCATCATCCCGGCAGCGCTCATTTCGCTCTATCCCCAGTTGGAAAGTCTGAATATCATGCACCTCGCCAGCCCCTACAGCGCGATTATCTCGGCGGTGATATTCAATGCCGTTATCATCCCGGTTCTCATCCCCCTGGCCCTCAAAGGCACGAAATACCGGCCGATGCCGGCCGAAAGGCTACTCGTTTCCAACCTGCTGATCTACGGGGTCGGTGGGATGATTGCTCCTTTTATCGGCATCAAGGCCATCGATATGGTGGTTGGTCTGTTTATTTGAACCATGGAGGAGATGGTATGAAAGATCTGAAATCGGCCCTGCTCCTGTTCGTTTTCCTGACCATTCTGCTGGGCGGCATTTATCCGGCCGTGGTGACCATAGCCGCGAGCCTCCTCTTCCCGCACCAGGCCGGGGGGAGTCTTGTGACGGACGGCAGCGGCAAAGTGGTCGGCTCGCTGCTCATCGGCCAACCATTTACTCAGGCCAAGTACTTCTGGCCCCGGCCCTCGGCCACCGGCGATTTCTCGTACAACCCGCTCCTGTCGGGCGGCTCCAATCTCGGCCCGACCAATCCCGAGTTGATCCGGCGGGCGAAAGCGCGCGTCGCCCTGCTCCGCCGGACCGGCGTAACCGGCGAGATTCCAGCCGATCTGGTCTTTGCCTCAGCCAGCGGTCTTGATCCGCATATCTCGCCCGAGGCCGCGCAGGTGCAGATCTCCAGGGTCGCCAAGGCCAGGAACATGCCGGTGGAAGAACTGCAGAAAATTGTCGCATCCCATACCGAGATGCGGCAGGCCGCCGTGCTGGGCGTACCGCGGGTCAATGTCCTGGCCCTGAACCTGGCCCTGGACAAGGTATCGCCATGAGTGGGCCGCAGGATGAAATGCGCCCCTCGCCGGAGGCGATGCTGAAAGCGGCCAGGGCCGAGGAACAGGAGAAGAAACGGGGCCGGCTGAAAATCTTTTTGGGCTATGCCGCCGGGGTCGGCAAGACCTATGCCATGCTGAAGGCGGCAGGCCAGCAGAAGCAGGAGGGGCGGGACGTGGTCGCCGCCTATGTCGAGTCGCACGGCCGGCCGGAAACCGATATCCTCCTCGAGGGACTGGAGGCCATCGCCAAGGCCCAGCTCGAATATCAGGGGGTGCGGTTGCCGGAGCTGGATATCGATGCGGCGCTCAAGAGAAAGGCGGAAATCGTCCTGGTCGACGAACTGGCCCATACCAACGTCCCCGGATCCCGCCACGAAAAACGCTGGCAGGACATCGAAGAGCTGCTGGCCGCCGGTATAGATGTCTACACCACTGTCAATGTCCAGCACTTTGAGAGCGTCAAGGATATCGTCGCCCAGATCACCGGTGTGACGGTCCAGGAGACCGTTCCGGACAGCATGCTCGATCTGGCCGCCGAAATCACCCTGGTCGACATACCACCGGAGGAACTGCAGCAGAGGCTGTCCCAGGGGAAGGTCTATATCCCCGAGCAGGCCGCCCTGGCCATGCAGAAATTCTTCCGGCCCGGAAACCTCATCGCTTTGCGCGAACTGGCATTGAGGAGAGCGGCGGCCAGGGTCGACGAGGAGATGCGGATCTATATGGAGACCCGCGCCATCCCTGGTCCCTGGCCGGTGGCCGAACGGCTTCTGGTCTGCGCCAGCGGCAGTCCTTTCAGCGAAAAGCTGATCCGCACTACCCGCCGGCTGGCGGATGAGCTGAAGGCCGAGTGGTATACGGTGTACATCGAGACCCCGAGTCTGGCCCGGCAGCAGCAGGAAAACCGGGAACGGGTCTGGCGCGACCTGCGTCTCGCCGAAAGTCTTGGTGCCGAGGTAGTGACCATCACCGCCTCGTCGGTTGCCGAGGCGATCATCGATTACGCCGTGCGCCATAACGTCACCCGAATCGTGGTCGGCAAACCGGCCAAATCCCGGTGGCGCGAGCTGTTCCGTCCGCCCATCGTCGATCAGATCATCCGCCTCTCCGGAGCGATCCATGTCCATGTCGTCAGTATCAGCGGCGTCCCCCTGAAACCGGGAAAAGTCGTCAAGCTCTTCGCCCCGCGGCAGGCCATTCCCTGGTTCGACTACCTGGCCAGTCTGGCCCTGGTTGCCGCGACCACACTGCTTTCCACTCTGGCGATGTCCTTTCTGTCGCCGATCAATCTGGTGATGCTGTATCTGCTGGCGGTCGTGCTGGCCGCCACCCGGCTCGGCCTGCGCCCGGCGATTCTCACCGCCGCCCTGGGGGTACTGGCCTTTGATTTCTTTCTTATCCCTCCTCGCTTCACCCTCAAGGTGGAGGATACCGAGTATGTCTTGACCTTTTTCGGCCTCTTCATCGTCGGGGTGGTGATCAGCAGCCTGGTGAGCAAGGCCCGCGATCGGGCGGAGGTCCTGCGGGAACGCGAGCTGCAGACCGAGAGTTTATACTATCTGAGCCGCGATCTGGCGGCCGCGGTCGACCGGGAATCGATCATGGCGGCGGTGCTGAAAAACATCAGTGAGACCTTGCAGGCGCAGCTGGCCGTCCTCGTTCCGCAGGGAGAGCAGATGAAAATCCTCGCCATCAGCAAGGGGTTGGTGCTCGATGTCAAAGAGTTGGCGGTGGCGGATTGGGCTTTTCGCAACCGGCGGGAAGCGGGGATCGGCACCGAAACCCTCGGCTCGGCCGAACTCCTCTACCTGCCCCTTGCCACATCCGCCTGTTTTCTCGGCGTACTGGGTATCAAACTGGAGAGGTCGGCCGATTACCATTCACCTCACAACCGCCGTCTCCTCGATGCCTTCGTCACCCAGATCTCGCTTGCCATGGAGCGGGTCCACCTGGCCGAACAGGCAGAACAGACCCAGATACTGCAAGCCAGGGAATCCTTGGAACGGGCGCTTCTCAACTCGATCTCGCATGACCTGCGAACCCCCTTGGTGTCGATCATCGGCGCCCTGAGCAGTCTGCGCGACGAGAATATTCAGATCGACGACAGGAGAAGGCGGGATCTTCTGACCGGCGCCTGGGATGAGGCGGAGCGCCTGAACCGCTTTGTCGGCAATCTCCTCGACATGACCCGGCTCGAGGCCGGCGAGATGGGCCTGCGGAAAGAACCCTGCGACGTCCAGGACCTGATCGGCTGCGCCCTCGCCGCTGTGGAGCCAAAACTAGAGGGAAAGGAGGTGGGCGTACACCTGGCGGAAGGACTGCCGCTCGTCAGCATGGACATGACCCTGATGAGTCAGGTATTGGTCAACCTGCTCGACAATGCCTTGAAATATACGCCGCCCGAGTGTTCTATAGAGATAACCGCCCGCACCCATGACCGGCAGCTGTTCATCGAGATGCTCGACCGGGGTCCCGGTATTCCCGAGCAAGATCTGCAACGAATTTTCGATAAGTTTTACCGCATCCCGGTGCCGGAGGGGGTTAGCGGCACCGGCCTGGGGTTGTCGATCTGCAAGGGAATTGTCGAAGCGCACGGCGGCAGGATCCGGGCAGCAAAACGTGCCGGCGGCGGTCTGCGGATAGCCATCCAACTCCCCCTGTGAAAATGTGACCGATCATGCCACAGCAAACACATCTTCCTCGCCTGCTCATCGTCGACGACGAGCAGGCGATCCGGCGTTTTTTAACAACCGCCCTTGAAGGCGGCGAATTCTCGCTGTATCAGGCGGCAGACGGGCGGGCGGCCCTGGCGGCCGCCGTTGCGGTAAAACCGGATATCATCCTTCTCGATCTGGGACTCCCGGATATGGACGGAGTTGAGATCATCGGCAGGATACGGCAATGGTCGCAGGTCCCGATCATCGTCCTATCCGTGAGGGACCGCGAGACCGACAAGGTCAAGGCACTCGACAGCGGGGCGGACGACTATCTGACCAAACCGTTCGGGATGGGCGAACTGCTGGCGCGGATTCGGGCAACCCTCCGGCGCTCCCTGCCGCAGGATTCGGAACCGGTATACAGAATCAACGAGTTGGAAGTCGATCTTGCCCGCCGCCTGGTACTCCTTCGGGGTGAGGAGATCTCGCTCACCCCAACCGAATACGACCTGCTGCGGCTCTTCGTCACCAACGCCGGCAAGGTCCTGACCCACCGCCAGATCCTCACACAGATCTGGGGCGTGATCTATCTTGAACAACCCCATATCTTGCGGGTCAACATCAGCAACCTCCGTCACAAACTTGAAAAAGACGCCTCACGTCCCCGCTACATCCTCACCGAGACCGGAGTGGGGTATCGCTTCGCAGCACCCTGAGCCCCACACAAGGGGGTATCATCATGAAACAATCGTTCATGTTACAGGTGCTGCCGTAGCCTGAGGCGACAAGCTTCCTTGTATAACCCGGACACCGGGAAGCCAGGGGCCGTGGCGTGATGATCCCTCCCGGCGGCAGGAGAGGCTGCAGACAAACAGCGGGCTCACGCCCTCTTCCTGCCCCTGGTCCACTGCTGCAGCTCCTCCATATACAGGTAGAACACCGGAGTGACATAGAGGGTCAGGGTCTGGGAGAACAGCAGGCCGCCGACCACCGCCAGGCCCAGCGGCTGGCGCGATTCGCCGCCGGCGCCGAAGCCGATGGCGATCGGGATCCCGGCCATCAGCGCCGACATCGTCGTCATCATGATCGGCCGGAAGCGGATCAGGCAGGCGGCCAGGATCGCCTCCTCGGCGCTTTTGCCCTCTCCCCGGGCGGCGACGGCGAAATCGATCATCATGATGCCGTTCTTCTTCACCAGGCCGACCAGCATGATGATGCCGACGAAGGCGTAGATCGTCAGCTCGGTGTCGAACAGCAGCAGCGTCACCAGGGCCCCGAAACCGGCAAAGGGCAGGGCGGAGAGAATGGTCAGGGGGTGGATATAGCTCTCGTAGAGGATGCCGAGGACGATGTAGATGACGACGATCGACAGGAGCAGCAGCCAGCCCATCGCCGCCTGCGACTCCTGGAACTGTTTGGCGCTGCCCTGGAAGGTCGACTGGATGCCGTCCGGCAGGGCGGCGGTGAGCGTCTCGAGGCTGGTGACCGCCTCGCCGAGCGAGACCCCCGGGCGGACGTTGAAGGACAGGGTCACCGACGGCAGTTGGCCGGAGTGGTTGATCGACAGCGGCCCGATCCCCTGCCGTAGCCGGATCACCGAGGTCAGCGGCACCAGCCCGCCCTGGTCGGAGCGGACATGGATCCGTTCCAGGTCGTCGGCGTCGTCCTGGTACTGCGGCTGGACCTCCATGATGACCTCATACTGGTCGTTGGGGGCATAGATGGTCGAGACCGAGCGGCCGCCGTAGAAGTTGTAGAGGCTGTTTTCGATCCGGCGGGGCGAGACCCCGAGGAGCAGGGCCTGGTCGCGGTCGATCTCGATCTGCAGCTCGGAGTTCTTCAGCTGCAGGTCGCTCGAGACGTCGGTCAGGCCCGGCAGTTGCCGCATCTCCATCTCCAGCGCCGCCCCGGTCCGGTAGAGCAGGACGGTGTCGGTGGCCTGCAGGGTCAGCTGGTAGAGGCTGCGGGCGCGGCGGCCGCCGATGTTGATCGGCGGCGGGTTGACCAGCATGGCGCGGATGCCGGGCACCGTGTTGAGCTGCGGCCGCAGGTCGGCGATGACCTGGTCGGCGCTCATCTCCCTCTCCGCCCGCGGCCTGAGGGTGACCATCATCGTGCCGCTGTCGTCGACATTCATCATGAACCGCTCGACATTGGGGTTGCGGCGGACGATCTCGGCCAGTTCCTGCATGTGATCGACCAGCGACGGCCAGGAGATGTCCTGCGCCGTTTCGGTCGAGATGCTGATGAAATCGCGGTCCTCGGAGGGGATGAAGCCCTTCGGCACGACCCGGAACAGCTGGATCGTGGCGAGAAGGATGGCGAGCGACAGCAGCATCGTTGCCAGGCGATGGCGGAGGACGAAGCGGAGGCTGGTCTCGTAGACCGCGAGCGACCGCAGGTACATCCGCTCGGTGGCCTGGTAGAAGCGGCCATGGCGGATCCGGCGCTGTTCGCGGAGGAAGCGGCTGCCGAGCATCGGCGTCAGGGTCAGGCTGATGACGCAGCTGACCAGCACCGCGACGGCGATCGTCACCGAGAACTCGCGGAACAGCCGGCCGAGGATGCCGCCGAGAAACAGCAGCGGGATGAAGATGGCGGCGAGCGAGATCGTCATCGAGACGATGGTGAACCCGACCTCCCGCGCCCCGTCGATCGCCGCCTGCAGCCGGGGCTTGCCCATCTCCAGGTGGCGGACGATGTTCTCGAGCATGACGATGGCGTCGTCGACGACGAAGCCGACCGACAGGGTCAGGGCCATCAGCGAGATGGTGTCGATCGAGTAGTCGAGCAGGTACATCACCGCGAAGGTGCCGAAGATCGACATCGGCAGCGACAGGCTGGGGATGATGGTCGACGACAGGTTGCGGATGAAGAAGAAGATCACCAGCACCACCAGCACCAGGGTGAGGAGGAGGGTGAACTGGACGTCGTCGACCGAGGCCTTGATCGACCTGCTGGCATCGCGCAGCACGGTCATCCGCACCGCCTCCGGCAGGTTGTCGCGGAAGGCCGGGAACAGGTCCTTGGCCAGTCCGGCGACCTCGAGGGTGTTGCTGCCCGGTTGTTTCTGGATGGCAAGGAAGATGGCGGTGGAGCGGTCGCGGGGGGTGTACATCCAGGACTCGTCCTCGTCGTTTTCGATGCCGTCGACCACCGTCGCCACCTGCTCCAGGCGGATGGCACGGCCGTCGCGGACCGTGACGACGATCCGGCGGTACGGTTCGGCCGAGGCGATCTGGCCGTCAACCTTGAGGGTCATCGTCCGCTGCGGCCCGCTCAGCTCGCCCATCGGGATGTTGACGTTCTGGGCGTTGATCGCCGCCGCCACCTGGTCGGCGTCGAGGTCGAAGGCCAGCAGCGCCGCCGGGTCGAGCTGGACCCGGACCGCGTATTTCTTGGTGCCGCGGATCGATACCTGGGCGACGCCGCGGAGCATCGAGATCCGCTCGCTCATCGTCTGGGCGTACTGGTCGAGGACCGACATCGGCACCGACGGGCTGGTCAGGGCGATGAACATGATCGGGATGGCGGCCGGGTTGATCTTGCGGAACGACGGCGGCGACGGCATGTCGTCGGGCAGGCGGGAGACGGTGCGGGCAATGGCGGTCTGGATGTCCTGGGCGGCGGCGTCGATATCGCGGTCGAGCGAGAACTGGATGGTCAGCTGCACCCGGCCGGTCGAACTGACCGAGTTCATCGAATCGATGCCGGCGATCGCCGAGAACTCCTTCTCGAGGATGGTCGCCACGGTCGAGGCCATGGTCTCCGGGCTGGCGCCGGGCAGCGAGGCGGTGACCAGGATGGTCGGGAAATCGACGTTGGGGAGGTCGGCCACCGGCAGCAGGCGATAACCGATCAGGCCGGCGAGCATGATCGACACCATCACCAGCACCGTTGACACCGGTCGGCGGATGCAGAGATCGGAGAGCCCGCCGGTCATCGGCCGCCGTCCTTCCGTTGTGCCTTTGCGCCGCCTTGACCATCGGTCCCGGTCCCGGTGCCGGCCGGCTGGTCGCTCCGGTCCTCGATCCGGCCGCCGTCGACCAGCTGCAGGTGGCCGTCGGTCACCACCCGTTCACCGGCGGCGAGCCCCTTGTCGATCACCGTCTCGCTGCCGAACCTGATCCCGGCGGTGACCTGGCGGAAGGCGACGGTGCCGTCGTCCCTGACGATAAAGACATGGGCCCCGTCCTGGCCGATCTGCACTGCCGGGCTGGGGACGACGGGGACGTTGCGGCGGAGGCCGAGCTGGAGCGTCACCGCCGCCAGCCTGCCCGGCCACAGCTCCCGGCCGGCGTTGGCGAAGTCGGCCTTCAGCCGGATGGTACCGCTGGCCGGATCGATGGCGTTGTCGATGAAGGCGAGGGTCCCGGTGGCGACCGCCGCCTGGTGGCCGGGCAGGGCGACCTCCACTCCAAGGGCGCTCTGCCGCATCGCCTGCTGCACTTCCGGCAACCGTTCGCCGGCGATATCGAAGGCGACGCTGACCGGCGCGATCCGGTTGATGGTCACCAGCGGCACATCGTCGCCGGCCTTGACCAGGTTGCCGGCATCGATCACGATCTCTCCCGCCAGACCGTCGAACGGCGCCGTCAGGGTGCAGTACTGGAGGTCGAGGCGGGCGCTGTCGACCGCCGCCTGGTCGGCCTGGACAGTGGCCTTCAGGCTGGCGACCCGGGTCGCCGCCTGGTCGGCCTGGGTCTGGGAGACGTACCCCTTGCCGGCAGCGGGGAGGTAGCGTGCCATCTCCCTGGCGGCATTGTCGAGTTCCGCCCGGTCCTTGGCCAGCAGGGCCTCCTTCGCCTTGAGCTGGGCCTGATAGGGACGGGGATCGATGCGGAAGAGCAGGTCGCCCTGCCGCACCTCCTGGCCCTCGGTGAAGTGGACCGTCTCCAGTATCCCGTTGACCTGCGATTTGATCCCCGCCGAGGCCGAGGCCTCGACCCGGCCGGTGGCCGCGATGACGACCGGGATATCCTTGGTACGGCAGAGGGCGGTGGTCACGGCGGTGGCGGCCCGGCTGCCGCCCCCTTTCTCCGGTTCCCGGCCATTGCCGGAACAACCGGCGAGCAGGAGGAGGACGAGGGCGAAAGCCAGGGCCGGCCGCGGCAGCACCCGGCACCACCAATGGAACGAAGGAGAATACGGATATTGAAGGCTGACGTTGGTCATGGGGCTGTCCCGGTGGCAGGGGGAATTGATTGGGTGGTGCCGGCGGCGGCAACCGGCGCCGGTTCCCCGGCAATCTGCCAGCCGCCGCCCAGGGTCTTGTAGAGGGCGATGACGGCGACCGCCAGCCGCTGGTCGCTGACGATCAGCTGCTCCCGGGCGGCAAAGAGGGTGCGCTGGCTGGCGAGGACGTCGGTGAGGTCGGCCAGCCCGGCGGCGTACAGGCCCTCGTTGAAAACCAGGGCCTGACTGCCGGTCTCCACCGCCGCGGCCAGTCGGCTGCGGGTCTCCTGCTCGCTGGAGTAGTTGACGAGGGCGGTTTCGGTCTCGAGCAGAGCGGCGAGCACGATCTTCTCGTACGTGGCCTGCATCTCTTCCAGCGCCGCCTCGGTGATGGTCACGGCGGCCCGGAGCCGGCGACGGTTGAACACCGGCAAACTGACCGAGGGGCCGATCGACCAGAAGCGGCTGTTCGTGCTGACCAGGTCGGACAGGCTGGAACTCTGCAGGCCGATCAGGCCGGAGAGCGAAAAACGGGGGAAGAGGTCGGCGGTGGCGACCCCGACCTCGGCGGTGGCTGTGGCCAGAAGGCGTTCGGCCTGGCGGATATCGGGGCGGCGGCGGAGCAGATCGGAGGGGAGGCCGGCCGGCAGGGTGGGCGGCAGGGTGAACGCAGGAGCGGCGTTCGCCAGGCGACGGGCCATCTCGGTCGGCGGCAGGTCGAGCAGCAGCGCCAGCTGGTTGCGGCCGGCGGCGATCTTCTGTTCCAGGGCCGGGATCTGGGCGGCGACCAGGGATTTCTGGGTCTCGGCCCGGGCGGCCTCGAGAGCGGAGGCGAGACCGAGCTGGCGGCGGCCGGCGACGACCGCCAGGGTCTTCTCCTGGGCCGCCAGGGTGTTGCGGGCCGTGGCCAGCAGGCGCTCGCTGCCGCGCAGTTCGAAATAGGTGCGGGCCACCTCGGCCTCGAGCGAGATCAGGATATCGCGACGGTTCTCTTCCGAGGCGGCCAGGGTGGCGGTGGCGGCCTCGATGGCCCGGCGCCGGCCGCCGAAGAGGTCAATCTCCCAGGCGGCGTCGAAGCCGGCCTCGTACAGGTCGCGGCTGCCGCCATCGGTGCCGGCATTGTCGCTGCGCCGGGCATGGGTCGAGCCGGCGCCGGCGTTCACTGCAGGGGAGGCTTCTGCCGCCGTCTGCCGCAGTCGGGCCCGGGCGGCGGTGATCCGGCTGGCGGCGATGCGCAGGTCGTGGTTGGCCTCGATGGCCCGGTCGACGAGGCGGCTGAGGATGGGATCGTCGAACAGGCCCCACCAGCGTTGGGAGTGGTCGGCAGCGGCAGGAGCCGCCAACTCCTGCCCGCCGCCCCAAGTGTCCGGCAGGTCGGCGGCCGGCGGCCGGTATTCGGGACCGACCGGGGCGCAGGCGGCGTGCAGCAGCAACAGGAGCCAGGTACCGGGAAGGAGAAAGAAACGCCGCATGGGATATCGGGAAATCAGGAAATTTGACTGGATGGATGACTTCGCGTTATGGCTGGGGATCCGTGCCGAAAAAATCGCCAATGCGTTTTCAAGCATCAGTTGATAATACCTTTTTCGGTGAGAATTCCAATTTATCTCTTGATCGAGGCGTTGCGGAATGGATGGCTGTCTGCCCTGTCATCGCCATCTTCCCCCTCTGTCGCCGCGACCGGCGCCCCTGCCATCGCGACCGGCCCCCCGCTGTCATCTCGACCGCCAGGGAGAGATCTCCTTCGGCCATCATCAACCACGAGAAGGGGGCATCCTCGACAACACGAGATTTCTCGCTATCGCACGAAATGACAGCGGGGGGCGGCATCTCGGCCCTCGCCCTACCGGGAACAACGAGGTTTCTCGCTTCGCTCGAAATGACATGAAAGATAAGGTCGAATTACCTTGATATGACAGGGCTGTTGGGTCAGCGCGAATCGCCGCCGAGCCCGGCGGCGACCAAGGCCAGGAGCTCATCGGTGCGGGTGCCGTTGTCCCTGGCTATTGTCTCGATAAGCTGATTATGAGGAAAAGAGCGATTACGGCTGTGGTCGAGACATTTCTGGTCATCATGATTGCACCTCGTTATGGGGGAAATAAAAAAGGATTGATGTCACTGTGGGCTGATGAGTTGCAAAGACGCTGCCAGAAATGCAGCGATGGAAAATGACCACCTATGTCCCTATGTTTACGTCTAATATGTGTATGGCGCCGAGCGCGGCGGTTTGCCGGCAGGATCGGTACGGTGGTGAATGAGTATTCAGTCTGGGGGGCCGGATGGGTAAGATTTACTCAGCTGGGACCACCCGAACCGAGGCCGCAATGGCACGGATGGCTGCCGCCAGGAGGCAGGGCGAACCTCAGGTCATCAGGGCGCGGCGCCAGCGGGCCAGTTTCTCGGCATAGCTGCAGCCGGCGTTGGCCGGACTGGTCGAGGGCAGGCGATGGAAGGTGAGAGGTTGCTGTCCCAGATCGAGAAACGGCAGGATGCGGCGGCGGAAGGTGGCCTCGGCGGTGCCGCCGTTGAAGCAGATCGTGGCGATGAGGTGGTGGGCGGCGAGGAAGCGGGCGAAATCGTTGACCTGAACCGACTCCGGCTCGATGTCGCTGTCGAGGCTGGTGGGCCGCCGGCAGTTGCCGATGACGTCCCACAGGGCGATGCCGTGGTCGGTCAGCAACCGCAGCCGTTCATCATAGGGCAGGTCGGAGGCGGCGCCGAAGACTTCGGCGATGATGGGCCAGAAGGCGTTGCGGGGATGGGCGTAGTACTGCCGTTGCCTGAGCGACTCCCGGCCGGGGATGCTGCCGAGGATCAGCAGCCGGGCGTCGGCCGCGGCCACCGGCGGGAAGCTGGCGATCATTGGCGGGGGATGTTTGCCGTGTCGCCGCTCTCTGCCTGGCGCAGCCGGGCCACCAGACCGGGGATGGCCAGCGGCGTATGGACCAGGTGGTTGGCACCGTGGGTGGTCAGCTCCTCGATGCTGCCGAAACCGTAGGTCACGCCGATGCCGCCGATCCGGCAGGCGGCCGCCCCGATCATGTCGTGCTTGCGGTCGCCGACCATCAGGGTCTGAGCCGGGGCCAGCCCTTCCTGCTCCAGGATATGGCCGATCAGCTCGCTCTTGTCGCACAGGCTGCCGTCGAGCCGGGCGCCGTAGATGGCGGTGAAGAAGGGGGCCAGCTCGAAGTGGTGCAGGATCTGGCGGGCGAAGACCTCGGCCTTCGAGGTGGCGAGGAACAGCCGGCAGTCCTGGTCCTGCAGTTCGGCCAGGGCCTCGGGAATGTCGTCGTAGACCTGGTTCTCGAACTTGCCGATGCGGTCGAAGCGGTCGCGGTAGTGGAGCACCGCCTCGCGGGCCAGGTCGGTCGATCCGTCCGGCAGCAGCACGGTGAAGCTCTCGAGCAGCGGCGGGCCGATGCAGAACAGCAGTTCGTCGGCCGGCGGTGCCGGTCGGCCGAGCTGCTGCAGGGCGTACTGGACGCAGCGGGTGATGCCGAGGCTGGAGTCGGTGAGGGTGCCGTCGAGGTCGAAGAGGATATTGTGCATGGCTGTCGGGTGGTTGGAGGATTGCATCGCCAGGGATGGGGGCTGGTTCCGGCCGCAGGTGGCGTCGTGCCGGTGCCGGGAAAACAGATATCATACCCGATCGGCGCCGAATCAGAAAGGCGGGAAATCCATTGCCGCTGTTGCCGGGCCGGGAATTCGCCGAAGAAGTCATTGACGGCCGCTTCCTGCCTCTGGCATGATGAAGTATCACCGGTCCGACCATCGCCGGACAATGCGTTTTTCTCAGGATGAATGGCATGGAACTGACGATCCTCCCTCAGCCCGACGACAATTCCTGCGGCCCGACCTCGCTCCACGCGGTCTACCGTTATTACGATCTCGAAGTCGAGCTGAGCCGCCTGATCGAGGATATCAAATCGCTCGAGACCGGCGGCACCCTTGCCGTCTACCTCGGCATCGACGCCCTGCGGCGCGGCATGGACGCCACCATCTACTCCTGGAACCTGAAGATGTTCGACCCGACCTGGGCCGCCCTCGATCCGCCGGCCCTGATCGCCAAGCTCGAGAGGCAGCAGGAGTACAAGAACAAGAAGCGCTTTGTCCAGGCCAGCCAGGCCTACATCACCTTTCTCCAGCGGGGCGGCCGGATCCTCTTCGACCCGTTGACCCCGGCGCTGCTCAAGAGCATCCTGCAGCTGTCGATTCCGATCCTGACCGGCCTTTCCGCCACCTATCTCTACAACTCGATGCGGGAGGTAACCCGCGGCAAACGCTCGGTCTACAACGATATCAGCGGCGAACCGATGGGCCATTTCGTCGTCCTCACCGAGTATGCGGCAGTCGATATGGTCCGGATCGCCGATCCCTACAGCGGCAACCCCTTGAGCGTCTCGCAGTACTATACCCTGCCGGTGCAGCGGCTGATCAACGCCATCCATCTCGGCAGCGTGACCTACGATGCCAACCTGCTGATCGTCCAGCCGGCGAGGCGATGATGCACAAGGTCATCGTCGTCGACAATCCCGAGACCTGGAAGATCAAAGGGGCGAACCTGGCGATCGTCTCCTCCCACGAGTACCTGACCAACCCCGACTGGGCCAAGGCCAGAAAGCTTCGGGTCTTCAACCTCTGCCGCTCCTACAGCTACCAGTCGAAGGGCTACTATGTCTCGCTGCTGGCCGAGGCCCGCGGCCACAAGCCGATCCCGACGGTGCGCAACATCCTCGATGTCCAGAAGCCCTTCGTCATCAAGATGATCTCGGAGGACATGGACAGCCTGATCCAGCGCCGCCTCAAGGACCTGCGCTCGGACGAGTTCATCCTCAGCGTCTATTTCGGCCGCAACCTGGCCGAAAAGTACGACGACCTCAGCAACCTGTTCTACCGGATGTTCCGCGTCCCCTTCCTGCGGGTCCGGTTCGTCCGCAGCACCAGCCGGCTGTGGCATATCAAGAGCGTCAGGACCATCTCGGCCAAGGACATCCCGGAGACTCACTTCGATTTCGTCCTGCGCCGGGCCGAGGACTATTTCTCGCAGAAACGCTACGGCTCGGGCAAGCCGGGGGCGCATGTCGGCCGCTACGCCATGGCGATTCTCTACCGCGACGATGACCCGGCCCCGCCCTCGGACTGGAAGGCGATCCAGAAGTTCGTCCGCTACGGCGAGAAGGCCGGCTTCAACGTCGACGTGATCTCGGTGAAGGACTACAACCGCCTGCTGATGTACGATGCGCTGTTCATCCGCCAGAACACCCACGTCAACAACGAGACCTACCAGTTCGCCCACCATGCCCAGCGGGAGGGGATCGCCCTGCTCGACTATCCCGAGTCGATCCTCAAGATCAACAACAAGGTCTATCTCGCCGAGATGCTGCAGTCGGCCGGGGTGGCGACGCCGAAGACGATGATCGTCCACCGCCGCAACCGCCACCTGGTCGAGTCGACGCTCAATTTCCCCTGCGTGCTGAAGCTGCCCGACTCCACCTTCTCGTTCGGGGTCAAGAAGGCCGAGACCGGCGCCGAACTGGAGAAGCTGATCGAGGCGATGCTGAAGAAATCGGAACTCCTGATCGCCCAGGAATTCATCTTCACCGAGTTCGACTGGCGGATCGGCATCCTCGACGGCGACCCGCTCTTCGCCTGCAAGTACCTGATGGCCAGGAACCACTGGCAGATCTACAACTGGGAGGCGAAGAAGGGCAGCGAGGTCTCCGGCGGCTTCGAGGGGGTGCGGCTGGCCGATGTGCCGCCGGCGATCCTCAAGATCGCGAAAAAGGCGGTGAAGCCGATCGGCCTCGGCCTCTACGGCGTCGATATCAAGGCCGTCAAGGGCCGGCCGATCGTCATCGAGATCAACGAAAACCCGAACATCGACGAGGGGGTCGAGGATTTCGGGGAGGGGGATGTCGTCTACCGCCGGATCATCGACGCCTTCATGCGGCGGATCGTCGAACGCACCGGGGGAGAGGCGGCGATATGAGTGCGGCGGCCGCCCTGCATCTCTTCGCCGCCTTCGGCCTCGAGATCGAGTACATGGTGGTCGACCGCGCCAGCCTCGACGTCCGGCCTCTGGTCGACCGGCTGTTCCGCGATTTTGCCGGCCGCCAGGTGTCGGATGTCGACAACGGGGCGATCGCCTGGTCGAACGAGTTGGCGGCCCATGTGCTCGAGCTGAAGACCAACGGTCCGACCGCCGACCTGCAGCGCGCGGCCGCCGATTTTCATCGCAATGTCGAGCTCATCGACGGTCTGCTCGCCCGTCACGGCGCCATGCTGCTGCCGGGCGGGGCCCACCCGTGGATGGACCCGGGGCGGGAGATGGTGCTGTGGCCGCACGACGCCCATGAGATCTACGACCTCTACAACACCATCTTCGACTGCCGCGGTCATGGCTGGGCCAACCTCCAGAGCGCCCACCTCAACCTGCCGTTTCATGGCGACGCCGAGTTCGCCCGGCTGCATACCGCCATCCGCCTGCTGCTGCCGCTGATGCCGGCGCTGACCGCATCATCGCCGATTCTCGACGGCCGGCCGACCGGCTGGCTCGATTCGCGGCTCGACGTCTACCTCCACAACCAGGACCGCCTGCCGGCCCTGACCGGGCGGTTGATCCCGGAGCCGGTCACCAGCGAGGCCGAGTACGAAGAGCGGATCTTCGCCCCGATCATGGCGGCGATTGCGCCCTACGATCCGGCGGGGATCATGGACCGCTATTTCCTCAACGCCCGGGGGGCGATCGCCCGTTTCGACCGCGGGGCCATCGAGATCAGGATCCTCGACACCCAGGAATGCCCGCTGGCGGACTGCAGCATCGCCCGGTTGCTGATCGAGTGTCTGCGCTCCCTCGCGGCCGGGGAGTGGTCCGATCCCGGCGCCCAGGGTCGGGTCGATACCGAACGGCTGCGCCGGCTGTTCCTCGCCGTCATCCGCCAGGGGGGGGAGACGATGGTGGAGGATCGGGACTACCTGCGGTTGTTCGGCTTCAACGAGCGGGAGATGCCAGCGTGCGCGGTCTGGGCCGGGCTGTTCGACCGCTGCGCCGGGGCGATCGATGCCGGCAGCCGGGCGGCCCTGGCGGTCATCCTCGACCAGGGATGCCTGGCGAGTCGCATCCTCCGCGCCCTCGACGGCGACAGCCGCCGCGAGCGGCTGCAGGCGGTCTATCGGCGGCTGGCCCGGTCGCTGGCAACCAACACGCAGTTTGTGCCATGAGACTGCTGCTCAGCTGTGAACATGCCTCGCCGCTGATTCCCGAACCGTATGGCGAGTTGCTGGCCGGCGCCCGCCATCTGCTCGATTCCCACCTCGGCTTTGATATCGGCGCCGCCACGGTCTGCCGGGGGCTGGAGGGGTTGGCCGAGGCG